>NZ_JBHSON010000077.1:0-56565 GCF_042656285.1 Actinomadura rugatobispora | reverse complement strand
CAGCGCCCGCATCGCCTCCCCAAGGCGGCCCGCGTCCTGGAGCGCGCGGGCCTGCCGGCCCCGGACCGCCACCGCCGACGCCCAGTCGCCCCGCGCCTCCAGCGCCGCGGCGACCTCCGCGTAGAGGCGGACCGCCTCCCCGGGCTTGCCCTGCCGCTCGTACTTCCTCGCCCGATCCAGCTCGGCCCGCATCGTCATCCGCCCCTCCGTGCGCCCACACCGTACCGTTCCGGAAGATCTTGACGCGGCGGATCAGGGCAGCGGTTCCACCTCGACGCGGGTGTCGTGGAACGTCGGCCCGCCGCCCAGGTCGGTGGCGCGCTCGGCCACCACGGCGTTGGCGTTGGCGCCGCCGGAGAACTTCGCCCAGTGGCCCTTGGTCGTCGCCGCGACGCCCGGCCGCACCGCGTCGGTCGTCTCCAGCACCGCCTCGAACGCGCCCCGGTCGTTGAAGACCCTGACCCGCTGCCCGTCCACCAGGCCCCGCGCCGCGGCGTCGCCGGGATGCAGCCGCACCGACGGCCCGTTCCCGGCGCGGCGCCGCAGCTCCACGTCGCTCCCGAACACGGTGTTGAGGAAGTGGTGCGAGGCCGCCGAGATCAGCGCGAGCGGGTAGGCCGCGGCCCGCACGGGGTCGGCGACCTCGGCCGGCGGCGTGTACCCGGCGACCGGGTCCAGCCCGGCGCCCCGGGCCCGCGCGGACACGAACTCCAGCCTCCCCGACGGCGTGGGGAACCCGTCGGCGTACGGGATGAACGGGTCGGGCACCGCCAGCCGCACGAACCCCTCCTTGCGGAGCCGGTCGAGCGTGATCCCCTCCAGGTAGGGGTGCCCGGACGCCAGCGCCTGCTCGGCCAGCGCCTCGTCGGACTCCTGCAGCGCCGGGTCGTCCAGGCCCATCCGCCGGGCCAGCCGCCGGAACGTCTCCGTCGTCGGCAGGCACTCTCCGGGCGGGGCGACGGCGGGCTCGTTCCAGGCCAGGTAGAGGTGCCCGTAGCCCTCGTGCAGGTCGGCGTGCTCGTGCTGCATCGTCGCGGGCAGCACGATGTCGGCGTAGTCGGTGGTGTCGGTCGGGAACTGCTCCAGCACCACCGTGAACAGGTCCTCGCGGGACAGCCCCGCGCGGACCCTGTTCTGGTGGGGCGCGCTGCCGGCCGGATTGGCGGCGATCACGAACAGCGCCTTGACGGGCGGGCCGTCCACCTCCAGCAGGCCCTCGCCGATCCGGCTCATCGACAGCACCCGGCGGAAGCCCGGGCCGCCGGGCCGCAGGTCGTCGCGGTACAGCGCCCGGCGGTTCAGCCTGATGTGCCCGGAGGTGGAGAAGACCAGGCCGCCGCCCAGGCGCGCCCAGTCGCCGGTCACGCCCGGGAGGCACGCCAGCGTCCGCAGCGCCGAGCCGCCGCCCGCGTGCCGCTGCAGGCCCTGCGTCGCGCGGATCGCGGTCGGGCGGGTCCGGGCGATCCGCTCGCCGAGCGCGACGATCCGCTCCTCGGGCACGCCGGTGATCTCCGCGGCCCGGGCGGGCGGGAACTCCCCGATCCGGGCCCGGAACTCCGGCCAGCCCAGCGTGCGCCGCTCCAGGAAGTCCTCGTCCTGCGCGCCGAGGCCGACGACGACGTTCAGCAGCCCCAGCGCCAGCGCCGCGTCGGTGCCCGGCAGCGGCGCCAGGTGCTCGTCGGCCTGCGCGGCCGTGCGGGTCCGCACCGGGTCGATCGCGACCACGTGCGCGCCCTCCCGCCGCGCGGCCTGCACGAACTTCCACACGTGGTGGCCGCTGGTCAGCGGGTTGGTGCCCCACAGGATGATCAGCCGGGAGTGCGCGAGGTCCTCGGGATCCATGCCGCCGGCCGAGCCGATCGTGCACTTCAGCCCCGCGATGCCCGCCGCCGAGCAGATGTCGGCCTCGTGCCCGGAGGCGCCGAGCAGGTTGAACAGCCGCCGCCCCGCCTGCCCCTCCAGGCCCTGGACGTAGCCGAGCGTGCCGGTGCCCCAGTACGGCCAGACCGCCTCCCCGCCGTGCTCCTCGACCACCCGCCCCACCCGGGCGGCGATCTCGTCGAGCGCCTCGTCCCAGGTGATCCGCTCGAAGCGCCCCTCGCCCTTGCGGCCGGCCCGGCGCAGCGGGTACAGGATCCGGTCCGGCTGGGACGCGCGCTCCAGCCACCGGTTGACCTTGGTGCACAGCGCGCCCCGCGTGTACGGGTGGCCGGGGTTGCCGCGCAGGGCGACCGCCTCCCCGTCCCGGACGGTGACCACCCACGAGCAGCCGTCGGGGCAGTCCAGCGGGCAGGCGCCGAGGACCTTCAGCTCCGTCACGGCCCGTCCTCGAAACGATCACCGAGGCCGACCGGCCTCGCCCGGTGCGCCGCCCGCACCGGCACCACCCATGTCGCACCCACCACATGGCCCTTCCGTCTGGAAACATCCAGTCTGCGGGATAGATTCATGAGTGTCATCCCGGACGCACCTGACGAACGGCGGGGTGGGGAGCGGGGACGGGACGGGATGGCGTAGCGTGCTCTCGGCGCAGCCCCGGGCTGCGCTCGATGTGAAGCGGCGGACAAGGCGTGGGGGACAGAGTGAAGAGCGTCGAGCCGGAGGTGTACCTGGTCGCGCGGCCGGAGCTGGACTACGACGAGGTGGCCCGGTACCTGCGGGACGTCGGCGGGGAGTCGTGGCTGGAACGGCTCGACCGCGGCGACCTGGACGCCGAGCTGAACGATCCGCAGAACCTCGCCGAGTTCGCCGGGCGGCTGTGCTACCGCTCCTGGGAGCCCGGCCTCAACCCCAACGTCACCAAGATCCGCACCGACCAGGACCAGTACCTGGAGAACATCCTGCGCAGCATGCACGGATCGGTGCTGGAGCACGTCAGCTTCAGCTTCGTGCTGCACAACGTCAGCCGGGTGCTGACCCACGAGCTGGTCCGGCACCGCCCCGGCGTCGCGATCTCCCAGGAGTCGCTGCGGTTCGTGCGGCTGCAGGACATCCCGTTCTGGTTCCCCGAGTGGGCCCGCGAGGACCCCGAGCTGATGAAGCGGGCCACCGCGCTGCTGGAGCAGATGGAGGAGTTCCAGGGCTGGATGGCCGGGCGCTTCGGGCTCGACGACGAGGGCGTGCCGTTCAAGGAGAAGAAGCACAAGACCTCGTTCATGCGCCGCTTCGCGCCCGAGGGCGTGGCCACCGGCCTGGTGTGGACCGCCAACGTCCGCACCCTGCGGCACATCGTCGAGAACCGCACCGCGCCGGGCGCCGAGGAGGAGATCCGGCTGCTGTTCGGCCGCGTCGGCGAGGTCATGCGCCGCGAGGCCCCCGCGCTGTTCGGCGACTACGAGATCGAGGACGGCGCCTGGATCCCCAAGTGGCGCAAGGTCTGACCGCCCCGCGCCGGCCGGGCTCCCCGCGCTGAGACGCGTGTCACACCCGCCGGGATCTGGGCACGCGGCCGCGGGAGGGCCAAGGTTGGGTCGCATGCCGGACATCACCATTCCCGCGGGGGCGGGGCGGCTGCCCGCCTACCTCGCCGTGCCCGAGGGCGAGGGGCCCTGGCCCGCCGTGGTCGTCGTGTTCGAGGCGCTGGGCGCGAACGAGGACATGCGCGCCCAGGCCGACCGCTTCGCCGCGCAGGGCTACCTGGCCCTGCTGCCCGACTTCTACCGGGGCGCGCCGTGGCTGCGCTGCGTCCGCGCCGCCATGCGGCAGCTGTTCGCCAGGCGCGGCCCGATGTTCGACCACATCGAGGGCGCCCGCGCCTGGCTCGCCGGGCGGGACGACAGCACCGGCCGGGTCGGCGTCATCGGCTTCTGCATGGGCGGCGGGTTCGCCCTGGTGGCCGCGGCCAGGTACGACTTCCAGGCGGCGGCGGTGAACTACGGCATCCTGCCGCGCGACCCGGTGCGGGCCCTGGACGGGGCCTGCCCGGTCGTGGCCAGCTACGGCGGCCGCGACCGCATGCTCTCGGGCGCGGCCGGGAAGCTGGAGCGGGCCCTGACCGTGCTGGACGTCCCGCACGACGTGAAGGAGTACCCCGGCGCGGGGCACAGCTTCCTCACCGAGGCGGAGCTCCCCGCGCCGATGAGCGCGATCTCCAAGGTGATCCTGGGGCACGGCAAGGGCCGGGAGGACGCGGCCCACGGCTGGGATCGGATCTTCGCCTTCTTCGACTCCCACCTGGTCGCGCCCGGGGCCGAGGCGAAGGGCTGAAACAAGGGTCACCCAGGCCCGCCCCAGCGCCGCACCGCCAGGATCTCCCGCCCGCGCTCCGGCGTGATCAGCGTGGCCAGCAGGGGATCGCTGAACAGGACCACCGGCGCGATGTGGTGCTCGCTCACCGGGCGCCAGAAGGCCATCGCGTCCCGCAGCGCGGGCCAGGCCGCGTCCATCCCCGACAGGGACAGCCCGGCCTGGACGGCGCGCACCCGCTCGTCGAACTCCGGCGGCCCGAACCGCGGCCGGTGACCGGGCTCGCGGGCCCGCGCCTCGTACCGGGCCACCAGCGGCCTGAGCCGCTCGGGGCCGTGCTCCTTCAGCAACTCCAGCACCGAACCGCCCCACTGGTGCCGGCGCCGGTGCTCGGAGTACAGCAGCGGCAGCAGCTCCGCCTCGAGGATCGGGTCGCCGGCGAGCCACGCGTCCTCGTCCAGGAGGAGGTGCTGCACCTGCATCTCATGGTTCCCGAGCAGCGTGAGCATCTGGAAGCGCAGCAGCCGGGCGCGTTCGATCCCGAACCGGCACGCCTCCTCCAGGACCTCCAGCGGCCCGTCGACCTCCCCGGCGAGCGCGGCGAGGCGTGCCCGCTCGGTCGCCTCGGTCCAGAAGTCGCGGGTCGGGCCCGGCGGGCGGCGCAGCGCGTGGAAGCCCGCGTACAGGTGGCGCATGAGGGCGTGGAAGGAGGGATGGCGCCGGGGGCCGTCGCCCGTCCAGGAGGCCTGGAAGTAGGCCGCCCATTCACCGTCGGGGTCGACGTCACCTGGATCGAGGAACAGGACGGCCGCGTCGCCCTCCAGGGAGATCTGCAGCGCCCGCGCCGGGATGTTCGGTGCGTAGGCCTCGATCCAGTGCGCGTCCAGGTCGCGCATCCAGCCGATCTCGCCGGCGCCGCCCAGCCTCCAGATGAAGCTGCCCGCGTACCGCCATCCGTCGGTGACCAGCAGGAACTCGCGGAACGAGGGGGGCAGTGCCCGCCCCAGCCGGGCCTCGGCCGCGGCGATCCGCTCCGGGGCGGCGGGGGCGAAGCCCAGCCAGCGGTGCCGCAGGACGTCGTCGTCGTGGGGACGGTCGCGTTCGGGGTCGTGGGCGTCGATCCACTCCTCGCTCCACCGTTCCAGCCAGGGCCGCCACGCATCGCGGTCCATCGTCACCACCCTCTCGTCGGGTGACACCGACGATGGCACGCGGGTGTGACAGTCAGTGTTCGTGATCTACAACGTAAAGGCGTCAGCCGCCCGACACGGCGGGCAGGATGTGGACCTCGACATCGGGGCTCACCGGCGTGGCGAGGAAGTCCAGGTCCCGGATGTTGGTCGCCCCGAGGAAGACGTTGACGTGAGGGCGGAGCGCACCCCGCTCGTCGCGGACGCGGCGCGCCACGGCGGGCAGCTCACGGCCCAGGGCGTCCAGCGCGTCACCGACCGTGGCGCCCGCCGGCACCTCCACGGGGATCGCCGCCCGTGCGCCCGCGATGTCGCGCAGCGCGCCCGGCAGGCGGACCGTCACGTTCACGGCGTGGCCGCCCGCACGCACAGCACGTCGGGCAGGTGGCGCACGACCTCCGTCCAGGACTCGCCGTCGTCCCCGCTGGCGTAGACGCAGCCGTCCCGGGTGCCGAAGTACAGGCCGGTGCTCTGGTCGGTGCAGAACGCGTCGCGCAGCACGGTCGCGTAGCACGGCTCGTCCGGCAGGCCCTTGGTATGGGCCGTCCAGGTCCTCCCCGCGTCGTCGGAACGGCAGACCTGGTAGCGGTGGCCGGCAGGGGTACGGTCCACGTCGGCCGTCAGCGGGATGACGTAGACGGTGCCGGGCCTGGTCGGGGACACGGCGATGGGGAAGCCGAAGTCGCCGGGCAGGCCGTCGTCGATGCGCGTCCAGGAGGCGGTGTCGTCGTCGCTTCGGTACACGCCGCCGTGGTGCTGGAGGAAGAACCGGTCCGGCCTGGAGGGGTGCGCGTCGACCTTGTGCACGCACTGCCCGTACTCGGGATAGGGGTCCTCGGGGACGAAGTCGGCCCGGATGCCCTTGTTCCGCGGCTCCCAGGTGGCGCCGCCGTCGGTGGAGCGGTAGACGCCACCGGTCGAGATCGCGACCGTCAGGGTGCTCGGGTCGGTGGGGTGCGGCAGGACGGTGTGCAGGCACAGGCCCCCGCCTCCCGGCTGCCACGTCGCCCGGTGCGGGTGGTCCCAGAGCCCCCGGACGAGGGCGAAGCTGTGCCCGCCGTCCTCGGAACGGAACAGGGCGGCGGGCTCCACCCCGGCGTAGACGACGCCGGGCTCGGTGGGGGAGTGGCGCAGCTGCCAGATGTCCCTGAGCGAGGCGTCGGTGGACGCGGGGAACGCGATCGGCGCGTCCTCGGCCTTCGCGGCGGGCTCGGTCCAGGTGCGCCCGCGGTCGTCGGAGACCACCAGCGACACGCCCCAGAAAGGACTGTTGACCGCGGCCAGGATCCGCCCGCCGGCGGGGTCGACCGCGGCGGCCGTGACAGGGGCCGAGGTGAAGCGGACCGGATCGACCTCCCAGCCGCCCCCGCCGCCGCGGGCGATGAACAGCCCCTTGCGGGTGCCGATGACCAGAACGACGTCGTCCATGGGTGCCTCCCTGTACGAGTGCCCTCATGGTCGCACGTTCCCCCTGGTCACAGCCGTCACCCGGCGAGGACCGCCTGCGTCTGCGTCACCTGGGCGACGCGTCGGCCGTCCCCGCCGTACAGGTCCGTCTGCACGACGATGAACCGCCGCCCGGTGTGCAAAGGCCGGGACACGCGGCGCACCTCGCCCTCCCGCACGCCCCGGAAGAAATTGGTCTTCGACTCCAGCGTCGTCGTGGACGCCCCCTCCGGCAGGTTCAGGAACGCGCACACCGCGCCCAGGCTGTCGGCCAGCGCCATCAGCGCCCCACCGTGCATGGCCCCGCCCGCGGTGCAGCGTTCAGGGGCCCACGCCAACCGCCCGGTCACCTCCTCCGCCCCCGCCGTGTCGATCTCGACGCCCAGCTCCCGGGCGAACGGCATGGTCTCGACGAGCCCATCGCTCACGCAGCACTTCCTTCCAAGGCACCCACCTGCGGACCCGCCATCCTGACCGCCCCCCACACCACGTCCATAACGCCCGAGGTAATCCCCGCCCGTCCAGCCAACGCAATGGTCTGAGGCACCCCAGAAGATCGTGAAGGCTTCAGGGTGTCGTTGTGGTTGGCCGCGCGTATGCCTGGGCCCGGCCGCCTGGCTGGGTGGGCCGGGCGGCCGGGCCGTGATGGTCGGCTGGTATCCCTGTCGTGAGTGATGGGGATTAGGGGGTCGCCTTCTTGGGCTCCAGTTCCGGGGTGAGGTCGGGGGTGGCGTGGTCGGAGTCTTCGGTTCGGAGCAGTGAGGTGCGGTGGGTCTCGGGCAGCCGGCACGCGACCAGGAACACCACTGTGGCGAGTACGGCCAGGTAGACCGAGGGGGCCAGGAGGCTGTCGGTCACGCCGACCAGCCAGGTGCCGAACATCGGCGCGGTGCCGCCGAAGATGACGTACGCCGCGTTCAGCCCGATGGCGGCGCCGCTGTAGCGGGTTCGGGTGGGGAACAGTTCGAGCCAGACGATGCCGACGCCGCCGAAGAAGATGCCGAGGGTGAAGGCGAGCAGGCTCTGCCCGGCGATCGCGGTGCCGATCGATCCCGAGCTGGCCAGGACGTAGGCCGGAACGGCCGCCAGGGCGCTGGTGCCGGCGCCGATGACCAGGACGGGACGGCGGCCGATCCGGTCCGACAGCAGTCCGGCCAGGGGCATGGAGATGAACGCGGCGGTGAGGGCGATGCTGTTGGACACCAGTGCGTCGGTGGCGCTGAGCTTGACCGATTCGGTGAGGTAGGAGGGGAAGTATCCGGTGAGGGAGTAGAAGCCCAGACCGGACAGCGAGGCCATCACGAACGCGAAGCCCAGGGCGCGGCGGTGTTCCTGGAAGACGCTCACGAGCGGTGCCTTCGCCACCCGCTCGGTGCTGCGGACGGCCTCGAAGGCCGGTGATTCGCTGACCCGGCGCCTGATGTAGAGGCCGACCAGGGAGATCACCCCGCCGAGCAGGAACGGGATCCGCCATCCCCAGGACTCGAAGGCGGCGTCGCCCAGGATGTTGTTCAGCGCGAGCACGAACAGGGCCGCGAACACCGCGGGGATCACGCCGAAGGCGTACGCGAGCGCCACGTTCGCGCCGCGGCGGTGGTCGGGCGCGTGTTCGGCGACCAGGGCGTTGGACCCGATGGCCTCGCCGCCGACCGACAGGCCCTGGACCAGGCGGGCGGCGATCAGCAGCAGCGGCGCCACGAAGCCGATCTGGGAGTAGGTGGGCAGCACGCCGATCACCGCGGTGGATCCGCCCATGAGCAGGATGATGGCCGCCAGGACGCCGCGGCGTCCGATGCGGTCGCCCAGATGGCCGAACAGCAGCCCGCCCAGCGGGCGCATCCCGAACCCGACCGCGTAGACGGCGAAGGTCGCCAGCATCGAGGCGAACCGGTCGTGGGAGGGGAAGAACAGCGTGGCCAGGGTGGAAGCCACGTAGGCGTAGACGACGAAGTCGTAGAACTCGACGAACTGCCCGATCGCCGCCGACACCAGAACGCGCCGCTGGCCGCGTCCCGCTCTTCGCCCGTCCGCCGATTGCATGGTGATGTCGCTCATTGAAGCCTCCTCGACTGCGACATATCACCGGCCGGTCGCCGCAGGCGTTTCCCGGTCGGATCGCACCAAGGTTACGTGTACAGACCGATCGGTACAAGACTTTTGGAGTGCCGTTCAGTCGTAAATGGAAGTCGAGGTTCCCAGCGGGGAGCGCATCGGTCTTCGAGGCCGTGGGATCTGACGATCTTCGCGTCGGGGCGGTCCGTCTGCCGGTCGATCGGCCGGAGTGCTCGGACGCGTCGGCAGGGCGCTGGAGCCGGTCGCCAAGGTCAGGTGGGGGCGCGTCGCAGGTGGTCTGCGCGCAAGCGCCCCTGGGTGAGGACGCCGACCAGTCGGGGCGTGATTCGGCGACCGGTCTCGCAGGGTAATGATCGAGATCGGCTTGAGGTAGTGCGTCGTAGAAGTGGTGGCGCCGAGAATTAGCGTTTTCCAGGAAAGGGGGGTGCTCTGCTGAGGCGTGCCATTGTTCAGGTCATGTTTGCCAGGGGTCGTTCAGGGGCCGCTGCCGGGCGGGGCGGTTCTCGCGCCAGGCGGTGATCGCCTCCCGGGTGTCGGGGAGGTTCCAGAGCTGGGCGTAAGCGGCCACCGAGATGCCGAAGTCCGGGTCGAAGGCCCGCCCCAGGGCCACCGTGCGTTGCTTGATGAGGCGGATGGCGTGGGGCGTGCCGCGGCAGATCTGGTCGGCCATCCCGAGGGCCGCCTGGAGCGGATCGTCGGCGACGGTGACGGGCAGGCCGAGAGTCGCGGCGCCGTCGGCGGTCAGGGACTCGCCGGTCATCAGCAGGCGGCGCGCGTGGTGGGCGCCGACGATGTGCGTCAGGCGGGCCGCGGCGTACCCGGCCACCAGGCCGAAGCGGGCCTCGGGCAGCGAGAACCTGGCCTCGGGCAGGGCGAAGATCCAGTCGCAGGCCAGGGCGAGTTCGAAGCCGCCGGCGGTGGCGCTGCCGCGGACGACGGCCAGGACGGGCTTGCGGAGCCGTTCGGGCAGGCTGTTGGCCTGGAGGAACTCGGTGACGAACGTGGTGGGGTCACAGGGCGCGGCGGGGAAGGAGTCGATGTCGGCGCCGGCGGAGAAGCTCCGGTCGGTGCCCTGCAGGATGATGACCCTGACGCGGTCGTCGCCGTCGGCCTCGGTGAGGCGGGCGCCGAGTTCCTCGTGCACGTCGAGGGTGAAGACGTTCAGGCCCCCGGGCCCCGACATCGTGATGACCCGTACGGGACCCTGGTCATCGTGGGAGATCTCCACGGTGCTCTCCTTCGTCACTGGTCGGCGGGCTTGCCCTTGAGGCCGTCGAGCAGCAGATCGACGAAGCGGTCGGCGATCTGCTCGGGGCTCAGCGGCCCGTCGGACCGCATCCAGCGCGCCGTGTAGTTGAACATGCCCAGGACCGCGCGGACGTCGATGCCGTCGACCGGCCCCCACTGCCCGGCTGTGGCCCCGTCCCGCAGGACCCGGTACCAGATCTGCTCGAACTCGCGCCGGGCACCGACCACCTTGCGCTGGTGCTCCTCCGACAGGAACCGCGCCTCGCGGATCGCGACCTGCCACCCGCCGCCGTGCGTGGCGTGGTGCCGCAGCAACGCGCGGGCGATGTTGCGGAGCTTGACCTCCGGCGGGTCGTCGGTCTGCACGTGCGGCACCGTCGCGTCGTGCGCCATCTGCAGCAGGGACATGCTGATCTCGAAGAGGATCTGCTCTTTGCTGCCGATGTGGTAATACAGGGCTCCCCGTCCGAGGTTGACCGCCTTGCAGATCTCCTGGACGCCCGTCCCGTGATAGCCCTTGTCCACGAACAGTTCGGTGACCGTGTCGAGGATCTTCTCTCGGGTGGCGCCGTTGTTCTTGCCCATCAGATCTCACCCGCCATCCGAGGGCGCCGGGTGGTCTCCGCGGGGACGCCGCATTCCTTCAGGAGCCGCTCCGAATCACCGCCGAGCGCCGGCGCGGGAAGCCGCGCGGGGTCCGGCGGGGTGCGGGAGAAGGAGACCGGCAGGCCCAGCGCCCGGTAGCCGTCGGGCGTTCCGGGATGGGGGAGATGGTGCACCATGCCCCGGTCGCGGACGGTCTGTGAGTCCAGTGCCTCGTCCAGGCCCGAGACCACGGTGAGGCAGGAATCGTGCGCGGCGGAGAACCGGCGCCACTCCTCACGGGTACGGCTCGCCATTATCTGTGTCACTTCCTGATGGGTGTGCGAGTGCGGTGGGTCATATCTTCGGCCCAGCAGATCGGGGCGCTCGACTCCGTGGCACCAGTTCGCCCAGAATTTCTCTTCCAGGGCGCCGAACGCCAGCCAGCCGTCCTTGCAGCGGTAGAGCTGGTAGCACACCGCTCCGCCGCTCCAGACGCCCTCGGCGGTCGGGCGCGCCTCGCCCGTGGCCAGGACGCCGGCGGCGGTCATGGACGCCAGCATCAGCGCGGAGTGGGCGATGGACACGTCGATGAGCTGCCCCCGCCCCGAGCGCCGGCGTTCGTGCAGGGCCGCCAGGATGGAGGTGGCCGCGAACAGGCCGGCGGACGAGTCGGCGACCTGCGTCGCGGGCAGCGCGGGCGGATCGTCGGGGCGCCCGGTGTGCGACAGCAGTCCCATCGCCGCCAGGTAGTTCACGTCGTGCCCCGCCGTCTGGGAGAGCGGGCCGGTCTGCCCCCAGCCGGAGATCTGGCAGACGACGATTCCCGGATTCACCGCGCGGAGGTCGTCGTAGCCGATTCCCAGCCGGTCGAGAACTCCGGGGCGGAATGACTCCACCACCACGTCGGCCGTCCGGGCCAGGGCCAGTAGCGCGTCCGGTCCGCCTTCGGCTTTCAGGTCGATGACCACCGACCGCTTGTTGCGGTTCAGACCGCGGAAACTCGCCGATGACGTCGTCGCCTCCCCGCCCGGAAGGTGGGGCGCCCGCGCGCGGGCGTAGTCGCCGCCACCTGGGGCTTCGACTTTGATCACGTCCGCGCCCAGGTCCGCGAGGACGAGGGTGCACAGCCCTCCGGGCAGGAGCCGGGTGAGGTCGAGAATGCGGACATCAGAGAGCACTTGATCCTCCATGTTCATTCAGCCTATCGTGTACAGACCGATCGGTACAAGGAGGCGGGTATGGCGGAGGCAGTGGTCGTGGACGCGGTCCGCACCGCGCATGGAAAACGTGATGGAGCGCTGGCCTCATTTCATCCCGTCGACCTGGCGGCGGAGGTTCTCAACGCATTGGCCGGCCGCACCGGAATCGATCCCGGTGAGGTGGACGACGTCATCCTGGGCTGCGTGACCCAGCTCGGCGACCAGTCGAGCAACCTCGCGCGGTTCGCGGTGCTGGCCGCCGGCTGGCCCGAGCACGTTCCGGGCGTGACGGTCAACCGCGCCTGCGGAAGCAGCCAGCAGGCGCTCGACCAGGCGGCCCAGGCCGTCATGTCCGGCCAGGCGGAGATGGTCGTCGCCGGCGGGGTGGAGTGCATGAGCCGGGTGCCGCTGGGCGCCGCCCGGCAGGTCGGGCAGCCCTACGGGCCCGCGGTCCTGGGCCGCTACGACGGGTTCGACTTCAACCAGGGGATCTCCGCGGAGATGATCGCCGAGAAGTGGGGGATGAGCCGGCGGCGGCTGGACGCCTTCTCGGTGGAGTCGCACGCCAAGGCCGCGGCCGCCATCGACGCGGGCGCGTTCGACGGGCAGCTGGTCCCCGTCCTGGCCGGCGGGCGCCGGTTCGCCGAGGACGAAGGCGTCCGGCGCACGACCAGCGTCGAGGCGCTCGCGCGGCTGCGGCCGTCCTTCAAGAGCGACGGCAGGATCCACGCCGGGAACTCCTCGCAGATCTCCGACGGCGCGTCGGCGGTGCTGGTCACCACCCCGGAGCGCGCCCGCGCGCTGGGGGTGCCCCCGCTGGTGCGCTACCGGGCCGGTGCGGTGTGCGGCGGCGATCCGGTGCTGATGCTGACCGCTCCCATCGAGGCGACCAGGAAGTTGCTGGCGCGGGCGGGGCTGGGCATCGGCGACATCGACGTGTTCGAGGTCAACGAGGCGTTCGCGCCGGTCCCGCTGGCGTGGCTGGACGAGCTGGGAGCCCGCCCCGAGCGGCTCAACGTGCACGGCGGGGCCATCGCGCTGGGGCATCCGCTGGGGGCTTCCGGGACCTCCCTGATGACGCGCATGGTGCATCACATGCGCGACAAGGGCCTGCGCTACGGGCTGCAGACGATGTGCGAAGGGGGAGGCACCGCCAACGCCACCCTGGTCGAGCTCGTCGCGTAGCGGCCGTGGGGACCGGAGGCGAGCGGGCCGGCCCGGCGAACGACCAGGGATGAAGAACCAGGATGCGGCGCCCCCGGGCGACCGCGAGGACCGGCCGCGCAGAAGGGCTGGAGAGGGCAGCGGATGAGACGCAGGTTGTTCCGGGACGAGCACGAGGCCTTCCGCCAGATGGTGCGCGACTTCATCGGCAAGGAGGTCTCGCCCCGGTACACCGACTGGCAGGCGGCCGGTTCGGTGCCCCGCGAGGTGTTCCGCCGCCTGGGCGATCTGGGTGTGATGGGGATGAACATGGACGCCGAGTGGGGCGGGGGCGGCCAGGACTACCTCTTCAACGTCGTCCTGCAGGAGGAGACGGCCCGGGCGGCGGTCACGATTGGACCGCTCCGAACGCATCTGGACGTCGTGCTGCCCTATTTCCTCCGCTACGCCGACGCCCTGCAGCGGCGGCGCTGGTTCGCCGGACTGAACTCGGGCGCGCTGATGACGGCGATCGCGCTGACCGAGCCCGACACCGGATCCGATCTCGCGGCCGTCGCGACGCGCGCGGTCCTGGACGGCGACCACTACGTCCTGCGCGGAGCCAAGACCTACATCACCGGCGGAAGCCTGGCCGACCTGGTCATCGTGCTGGCCCGGACCGCCACCGACCCCGGGAACCGGCGGAACGGGCTGACCCTGCTGGTGGTCGAGGACGGGATGCCGGGCTTCACCAAGGGCCGCGCGCTGGACAAGCTGGGCCTCAAGGCGCAGGACACCATCGAGCTGACCTTCGACGACGTCCGCGTCCCGGTCGCCAACCGGCTGGGGGAGGCGGGCGCGGCCTTCGGGTACCTGACCTCCAACCTTCCCCAGGAACGCGTGGCGATCGCGGTGGGGGCGGTGGCGCAGGCGCGGACGGCCATCGAGATGACCGTGGAGTACGCGCGGCTGCGGACGGTGTTCGGCAAGCCGCTGGGCTCCTTCCAGAACACCAAGTTCGAGCTCGCGGCGATGAGCGCCGAGCTGGAGGCGGCCCAGTCGATGCTGGACGCCGCGGTCGCCGAGCTGGTCGAGGACGCGCTGTCGCCGGCCGACGCGGCCAGGGCCAAGCTGTTCTGCACCGAGACGCAGGGGCGGGTGCTGGACCGCTGCCTGCAGCTGTTCGGCGGCTTCGGCTACATCACCGAGTCCCCGATCTCGCAGCTGTACGCCGACGCGCGCGTGACGCGCATCTACGGCGGCACCAGCGAGGTCATGAAGTCGATCATCAGCAAGTCGCTCGGACTGTGACGGAACGGCCGGCGCCGGCAGGCGCCCGGCCGCGAGGAAAGGGAGTGGCGAGGATGGAGTTGCAGGGGGTCTCGGCCGTCGTGACCGGCGGTGCGTCGGGACTGGGCCTGGCCACGGTGCGGCGGCTGCTCGAGCGCGGCGCCAAGGTCACCGTCGTGGACCGCGAGCCGGACCGGCCCGGCCTCGGCCTGGACGGCCGCGCCCGCCTGGTGACGGCGGACGTGACCGCGGCCGGCGACGTCGAGCGCGCGATCGAGGCGGCCCGGGCCGACGGGCCGGTGCGGGTGCTGGTGCACTGCGCGGGCCGGGGAAGCGACCGCCTGCGGATCGTGGACCGCTCCCATGCCGCCGGCGACCTGGACGTGTTCGCCGAGGTGGTGCACACGAACCTGGTCGGCACCTACAACGTGCTGCGACTGGTCGCCGCGGAGATGAGCCGCAACGAGCCGGTCGGGGGCTGCCGGGGCGCCTGCGTGCTGACCTCGTCGATCGCCGCGTTCGAGGGGCAGATCGGGCAGACCTCCTACAGCGCCTCCAAGGCGGGGGTGCACGCGATGACGCTGGTGGCCGCGCGGGACCTGGCCAGGTACGGCATCCGGGTGAACACGATCGCCCCCGGCACCTTCGACACCGCGATGCTGGGGCGCCTGCGGCCCGAACTGCGCGCCGATCTGGTGTCGGCCATTCCCTACCCGGCCAGGCTCGGCGATCCCGCCGAGTTCGGCCGGATGGCCGTGGGCGTGCTGGAGAACGACTACCTCAACGGCGAGACGATCCGGCTGGACGGGGCGATGCGGATGGCCGCCCGATGAGCACCGTCCCCGCGCCGGCGGTCGTGAACCGGCGGGCCGGGGCAACCCGATGAGGTCCAGGGAGGGTGAGGACATGCAGCAGTCACAGGACGCCGAGGCGGCACGGGCCGTCGGCATCGCGCAGGTCTTCCGGCAGAGCGCCCGTCAGCACGCGGACCGCGTCGCGGTGGAGTCGCAGGACGGCGTGCGCCTGACCTACCGCGACCTCGACCGGCTCGCGGCGGGCGTGGCCGCCTTCCTGCTCCGGCAGGGGGTCGGCCGCGGCGACCGGGTCGCCGTGATGTCGGACCCCTGCCCCGAGTACATCGCGGTGAACCTGGCCGTCGCCAAGCTCGGCGTGACCGTCGTGGGGATCAACACCCGCTACGGCGTCCGCGACGCCGAGTACTGCGTCCGGGACTCCGGCGCCAAGATCGTGTTCTTCGACCGGCGGCACCGCGAGGTCGCCGAGGAGGCCGCGGGGGCGGCCGACCGCGTGGAGCTCGACCTGCACGGCAGCGGCGGCGGGCGGACCCGGAGCCTGGGCGCGGTGCTGGAGAGCACCGATCCCGCCTCGGTTCCCGAGCTCGGGCGGCCGTCGGACATCCACACCGTCATCTACACCAGCGGCACCACCGGGCAGCCCAAGGGGGCCATGATCAGCCAGGCGGCGGCGGCCGTCCGGGCCCTGCGGCTGGTGTCGTGGTTCGGCCTGACCGGCCGGGACGCCTTCCTGGGCTGGCTGCCCCTGTTCCACACCAGCGGCGAGGAGCCCCTCAACGCCACGTTCCTGTCGGGGGGCCGCTACCTGACCTTCCGCCGCGCCGATCCCGAGCGGCTGGTCGAGGCCGTCGACGACCGCGGCGGCACCTGGTCGTGGTTCCTGCCGGGGATGTTCGCCGAGTTCCTGGACGCCGCGCGCGCCCGCCGGTCTCCGCTGCGCGGCCTGCGCTTCGGCGGCGGCTACGGCAACCTGCTGCCGGCGCGGCTGCTCGACGATCTGCTGGAGCGGGGCGTGGACTTCGTCGATCTGTTCGGGCAGACCGAGTCGAGCCTGCTGGTGGCCGCCAACCGGATCAGCGGCACCGGCGAGCGGGACTGGCGGAAGTACCCCACGCCGATGCTGGACATCCGGATCGTCCGCCCCGACGGATCGGAGACCGAGGTCGGCGAACCCGGCGAGTGCGTGGTGCGGGGCCCGTCGGTGATGAGCGGCTACCTCAACCGTCCCGAGGCCACGGCCGAGACCTTCCAGGGCGGCCGGCTGCACACCGGAGACCTGCTGGTCCGCACCCACGACGGCGCGCTGCGCTTCGTCGACCGCAAGAAGTACCTGATCAAGACCGGTGGCGAGAACGTCTACCCGCTGGAGGTGGAGGCCGCGCTGGCCTCGCACCCCGACGTGGCCGAGGCCTGCGTCATCGGCGTCCCCGACGACCGGTGGGGCGAGACGGTCAAGGCGTTCGTGGTGCCGCATCCCGGCCGCGCCCCCGACCGGGCCGCGCTGGACGCGCACTGCCAGAGCCGGCTGGCCCGGTTCAAGCGCCCGCGCCTGATCGAGTTCATCGACGGCCGGGACGTCCCCCGCAGCACCACCGGCAAGGTCATCCGATCCGAACTGGGCGCGCGTCCCGTGCGCGACGACCAGCGCGTGCCGTCGCCGCCGTCGCCGTGACCGCCGCCGCCCACCCCCACGGAAGGAGACAGCGTTGAGGGCCACCGCCGACGACCTCGACGGGCTGAACGAGGACGAACTGGTGCGGGCGCTGCGCGACGCCAACGTGCCCACCCTGCTGCCCGTCCTCTACCAGCTCACCGGCGACCGAGCCTGGCTCGGCGAGCGCTACCGGACCACCCGGCCCAAGGGCCTGGACGACAACCCCACCGGCGGGCTCCCACCCGAGGTGCAGGAGGAGCTGCGGGTGGCCGCCGCGCAGGCGACGCTGCGGTGGTCCAAGGGCGAGCCGGTCGCCCGGCCCGCGCCGAAGGGCCGGGAGCTGCTGGAGCTGATGAGCGCCAGCATGGGCGAGGACGTCCCGCCCGAGTACGAGCCGATGGTCGCCGAGGAACTGGGGTTCGCCCCCCGGATCCCGCCGTCCTGCGAGCGCGACGCCGCGTCGTCGGGCCTGTCGGTGATCATCATCGGGGCCGGGATCTCCGGGCTGACGCTCTCCCGGGACCTGACGACGGCCGGCGTCCCGCACGTCATCTTCGAGAAGAACGACCGGGTGGGAGGCACCTGGGTCAACAACCCCTATCCGGGCTGCGGCGTCGACACCCCCAGCTACCTGTACTCCTTCTCCTTCTACCAGCGGGAGTGGAGTCAGCACTTCGCCAAGCGGGAGGAGCTGGAGACCTATGTCGGCGACATGGCCCGCGATCTGAACCTGGTCGACAACGTCAGGTTCGGCGCGCAGGTCCTGGACGCGGTCTGGGACGACCAGGACGGCCTGTGGTCGGTGACCGTGCGCACCGCCGGCGGGGTCGAGCGGCACCGGGCGCCGGTACTGGTCTCGGCGGTGGGCCAGCTCAGCAAACCCAAACTGCCCGACATCGCGGGCTTGGACGACTTCGGCGGGCAGGTCTTCCACGCCTCGCACTGGCCCGCCGGGCTGGACCTGCGGGGCAAGCGCGTCGCGATCGTCGGCACCGGGGCCAGCGCCATGCAGATCGTGCCGGCCATCGTCGACCAGGTCGGCGAGCTCACCGTCTTCCAGCGCTCGCCGCAGTGGGTCGCGCCGAGCGACTACTACTTCGAGTCGATCCCGGCCGGCATGCACTACCTGATCCGCCACGTGCCGTTCTACTACGAGTGGTACCGGGTCCGGCTCGGCTGGATCTTCAACGACAAGGTCCACCCCTCCCTGCAACTGGACCCGGACTGGCCGCTGCGCCCCCGCTCCATCAACGAGATCAACGAGGGCCACCGCCGGTTCTTCGAGCGCTACCTGCGCACCGAGCTGGACGGCCGCCCCGACCTGGTCGACAAGACGCTGCCCGACTACCCGCCCTTCGGCAAGCGGATGCTGCTGGACAACGGATGGTTCCGGGCCCTCAAACGGGACCACGTCACGCTCGTCACCGAGGGCGTGGCCGAGCTCACCCGCGACCATGTGGTGACCTCGACGGGCGAGCGCCGGCCCGCCGACATCGTGGTGCTGGCGACCGGCTTCGAGGCCCAGCGCCCCACCCACCCCCTGACCATCAAGGGACGCGACGGGGTGACGCTGCGCGAGGCGTGGAACGACGACGACGGCCGCGCGTACCTGGGCGTGGCGACCCCCGGGTTCCCCAACCTGTTCATCCTCTACGGGCCCAACAGCTCGCTGGGCCACGGCGGCAGCTTCATCTTCCTGGCCGAGTGCGTGGCCCACTACCTCACCGACCTGATGTGCAGGATGGTCGACGCCGGGGTCCGCTCCGTCGAGATCCGCGAAGAGGAGTGGGAGGACTACACCCGCGCCGTCGACGAAGCGCACGCCAAGATGATCTGGACCCAGCCCGGGTTCACCACCTGGTACGCCAACTCCCGCGGCCGGGTGATCGCCAACATGCCGTGGCGGGTGATCGACTTCTGGCGCTACACGCGCCGGGCGTCCCTGTCCGCCTACCGGCGGCGCGCACAGCCGCAGGACGCCGCACGGCCGCACGGCCACGACGACGACCGGCCGCACGACCGCGACCGGCCATGGCGGCCCGGCGCGTGATGACCCGGCACACCGTGATGAACCGGCACACCCACACCCACCCGGGTGGGACAGGGGATGGAGGAAAGCGCCCATGCTCGCCTGCGAGATGATCGCCAGGTACCTGCGCGACGCGGGGGTGACCGTTCAGTTCGGTCTCCTCGGCGAAGGCAACATCGCCGTCGCCACGGCCCTCGACCAGCTCGGTGTCCGCTTCGTCGGCGCCCGCCGGGAGGACGCCGCCGTGAGCATGGCCGACGGCTGGGCCCGGCGTACCGGATCGGTCGGGTTCGCGTCGGTCACCCAGGGCCCCGGATTCACCAACACGGTCACCGCGCTGACCGAGGCCGCCCGGCACGGGACCCCGCTGGTGCTGCTCACCGGAGTGACGCCGCGCGCCGACCTGCACAACTCCCAGCGGTTCCCCACCCGGGAACTGGTGGCCCTGACCGGCGCGGGCTGGCGCGAGACCCGCGGCCTGGCGTTCCTCGCCGACGACGTCCGCGCGGTGTTCGCGGGCGCGCTCACCGAGCGCCGCCCCTACGTCCTGGGGGTCGACACCAGCCTGCTGTACGAGGTCGCCGACTCCCTCCTGCTCACCGGCGAACTCCCCGAAACGCTCCCCGAGCACGCGCTGAGCTGGCGGGCGCGGCCCGTGACGCCGAGCCCGGAGGCGATCGCCGCCGGTGCCGAACTGCTCGCCGCCGCGAAGAACCCGGTCATCCTCGCGGGCCGGGGCGCCGCCGCCCCGGAGGCCATTGACGCCGTCCACCGCCTGGCCGAACACCTGGACGCCCCCCTGGCCACGACCTTGCTGGGCAAGGGCCTGCTCGGCGGGGACCGCCACATCGGCATCTGCGGGGGCTTCGCCACCGGACGCGGCGCGGACGTGATCGGCGCCGCGGACCTGGTCCTGGCCGTCGGCTGCTCGCTCAACCTGTGGACGGCCACCGAACTGCTCGACGGGTCCACGATCGTCCACATCGACGCCGACCCCGCCGCCATCGGCCGCTGGAGGGTCCCCGACCTGGGCATCGTCGGGGACGCGCACCTCACCTGCGAGGCGCTCCTGGACGACCTCCGCAAGAACCAGGGCGCCGCCCGCCGCGCTCCCGCGCCCCTGCCGCCCTTCAACCGCGTCGCCGAGATGCGCCGGCCGCCCGGCCGCCCCGCCGAGGACGACGTCCGCGCGCCGTTCCTGGTGGGGGAGGTGGCGCTGGCCATGCGCGAATGCTTCCCGCCGGGGGCGGTGCTGGCCTCCGACACCGGCCAGGCCACCGCCGACATCGTGGCCTACGTCGAACCCGCGGGCCCCGACCACTTCATCTACCCGATCCACGCCGGGTCGATCGGGCTCGGGCTGGGCACGGCGATGGGGGCCTCCCTCGCCGGCACCGGCCAGTGGACCGTCCACTTCACCGGGGACGGATCCCTCATGATGGCCCTGCAGGAACTGGCCACCGTCGCCGAACAGCGGCTGCGGCTCATCATCGTCGTCCTGGACGACGGCGGCTACGGCGCCGAGGTGCAGTACACCCGGGGCCGCGGGATCCCCAGCCACCTGGCCGCGGTGCCCCACCCCGACCTGGCCGCCCTCGCACCCGCGTTCGGCCTGGACTACCACCGGATCGACACCCTGGCCGACCTGCGCGGGGTCCGCACCATCGCCGCCGGCGACGGCGGGCCCGCGCTGGTGCACGTGCCGATCGACCCGGACTCGGCCAGCCGCTTCTTCCGCGACTACTCCTCGGTGCCCAAGGTCGCCGGCTGGGACGGCGGCCGATGAGACCGGCACCCGCGTCCATGAACCGGCGCCTGCCCCGGTGGTCGGAACTGCGACCGCTCATCGCGCCCGCCTCCGGCGCCCGTACACGGCCGCGCCACCTGGCGCGGGCCGCGTCGATCAGGGACCTGAGGGCGATCGCGCGCCGCCGCGTTCCCCGGGCCGTCTTCGACTACGTCGACGGCGCCGCCGAGACCGAGACCAGCCTGGCCCGTGCCCGCTCCGCCTTCGCCAGGGTCGAGTTCCAGCCCCGCGTGCTGCGCGACGTCTCCCGGGTGGACACCTCCACGACCCTGCTGGGCAGACCGGCCGCACTGCCCCTCGTCCTGGCCCCGACCGGGTTCACCCGCCTGATGCACGCCGAAGGCGAACCGGCCGTGGCCCGCGCGGCGGCCGCGCTGGGCATCCCCTACGCGCTGTCGACGATGGGCACGACCACGCCCGAAGACCTCGCGGCGGCGGCGCCCAAGGGCGACAACTGGTTCCAGCTCTACATGGGCCGCGACCGTGCCGCGGCCATGGAACTGGTGCGCCGCGCCGAGGCGTCGGCGTACTCGGCGCTGATCCTGACCGTCGACACGGCCGTCGCGGGAGCACGGCTCCGCGACGTCCGCAACGGCCTGACCATACCGCCGTCGCTGGCCATGTCGACCATGCTCGACATGGCCAGATACCCGTCCTGGTGGCTCAACCTGCTGACCACGCGGCCGCTGTCGTTCGCCTGCGTCGACTCCTCCACCGCGACCTTCGCCGATGTCGTCGACGAACTCCTCGACCCCGCCCTCACCTTCGACGACCTGGCGGCGCTGCGCCAGGCCTGGTCCGGGCCCCTGGTGGTGAAAGGCATCCAGAGCGTCCGGGACGCGCGCAGAGTCGTCGACCTGGGCGCGGACGCGGTGGTGGTGTCCAACCACGGCGGCCGCCAACTGGACAGGGCGCCGGTCCCTCTGGAACTCCTGCCCGGCGTCGTCGAAGCCGTCGGCGACCAGGCCGAGGTCTACCTCGACGGGGGTGTGCTGACCGGCGGTGACGTCGTGGCCGCCGTCGCGCTGGGCGCCAAAGCCGTCCTGGTCGGGCGCGCCTACCTCTACGGCCTCATGGCCGGGGGGCGGCAAGGCGTCGAACACGCCGGCGAGATCCTGCGCGCCGACATCCTGCGCACCATGCGGCTGCTCGGCGTCGCCACGCTGGACGAACTCGGCCCGCACCACCTCCGCCTGCGCCCGGCAGGCCCAAGCACCGTCTGACCCGCGCGACGCGGTCGTGCAGAGCAGTTTCTGGAAGGGAGCGATATGCAGTCGCAGGCGGCAGTCACAGTAGGGGACCGGGAGATCCGGCTCCAGTCCCTTCCCGTACCCGACAGCCCGCCTCCCGGTGGCGCGATCCTCCGCGTGACGGCCAACGGCCTGTGCGGAAGCGACTACGACCTCTACACCGGACACCTGCGAAAGAGTTCGCCCACCCTGGCACCGCTGCCGCTGGTGTCAGGCCACGAAATGGTCGGCGTACTGGAACTGGTCGACGAACAGGCCGCCGAGCAGTGGAACGTCCGCCCCGGGGACCGGGTCGCCGTCGACCCGGGAATCAGATGCGGCCGGTGCGCCGAATGCGCGGGCCGGACCGGCGACCGGTGCCGCGACGAGCGCCGCTACTCGACCATCCCGCTCTCGACCGGCACCGGGCTGTGGGGAGGCAACGCGCAGTACATGGTCCTGCTGCCGGGCACCTTCATGGTGGAGATCCCCCCGCACCTCGACGACGAGGACGCCACGCTCTTCAACCCGCTCAGCAACGCCATCCACTGGACGACCGGCGCGGCACGCGTCCGGCGCGGCGACCGCGTCCTGATCCTCGGCGCCGGCCAGCGCGCCTTCACCTGCGCGGCCGTCGCCCACCGCGCCGGCGCCCGCCAGATCATCGTGACCGGGCTCGCCCGCGACCGGCACAAGGCCGCCCTGCTCTCCCGGTTCGGGGCCGACGAGCTCATCGACACCACGGCGCACGACACCGTCTCCCGCGTTCGCGAACTCACCGACGGGCAGGGCGTCGACGTCGTCATCGACACCGTCCCGGGCGCCACCGCGCCCACCAAGGACGGACTCGCGACCCTGCGGCAGGGCGGCCGGCTCGTGGCGGCCGGCATCAAGACCGCGGCGCTGGACGGTCTCGACCTGACCACCCTGATCACGCAGGAGCACCAGATCCGGGGAGTGTTCGGATCCTCGGCGGCCAGCACGCGGCAAGCCGTGCAGATGCTCGCCGACGGCGACTACCCCTTCTCCCAGCTCCACTCGCACAGGTTCGGCCTCGACGACCTCGACCAGGCCCTGCGCATCCTCGGCGGCGAAGTGGCCGGCGAGAACCCCCTCCACCTGACCATGCTCCCCTGGGGAGCCTGACCCGTCAGGGTTTGCGGCCGACGGCGCCCGCCACCCAGAAGGTCTCGGGGTCGACGCTGGGTTCCCCGAAGCGGGGGCGCCAGGCGGGCAGGGGCGTCAGGCCGGGCGGGACCACGTCGAGTCCGTCGAGGAACCGGGCGACGTGCGCGAGGCTCCGGACGTGCCTGCGATCTCCCTCCATGAGGGGGCCCTGGTTGAAGTGCCTGGACATCTCGTCGGCCTTCTCCTCGAACGGATCGCGGAAGGCATGGCCGAGCAGCAGGTAGCCGCCGGGGGAGAGGCGGGCGACCAGGCGCTCGGCGACCCTGGCGGCGGTGTCGTCGTCGAAGACGGCGAGCAGGGCGCGCAGGAGGATCGCGGTCGGGCGCCGGAGATCGATCACGCTGGTCAGCTCCGGATGGTCCAGCATCGCGTCGGGATCGTGCGGATCGGCCTGGACGACCCTGGTCACCGGGCAGTCGTCCGTGACCGCCTCCCCCCGCGTCGCCACGATCGCCTTGCCGTGGGCCACCACGACAGGGTCTTCGTCCACGTAGACGACGCGGGCGTTCACCCCGAGGTCGTGCAGGATCTCGTGGACGCTCCCATGGGTGGGCAGACCGCACCCGACGTCCACGAACTGCCGGACACCCGCCTCCGCCAGGAACGTGACGGCCCTGGACACGAACTTGCGCGACTCCGCGACGACCGTCGGGACCTCGGGTGCGATCCTGAGAAGCTCGTCCCCCATGACCCGGTCGACGGCGAAGTTGTCCTTCCCGCCGTCGAGGTAGTTCATCACGCGGGCGAAGTTGGGCACGCGCGCGTTGAGAAAGCCCGGGTCACGCTTGTCCATCCACGACATGCTAGACCGCAACACAACGGAAATTCATCGCCTGCGGCCGTGAATCTGGCGCGGTCCAAAACGGATCCGGAAGCCGGTGCGCATCCCCTCGCCCGAACCGTGTCCGCCTTCGTCCGCCGACGCGTGGGAGTAGGAGGGCCGATGACGCCGTCCCTGATCGACGGGACATGGACACTTGCTATTTTATTGACACCTGTCCATCATCGTGGCTGTGACGTACCAGCTGCCGGGGAGCGCACCCGTCAAGGACCGGCGGGTCCGCCGTTCGCGGGCCGCCCTCATGCGGGCCACGATCGACCTGGTGACCGAGCGGGGCACGGCGGCCGTCCCGATCTCCGACCTCGCCGAGGCCGCGGACGTGAGCCGGCAGGTGGTCTACCAGCAGTTCGGGGATCGTGACACGCTGCTGCTGGAGACCGCGCTCGATCTCGGGCGGCGCGAGCTGGTACCGAGCGTCACCGGCATAGCGGACACGACGGGACGCGGTCAGGTGCTGGCCCTGGCGCGCCACTTCGCCGGCCACCGGGCGTTCTACCGGGTGATCTTCACCGGGGCGTGCGGCTACGGAATCAACAAGGCGCTGGGCGCCCTGCTCATCCCGTACAACCGGGAGGCACTCGGGCAGCTCTACGGCGAGCGGCTCGATCCGCGCACGATCGAGGACCTCGCCGTGTTCCTGGTCGGCGGCGCGTCCGTGCTCGTCAACGCCTGGGTCGTCGAGGGCGAGGATCCGCTCGACCCCGAGGAGTTCACCGACCGGCTCATCCGGATGGTGGCCCTTGTCGTCGACATGCAGTACGCGCCCGTCACGAGCGCCGGCGACGGGGAGAGGGCGGTCGGTGACCCTTGAGGACCACGTCAGCCGGGGGATGGAACAACACCAGATCCGCCCACAGGAGCCGCCCTTCCCAGCGGCCCCCGCGCCCTGTGAGGGAGTCCGTCCATGCCACAGGTCACCACCGTCCGACGCGCCCCCGCCGGCCGCGATCGCACACCGCTCCCCGGCCTGACGTCCGAGGTCGCCAGGCTCCGCCCGGAACTGCCGTCACTGGCGGAGGAGATCGGCGCGGAGATCCGGCATTCGGTCGCCGAGTTCGACCATCCGTGCCGAGGACGTGACCAGGGCGACCTTCGGTCGGTCGTCGAACAGGCGCTGGAGCGGTTCGTGGACCGCGCCGCCGACCCGCCGGCGCCGCGCGACCACGAGATCAAGGTCTTCAGGGATCTCGGCCGCGGCGAGTACCGGGCCGGCAGGGACCTGGCGGCGCTCCAGGCGGCCTACCGGGTCGCGGCACGGGTCGGCTGGCGCCGGATCGCCGAGGTGGGACGCCGGGCGGGCTGGCCGGCCGAGAGGATGTCGCTGCTCGCCGAGATGGTCTTCGCCTACGTCGAGGAGATCGCGGAATACTCCGTCCAGGGATACGCCCAGGCGCGCCAGAGCACCACCGACAGGTTGAAGAGCCTGCGCCGCCGTCTGTTCGAGCTGGTGCTGAGCGAGGACCAGGCCACGTCCGGCGAAGCACTCGCCGACCTGGCGCGGGAGGCGGACTGGAGGCTTCCGGCGACCGTGGCCGGCGTGGCCATCGCCGACTGGGACGCCGGGGCGGGCCGGCTGGCACCCGCCATCGGTCCGGACGTGCTGATGGACCTGGAACGGCCCGACCCCCGCCTGCTCGTACCGGACCCCGACGCCCCCGGCCGGCAGGACATGCTGGCCCGCGCACTGCGCGACACACCGTTCGCCATCGGCCCGAGCGTGTCGCTCGCCGAGGCCGCCCTGTCGGTGCGCCTGGCCGGGCAGGCGCTGTCACTGGTCCGGCGGGGCGTCATCCGATGCGACCACTACGTCCGCTGCAGCGACGAGCTGTCCACACTGCTGCTGTCGCACAACGAGGACGTGATCCGGCTGATGACCGCCCGCAGGTACGGGCCGCTCGCCGCGCTGAAACCCCAGCAGCGGGACCGCCTGGACGAGACCCTGCTGGCCTGGCTGGCGTCCGGGGGCAGGGCGCCCGAGATCGCCGCCCGCCTCCACGTCCACGCCCAGACCGTGCGGTACCGCATGCGCCGGCTGCAGGAACTGTTCGGCGACGAGATGAACGATCCCGACTGGAAATTCGAAATGGAGATCGTCCTCCGCACGAAACTGCTGCTGAAGGACGAATGAGCAACCCGGCCATGGGCGACAAGACCTGATCTGAACCACGTCGCCGCCCGGGCTCGCGTCCCCTCGTCCGGGAACGATTTTCGCCTCCTTCCGTAGGCTCATCGCACCGCGCCGTATCGACCGCGCCGCATTGTCGCGCGCCCACCGAACTTCCCTTTGTCAAGAACGTGAGCCCCCGCCGCCAGCGGGCTCCCGCTTCTTAGCGGAACGTGCGCAGCGCCGTTTCTTGGAACGCCGTACCGTCCGATGAACTCAAGGCGCTCCCGTTCTACCGCGGCGTGCCCCATAGCCGCGGAAACGCGCAGAACAAGGAGGACGATGAAGCCCCGATCGAGGAAATCCCCCTTCACCCTTATCGTTCTGACGGTCGCGATCGCCTCGCCCGCCGGCATGACCGGTTCGGTGCACGCCGATACCGGTGACGCCTGCCGGATCGCCACCCGTCCGGCCGTCCCCGGCGCGGCCGTCACGTCGATGGAGACGACTCGGAAGGCGGCTGACGCGATCTCCAAGGTGCCGGCGCACTGCGAGGTGACGCTCACCCTGACGCACCCGGGAGCCGGTGACGACGTCAAGGTCGTGGTGTGGCTGCCTTCCAGCGGATGGAACGGGCGGTTCCAGGGAACCGGCGGCGGCGGTTACTCCGCCGGGTTCCTGCTGGGACCCGTCACCCCCTACCTCACACTCGGCGCCGTCCCGACCCTGCCCGCGGCCGTGCGGCAGGGGTACGCGGCGGCGGCGACCGACGCGGGCGTCGGCTTCAACCCCATCACCCCGGCACCCTGGGCGCTGAAATCCGACGGAACCGTCAACACCGAGCTGCTGACCAACTTCGCCCACCGCTCCGTGCATGACATGACGGTGGCCGCGAAACAGATCGTCGCGGGCTTCTACGGCAAGCCCCCGTCCTACTCCTACTGGAACGGCTGCTCCAACGGCGGCCGCCAGGGCCTGATGGAGGCGCAGCGCCATCCCACGGACTACGACGGCGTCGTGGCATCGGCCCCGGCGACCAACTTCGATCGCTTCGTCCCGTCCGAGATGTGGCCGCAGGTGGTGATGAACGACGAGAGGCACTTCCCGAGCTCGTGCGTCTTCAAAACGTTCACCGACGCCGCCGTGGCCGCCTGCGACAAGGACGACGGGGTCGCCGACGGCATCATCGACCGGCCGGAGACGTGCGGTTTCGACCCGCGCAGCATGATCGGCAAGAAGGTCGGATGCGATTTCCGCGAGAAGACCCTCACCGCGAAGGACGCCGAGGTCGTGCGCCGCATCTGGCAGGGACCGATCTCCGCCGACGGCGGGAGGCCGCTGTGGTACGGCCTTCCCAAGGGAGCCTCGTTCGACGTTCTCGCCGGCACGAGTTTCGGCAGGAGCGGCTCGCCCATCAGCATGATCGCCGACTGGGTCACGTACTTCCTCGAGAAGAACCCCTCGTTCGACACCTCCACCATCACGCCCGCGCGACTCGAAAGTCTGATCCGGCAGTCCCGGGCCGAGTACAACCAGATCATCGGTGCTGACGACCCGGACCTGACCGCCTTCAAGAACGCCGGCGGCAAAATCATCACCTGGCACGGCCAGGCGGACCCACTGATCTTCCCGCAGGGCACGGTGGACTATTACCGCCGAGTGCAGACGGCCATGGGCGGCGCTCAGGAGACCGATTCCTTCTACCGGCTGTTCCTCGCACCCGGCGTCGGGCACTGCGGCCTGCTGGGCGCCGGCGGACCGGTACCCGACGACGCGTTGACGGCCCTCGTGAACTGGGTGGAGAAGGGCCAGGCCCCCGCCACGCTCCCGGCGTCGGTCACCGACAACGGCACACGCGTCACCCGCGACCTCTGCGCCTACCCCAAGGCCGCCCGGTACAACGGCCAGGGCGACCCGAAATCCGCCGAGAACTATCACTGCGCCACGTAGCGACTCGTCCGCCAGGCCACCCGGTGGTTGCCAGGCCGGTCGGCGAGGGCCGGGCGGCGGTCGTCCAGGACCAGCGCCCGATCAAGGGGCCTGCCCCTGGTCCGGCGGCGTCAGCCAGGGCGGTGTCCTTCCTTCCCGGATCGCTTCGACGCCTTCTCGGGCGTGGGGTGCGGTGAAGCCGGCGTCGGAGGCGTCGGCCGCCGCCAGGAGGTTCTCCAGCGGGGGCAGGGCCGTGGCGAGTCTTCGCTTGGTGGCGGCCACGGCGTCCGGAGAGCAGCGGTTCAGGTCGTCGAGGATGCCCGCGATGTCTTGGTCGAACGTTCCGGCCGGGCTGACCTGCGAGATCAGTCCCATCTGGAGCGCCGCGGCGGCGTCGAAGACCGTGCCGGTGAGCACGTGGCGGCGCAGCGGCGCCGACGGTGCCCGGGACGCCAGCACCGCCAGCGTCATCTCCGGGACGAGGCCGAGGAGGGGCTCGGGCATCGCGAACGTCGCGCGGGCGTCGGCGACGGTGATGTCGCACGCGGCGGCGAGGACGAGGCCGCCCGCCCGCGCGGCGCCCCGCACCCCGGCCACCACCGGTACGGGCACCTGGCCGATCGCGTGGACGAGTTCCATCAGGGGACGTCCCGAGGCCGCCTTCCCGCCGCTGCGTTCCCGGAGGTCCATTCCGGAACAGAACGCCGGGCCGGCACCGGTCAGGAGCACCGCCCGCGTGCCCCTGCCCGGTGCCCCCCGGATGGCCTCCGACAGTTCGCCCATCATCCGGGTCGACAGGGCGTTGCGCGTCTCGGGGACGTTCAGGGTGATGCGGAGGACGCGGCGGTCCTGCTCCGTCGCGATCGTGGTGCTCATCCGGTCGCCCGCGGCTCGGCGCCGACGACGCCCCGTTCGGCCCAGGCGGCCACCTGCTCGGGGGAGTAGCCGAACTCGGCGAGCACCTCCCGGGTGTGCTCCCCGAGCCGGGGAGCGTGCCGGAGGCTTCCCGGCGCACGCGAGTGCAGGGAGAAGCGGGCCGGCATCCCGAGGTTGCGCACCCGGCCCTCGCTGGGGTGGTCCTGCTCCACGATGACCCCGGCCTCGTTGAGGTACGGGTCGGCGATCAGGTCGTCCACGGTGCGGACCTCGATCGCCGGGCAGTCCAGCTCGCGGAAGCGGCGCATCCAGTGCCCGGTCGTCCCGGCGGCCAGCTCCGTCTCGACGAGGGAGTACAGCTCGTCGATGTTGCGGGTGCGGGCGCCGATGTCGCGGTAGCGCGGGTCGCCGGCCAGCTCGGGCCGGCCGATGGACTCGAAGAAGGAGCGCCAGTGGCCGTCGGTGTAGAGGATCACGCCGATGTGGCCGTCCTTCGTCCGGTACGGCCTGCGGAACCTCGAGGTCGTCCGCGGGTAGGTGGCCGGGCCGAGCGCGGGGACGAACGCCTCGCCCGCGAGCTGCTCGTGGAGGAGGAAGCTCACCATGCTCTCGTACATCGGGACGACGACGTTCTGCCCCTCGCCGGTCCGCTCGCGCTCGAACAGGGCGGCCATCGCCGCGTACATGGCGACGAGCGCGCAGACCTTGTCCGCGAGGATCGTGGTGACGTACTGGGGACGCCCCTGCCGCCGGCTTTCCAGATCGGCCAGGCCGCAGGCGGCCTGGATCACGTCGTCGTAGGCGGGCCGTCCCGCGTCGGGGCCGTCCGGGGCGAACCCGAACGCCTCCACCACGATGATCCGCGGGTTGACCTCGCGGAGGCGCCGGTGGGAGATGCCGAGCGACACCGCGGTCTCCTGCCGCATGTTGTGGATCACCAGGTCGGCGCCGGCGGCCATGCGGTCCAGGATCCGCCGGCCCTCCGGCGACTTCAGGTCCAGGACGATCCCGCGCTTGCCCGCGTTGACGGTCATGTACGTCGCGGACATGCCGGGGTTGCGGGCGGCGCCGACACCGCGCACGACGTCGCCGTGCCGCGGCTCCACCTTGATGACGTCCGCGCCGAGCTGCGCCATCATCATCGTGCAGTAGGGGCCGAGGAACGTGCTGGTGAAGTCGAGGACTCGGATGCCGTCAAGGGGGCCCAAGGGGTTCTCCTCCGTCTCGCGGGAGAGGGCGCTCATCGTCCGGGCAGCCAGGTGGCGAGCGCCGGGACGAGGAACAGCAGCACGATCAGCAGCAGTTCCATGACCATGAAGGGGACGACGCCGCGGAACGCCTCGCCCAGTTTCACCCTGGGGACCGAGCCCGCGGCGACGTAGACGTTCAGCCCGAGGGGCGGCGACATCAGCCCGATCTCACCGAGCTTGATCACCAGGATGCCGAACCAGATCTCGCTGTAACCGAGGCTGGTGACCAGCGGGAACGTGATGGGCAGGGTGACCAGCAGGATCGCGATCTGGTCCATGAACGTGCCCAGCACCAGGTACAGCAGCACGATCAGCACCATGACGCCCAGCTTGGGCAGGCCGGCGGACTCGATGGCGTCCACGATGGCCGGCGCGACCCGGGTCGAGGTGAGGAAGTAGCCGAAGATGGTCGCGAACACCACGATCGAGATGATCATCGTGGTGGTCTCCGCGGCCCGCATGAGGCACCTGCGCAGGTCGGCCATGCGCAGGCCGCCGGTGGACACGCTGAGCAGCAGCGCGCCGACCGCGCCCACCGCGCCCGCCTCGGTGGCGGTCACGACGCCCGAGTAGATGCCGCCGAGCACGATCACGACCAGCAGGATCGTGGGCCACACGTTGACGAGCAGCCGGAGCTTCCTCGCCAGCGGCATCGGCTCGGGGCGGTCGGGCGCGATGCCGGGCCGCCACCGCACCCACAGGTAGATGACCAGCGCGTACGCGGCGACGGTGATGACGCCGGGGACGACCCCGGCGGCGAACAGATCACCGATCGGGGTCTCGGTGGCGATGCCGTACACGATGAGCGCGACGCTGGGCGGGATGATGGACGCCAGCGTCCCCGCCGCGGCGATCGACCCGACGCTCAGCCGGTCCTGGTACCCGTACTCGCGCATGTGCGGGACGCCGACCGCGGAGAAGGTCGCGGCGGTGGCGGTGCTGGAACCGGTCATCGCGCCCATGCCGCCGGACGCGACGGTCGTCGCGATGGCCAGCCCGCCGCGGATCCGGCCGAACCAGGCGAACATCGCCTCGTACAGGTTCGTGGCGATGCGCCCGCCCGCCAGGAACTCCGCCATCAGCAGGAAGGCCGGCACCGTGGTCAGCAGGAAGTCGCTGCCGCCCCGGTAGGTCGCGGTGCCCAGCACCGTCAGCGTCGCCTGGGGCCCGACCGACATCAGCAGGCCGGCCAGGCCGGACAGGCCGAGGGAGAACGCCACCGGAACGCCGATCGCCAGGAGGGCGAACAGGAGCAGGAAAGGAAGAAGGATCTCCACCGTCACTCCTCGTCGCCGGCGGCCTCGCCGCCCCGCACGACCTGCACGGCCAGCCGGAGCACCATGAACGCCGCGCCGACGACCACGATCGCGCGGGACGGTCCGGCGGGCAGGGACGGGGACTCCACGCTCCACCGGCCCCAGTAGTCGACCGCGAACCCCGCGGTCGTCCACAGCACCAGCCCGAACAGCACCAGCCCGAGCGCGTCGGCGAGCCGCTTGAGCACCGCGACCGCCCGGACGGGCAGCCGCTGCCGCAGCAGGTCCACCGCCACGTGCTTGCGGTGGCGCTGCGCGGCGCCCCAGCTGAGGAACACCACGGCGGGCATCAGGAACCACTCGGTGATCCGGATCGTGCCGGGCAGCGAGGAGCCGAACAGGTAGCGGCCCGCGGCGTCCAGGGTTATGGCGGTCACCATCAGCAGGAGGGCCGCGCCCACCACGAGGCGGAGCGCGTCCTCCGCCTTCTCCAGCGGTCCTCTCTTCGGCCGCACCGTCTCAGCTCCGTTCTCCGGGGTAGTCATCCGCCGTCCCTCACGAGTCGGCGCAGTTCCGCGAGGATGTCGTCGCCCGGCAGCCCGCGCCCGTTCATGTCCCTGGCCCACGACCGCTGGATCTCACCGGAGACCCGGTCGAACTTCGCCTTCTCCTCCGCCGCAACCGTGGTGAGGGTGATGCCTTTCTTCTCGAAATCCCGGAGGACCTGCTTTTTGTCCTCGGTCAAGACCCGGCCCGAGTCGATGGAGACCTTCCTGCCTTCCTCGACCATGATTCTCCGCAGATCCGGCGGCAGTTTTCTCCAGGTGTCGTCGTTGATGGCGTAGAAGCCGCCGAATCCTCCGAGGGAGAGGTTCGTGGTGATGTACCGGAGAATGTCGTCGAGCCCGTAGGGCCGGATGCTCTCGGCGCTGATCATGGCCGAGTCGATCGTGCCGCGCTCCATCGCCTGGTACATCTCAGGCGCGGCCATCGACACCGGGACCGCCCGGAACTCCTTCGCGGTCATCTCCATGTAGCCGCTGGTCGTCCGGACGCGCAGGCCGTGCATCCCGGCCGGCGTCGTCACCCGTTTCCCGGCGGTCACCACCTGGTACTCGCCGGTCACGAAGCTGAACAGCGGGAAGACCTCGTCCTTCCTGATCTCCTCCTGGTAGAGCCTGCCGGTCACCAGCGCGTAGTAGGCGGGGGCGCCGGACGCGGCGTCCGGATAGATTCCCGGCAGCCCGATGACCCCGCCCAGCGGCATGCTCTCGCTGGCGTACTGCGGCGCCATGTAGCCGATATCGGCCACGCCGCCCTTGACCACGTCGATCAGATCGGCCGCCTTGCCGAGCTGCTCGCCGGGAAAGTAGTCGAACTCGATGCGGCCGCCGGACGCCTTTTCCACGTTCTGCATGAACCGCTGGGACAGCGTCCTGGCGATCACGTGTTTCTGCGGGAACGACTCCGCCACCCGGAGCGTGATCGTGCCGTCGCCCCGGCCGCCGCCGTTTCCGCCGCAGCCGGTGGCCGCCAGCGCGAGGCAGAGGAGGGACGCGGTGATCGAACGTAGGGACATCTGCTGAGGCTCCCTTCCGAGAACCGGGGGTGTCGGCACCGAGAGCCGGGGCCCGCTGTCAGTGACCGCCCCGATTCGGCTGCCGCTTCCGCTCGCGCCGGAAGGCCACCGGCCCGCCCAGTGCGCGCTCGGTGATCCACACCTTGCAGCCGTCGCCGTCCCGGCGGGCGCGGGTGGAGATCCGGGTCGTGTCGGTCGGCAGGATCTCCCGGCGCGGTTCCGCCGAGCCGTGCTTCACGATCGTGGGAAGGGCGATGCCCAGCCGGCCCGCCCCGGCCATGGCGTCGTAGAGCCCCCGGGGGAAGGCATGGCTCTCGTCGTTCTTCCGCCAGTACTCGTCAGCGGGTCCCGGACGGCGCCTCGACGGCACCGTCGGCGCTGAGATTGTCGGACCAAAGTCGGGAGCGAGACGCATCACGTGGTGGGCAGTCAAGGAGCCTCCTGCCTCGCGAGAATCGCGTTCCCGCAGACACTAGGTTCTCGCTCTCGGGTCCGTCAATATTTTTGTCCGACAATCCTATGACGGCTTCGGGCACGTTGTGGCGGCAGTGTCCGCCGCTATCATGGGACCTGGACGGGCGGGTGCCGCCCAGCGGCCCGCGAGTGCTCGAGTGTCGGACAATATGGTGAGCAGGGGGCTGCCGCATGGCCGGGGACGACACGGAGCGGACGACCGCGCGGACGGACGGCCGGCGCGGGTCCGACTTCCTCGATCTCTCGTTGTCCGGCGGGAACGCCCGGCCGGTGCGCGAGCAGGTGACCGACGTCCTGCGCAGAGCGATCCTGGAACTGCAGATCAAGCCCGGCCGGCGGCTCGTGGAGCGCGAGCTGATGGAGCGGCTCAACGTCTCCCGCGCCACCGTGCGGGAGGCGCTGCGCGAGTTGACGTCCGAGGGGCTGGTCGAGGTCGTGCCGAACCGGGGCGCGGTGGTGGCGGCGCCGACCGTGGAAGAGGCGTCCGATCTCTACGAGGCCAGGGCCGCCGTCGAGGGACTGCTGGTCAGGTTGTTCACCGAGCGGGCCGCCCGGTCGCAGATGATCAAGCTCGAGGCGGCCATGGAGGCGTTCGCGGAGGCGACCGTGGAGTACTCCGACGACCCCGTCACGATGCTGCAGATCAAGGACGAGTTCATCCAGGTCATCTTCACCGGCGCGGGCAGCCCCGTGATCCAGCGGCTGGCGGAGGGCCTGCGCGGACGCGTCCGGCTGCTGCGCGTCAAGGCCATCTCGGCCGGCTACCCCACCAGCGCGTCGGAGTTGCGCGAGATCGTGGCGGCGGTCCGCTCCGGTGACGGCGACGAGGCGGCCCGGCTCTACTCCCGGCACATCCTCGGCTCGAAGTCACGCGCGTTCACGGCCCTGAGGGACACAGAAGAGGAGTCCGGGTGAGAACCCGCCCTTCCCCGGTCAGCGGCGTTGGGGCGTCACGCTGAGCGGTACTGGTGGCACTCGCCGGTGAAGACGGCGGCGAGTTCGGCGTCGATGACGTCCGCGACCAGCCGCGCGGCGGGTGTTCCGTTCACACCGGCGGGGTCGCGGTAGACCTGCATCGCCAGGCCCTCCGTCACCGCGGCGAGGCGGACGGCGGCGGGCCACGGGTCGAGGTCTTCCTCGACCTCACCGCATTCCTTGCCGTTGTGGACGGCCTGGGCGAGGTCCGCGCGCAGCCCGTCGGCGGTCCGGACGTCGACCTCGGCCAGCCGCGGCGCGTCCAGGGCACGGCCGGCGAAGGCCCTGGCCACCCGGAACTCGGTGCGGCGCTCGCCGTCGAGGGGAATGAGCTCGGCCATCGCCTCGGCCAGCACCCGTGAGATGGGCCGCCGGTGCTCGGTCCCGGCTCGGATCCGCTCCTCGATCCTGCCCCGGATCTGCGCGCTGACGTGGGAGAAGGCGTGCAGGAGCATGTCGTCCTTGGTGCGGAAGTAGTGCTGCACGAGACCGACCGAGATCCCCGCGGCGGCGGCCGTCCGGGCGACGGTGACGGCGTCGAGGCCGTGCTCGGAGATCAGGCCGCAGACGGCCACCGCGATCTGCCGCCGCCGCTGTTGGTGGTCGGCTGTCCTCGGCACTTGATAACCATACCAGCATACGATAAAAACCGTATCGCCATATTGTTATGGGGGGAGCCATGAAGACTTCGATGCGCGTCCGCCTCCGGACCGCCGCCGCGGGCATGTCGGCCCTGCTGTCCGTCCTGCTCGTCTGCGCCCCGCCCGCGTCCGCGCAGCCCGACCGGTTCGGCGCGATCGACGCGTACATCCGGGAGCGGATGGAGGCGACGCACACCCCCGGGCTCTCCTACGCCGTGGTCGGCCCGGACGGCCCCATCCACCGGCGTTCCTGGGGGACCGACGGCCGGGGCGACCGCGTGACGCCCCGCACCGCGTTCCTGTGGGGCTCGATCGCCAAACCGGTCACCGCGACCGCCGTGATGACCCTCGTCCAGTCCGGCCGGCTGCGCCCGGACGACCGGGTCACCGACCACCTGCCGGAGTTCCGTTTCGGAGGGGCCGCGCACGCCGCCAAGGTCACGATCCGCCACCTGCTGAACCAGACGGCCGGACTGCCCGCCGCGGCCACGGCCAAGGTCACCGACTGCCTGGACGCCGGCTGCCCCCGCCCGGCCGAACGCGTCCGAGCACTGGACGGCGTGCGCCCCCTGGGACCGCCCGGCACCGAGTACGCCTACACCAGCGCCAACTACCTGGTCCTGACGGCCGTGGTCGAGGCGGTCACCAAGCGCCGCTACGCCGACTACCTGCGTGAAGCGGTGCTCGCCCCGGCGGGTATGAAGGGTGCCATCGCCGACGCCGCATCGGCTCGCGCGCGCCGCCTCGCCCCCGGACACCAGCTTCTCTGGGGCGTCCCCGCCGCGATCGCCGACGGGGTGGACGACTCCGGCGCGGGCTACGGGTACCTCGGCGGCGACCTCGACGATCTGGCCGCCCTCGCCTCCTTCCAACTCCGGAACGCAAGAAACGTCCTCTCCGCCGAATCGGTACGGCTCATGCGCCAGGAAGCCAAGCTCCACAACGGTGCCGGGACGGGGGCCGGGCTGGGCTGGCGAATCGGAGGTCTGGGGGCGCCGCTGGACGGCGCCGTCTGGCACACGGGCGCGACCCCCGGCTATTCGGCGATGCTGTTCCTGCTGCCTGAGCAGAACCTGGCCATCGTCGTCCAGCAGAATCTCCACGGACTCGTCCACGACGGTGCGATCATGCACGTCGGCTTCGGCGCCGCCCGCCTGCTGGCGGGCGGTCGTCCCGACGGCGCCCCGTCCGCGTCCACCTACTACCTGACCGTTGGCGCGACCACGGCTCTGGCTGTGGCGATGCTTCTGGCGGCAGGGCGCTCGGCACTGCTCCTGCGCCGCCCCGCGCCCCCTGCCTCACGGCTTCGCCGCACCGTGCTGACCGGAGCATGGGTCCTGGCGGGTGCGCTCCCGTGGATCATCGCGGCGCCGATCGTCGTGCCGATCGGGCCGCGTCAGAGCTGGACCTGGATCCCCGACGCGTTCGCCGCCATCTGCGTCGCCGCCACCGCCGGCGCCATGACCGTGATCCTGCGCCTCACCCTCGCCTTCCGATCCGTCACCACGATCCGGCCCGAAGCGAAGCGGGTCTCTGACCACCGCCCCGAGCCAGATCGTCTGCCCCGGTAGCCGGAACCGGTGGCCGGACGGCGCTGTCACCCCACGGGTCGGCACGGTGACGTCGGGCAGGCGTACCCCGCCGCCCGCCGGGTCAGCCGATGGTGATCGGGAGGGTCTCCCAGCCGCGGACGGTCGTGGTCTGGGCCAGTTTGACGTTGTCCCAGTCCACGTCCCACCGGGGGAAGCGCTTGAGGATCTCCTCCAGGGCGATGCGGCCTTCGAGACGGGCCAGCGCCGCGCCCAGGCAGTAGTGCGGGCCGAGGCCGAAGGTCAGTTGCTGGCTCATCCTGCGGTGGATGTCGAAGCGGTCGGGGTCGGGGTACTGGTTCTCGTCGCGGTTGGCGGCGGCGACGATGAAGAGGATGGCGCTGCCTTCGGGCACGGTCCGGCCGTGGAACTCGACATCGCGGGTGACGTAGCGGGCGATGGAGGGGCCCGGCGGTTCGTAGCGCAGGACCTCCTCGATCGCGCCGGGGATCAGTGACGGGTCGTCCGCCAGTTCCCTGCGCTGGTCGGGGTGCCGGGCCAGCAGTGATCCCGTCCACCCGATGAGCCGTCCGGTGGTCTCGTTGCCCGCGCCGGCGACGACCGTCGTGTAGGTGAGGGCCTCGTCATGGGTGAGGGTGCGGGTCGTGCCGTCCTCGTCCTCGAACTCGGCCGTCAGCAGCTCGGTCATCAGGTCGTCGGTCGGGTTGTTCGCGCGCCATTCGATGTAGTCGCGGAACATCTCGTTGCTGAAGTGCGTGCCGTCCTGGTGGTCCATCGGCCGGCCGGGCTCGGTGCGCAGGGCCTCGTTCCCGGTGTCGCGGATGGCCTCCTGGTCGGCCTCGGGGATGCCCAGCAGCATGCCGATCACCCGCATCGGCATGTCGATCCCGACCGCCTTGACGAGGTCGAACTCCTTCTCGCCCACCAGCGGGTCCAGCGTCCTGGCGCAGAAGTCGCGGACCTTGGGTTCCAGCTGGGCGATCCGGCGCGGGGTGAAGACCCGGGCGAGGAGGCGGCGGTGGACGTCGTGGATGGTCGGGTCCTCGAAGATGAGCGTGCCCGGCGGGATCTCGATGCCGGATTTGATGAGTTCGAGGATGCCGCCGCGGGCGGAGGAGAAGGTCTGCCAGTCCGGCAGGCCGCGTTCGACGTCGGCGAAGCGGGTGACGGCGTAGAAGTCGTGCTCGTCGTTGTAGTAGAGCGGTGCCTCCTCGCGGAGGCGGCGGTAGGTCGGATAAGGGTCGTTCCAGAACCGCGGGTCGTAGGGGTCCCAGTACACGGGCTCTTGGGCGCTCACGATCTCTCCCTCACTTCAGCATGGCTCCGGCCTCGACGGGGGTGGACATCGGGATGGGAACGGCCGGTGCACCGCACGCCGCCGTGTAGAACGCAACTCTCGTATTTGGGGTTGCGCAAGACCCAGATTTGAGCGCCCGCCGACTGTGCAAGCCGGACCCGTCCTCGGGAGGTTGAGGAACGCGCACACCGCGCTGCAGCGTTCGGGGACCAGATCTGTCCGCGGGGACCCGCCCGCCGGCGTCCGGGGCCGCCCCGACGTGGGAAGTAATGGCAGGTGAACCGTCCCGCCGGCGAGACGTCGCATGCTCCCTTCCCCTGTCCGAGGCGGCGTGGTTGCCTGAGGTCCACTCCGGCCGTGTACGCGACCACCGGATTCGCCGGGGAGGAGAATGAATGTGAGTGCGCCACCGGTCCACGCCCTGCCCGTCCTGGTCGAATCAAGACGGCGGCTCAGGGAAGTGCGGGAAGGATTGCGCGCAGAGGGCCGTGTGGTCGCGTTCGTGCCGACGATGGGCGCGCTGCACGAAGGGCATCGTGTCCTTATCCGGCACGCCAGGGAACGGGCCGACGCCGTCATCGTGAGCATTTTCCTCAACCCCCGGCAGTTCCGTCCCGGCGAGGACTTCGACCGGTATCCCCGGACCCTCGACACCGACCTGGAGATCTGCCGCGCCGAGGGCGTCGACGTCGTCTTCGCCCCGGACCGCGACGAGATGTACCCGCACGAGCCGTGGGTGACGGTGGAACCGGGCCCCATGGCGGATGTCCTGGAGGGCGAGCGGCGCCCCGGCCACTTCAACGGGGTGCTGCTGGTCGTGCTCAAGCTGTTCAACAGCGTGCTTCCCGACATCGCGATGTTCGGTGAGAAGGACGCCCAGCAACTCGCCGTCATCCGGCGGATGGTGACCGACCTCGACGTGCCCGTCGCCATCGAGGCGGTCCCGACGGTGCGGGACGGCGACGGGCTCGCGCTGTCGAGCCGCAACGCCCATCTCTCGCCCGCCGAGCGCGACTCGGCGCTGTCGCTCGTCCGCGCGCTGCGCGCCGGTCAGGCCGAGTCGGAGCGCGGGCCGCGGGCGGTACTGGAGGCGGGCCGCCGCGTCCTGGAGGACGCCGCGGCCCTGGACCCGCCGGTGAAGACCGACTATCTGGAACTGGTCGAGCCGCACACCTTCGAGTCCGTGACCGCGGAGGCGACCGGCCCGGCCGTCCTCGCGGTGGCCGCGACGGTGGGCATCACCAGGCTCATCGACAACGTTCACGTGGTGCTGGGCGGGGCGCCGCCGGCTGGGGGACCCGCTGGAGACGGCGCCTGAGATGACGACACCGCGAACCTCGGCCCTCGACCTGCTGTTCGGCCACCTGCCCGCCCAGATCGTCCACACCGCGGGCGAACTGGGTGTCTTCGACCATCTGGCGGAGCGTCCCCGCACCGGAGCGGAACTGGCCGGCGCGACCGGCGCCGACCCGGTGGCGACCGTCCGGCTCCTGCGGGCCCTGAGCTGCCTGGGGCTGGTGCGCGAACGCGACGACGGTTCGTTCGCGGCGACGCCGGAGGCGGCCCCGCTGCGCGCCGGGACGGACGGCTCGGTCCTGCCGCTGGGCAGGCTGTTCTGCGGCGACGAGGCGTGGAGGACCTGGGGCAATCTCGCGCACAGCGTCCGGACGGGCCGCCCGGCGCTGAGTCTCAGCACGGGCAAGGGCGCGTTCGAGTGGGACGCGGGGGAGTTCGCGACCTTCTACGCGGGGATGGCCGCGCACACCCGGCTCCTGGCCCCCCGGCTCCTGGCGCGGGTCGACTTCGCGCGCTTCGGCACGATCGTCGATGTGGGCGGCGCCGACGGCACGCTGCTCTCGGCCGTCCTCACCGCCCATCCCGGGCTCGACGCCGTCCTGTTCGACCTCCCGGTGGCGATCGGGGGAGCGGAGGCGGTGCTGACCGCGGCCGGGGTCCGCGACCGGGTCCGGCTGGTCACGGGCGACTTCTACCGGTCGGTTCCGGAGGGCGGCGACGCCTACCTGCTGAAGAACGTCCTCTACGACTGGGACGACGAGCAGGCGGGGCGGATCCTGAGGGCTTGCCGTGCGGCGATGGGGCCGGAGGCCGTCCTGCTGATCGTGGAGCCCGTCCTGCCGGAGCGCGCCGAGCCGATGCGCGACTTCGGCGCGGTGATGAACGACGTGAGCATGCTGCTGAACACCGGCGGCCAGGCCCGTACGGAGACCGGGTTCAGGGCGCTGACGGCCGCGGCGGGGCTGCGGTTGGACGTCGTCGGCCCGTGCCTCGGATCGCCTGACAGCAGGATGTTGCAGGGCTATCGGGTTCTGGAGTGCAGCCCCATGAACGACGGGGGACAGCGGTAGAGACCGACGGCTCGTCCTCCGGCTGAATCAGCCGCGCGGCCATGCCGCGCGGCGGTCCGGGCTTTGACGAGGCTTTGACGAATTCGCTGTCAGAGCGAGGGCGGCGGGCCTGCCCCCGGTGGCCCTGTCTCCCGCCTCCGGGGTGCTCACGGGCCTGTCGCGCCGCGCGCCGGCGGGCGCCGGGCCCTTGACCCGGCCGGTCGCGTCTCGCCGGCGAGACGACCGCCGCGCCGAAAATCTCCGCCGCGTTTTTTACGCCTTTATATCGAGTGCCGGTATTTCTTAGGATTCAGCTGAATTGAGGTTGGCGCCGGATAAATTTCCGCTCCCGGCGCATGCTTCTCTCTTGCTCTCAAGGAGGTGGAATGAGCGTTACCGAGGATTCCGCCGAGACGACCGTGGCGATCATCGGCCTGGGATATGTGGGCGCGTGCGTCGCGGCCACCCTGGCGGACCGCGGAATGCGGGTGGTCGGTGTCGACATCGACGCGGAACTGGTCGAGGAATTGAACTCCGGCCGCTGCCGGTTCCAGGAGGACCGGCTGGCCGAGACCCTGCGCGGCGGGTTCGCGTCCGGGCGGTTGCGGGCCACGACCGATCCGGCCGCCGCCGCGGACGCGGACGTCGTGCTGATCACCGTGGGCACGCCCGTCGCCGACGACGGCTCGCTGGCCGACGGGCAGCTCCGGCGGGCCTGCGAGGCCCTGGCCGGTCATCTGCGGCGCGGTCAGCTCGTCGTGGTGAAGAGCACCGTGCCGCCGGGCACCACCCGCGGGCTGGTCGCCCCGCTGCTGGAGGCGGGCGGGCTGCGGGCGGGGCGGGACTTCCGGCTGGTGTTCACCCCGGAGCGGCTCGCCGAGGGCGTCGCGATGCGCGAGCTGCGAACCCTGCCGATCGTGGTGGGCGGGCTCGACCCCGAGGGCACCGCGGAGGCGGCCGCCTTCTGGCGGCGCGCCCTGGAGGTCGAGACGATCACCGTCGCGTCGGCGGAGGTCGCCGAGATCGTCAAGCTCGCCGACAACTGGTGGATCGACCTCAACATCGCGATGGCCAACGAGCTGGCGAAGTACTGCTCGCTGTACGAGGTGGACTCGCTGGAGGTCATCGCGGCGGCCAACACCATCCCCAAGGGCGGCGGCATGGTCAACATCCTGCTGCCCAGCGTCGGGGTCGGCGGTTCCTGCCTCACCAAGGACCCGCTGCTGGTGCGCGAGTCGGCGGCGCGGCGCGGGCTGGAGATCCGCACGGCGGCCGCGGGGCGCGAGGTCAACGCGGGCATGCCCGACTACACCGCGCGGCTGGTCGTGGACGGGCTCGCCGAGCTCGGCCGCGATATCGCCTCCGCGAAGGTGGCCGTGCTGGGGCTGGCGTTCAAGAACGACACCGGCGACCTGCGGGCCACGCCGACGCGCGGCGTCATCGAGACCCTCGCCAAGGCGGGGGCCGAGGTGCGGCTGCACGACCCCCTCGTGGACCCCGGCGAGGCCGAGGAGGTGTTCGGCGCGAGGCCGGAGCCCGAGCTGGCCGACGCCGTCCGGGACGCCGACTGCGTGGCGGTCCTGGCCTACCATCGGTGCTTCCACGACGTGGACCTGGGAGCGCTGCCGGTCGCGTCGCCGTGCCTGCTGGTGGACGGCCGCGCCTACCTGTCGGCGGAGAAGATCTCCGAACTCGGCGCCCGGGGCTACGCGTACCGGGGGATCGGACGGCCGGCATGGCCCGCGCGGTAGTCACCGGAGGGTGCGGCTTCGTCGGCGCGCACCTGGCGGAGGCCCTCGTCGAACGCGGCGACGACGTGACGATCGTCGACAACGTCCCGCCGCCCGGCCATCTCGGGCGGCTGAGGGAGGACGCCGCGTTCGTCCAAGCGGACATGCGGGACCCGGAGGCGCTCGCCCACGCGATCCGGCCGGGCGTCGACGTCGTCTACCACATGGCCTCGGTGGTGGGCGTGGACCGCTACCTGTCCCGGCCGCTGGACGTCATCGACATCAACTGCGGCGGCACCCGCAACGTGCTGGATCTGGTCGCGCGGACCGGCGCGGCCGTCCTGGTGGCGAGCACGAGCGAGGTGTTCGGCAAGAACCCGGCCGTGCCGTGGCCCGAGGACGGCGACCGCGTCCTGGGCCCGACCTCCGCTGACCGGTGGACCTACTCCACCAGCAAGGCGATGGCCGAGCACATGACGTACGCGTTCGCCGGGCAGCACGGGGTGGCCGCCACGATCGTGCGCTACTTCAACGTGTACGGGCCGCGGCAGCGGCCGGCGTACGTGCTGAGCCGGTCCATCCACCGGGCCCTGAACGGCGTCGCACCCGTGGTGTACGACGGCGGGTCCCAGACGCGGTGCTTCACCTATGTCGAGGACGCCGTCCAGGGGACGCTGGCGGCGGTGGCCTCGCCGGAGGGCGGGGCGTTCAACATCGGCAGCATGGACGAGATGACCGTCGCGGAGGCGGTGCGGGCGGTGGCCGAGCTGACCGGGCACGCGGCGCCGCCCTCGCCCGTCGACACGCGGGTCGCGCTGGGCGACGCGTACGAGGACCTGATGCGGCGGATGCCCGACACCACCAGGGCGGCCAGGGTGCTCGGTTGGAAATGTCACACTTCATTCCGCGATGGACTGGCCAAAACAATCGAATGGGCCCGGAGAAATCCGTGGTGGCTGGATCTTTCCGACAGCGGGGCGTCCTAAACCCCGCGACCGTGTGGCACGCGATGTCGTTACCGGGTTGACGAGCTGATCAACTGCACAAGATTCTGGTGGCATGGCGGACGCTGTTGGCGCGACCGAGCGGGACGGGGCCCGAGTCCCGTTTTCGCCGGAACTGCGCTGGTCGATCGTTATATCCGCGCTGGGGGCGATCATGTCGCTCCTGGACTCGACCATTGTGAATGTCGCCCTGCACGCTCTGTCGGCGCGTTTCGACGCTCCGTTGATCACCATTCAGTGGGTGGTGACGTCCTACCTGCTGGCACTGGCCGCCGTGACGCCGATGACGGGCTGGGCGGCCCGGCGGGTGGGGGTCAAGCGGCTCTACCTGGCGTCGGTGGCGGTGTTCGCCGCGGTGTCGCTGCTCTGCGGGCTGGCGCAGACCATCGAGCAGCTGATCGTGCTGCGCGTCCTGCAGGGCGCCGCGGGCGGGGTGATCGCCTCCGTCGGGCAGATGCTCCTGGTGATGCGGGCCGACCGGGCGAACATGGCGCGGGTGATGAGCGCGGTCGGGGTGCCGATGATCATCGCCCCGATCATCGGGCCGGCGATCGGCGGGCTGCTGGTGGACGGGCCGGGCTGGGGCTGGATCTTCTTCATCAACGTGCCGGTGGGGATCGTCACCGTCCTGCTCGGGCACCGGTACCTGTCGCCCGACCAGGGGCGGCCCGGCGACCGGCTGGACGTCGCCGGGCTGCTGCTGGCCGCCTCCGGGATGGTCGGGATCACCTACGGGCTCGCGGAGATCGGCACGCGCGGCGAGCTGGGATCGCCCCGGGCCCTGCTGCCGATCCTGGCCGGGGCCGTGCTGACCGCGGGCTTCGTCGTGCACGCGCTGCGTTCCGCGCATCCGCTGCTGGATCTGCGGCTCTACCGGTCCCGGGCGTTCGGCTCCGCGAGCCTGACCACCTTCTGCTCGGGCGGGGCGGTGTTCGGCGGCATGATCCTGCTTCCGCTCTACCTTCAGTCCGCGCGGGCCGAGAGCGCGGTGGCCACGGGCCTGCTGCTGGTCCCGCAGGGGGTCGGCGCCGCCGTCGGCATGTACCTGGCGGGCCGCGCCACCGACCGGTTCGGCGCGGGCGCGACCGCGCTGGCCGGCGGCGTGGCGATGAGCCTGGCCAGCGCCCCCCTGGCCTTCCTCGACGGAGCCACCTCGTACTGGCTGATCGGCGCGGTGACGCTGGTCCGCGGGGTCGGCATCGGGCTCATCACGATGCCCGCCATGACCGCCGCGTTCCGGGCGCTGAGCCCGGCCGCGGTGAACGACGCGGCGCCGCAGCTGAACATGCTGCAGCGGATCGGCGGCTCGGTCGGCACCGCCATCTTCGCGGTCGTCCTGCAGTGGCGGCTCGACGAGGCCGCCACGCAGGCGGAGCGGGCGGCGGCGTACGGGACCGCCTTCTGGTGGGTGGTGGGGGTGACGCTGGCGGCGACCGTGCCGACGCTGCTGCTGATGAGGCATGAGCGCCGCGCCGCCGCCGACGGGCCCGAGGCGGGGACGACCGGTCGCACCTATGCGAGAAATCAGGAATGACCCGCATCCCGGCGGTGGAGAGGGGCAGGGATCGACCAGTCGTGGCACAGTCCAGTGGAGGGTCCATGAAGTTCCGGGTTCTCGGGCCGTTGGAGATCCGGCAGGACGATGGTGAACCGATCCCGCTCCCGCAACGGCGCAGGCGCGAACTCCTGGCCACCTTCCTGCTGCACGCCAACGAGCCGCTTCCCGGCGAGGCGCTCATCGACGCCCTCTGGGGGGCGGACCGGCCCCGCTCGGTCGGCGGCTCGCTGCGCACGCACGTGTGGTCGCTGCGGAGGGTGCCCGCCCTCAACGACCGGCTGAGGACCCGCAGCGGCGGCTACCAGTTCGACGTCCGCCCCGGCGAACTCGACACCGAGGAGTTCGAGAGGCTCCTCCGAGAGGCCCGTGCGGGCCTCGGCCGCCGCAGGACGCTGGAGGCGGTGGGGCTACTGGAAGAGGCGTTGCGGCTGTGGCGCGAACCACCGCTGGAGGACGTTCCGGCCACCCCCGCCCTGGCCGGACGGGTCGAGCGGTGCCACGCCCAGCGCCGCGCCGCGCAGGACCTGCTCATCGAGGCCGAGCTCAATCTCGGCCGGTACCGCCAGATCATCCCGCGGATCCGGGAACTGGTCGCCGGCGATCCCACGCACGAGCACTACTGGGCGCAGCTCATGCTCGCGCTCTGCCGCAGCGGCCGCCGCGCCGAGGCCCTGGCCGCCTACCGTCAGGCGCATTCGATCCTCACCGAGGATTACGGGCTGGAGCCGGGGGGCGAGCTGCGCCGCCTGCACCGGATGGTGCTGGCCGAGGCCCCCGAACTGGACAGCCTGCCCCTGCTGGCCTCCGAGGCGCTCACCATCGAGACCGCGCGGATCGTGCCCGACCAGATCCCGCCCGAGCCCACCGACTTCGTCGGCCGGGAGGCCGAGACCTCCGCCGTGGCCGACGCGCTCACCTCGGCGCGGTCGGGCGCCGGGGTGCCGATCGCGGTGATCCGCGGCCGCCCCGGCATCGGCAAGACGTCGCTGGCCGCGCACGTGGCGCACCGGCTGCGCCCCCTGTTCCCCGACGGCCTGCTGTACGTCGAGCTCGGCGGGTCGAGCGCCCCGCCGGACGTGGGCGCCGCCCTCGAGGACCTGCTGCGCGGCCTGGGCGTGCCGGTCTCCACCATCCCCGTCGCCACCACCGGCCGCGCCGGGCTGCTGCGGTCCCGGCTCTCGGGGCGCCGGGTGCTGGTGGTGATCGACGACGCGGCGGCGAGCGACCAGGTGCTGCCCTTCCTGCCCGGCACGGCGGGCTGCGCGGTGCTGGTGACGAGCCGGTCGCGGCTGGCCTGGCTGCCGGGCGCCCGCACCGTCCACCTGGACGTGCTGAGCCGGGGCGAGGCCGTCACGCTGCTGCGCCACATGGTCGGTCCGGAACGGGTCGACCGCGAGCCGGAGGTGGCCGGGCGCATCGTCGAGTCCTGCGGCCGGCTGCCGCTGGCGATCAGGATCGCTGGCGCCCGGCTGCACACCCACGAGCGCTGGCCGCTGAGCACGTTCGCCGACCTGCTCGCGATGGGCCGGCAGCTGGACCAGCTGTCGGCCGAGCGGATGTCGGTCCGCGAGGGCCTCGCCTCCACCTACACCGGGCTGGCCGAGGAGGAGCGGCGGCTGTTCGAGCTGATCAGCCTGATCGGGACGCCGGACCTGCCCGAATGGGTCGCGGGCCTGCTCCATGACGGGCCGCTGGTGCGGGCGGCGCTGGACGGGCTCGTCGACCAGCACGTGCTGCGGTCGGAGGGCGTCGACTTCACCGGGCAGCCGCGCTACCGCCTGGACGGCCTGATGGCCGAGTACGCGCGCGAGCGAGTCGGGGAAATCCCCTCGCTCACCCGGGAGACGGCCCTGGAGCGGGTCCTGGACGGCTGGCGGCACCTGGCCGTGCTCGCCGACCAGAGGATGATCCGCGACCCGTACTACGCGGCGCCGGAGCCCGGCGGGGCCGCGGCGGTCGCCGTGCGGACCGTTCCCGCGGGCGTGATCGACCGGGTCGTCGCCGACCCGTCGCGGTGGTTCTCCGTGGAGCAGGCCAACCTGCAGGCGATCGGCGAGCACGCCTGCGCCGCGGGCCGCTACCGCGCGGCGGCCCAGCTCGGCGCGCACCGCTTCGCCTTCCAGTACCTCCAGGGCGACACCGGCGGCATCACGAGCACCTGGCATCAGATCAGCGAGGCGGCGACGGCCGCGGGCGACCTCTCCCTGGCCGCCGAGGCCGACGTGCGCATCGGGATCCTGCGCGCCGAGCACGGCGAGGACCTGGCCGGGCTGCAGCTGTTCGAGCGCGGTCTGGCGATCTTCGAGCGGGAGAACGACCATGCGAACCTGGCGCGGTCGCTGAGCTGCGTCGCCTACGGGCGGCACCGGCGCAAGCAGTACGTCTCCGCGCTGCGCATGGCGATGCGCGGGCTGGAGGAGGCGCGCAGGGTCGGTGACCGCAACTCCGAGTACCTGAGCATGTCGGTGCTGAGCGCGGTGATGGTGCGCACGGGCGCCGGGCCCACCGGCATGGCGCTGTGCGAGCAGGCGCTCGACCTGGCCCGCGAGATCCGGCGCCCCGCCACCGAGGTGTTCGCCCTGCAGAACCTGGTCCAGACCAACATCATCCTCGGCCGGCACCGGGGCGCCGTCGACGCGGGTCGGCACGGGCTGGACCTGGTGACCGGCATCGGGTCCCAGCTCGGCGAGGCCCACTTCCTCTTCATGCTGGCCGCGGCGCACTGGGGCCTGGAGGACTACCGGCGGGCCATCGAGAAGTTCGTCCGGGCGCGCGCCATCTTCGACCGGCACCGGGCCCCCCACATGGAGATCAAGAGCCTGCTGTGGCTGGCCGTCTGCCACCAGGAGCGCGGCGATCGCGTCCAGGCGCGCGCCGCACTGGAAGAAGCACTGTCCATTCTCCGCCCCCTGGGGCTGGAGCACGATGCCGCGCTGGTCGAACGGGCCATCATGGACGGCGGCGTGGTGAAGATGAGGTAGGGACGTCACCCATGGCCGACGAGATCGACCGGACGCGCACCCCCATGCGGCGCAAGATCACCCTTGATGAGCAGGCCCTCACCTCCAGGACGGGGCTGGACCTGCCCACCGGCCTGCCGCTGGAGGACTGGCAGCGGATCGGCCGGCAGATCTTCGTGATCTCCGACGCGTCGGCGTGGTGGCTGGGCGACTGGCTCGTCTACGGCCAGAACCGGTACCCCGAGCGCTACCAGAAGGCGCTGGACGAGACCGGGCTCAACTACCAGACCCTGCGCAACTACGCCTGGGTGGCGCGCAAGTTCGAGCCGCCCGCCCGCCACGAGGGGCTCAGCATCCAGCACCACGCCGAGGTGGCCGCGCTGCCGCCCGACATGCGCGAGCGCTGGCTCGACCGCGCCGAGCGCTTCGGCTGGTCCCGCAACAAGCTGCGCCAGCATCTCAAGGCCAGCCGGGCGGGCGAGCCCGAGCCCGAGCCGGGGCCCGACACCCTGCTGCAGTTCACCGTGGAGCCTGGCAAGGTGAGCCGGTGGCGGCAGGCCGCCGACGTGACCGGCAGCAACCTCGGGGACTGGATCTCCCAGCAGCTCGACCGGGCGGCGGCCGACGAGGAGGCCTGAGGGCTCTCCGCCCCCGCCGTCCCCGCCGCGCGGGACGACTGTCCCGCCGGCGAGACGGGCGGCGGAACGGGCCGCGGAACGGGCTGTCCCGCCGGGTCCGCAATGCGTCGCCACCGACCATGGCCGAACGCATAATCGGCTCCATGGCATATCCGGGCGAGAGGAAGAATTCCCGTTCCGCCGCCGAGAAACTGCTCAGCCGAATACTCCAGAATCCCGACCGCCCCTTCGCCCTGCTCTATCGGCGCGATGTGGGCGGCGGACTGGAAATCCTGCTGGGTGAATTTCAGGAGACCGATCGGCTGGAACGGCTCGACGCACTTGTGAACATCGGCGGACGGGACGTGCTGGCGCTCGTCCCGTACCGCCAGATCACCGAGCGGGGCTTCGCCTGCGTGGACGACGGCGAACCGGTGCTGGCGATGCCGGTGCGGGAACGCGCGGTCCTGCCCCTGGAGCGGGCGCTGGAACTGCTGCCGGACGAGCACATCGAGCTCGCCGGAGCGGGCTTCGACATCGACGACGACGCCTACGGGGCGATCGTGGACCGCGTGATCCGCGAGGAGATCGGCCGCGGCGCCGGGTCCAACTTCGTCATCAAGCGCACCTACACCGCCACGATCAGGGACTACACGGTCCGGCACGCCCTCGGGCTGTTCGCGCGGCTGATCGTCGGCGAGCCCTCCGCCTACTGGACGTTCATCGTGCACACCGGCGCGCGCACCTTCGTCGGCGCCACCCCGGAGCGGCACGTCAGCCTGGAGGGCGGCGTCGCGACGATGAACCCGATCAGCGGCACCTACCGCTATCCGGAGGCCGGCCCGTCCCTGGAGGGGCTGCTGGAGTTCCTGGGCGACCCCAAGGAGACCGAGGAGCTCTACATGGTGGTCGACGAGGAACTGAAGATGATGGCGCGGGTGTGCGACCGCGGCGGCCAGGTGGAGGGCCCCCGCGTGAAGGAGATGGCGAGGCTGGCCCATACCGAGTACTTCGTGCGGGGCCGCACCCGCATGGGCGGGCCGCGCATCCTGCGCGAGACGATGTTCGCGCCCACGGTCACCGGCAGCCCCCTGGAGAACGCCTGCCGGGTGGTGGCCAGGTACGAGCCGACCGGCAGGCGCTACTACAGCGGGGTGGTGGCGCTGTTCGGCCGCGGGGCCGACGGCGGCCCGTCGATGGACTCGGGGATCGTGATCCGCACCGCCGACATCGACCGCGGCGGCGTCCTGCGGCTGGACGTGGGCGCGACGCTCGTCCGGACGTCGGTCGCCGCGAGCGAGGCGAAGGAGACCTGGACGAAGGCGGCCGGCCTGCTGGACGCGCTGGGCATGGGCGCGCAGACCCCCTGGGACGCGCGCACCCCCTCCCGCGCGGCCGCCGGCCCCGCGAAGCCCCCGCGCCCGATGCCGTCCCGCCCGGCCCCGCCGGGATCGCTCGGCGGAGACCCGCGGGTCCAGGCGGCCCTGGCCGCGCGCAACGCCACGCTCTCGCGCTTCTGGCTCGGTCCCGAGCGCGGGGAGCCCGTCCTGCCCGGGCTGCGGGCGCTGGTGGTGGACGCCGAGGACGCCTTCACCGCCATGCTCGGCCGCCAACTGGAGGCGCTCGGGCCGCAGGTCGCGATCCTGCCGTGGGACGCCCCGGTGGACGTCGCCGACTACGACCTGGTGGTGATCGGGCCCGGCCCCGGCGACCCCCGGGACGTGCGCGACCCGCGCATCTCCCGGCTGCGGGAACTGTCGGCGCGGCTGCTGGAACCGGACGGCCCGCCGTTCCTCGCCGAGTGCCTGGGCCACCAGGTCGTGATGTCGCTGCTCGGCCTGGAGGTGCGCGAGCAGGCCACGCCCAGCCAGGGCCTGCAGGAGCGGATCGACTTCTTCGGTGAACCCCATCGCGTCGGCTTCTACAACACCTACAGCGCGGTCAGCGACGTGGACCTGATCCCCGCCCCGGACGGCCGCGGGCCGTTCTCGATCTGCCGGGACCCGGCCAGCGGGAAGGTGCACGCCGTCCGCGGCCGCGGCCTGGCCTCGGTGCAGTTCCACATCGAGTCCCTGCTGACCGAGCACGGCGAGGAGATCCTCAAGGACCTGCTGGCATGGACCCTGAACCCCCAGCCGGTCCGATGAGCGGCCCGCGCGAGCAGACGACGGGCGGGCCCGGCCTCGACGGCAGCGAGCCGGACGGCGCCGGCGCCGCGCCCTGGGACGGCCTCCCCGCCGAGCAGCAGCCGTCGTGGCACGACCACCCCGGCCTCGGACCCGCGCGGGCGCGCCTGGCCGCCCTGCCTCCCCTGGTCACCGCGGCCGAACTGGGGACCCTGCGGGAGTCCCTCGCCCGCGTCGCCGCCGGTGGGGCCCTGCTGCTCCAGGCAGGCGACTGCGCCGAGAGCCTCGACGAGACCACCCGCGACCACACCCTCGCCAAGGCGTCCGTGCTCGCCCGGCTCGCCGACGGGCTGGACGGCGCGGCGGGGCTTCCGGTCGTGCGGATGGGCCGTATGGGCGGCCAGTTCGCCAAGCCGCGCAGCAACGCCTCCGAACGCGTCGGCGACAGGGAGCTTCCCGTGTTCCGCGGCCACATGGTCAACGGACCCGAGGAGGACGCGGCCGCCCGGCGCCACGACCCCGCCCGGATGCTGCGCGCCTACGACGCGAGCGCGCGGGTCCTCACCGCTTTGGCCGGGCTGCGCGGGGACGGCGGCGCCGGCCCGTGGACGGCGCACGAGGCGCTCGTCCTCGACTACGAGGGCCCGCTCGTCCGGACCGAAGCGGTGTCGGGCCTGCGCCTCCTCGGCTCCACCCACATGCCGTGGATCGGGGAGCGGACCCGGCAGCCCGGCGGCGCCCACGTGCGGCTGCTGTCGGCCGTCGCCAACCCGGTCGCCTGCAAGATCGGGCCGCGGGCGCGGCCCGACGAGGTCCTGCGGGTGTGCGCGGCGCTGGACCCCGACCGCCGTCCCGGTCGTCTCACGCTCATCGCCCGGATGGGCGCGGGGCGGATCGCCGGCGCCCTGCCGCCGCTGCTGGACGCGGTCCGCCGGGCGGGCCATCCGGTCGTCTGGCTGAGCGACCCCATGCACGGCAACACCAGGCTCACCGCGTCCGGGCACAAGACCCGGCACCTGGAGGAGATCGTGGAGGAGGCGCTGCTGTTCCGCACGATCCTGGAACGGAGGGGACTGCATCCCGGCGGCCTGCATCTGGAGGTCTCCGCGGTCCCGGTGACCGAATGCGTGGGCGGTTCCGTGGCGGGCGAAAAGGACGTCCCCGAGCGCTACCTGACTTTCTGCGATCCCCGGCTGAATACCGAACAGGCCCTTCATCTGATTGATGCCTGGTGCCGTGCCCCTTCGATGTCTGGAAGCCGATGAACGCCCTACCTAGGATGCCGGTTGTGACAGAAAACGGATTCGGCGGAAAAGTCGCCGTGGTCACCGGGGCGGCCGGCGGAATCGGCGCCGCGGTCGCCCGGCGCCTGGCCGCCGGCGGCGCCGTCGTGGCGGCGCTGGACGTCGACGCCGAACGGCTCTCCACGCTCACCGGGAAGCTGTCGGCCGACGGGGCCGCGGGCCGTCCGTACGCCGTGGACGTGGGCGACAGCACGGCGGTCGACGAGGCGCTCGAGCAGATCGAGCGCGACCTCGGCCCGGTCGGCGTGCTGGCCAACGTGGCGGGGGTGCTGCGCAGCGGCCCGGTCACCGAGCTCGACGACGCGACCTGGGCCGAGGTCATGCGCGTCAACCTGGACGGCGTGCTGCACTGCTCGCGCGCCGCGGCCCGGAGCATGGTGCCGCGCCGGGAGGGCGCCATCGTCACCGTCGCCTCCAACGCCGGCTCGGTGGCGCGCTCGGCGCTCGCCGCCTACAGCGCCTCCAAGGCCGCGGCCGCGGCCTTCACCAAGTGCCTCGGGCTCGAACTGGCGCCGCACGGGATCCGCTGCAACGTGGTCTCCCCGGGCTCCACCAACACCACGATGCTGGGGGCGCTGCTGAGCGAGGGCGACGCGGTCTCGAACGCCGTCGCCGGGTCCCTGGAGAACTACCGGAACCGGATCCCCCTGAACCGGGTGGCCGAACCTGAGGACATCGCGGACGTCGTGGCGTTCATGGCGTCCGAGCACGCGCGCCACCTGACCATGCAGGAGCTGATCGTCGACGGCGGAGCCACCCTCCGGCTCTGACCGGCGGCGTCGACAGGGACGGAGCACACATCCCGATGGGAATCGCCGCGATACCGCCCTATCCCATGCCGCCGGAGTCGGCGCTGCCGGAGCCCCTGGTGGACTGGCGGCCGGCCCCGGCGCGGGCGGCGCTGCTGATCCACGACATGCAGCGCTACTTCCTGGCGCCGTACCAGGAGGTCAGGTCCCCGGCGGCCGAGCTCGTGGGCAACATCCGGCTGCTGGCCGGCCGCGCCCGCGCCCTCGGCATGCCCGTCCTGTACACCGCGCAGCCGGGCGGGATGACGACGCGCGAGCGGGGCCTGCTGCACGACTTCTGGGGACCGGGCATGCGCAAGGACCCCGTCGACAACGGCATCGTCGACGAGCTGGCGCCCGAGCCCGGCGACACGGTGCTGACCAAGTGGCGCTACAGCGCCTTCGTCGGCTCCGATCTGGAGGAGCGGCTGCGGGCCGGGGGCCGCGACCAGCTGATCGTGTGCGGCGTCTACGCGCACGTCGGCGTCCTGATGACCGCGTGCGACGCGTTCTCCCGCGACATCGAGACCTTCTTCGTCTCCGACGCGGTGGCCGACTTCACCGAGGAATACCACCGGCTCGCCGTCCGGTACGCGGCCGAACGGTGCGCGGTCGCCACGAGCACCGGGCGGCTGCTGGCCGCGCTCGCTCCGGCCGGCGCGGAGCCGGTGTCCTGACCGTACGACAGGGATGGCGATGCAGGAGCACACACGGCAGCGGCCGACGTCCGAGGCCCTTCGCGCGATGGTCGCGGAGATCATGGAGATCGACGTCGGCGAGGTGACGCCGGAGGCGTCCTTCCCCACCGACCTCGGCATGGACTCCCTCCAGAAGACCGCCGTCGTGGTGGCGATGGAGCAGCGGTTCGGGGTGACGCTGGCGCCCGAGCAGGCGGCGGAGGCGCGCAGCGTCGACGACCTGCTCCGGCTGGTCGGCGGGGAGGTGTGAGGCATGGGACTGGTGGCCAGGCTGGTCGGCGACCGCGTCGCCGCGGGGCAGGGTGACCAAGCCGCCTTCACCGACGAGACCCTGGGCGTGGTGAGCTACCGGGCGCTGCACGACGCCGTGCGGCGGTACGCGACGCGGCTGCGCAAGGGCGGGTGCGTCATGGGCACGCGCGGCCTGGTCGTCTCCGACGACTCGGCGGGCGCGGTGCTGGCGTGCCTGGCGCTCTGGGCGAACGGCTGCGTCGCGGTGCCGGTCAGCCCGCTGCTCACCGACGAGGAGATCGCGTTCATCGCCCGGGACTCCGCGGCCACCCTGGTCCACTTCGGGGTTCCCGAGGCCCGCCGGCGGGCCCTGCGGCCGCTGCTCGCCGACGGGCTGGCCGTCTTCACGGCCGAGGAGGCGAACGAGGCGTTCGACGAACGCGCCGTCCGGGGCCACGAGGTCTCCGCCGCCTTCGGCGAGGAGGAGGGCGCGGAGGCGGAGGTGCTGCTGCAGTACACCTCCGGCAGCACCGGCCGTCCCAAGGGCGTCCGGCAGAGCCTGCGCGGCCTGCTCGCCGTCATCGACGGCTTCGGGCGCCGCGTCCCGCTCAAGCCCGGCGACGTGGTGCTCTCGACGGCGAAGCTGTCGTTCGGGTACGGGTTCGGCAGCTCCCTGCTGTGCCCGCTGGCGGCGGGCGCGCACGCCGTGCTGCTGGCGGGGCCGGTCGACGTGTACACGCTCCTGGCCGCGCTCCGCCGGCACAGGCCGACGGTGTTGTGCACCGTCCCGCGGATGTACGCCCTGCTCCTCGAGCACGTCCGGGACCGGTCCGACCTCGCCTCGCTGCGGCTCGGCCTGTCGGCGGGGGAGCATCTCCCCGACGAGCTGAGCGGGCGCTTCACCGCCCGGTTCGGGACCCCGCTGGTGGACGCGCTCGGCGCGACCGAGGCCGGCCACATCGTGCTGATCGCCGACGAGGGCCCGCGCCGGGGCGCCGTGCCGGTGCCGGGCGTCACCGCGACGGTGCGCGACGAGCGGGGGCGGGTGGTCTCCGGGGAGGAGCCCGGGCGGCTGCACGTCAGGGGGGCCAGCGTCGCGCTGGGCTACCTCGACCGCCCGGAGCAGGACCGCGAGGTCTTCGCCGACGGCGGCGTCTACACCGGCGACATCGTCAGCCGCACGGCCGAGGGCCGCCTGGCGTACCTGTGCCGGGCCGACGACGTGCTGAACCTCGGCGGCCACAAGGTGGCCCCCTCCGAGATCGAGGCGGTGGTGGGCGGGGTGCCGGGCGTCGCGCGCTGCGCCGTCGTGGCGGGCACCGACGAGGCCGGCCTCGCCCAGGCGATCGCCTATGTCGTCCCGGAGAAGGCGGGCGCGGAGGAGGACCTGGGCCGCGCCGTCCGCGCCGCGATCCGCAAGGGGCTCGCCGCCTACAAGCGGCCCGCGCAGGTGCGGTTCGTGGACGAGCTGCCGACGACCTCGACCGGCAAGCTGGCCCGCTACCGGCTCCGGGACCAGGTGAACCGCGGATGAGCTGGGACGTCATCGGAACCGGAGCGGTCGCGAGCGTGGGCGGCTCGGCCCCGGAGATCTTCGCCGCGCTGTGCTCGGGGACCCGCGGCCTGGCCGAACTCCGCGCCTTCCCACCCGGCCGGTACCGCGCCCGGGCCGCCTACGAGATCGACGACCGGGAGACCCCCGGGCGGGACGAGCCGGGCCGGGCGACCCGGTGGCTGAAGGCCGCGATCGCGCAGGCGCTGGGCGAGGCCGGCCTCGACGGCGCGCCCGGCGGCCTCCCCGTGCTCATCGGCACGACGCTGCGCGAGCAGCGGACGGCGGAGCTCTGGTGGACCGGTGAGGCGCCGCTGCGGCCCGAGGACCTGCACTTCGGCACCGCCCTCGCTGGCCGGCCGGGCGTCGGCCTGTCGCACACCTTCGCCAACGCGTGCGCGGCCTCGCTGTGCGCCCTGGCCCTCGGCACCGACCTGATCGACCTGGGAGAGGCCGAGACCGTCGTCGTCGCCGGGACCGACTCCATCGCCGAGAGCGTCTTCGGCACGCTGGACCGCGTCCAGAACGCGGTCCCCACCGCGCTGCTGCCCTTCGACCGCAGCCGCCGCGGGATGCTGCCCGGCGAGGGCGCCGCCGCGGTCGTGCTGTCCAGGACGGGTCTGCACCCGGAGCGGGCCCGGGCCCGGCTGCTGGGCGTCGGCACCAACTGCGACGCCCGGCACCCGACCGCCCCCACGCCCGAGAGCATCACCGCGGCGATCCACGACGCGCACCGCCGCGCGGGGGTGGGACCCGCCGACATCGACCTGGTCATGCTGCACGGCACCGGCACCCCGCTCAACGACGTGTCGGAGGCCAGGGCGCTGACCGAGGTGTTCGGCGCCCCGGACGCCCGGCCGCTGATGACGGCCGTCAAGGCCGTCACCGGGCACACGCTCGGCGGTTCGGGCCTGCTCAGCCTCGTCATGGCGATGCTGGCGCTGGAGCGGGGCACGGTGCCGCCGATCGCCGGGCTGGAAGACCCGATCGAGGAGGTGGCCGGGCTCGGCCTGGTCGCCGGGGAGCCGCGCCGCGCCGCGCTGGCGACCGCGCAGATCGACGCCTTCGGGTTCGGCGGCATCAACGCGGTCGCCGTCCTCGGGGCGGGGGCCGCCGCATGAGGCCCCGCGCGGTGATCACCGGGACCGGGCTGGCCGTGCCGGGCCTGAACGAGGCCGCCGACCTGCTCGGCGACGGGACGTCCGGCGACGGAACGTCCGGCGGCAAGGGCTTCGACCCCGCCCGGGACCTGGAACGGCGCGGGTGGAAGTACCGGGACCGCGCGTCGCGGCTGGCGTCCTGCGCGGCCGAGCCCGCGCTCCGCCGGGCGCGGCTCCTCGACGGCGGCGGCTACCGCGGCCCCGGGAACCGGACCGCGGTGGTGGTCAGCTCCAACTTCGGGGTCCTGGAGAACGTCTGCGGCGCGATGGACGTGATCGTCGAGCGGGGTTCCGCCGCGCTGAGCCCGATGAGCCTGCCGCACACCGGCGCGAACATGACCGCCGGGTGGCTCGCCATCGACCACGGCCTCAGCGGCCCCAACCTCACGGTGTGCAACGGCGCCACCGGCGGGATCGACGCCCTGTACTGGGCCCGCAACCTCATCGCCGCCGACCGCGCCGACATCGTCCTGGTCGTGGGCGTCGAGCCCGACGAGAGGGCGGTCGCGCGGCTGCTCGGGGACGGCGGCGGGGCCGGGCGGCTGGACGGCGCCGCCGCGGCCGTCGTGGAGTCCGCCGGCTCGGCCGCCGCCCGGGGCGTCCCGCCGCGTGCCGCGCCGGCCGCCTTCGGGCGGGCTC
>NZ_JBHSON010000076.1:0-111138 GCF_042656285.1 Actinomadura rugatobispora | reverse complement strand
TTCGCGATGTTCTTCCTGGCGGAGTACATCAACCTGGCCACGCTGTCGGCGCTGGCGACGACGCTGTTCCTGGGCGGGTGGCGGGCCCCGGCGCCGATCTCCACGGTGTGGGAGGGCGCGAACACGGGCTGGTGGCCGGTGCTGTGGTTCCTGGTGAAGATGTGGGCGTTCATCTTCTTCTTCATCTGGCTGCGGGGTTCGCTGCCGCGGGTGCGCTACGACCAGCTGATGCGGCTGGGCTGGAAGGTCCTGATGCCGGCCTCCCTCGGCTGGATCCTGCTGGTGGCCACCGTTCGCGCGCTGCGCAACGAGGGCTACGACATGCGGCAGATCGCGCTGTACACCGCGATCGTCGCCGGCGTGGTGCTGGTGGCCACGGTCCTGTGGGAACTGCTGCGCGGCGAGGGCGACAAGGACGAGCAGATCGTCCGCGAGGTCACTCCGACGGCCGGATTCCCCGTCCCCCCGATGGACGCCCCGCACTACCACGGCCACCGATAGCGCCTGGGGATTGGGGCGAATCGCGGTGGGATGTCGGCGGCCGGGCCTACGGTGAGGCGCCATGAACGATCACCTCCCGTCGCTCCCCGATGAGGACGACCTGGTCATCCCGAGCGGCTGGCGGCGCCGCATCCACCCTCGCCGCGGCGGGGCCCCCGGACCCAAGATCACGCTGGACGGGGGCGCGGCGAAGACCGTCGCGGCGTTCCTGGAGGAGGCCCGGGACGACATCGACCGCGTCCTGGGCGCGCCCGGCACCGACCCGGCACTGGCCGCAGCGACCCGTGCCCACCTTGGCGGCGACCCGGACCCGCGCGGCGCGGCCGTCGTCGCGCTGATCGCGCTGGGAACCACGGGCTGGGCCCGGTTGGGCGAGGACCACGTGGACGCCTGGACGTTCGCGCACGGCGTGGTGTTCGCGGCCTGCGCGCTCGCCGAGATGGCGGCCCTGGACGTGAAGATCGTGCAGGCGCCCGGCGGGTGGCGGAGCGAGTCCGTCCGCGCGGTCGAGCCGGGAAGGGCCGACGGCGTGCTGCTGGAGGACGGCGCGCTGCGCGCCCGCACGCTGCTGGCCGCCGCCACCGACGCGGAGTACGCGGAGGCCGTCGAGCGGCTCGCCGGGTACCGCACCCTGTTCAGGCAGCGCGTCCTGACCGCCTACCTGGTCCCGACCCGCCAGGACTGGGTGACCGAGCTCTGCGAGGATCCCGGTACGGCGGTGCCGCGCGACCTGCTGCTCAGCTCCCTCGGCTCGGTGGAGCAACTCGTCCTGCTCGGCGACTGGGCGACGCTGACCTATCCCGACTGCTACCACCCGGAGACGCTGCGCGCGTTCGCCGAGGGCGTCGGCCCGGCCGTGGCTCCGCTCATGGCCGATGCCCTGGACCGGATGTCGAATTCCGCGCCGCGGCGCAAGGCGCTGCTGGAGGTGCTGGGCGTCCTGCCGTCGGACGAGGCGTTCCGCGCGCTGGTCGAGCGCCGTTCCAGCAAGCAGGTGAGCGCCGAGCTGATGAAGGCGATGAAGCGGTTCCCCGTCCGGGCGCTGCGGGAGCTGGCCGCCGCCGGGGCTTCGGACCTGCTCGAGGAGCACGTGCACGGCAACCGCGAGCTGGCCGAGGCGGCGCTGCCGGTACTTCCCGCTCCGGCCCGCGCGGCGGTCGAGGCGATCATCGGGAGCACGTCCCGGGTGCCGGAGGCCGCCCCGGGCGACCTGCCTGCCCTGCTGGCCGACCCGCCGTGGACGCGTGCCCCCGCCAAGGCCGGGGCCGTCGTGGTCAAGGGCCTGGCCGTCCCGGACCGGCACGCCGTCCGCTGGGCCCGGGACGAGCGGGATCGCTGGGCGCGGACCAAGCTGCTCTACCCGACGGAGCTGATGGGAGGCGGCGTCAGCAACACCTGGGGGAGTCCCCCGGTGTGCGACAGGACCCCGCGATGGGACCGGCACGCCGCCGACTTCGCCGCCGGGCGCCTGACCGGCCGGCTCGAACTGGGCGTGCTGGTGATCGGCCCGGACGAGCTGACCCGCCCCCTCCTGGCCGGCTGGTCGCTGAACGACCCCCACAGCTACACCGACGCGCCCGAGGACTGGGGCAGGGTCCTGGCCGCCCGCTACGAGCTGGACGCCCTCCCGATCCTGGTCGCCGAGGCCAGGAGCGATCCGAGGGACTGCGGCCCGCTGCTCGTCCCCTTCCTGACCGCCGAGGTGGCGGCGATGATGGCCGACTGGCTGGTGCGGCTCAAGACGGCCCGCGCGCACGCGGGGGCGTGGCTGGCCCGCCACCGGGGGGACGCGGTCCCGCTGCTGGTGCCGGACGCCCTCGGACGGCCGGGCCGCAGGCGCCGCGCGGCCGAGGCCGCGCTGCGGCTGCTGGCCGACGACCTGGGCGGCCCGGCGGTCGTCGCCGAGGCACGCGTCCACGGGGACGCGGCCGCCGAGGCCGTGGAGACGCTGCTGGCCGACGGCGCGGAGGACGCGCCCGCGCCCAAGATCCCGAAGCTTCCGGGCTGGGCGGATCCGGCGGTGCTGCCGCAGGTCCTGCTGAAGGACGGGCGCCGGGCCCTGCCGGGCCCGGCGGTACGGCACGCGCTGACGATCCTGGCGATGTCCACGCCGGAGGAACCCCACCCCGGCGCCGCCGTCCTGCGGGAGACCTGCGACGCCGGGTCGCTGGCCGGTTTCGCCCGCGACCTGTTCGGACGCTGGCGGGAGCACGGCGAACAGGCCGGCGACGCGTGGGCGCTCACCGCGCTGGGCCTGCTCGGCGACGACGACGCGGCCCGCGCCCTGGCCCCGCTGATCGGCGCCTGGCCCGGCCAGAACGGCCACTCCAAGGCCGTCAAGGGCGTGGACGCGCTCGCGCTGATCGGCTCCGAGACCGCGCTGACGCTGCTGGACGGCATCGCGCGGAAGGCGAAGTTCACCGCGCTCAAGGACTACGCCCGGTGGAAGATGGGCGCGGTCGCCGACGGCCTCGGCCTCAGCGGCGAGCAGCTCGCCGACCGGCTCGTGCCGGACTTCGGCCTCGACGCCGCCGGCGGCATGACGCTCGACTACGGGCCGCGCCGGTTCCGGGTGGGCTTCGACGAGGCGCTCAAGCCGTACGTCACCGACGAGGACGGCACGCGCCGCAAGGCCCTGCCCAAACCGGGCGCCAAGGACGACCCCGTCCTCGCGCCCGAGGCGCACCGGGCGTTCGGCGAGCTGAAGAAGAACGTCAGGACGGTCGCCGCCGACCAGGTCGGGCGGCTGGAGCGGGCGATGGTCACGGGCCGCACCTGGACGCCGCGGGAGTTCGGCGACCTGGTCGTCCGCCATCCCCTGGTCTGGCACATCGCCCGGCGGCTGGTGTGGACGTGCGACGGCGTCGCGTTCCGCCTCGCCGAGGACCGCACCTTCGCCGACGCCGCCGACGACACGCTGACGCCGGACGCGGGCGCCGCGATCGGACTGGCGCATCCGGTGACGCTCGGGACGGCGGTGCGGGACTGGTCGCGGGTCTTCGCCGACTACGAGATCGTCCAGCCGTTCCCGCAGCTCGCCCGTCCCGTCCACGAGCTGTCCGAGGAGGAGAGGGAGGCCGTGCGGCTGTCCCGCTTCGAGGGGCTGAGCGTGCCGTTCGGGAAGGTCCTCGGCCTGACGCGGCGCGGCTGGGAGCGCGGCATGCCCCTCGACAACGGCGTCGAACGATGGATCTCCCGGCCCCTGCCCGGCGGCCTCCACCTCGTCGTCAACCTCGACCCCGGCTTCCTGGTGGGCAACCTGGACCACGACCCCGAGCAGCGCCTCCGCGAGATCTGGCTCGGCGACGCGCCCGGCGACCGCGCCCCGGACGGCCGGGACGCGCGCCCGTTCGGCGCGCTCGACCCGGTGACCGCCTCCGAGATCCTCGCCGACCTCGCCGATCTGGCGGTACCTGGCTGAGCGTCGTCGATCCTTGCCGTGGACGGGCGGTCCGCGCCGGGCTAGCGTGCGAGGAAAGTGATCATCTTTCGGGGGGCGGAAGGAGCCGACATGGCCGGTTCCCGTGCACACCGGTGCCTGGCCGCGTTCACCGCCGCGGCCGTCGCGGCGAGCTGCCTCGCCGCGCCCGGTGCCCGTGCCGACGGCAAGGACCCGCGGCTGCTCAGGCTGATGCGGTCGATGACGCTGGAGGAGAAGGCGGCGCAACTGTTCGTCCTCCAGGTGTACGGCAAGAGCGCCGACACCGCCGACCCCGCGGACGTCGCCGCCAACCGGAAGCTGTACGGCGTCGACAACGCCGGCCAGGTCATGGCCCGGTACCGTCCCGGCGGGTTCATCTACTACGCCGCGAGTCCCGCCAACGTGGCGAGCCCGCGGCAGCTCGCCGCCTTCTCCAACGGCATCCAGCGCGCCGCCATGGCGCAGCGCGTCCCGATCCCCGCGACGATCGCGACCGACCAGGAGGGCGGCGTCGTCGCCCGGGTCCCGCCGCCCGCGACGCAGTCGCCCGGCAGCATGGCGCTGGCCGCCGGGCGCCGCACGGCCGACGCCCGGGCCCTCGCCCGGATCACCGGCCGGGAACTGCGGGCGATCGGCATCAACCAGAACTACGCGCCCGACGCCGACGTGAACGTGAACCCGGCCAACCCGGTGATCGGCGTCCGGTCGTTCGGCTCCGATCCGGCGCTGGTGTCGGACTTCGTCGCCGCCCAGGCCGCCGGGTACCGGGACGGCGGGGTGACCGCCACGATCAAGCACTTCCCCGGGCACGGCGACACCACCACCGACAGCCACATCGGGGTCCCCGAGATCGGCCACACGCGCGAGGAGTGGGAGCGGTTCGACCTGCCGCCGTTCCGCGAGGCGATCAAGCGGGGCGTCGACTCGATCATGACCGCGCACATCATCGTCCCCGCGCTGGACGCCTCGCGGGACCCGGCCACCCTGTCCCGGCCCATCCTCACCGGCATCCTGCGCGAGCGGCTGCGGTACCGCGGCGTGGTCGTCACCGACGCCCTGGACATGCAGGGCGTCCGCGACAAGTACGGCGACGAGCGCGTCCCCGTCCTGGCGCTCAAGGCCGGGGTCGACGTGCTCCTCAAGCCCCCCGCCGACGCCGCCGGCAACGGCGTGTTCGCGCGTCAGCTCGCCGCGGTGGTGGCCGCGGTCCGGAGCGGGGAGCTGACCGAGCGCCGCGTCGACGAGTCGGTCTACCGGATCCTGGAGCTCAAGCAGCGCCGCGGGCTGTTCCGCGACCCCTACGCCGACGAGTCGAGGATCGACGAGATCGTCGGGGCGCCGCGGCACCTCGCGACGGCCCAGAGCGCCGCGGACCGCACCACCACCCTGGTCAGGAACGACGCCGGCGTCCTCCCGCTGCGCCCGGGAGCGCGGAAGGTGCTCGTGGCCGGATGGGGCGCCGCCCCGACCGGCGCCCTCGCGGCCGAGATCGCCAGGCGCGGGGCCACGACGGCGGTACGGGAGAGCGGGCTCAGCCCGGGGCAGGCGCAGATCGACCAGGCCGTCGCCGCCGCGCGGGACTCCGACCTGGTGGTCGCCGTCACCAACCGGGCCTGGGACGTGAAGCCCGAGAGCCCGCACAACGGCCCCGGGCAGATGAACCTCGTCAAGGCGCTGGTCGCCACCGGCAAGCCCGTCGTGGTCATCGCCGCGCGCGACCCGTACGACATCGCCTACTTCACCGAGGCGACCACCTTCGTGGCGACCTACTCCCACACCGCCGAGGCGCTGCGATCGGCGGCCAAGGTGCTGTTCGGCGAGCTCGATCCGGTGGGACGGCTGCCGGTGACGATTCCCGTCCGCGACCAGGCCGGCACCCTCTACCCGTTCGGACACGGGCTCGGCTACCAGCGCTGATCTCCCCTTCCGGGCCCCGGCTCGGACGCCCTATCCCTTGCCCGCACGGCGTTTCTCTATGGCTGGTCTGCTTTTTGCCGCCATATGGGCGTCGAATTACGCACAAATCCGGCCGGAGCGGGATCGGAGTAGGTGTCCGAAAAAATGGCCCTTGAAGAGGAGTGCAATTGGGCACGGTTAAGAACATCGGTCGCCGCGTGGCCCTCGGGTCGCTGGCCGGCGTGTTCGCCATCGGCGGAGTCTCCACGGCCTACTCGGCCTTCGCCGACGGGCAGGCCAACGCCGACACCATCACCCGCATGACCGTGGGCACCCCGGGCGCCGCCCCGTACACGCCCACCGCCGGCACCGACCACATGTCCGGCAGCGCGCAGACGCCGGGCACCGGCCTGCCCGGCACCGGGCCGGCGACGGGCAGCGGGCAGACGCCGGGCACCGAGCTGCCGGGCACCGGGCCGGCGTCCGGCTACCGGCAGACTCCGGGCACCGAGTTGCCTGGTACCGGGCCTGCGACGGGCAGCGTCGGGCACTCGGCCCCCTGCGACCCCGTCAAGCTGGCGGCCACCCTCCAGGCGCAGCCCGCCAAGGCTCAGGCCTGGGCGGACGCCCACGGCATCAGCACCCAGCAGATCCCCGGTTACCTGTCGCATCTCACCCCCACGTACCTGAAGACCGACACGCTGGTGATGAACCACTCGTACCAGAGCGGCAAGGACACCAGCACCACCGCCGTGCTCCAGGCCGGCATGGGCGTCCTGGTGGACCAGTCCGGCGCGCCGGTGGTGAAGTGCAACTGCGGTAATCCGCTCACCCGGCCGTCCAAGGACATATCGACAAAGGACGCCACGTACATCGGCCCGATGTGGAACGGGTTCAGTAAGGAGCACGTCGCCAAGCCCTACGGCGGCCAGACCGGCAACGGCAACGGCACGTGGAACGGCAACAGCAACAACAACAACGGCAACGGCAACGGCCACGGCACGTGGAACGGCAACGGCAACGGCAACGGGAACGGCACGTGGACGACGAAGAAGCGTCCGCGCACCTATCAGGAGTACATCGCCTGGTGCAAGGGCGTGAAGGGCCCCGCTCCGGACGTCGACTGCACCTCGCCGCCCCCGCCGCCGGGCCAGACCGGTCAGCAGCAGCCGGGCCAGCAGGGGCAGCAGCCGGGGCAGACCGGGCCCGGGTCCGGTGGCCGGCTCCCTGGCAGCGGTACCGGCGGTAGCACCGGGACCGGCGGCACGCAGCCCGCACAGCCCGCACAGCCTGTCGGCCCCGGCCAGAGCGGCCAGACCGGCTCCGGCCAGACCGGCGGGACGGGGCAGTCCGGCAGCACCGGCCAGCCCGGTGGGGCGCAGCAGCCCGGTGGGGTGCCGCAGCCTCAGCCCCAGATGAATCCCCAGGGGGGAACGCCCTGACCCCTGCCGTGACCGGTGAGGCCCGGAGACCGATGAAGGTCTCCGGGCCTCACCCTTGCCGTTCCTGCCGGCGCAGTTCGCGCAGCCGGTCCAGCCAGCCCCGGATCTGCTCCTCGTCGTGGAGGTAGGCGCCGCCGGGGCCGTGGCCCATGTCGATCCCGTAGAGCTTGTCGAGCGCCCAGAGGCTGACCTCGTCCCACTCCAGGGAGTCGTCGGCGAACCATCGGCCCGCCCAGCGGTCGACGGCGTCCCGGGTCTCGCGGCCTTCCAGGAGCGCGACGAAGCGCTCCTCGATCTCGTCCAGATCGGGTTGCACCCCGCCAACGCTAGCCGCGGGCTAGCGCGCGCAGGCCGCGTCCACCGACCGGGCGAGGATCTCCAGCCCTTCGGCCAGCTCCTCATCGGTGGTGGTGAGCGGCGGGAGCAGCTTGACGACCTCGGACTCGGGCCCGGAGGTCTCCATCAGCAGGCCGCGCTCGAAGGCCGCCCGGCACACCGCCGACGACCGGGCGGGGTCGGCGAAGGCGAGGCCCCAGACCAGCCCCCGGCCGCGGACCTCGGCGACGGCGTCGCGGTGGTCGCCGGCGATCCGCTCGAGGGCCGTCCTGACCCGCTCGCCCTTGGCGAGGGTCTGGCCTTCCAGGCCGTCGCCGGTCCAGAAGTCCAGCGCGGCGGTGGCGGTGACGAAGGCGGGGTCCGTCCCGCGGAAGGTACCGTTGTGCTCGCCCGGCTCCCAGACGTCCAGTTCGGGACGGAGCAGGGTGAGGGCCAGCGGCAGGCCGTAGCCGCTGAGGGACTTCGACAGGCAGACGATGTCGGGGACGATCCCGGCGATCTCGAAGCTGAAGAAGGGGCCGGTGCGGCCGCAGCCCATCTGGATGTCGTCCACGATCAGCAGGACGTCGTGCCGCTCGCACAGGTCGGCCAGGTCGCCCAGCCACTGCGGGCCGGCCGTGTGGACTCCGCCCTCCCCCTGGAGGGTCTCGACGATCACGGCCGCGGGCTGGTCCAGCCCGCTGCCCTTGTCGTCGAGCATGCGCTCCAGGAGGGGGAGGTGCGAGGGCCGGTCGAGGTAGTGGTCGTAGGGCATGGTGACCGAGTGCCCGAGCTGGACGCCCGCGCCGCCGCGCTTCATGGCGTTGCCCGTGACGGCCAGCGAGCCGAGGGACATGCCGTGGAAGGCGTTGGTGAAGCTGACGACCGTCTGGCGGCCGGTGTACTTGCGGGCCAGCTTCAGCGCGGCCTCGACCGCGTTGGTTCCGGCCGGGCCGGGCATCTGGACCTTGTACCGGAGTTTGCGGGGGGCCAGCACGATCTCCTGGAAGGCCTCCAGGAACCGTCGTTTGGCGACCGTGCGCATGTCGAGGCTGTGCACGACGGAATCGCCGTTCAGGTAGTCCAGCAGCCGCTTCTTGAGGTGGCGGTTGTTGTGGCCGTAGTTCAACGCCCCCGCCCCCGCGAAGAAATCGAGGAAGGGGCGGCCGGTCTCGTCGTAGAGACGGCTTCCCAGGGCGGTGTCGAAGACCGCTGGCCAGCTCCGGGAATAGCTCCGGACCTCGGATTCGAGCAGATCGAAAACATCCATGGCAAGCACCGTGAAAGTCGACGTCAAGGACCGTTCGAGTGTCGCCATTTCAATGGGCCATCACCTGCCCTGGTTGTGAACGGGGCCTCCGGCCCGTCGCGGTCGCGGTGGGCCGTGACGGTGCGGTGCCCCAGGCGCCCCCGTGCGCCTTCCGGTCAGCGTACCGCAGGGTAGCGGCGGCTCCCGGGGCGCTGAGCAGGCCGGATGCCCGGACCGCCGAGTGCGGCGAGGCGTTCCGGGGGCTTCCCGCGGGGGCGGCCGCCCGGTCCGGAATCCGGAAATCCCGAGGACATGATCGGTCACGTTCCGGCCATCCGGAGCCGACGGCGCGGCGGCGCTGTCAAAGCCGAGGAAAAGCGCGGTGACTCCAGGAGTCAAGTTGCCGGTCGGGATCGGCCGTGAAGGCGATTACCGGCCACTGGGGGTAGGTTCGTCCGGGGTTGGGCCAACTAGACTCGCAATGGTGTTGGTGGGCACCACCCCGCGGGCCCGACATCGTCACGAATCACGAGTGGTAATTGATGGGTTACCAGTCCTGGGGAGCGAGGATGACGGCGAACGGCATCGACTGTGCCACCCTCGGGAGGGCGATCGGCCACATCTCGGCCGGGCACGTCCTGGCCTGCTCGAGGAGCGGGCAGGGGACGCGCTGGCGGAACGGGGAGCGCCTGGAGCACCTGTTCGAGGAGCGCTGCGATCTGCTGCGGGCGGAGGGCCCGCACGGCCAACCGGCCGTCGACGCCGGCGACTTCACGCTCACCTACGGCGAGCTGGACGCCCGGGCCAACCGGCTGGCCCGCCACCTGCTGGCGGGCGGGGTCGGGCCCGGTGACCGGGTCGGCCTGCTGTTCGACCGGGCCGTCCACTCCTACGTCGGCATGCTGGCCGTCCTGAAGATCAACGCGGTGTACGTGCCGCTGGATCCGGGCTACCCGCCCGACCGGCTGTCCTTCATCGCCGGGGACGCGGGCGTCCGGACGGTGCTGTCGCTGGCGCACCTGCGCGACCAGTTGCGGGACGCCGGGGCCGAGGTCCTCTGCCTGGACGAGGCGGAGCCGCGGGTCGCCGAGCGTCCCGGCCACCGCCTCACGGACGCGGAGAAGGGCGTCCCGGCCGACGACCTGTGCTACATCGTCTACACCTCGGGCTCGACGGGACGCCCCAAGGGCGTGGCGATCGAGCACTCCGCCATCTGCAACTTCGTGCGGGTCGCGGGCGAGGTGTACGGCATCGAGGGGTCGGACCGCGTGTACCAGGGGATGACGATCGCCTTCGACTTCTCGGTCGAGGAGATCTGGGTGCCCCTGGCGGCGGGGGCGACCCTGGTGCCCAGGCCGCCCGGCGCCGCGCTGGTCGGCGCCGAGCTGGGCGAGTTCCTGCGGGACCGGCGGATCAGCGCGCTGTGCTGCGTCCCGACGCTGCTGGCCACGCTGGACCGCGACGTTCCGGGGCTGCGCTTCCTGCTGGTCTCGGGCGAGGCGTGCCCGCAGGACCTGGTGGCGCGGTGGCACCGGCCCGGCCGCAGGTTCCTGAACGTCTACGGGCCGACGGAGGCGACCGTCACCGCGACCTGGACGGAGCTGCGTCCGGACCGGCCGGTCACGATCGGCGTCCCGCTGCCCACGTACTCGGTGGTCATCCTCGACCCGGTGGAGGACCGGGCGCTGGAGCCGGGGCGGAGCGGCGAGATCGGCATCGCGGGGCCGGGGCTGGCGGTCGGGTACGTCAACCGCGGCGATCTGACCCGGCGCCGGTTCGTGCGCGACTTCCTGGGGATCGAGCCGAACCCGTCGGGGCGGATCTACCGCACGGGGGACCTGGGCCGGTTCAACGCCGAGGGCGAGATCGAGTACCACGGGCGCATCGACACCCAGATCAAGATCCGGGGCTACCGGATCGAGCTGTCGGAGATCGAGTCGGTGCTGTCGGAGGTGCCGGGGATCGCGCAGGCGGTGGTGGGCACCTACGAGCCCGAGCCGGGAATGATCGAGCTCGTCGCGTACTACACCTGCCAGAACGGCCACGGCAACGGCCACGGGAGCGGCAACGGCCACGGCAACGGCCACGCCCTCGCTAACGGCCATGCCCACGGCAACGGCCACGTCCACGGCAACGGCCACGCCGGCGGCCACCACGCCAACGGCCACCGCGAGCGCCTGCACCGGCGCGCGCGGGAACGGCTGCCCGGTTACATGGTGCCGGCGTACTTCGAGGAGCTCGACGTCATCCCGATGCTCCCCAGCGACAAGGCCGACCGCAAACGGCTTCCGGTGCCCAAGGGCCCGCGCAGCATGGCCGTCTCCGGGAACGGCCACTCCGCTCCGTCGACCGCGACCGAGCGGCTCCTCGCCGCCATCCTCTGCGAGGTCATGCACCTGGAGAGCGTCCCGGCCGACGCCCATTTCTTCGAGGACCTGGGCGCGAACTCGCTGCTGATGGCGCGCTCCCTCGCCGCGCTGCGGGAGCGGTCGGGCCCGGCGGCGCTCTCGATGGCCGACGTCTACAAGAACCCGACGGTCAGGAAGCTGGCCGCGATGCTGGACGCCCCGGGCCCGGCGGCCGCCGGAGCGGCGGCCGAACACGCGAGCGGCGCGGACCAGGGCGGGGCCACGGCGGTGGTGCGGGCGCCGAGGCGGACCTCGCAGTACGTGCTGTGCGGCGTCCTGCAACTGCTGCTGTTCCTCGGGACCGTCTTCCTCAGCGCCCAGGTCGCCCTCGGGTACCAGTGGGTGACCGCCGCGTCGGGGCCCGTCGAGATCTACCAGCGGGGCGTGCTCTACGGCTGCGTGTTCTTCGGGTTCCTGTGCGTCGTGCCGGTCCTGGCGAAATGGGCGCTCATCGGACGCTGGAAACCGTGCGAGATCCGCGTGTGGAGCCTGTCCTACGTGCGCTTCTGGACGGTGAAGACGCTGGTCCGGACCAGTCCGCTGATGCTCTTCGCCGGGTCCCCGCTGTACGTGCTCTACCTCAGGATGCTGGGGGCCAGGATAGGCCGCGGAGCGGTGATCTTCTCCCGCACCCCGGTGTGCACCGACCTGATCAGCGTCGGCGCCGGGACGGTGATCCGGGAGCGCGTCGCGATGGCCGGCTACCGCGCCGACGACGGCGTGATCACCACGGGGCGCGTCACCCTCGGCGCGGGCGCGTTCGCCGGCGAGCAGACCGTGCTCGACATCGGCACGGCCATGGGGGACCGGGCCCAGCTGGGCCACGCCTCCTCCCTGCACGCCTCGCAGGTCATCCCCGCGGGCGAGCGCTGGCACGGCTGCCCGGCCCGGCCCACCGGGTCCGCCACCGACTACGTCCCGATCCCCGGGGCCCGCTGCGGCACCCTGAGGAGGTTCGCCTACGGGTTCACGCAGCTGTTCGTCATGCTCACGGTCACCATGCCGCTGGCGACGGTGATCCTGGTCGAGGGATTCTCGTACGTCCCGGTGCTGGACCGGGTGATCGGCCCGCATCCGGCGGGGCTGGCCAGCGTGGCGTTCTTCCGGGACGCCCTGGTGATGTCGCTGGTGCTGTTCTTCGGCGGGGGGCTGGCCGGGCTGGTGCTGGTGGTCACCCTGCCGCGCCTGGTCGGCCTCCTGGTCAGGCCCGGCCGGGTCTACCGGCTCTACGGCATCCACTTCTGGGCCCAGAACGCGGTCAGGCGCGCCACGAACGCGAAGTTCTACACCCTGCTGTTCGGGGACAGCTCCTACATCGTTCCCTACCTGCGCGTGCTCGGGTACCGCTTCGCGCGCCCGATCGTGCAGACCGGCACCAACTTCGGCACGGAGCTGCGCCACCACTCGCCGTACCGGACCACGGTCGGCAGCGGGACGATGGTCTCCGACGGGCTGTCGATCATGAACGCCGACTACTCCAGCACCTCGTTCCGGGTGGCCGAGGTGCGGATCGGGGCGCGGACCTTCTTCGGCAACAACATCGTGCTGACACCGCAGTCCGCCATCGGCGACAACGTGCTGCTCGGGACGAAGACGGCGCTGCCCGTGGACGGCCGGCCCCGCGAGGGCATCGGGCTGCTGGGCTCGCCGCCCTTCGAGATCCCCCGGTTCGTCCAGCGCGACCGCGCCTTCGAGCACCTGGAGACGGGGGCGGAGTTCCGCCGGCGCCTTTCCGGCAAGAACCGCTACAACCTCGCCACGATGGGCCTTTTCCTGCTGGTGAGGTGGTTCGGCTTCTTCGTGGTGACCACGCTGTGGACGGTCTCCGAGGAGATGTTCCAGGGGAACCGGGCGCTGGCGATCGTCACGGCGGTCCTCACCAGCCTGGTGTCCGCCGTCGTCTACGCCGCGCTCGTCGAGCGCGCCGTGGCGGGGTTCCGCTCGCTCAGGCCCCGGCTGTGCTCGATCTACGACCCGTACTTCTGGTGGCACGAGCGCCTGTGGAAGCTGAGCGGGCCGACGCCGTTCAACGGCACCCCGTTCAGGAACCTGGTGTGGCGCCTCCAGGGCGTGCGGATGGGCCGCCGGGTCTTCGACGACGGCTGCCAGATGCCGGAGCGGACAACGGTCACCATCGGGGACGACGCCACGCTCAACGCCGGCTGCACGATCCAGTGCCACTCCCTGGAGGAGGGCGTCTTCAAGCTGGACCGCATCGCGCTCGGCGCTGGCTGCACGCTGGGGGTCGAGTCCTTCATCCACTACGGGGTGACGGTGGGGGAGGGCGCCACGGTCGACGCCGACTCCTTCCTCATGAAGGGCGAGGAGGTCCCGCCCAACGCCGTGTGGCGCGGGAACCCGGCCGGGCAGATCCGCGCGTCCGCCCGCGAGGTGGCCCCGCCGCCCCCGGTCACCGTCCCGGTCCCGGCCGGGGGCCTCCGCCGGGCCTTCCCGTGACATCTGTCATGTGACCTTGTGACGGGCCCACGTCTTCCCCTGTGGTCCGGCACTACCGGCGGCCGTCCGCGTCCTCCAGCCTGGATACGGAGATACCCCTCCACCGTATCCAGTCAGGGAGGCATTCATGATCGACACGTGCTCCGGCCACGGTTCCCGGATCGACGCGCCGTCCGGCGCCCCTTCGCACGGCCGCCGGCTGCGCTCCCGGTGGCCCGTCCTGGCGGGGATGGTCGCGGCCGGCCTCACCGCGTACGGCCTGGCCGAGGGTGCCGAGCTGGCGCCCGTCCTCACCGCGTCCGCGCTGGTCTACCTCGCCGCCGCCGCCCTGCGGAAGCCCGCGGCGGCGTGGCCGCTGTTCTGGGGAGCGTTCGCCGTCATCGCCCTCGCCAAGGTCATGGTCCCCGCCGTCGACCCCACGTGGGTCCTGCTCGGCACCGCGCTCGCCGCCGTGGTGTACGGCCTGCTCACCGGCGCGGCCCGCCCGGCCGAGGGGCTGCCGCTGCAGACGGTCGCGATGGCCGGCTTCGGGCTGGTCGCGGCCGTCACCGTGGTCGCCGGCGCCGAGTTCGGGGCGTACCTGGTGGCGGCCGGGCTGCTCGGCCACGCCGCGTGGGACGTCCGCCACCACCGGACCGGCAAGGTCGTGGTGCGCTCGCTGGCCGAGTTCTGCTTCGTCCTGGACGCGCTGGCCGCCGTGGCCATGGTGATCGTCGCCGTGCGCGGCTGACCGGGGCGGCTCAGGGACGCGGGAGGAGGGCGGCGATCTCCCTCGTCCAGCGGCACGCGCAGGGCCGTGTTGATCCAGGACCGGAGCGCCGCCTCGGCGCTCTGGTCCGAAGGTCAGTCGCGCGGATGCGGCCGCCGCTGCCGGGCCACGGCGTCCTCGGCGCGGCGGCGCAGCTCGGTGCGGTCGATCTTGTACGTGGCGTTCACCGGCAGGTCGTCGAGCCACACCACGATGTCGGGCGCCTTGTAGTCCGCGATCCGGCCGCGGCACCACGCCCGGATCTCCGCGGTCTCCGGGGGCGGCCCCGCGCCGGCCGGGACGGCGAAGGCGACGCCCAGCTCCCCGATCACCGGCGCGGGCGCGCCCACGACCGTGGCCCGCTGGATCCGCGGATGGGCCAGCAGCACCGGCTCCACCTCCGACGGATGCACGTTGTAGCCGCCGCGGATGTACGCGTCGTCCGCTCGCCCGACGATCGTGAGGTTGCCGGCCGCGTCCAGCGAGCCCAGGTCGCTGGAGGCGATCCAGCCGTCGGGGGCCATGGTCTCGGCGGTCGGCCCGGGCTCCCGCCAGTACCCGCGCATCGACCCCCGCGACCGCAGGTACACCCGGCCGGTCACGCCCGGGCCGAGCCGCGTGCCGTCCCCCGCGCGGATCTCCGCCCGGACGCCCCCCAGGGCGCGTCCCACGGTCGAGGCGACCAGCTCGACGGGATCGTCCAGATCCGTCCCGAAGCACAGCGGCACCTCCGTGGAGGCGTACCGCACGACCACCGGGCAGCCCAGCCGCTCGCGCATCGCGCGCACCAGCGAGGGCGGCACGCGGCCGGCCCCGGTGGAGACCAGCCGGAGCCGCGACAGGTCCGCGCCCGCCAGCTCCTCCAGCGCGACCAGCTTCTCCCACTGGGTGGGCACGCCCTGCCCGACCGTGACGCGCTCGCGCACGAGCAGGTCCAGCATGCCGCGCGCCGTCCACTCGCGCGGCGTCAGGACCAGCGCGCTGCGGTGGATCAGCTGGTCGTGGACGCGGGTCATGAACGCCGCGTGGGCGAACGGCACCGGCATCAGCTTGCGGTCGCCGGGCCGGCTCAGCGGCCCCATCTCGCGCGCCATGATCTGCAGCGACCGGTGGTCGAACCAGGCGCCCTTGGGCCGCCCGGTCGTCCCGGTCGTCCAGACGATCACGGCCGGGTCCGCGGGGGACGACGGCGCCGCGCCCGCCATCTCCGCGCCGCCCTCCAGCAGTTCGGCGGGACTCCGGACGGCGGCCGCGCCGGCCGGCGGCAGCGATCCCGGAGCGTCGGTCACGATCACCGCGGGCGACGTCCTGCCGATGATGTGGGCGATCTCGTCCGGCCCCAGCCGGGGGTTGGCGGCCGTGACGATCGCGTTCAGCCGCATCGCCGCCACGTAGCACACGGCGAAGTCCGCGGAGGACGGCAGGACCAGGCAGACCACGTCGCCCGCCCGGACCCCCAGGCCGGACAGCGCGGCCGCGGCGATCCCCGACCGCCGCCACCACGCGCCGAAGGTGAGGCGCAGCTCGCCGTCGACGACGGCCTCGGCGCCGGGCGCCTCCCGCAGGACGGCGTCGAAGCACGCGTGCAGGCCGTTCGGGTCCGGGAACCGCCGCCGGCCGTCGCCGCTCATGCCGCCCCCTCGGAGCCGTGGACGGTCAGTGCCGGGCCCTCGTCCCCTCCGGAGACGACGCCGCGGCCGCGAGCACCTGCCGGACGACCTCCGGGCCCTCCTCGCCCCGCCGGGCGGCGACGCCCGCCAGCACGGTCGCGACCCGCTCGGCGAATGGAGCGCGCCTCAGCGAGCCCCCTTCCAGCAGCCGCCGGACGCGCGGCATCGCGGCCTCCGGACGCCCCGCCAGCACCCGGCGCAGGGCCAGGTCCAGCGGCTCGCCCGCCTGCGCGTCCCGGCCGTCCCGGATCTCCGAGATCGCACCGCCCAGCGCGCACTCGGAGACCAGCTCGTAGAGGTCGAAGGCGTCCTGCTCGGAGAACCCCTGCCGGACGCAGAGGCCCATGGCCGCCTCGATGTGGTCGGCCATCACCGTGGCGCCGAGGGCACCGTCGATGTACTGCTTCAGCAGCTCCGGGTCGGCGACGAACGCCCGCCGGGTGTAGTCGGCCCACTGGTAGCACCACGCCGCCCAGTGCCGGCCCTCGTCCCGGGGCAGCGTCATGCGCAGCCCCGACTGCTCGGCCGCCAGCCGCAGCAGCTCGTCGCGGCCCGACACGTGGTGGTAGAGCCCCGCGACGCTCACCCCCAGGCGCTCGGCGACCGAGCGCATCGTGAGCTCCTCCAGCGGCAGCTCGCCCGCCGCGCGGGCGATCGCCGCGCGGTCGATGCGCGGCGGCCGGCCCACCCGGCGGGAGCCCCCGCCGGACCGCCCGCCCGCCGGTCGTGCCGGCGCGTCGCCGCCCTCGGTCACCGCATCCCCTCGTCACTCGTGCCCGGCCCATGCCGGTCCGTGTCGAGGATGCCATGGCCGCCCGCGACCGTGGGCTCCTCGCCCCTCGGGGTGCTGGACGACCATCGCCGCCTCCCTTACCGGATGCATTTTCGAAATCCGTTCAAAAATGCATCGACGCGGCGCCCCTGTCAAGACCCCGGGTACCACGGCTCAGGAGGGCGGCTCGAAGGTCAGCCCGCGCAGCGCGGACTCGCCGAACAGCGGCTCGAAGAGCGCGGAGTAGTCCGGCCCGCGCCGCAGGTGGTGCCCGCCGTCGACGTTGAGGACCTGACCGGTGATCCAGGACGACTCCGGCCCGGCCAGGAAGCGCGCCGCGGCGGCGATGTCCTCGGGCTCGCCCACCCTGGAGATCGGCATGCAGGACAGGTAGTCGTCGAGGACGGGCCCGGGGCCGGTGATCCCCGCGACGAGCTCGGTGCGCACCAGGCCGGGCCGGATGCCGTTCACCCGGATCCCCGCGCCGCCCAGCTCGTCGGCGGCCAGCCGGACCAGGTGGTCGACGGCGGCCTTGGACACCCCGTAGGCGCCGAACCAGCGGTGGGTGCTGGACGCGGCGATCGAGGAGATCGCCACGACCGCCCCGCCGCCGGCGGCCGCCATCGCCCGCGCCGCGTGCTTGATGGTGAGCATGGTGCCGGTGACGTTGAGGTCCAGGGTGTCGCGCCAGGCGGCGGCGTCGAGCATGCCGACCGGGCCGATGGACCCGGAGCCGCCCGCGCTCGCGACCACCGCGCGCAGCGGGCCCCGCTCGGCCGCGGCCCGCACCGCGGCGGCGACCTGCTCCTCGTCGGTCACGTCCGCGACGACGTAGGACAGGCCGCCGGGCGCCGCCGCGACGGCCTCGCGCAGCCGGGCCTCGGTCCGGCCGCAGATGGTGACCGCGGCGCCGTCCGCCGCCAGCCGGGCCGCGCAGCCCAGCCCGATGCCGCTGCCGCCGCCGGTCACCAGCGCGGCCGTGCCCTCCAGGGCCTTGCCGCCGCCGGGATCGTCCATGCTCGCCTCGTCTCTGTGTCGGGGACGGGGGGTGCGGCGGCGACCGGCCGCCGCACCCGGTACGGCGGACGCTCAGCGCAGCCGCCACTCGGGGCGGCGCCCCGAGGCGAAGGCGCGCTGCCCCTCGGCCATGGTGTCCTCGTCGATGCTGAGCTGGACGAGCGTCTTGCCCACGTCCAGCGCCTGCCGGTGCCCCAGCTCCTGGGCGTACCAGACGGACCGCACGGTGGCCTGGACGGCGAGCGCCGGCTGGCTGGCGATGGCCTTCGCCGCCCGCGCCGCCGCCTCCCGCAGCTCCCCGGCGGGCACGACCTCCTGGACCAGGCCGATCTCGTAGGCGCGGCGCGCGGTCAGCCGCTCGTGCGCGCCCATCAGCGACATGCGCATGACCTCTCCCAGCGGCATGCGCTGCAGCATCAGCATCGGCTCGAACACCGCCGCCATCCCGGTCGTGGTGTGCGGGTCGAAGAAGGTGGCGTGCTCGGCGGCGATGATGAACTCCACCTCGCCCAGCATGTAGAACGCGCCGCCGCAGGCCATGCCGTTGACCGCGGCGATCACCGGCTTCCACAGCTGCGCCCCGGTCTTGGGCGGCAGCAGGTCGACCGGGTCGTTGGCGTGCAGGGGGGTGGCGCCGCGCTGCTGCCCGAACTCCTTCGGCGCGTCCGGGTTGCTCACGGCCCCGCGGTCGAGTCCCGTGCAGAACGCCTTGTCGCCCTCACCGGTCAGGACGATCGCCCTGACCTCGTCGTCCTCCCGGAGCGCCCGCCAGCACGCGTGCACCTCGCGCATCATCTCCAGGTCGAAGGCGTTGTGCACCTCGGGGCGGTTCAGCGTCACCCACGCGACACCGTCCTCGGTCTCGCAGCGGATGGTCTTGTAGTCCGGCATGCGGCGCTTCCTCCGTCGGTCGGTCAAATGAGGTCGAGCGAGCCCAGCTCCCGGATCGCGGCGCAGGAGCGGGCCGCCATGGTCAGGAACATCTCGTCGCCGCGCTCGGTCCGCGTCCCGTACGCGCAGCCCAGCACGGTGATGAGCGGTCCCTGGAGGGCGGCGAAACGGTAGTCCTCGAAGCAGGTGTCCAGGTCGTACCCTTTCACGCCGTACCAGGCCAGGGCCGCGTGGTACGCCTCCACCAGCGCCCGCTCATGCGCGGCCCGGTCACCGGGATCCAGGCTCGTGCACAGGAAGTACGCCAGGTCGCGCGCCGGATGGCCGATGCTGAGCGTCTGCCAGTCGACCGCCGTCACGCCCCGCCCCGGCGCGGGCGGGAAGAGCAGGTTGTCGAGGCGGTAGTCGCCGTGCACGAGCCCGAACCGGTCGGCGCGCGCCAGCACCCACGCGGCTATGGCGCCCGCGGTGTCCCGGAGCGTGCCCGCGTCACGCTCCGCGAGCCGTCCGGTGAAGCGCTCGACGAACGTCTCCACCGCCGGGCCGAACGCCCCGCCGAGACCGGCGGCGTCGTCCTCGCTCACGGCGCTCAGCCAGGGCAGGTCGAGCAGGGCCGGGTCGCACCAGCGGGGCCCGTGCAGCCCCGCCAGGTTGACGACCGCGTCGGCGGCCCGCTCCGGCGTGCACCCGGTGAGCTGGTCGCCCTGCGCTGCGGGGAACAGGTCGTCCAGCAGCAGGACGAACGTCGCGCCGTCCTCGGCCAGGGCGGCGTAGTGGCAGCGCGGCGTGCGCACCGCGACGGTCGCCGCCAGCTCCTCGTAGAACGACACCTCGGCGCGGTAGGCGGAGGCGAGGAAGGAGCGGACGGCCACGTCCTCGGAGGCCAGCTTGGCGACCAGCCGCCGCGGCACGCCCTCGGCCCCCTCCAGCTCCAGCCGGTAGCAGGCGCCGATCTGGCCCGAGCCGACCCGCCGCCGGTCCACCGCCGTCACGGTGCCGCCGAGGGCCTCGCTCAGCCATTCCGGGGTGAGGTCCGCCGCGTCGGCGACCACGGAAGCGCCCATCTCAGCTCCTTCCAGGGTTGAGGACCGCGCTCTTGGCGGCCGGGCCCGCCGGGCGCACCTCGCGGTAGGCCGCCACGACCGGCTCGACCTCGGCCGGGGTCACGCCGTGCAGGATGACGCCGTCCGCCCCGGCGCCGAACTGGTCGAGGACGCGGCGCGCGCACCGGTCCGGCGAGCCCGTCGCCGAGGCCGCGAGCCAGTGGTCCGGGAGGAGCCCGGCCAGGTGCTCCAGCTGCTCCGGCGTCGCGACGGCGTCGAACGCGCCGGAGAACCCCCGCACGAGCTCGTCGTCGCGGAAGCGCGCCAGGTCGGCGGGATCCCAGCCGTTCACGCGGACCAGCAGCTCGCCGTACCCCTGGAGGTAGGTGGTCAACCGCCCGACCAGCTTGCGCAGCCGCGCCTCCTCGTCGAGATGGTCGCCGACGGTGGCCAGCACCGACCACACCCGGACGGCGGCGGGGTCGCGCCCGGCCCGCTCCGCGCCGCGCCGGACGGCGGCCACCGAGCGCTGCAGGGTCTCGTCGGTGAAGAAGGTGTGCAGCACGACCCCGTCGGCCACCGCCCCGGCGAACTCCAGCGTCCGCCCGCCGATGGCGGTCAGCATGATCGGGATGTCCTCGTCGAACGAGGCGTCCTGCATCAGGTACGGGAAGTCGCCGGCCGGGCCGTGGTGGTCCACCACGGCCTCGCCCTTCCAGAGCCGCCGCAGGATGCCGATGGCGTCCTCCATCCGCGCCATCGTCACCCGCGGCAGCCCCATCACGTCGAAGAGCGGGTCGAACCCGCGGCCCAGGCCCAGCGCGAACCGGCCGCCGGTCAGCCGGTGCATCGTCGTGGCGAACGTGGCGGTCAGCAGCGGATGGCGGGTGTTGTGGTTGGTGGCCGCCGTCGCGATCCCGAGGCGCTCGCTCACCGCGCCGGCCGCGCCCGACAGCGTCGCGGCCTCCTTGGCGTTGAAGCGCTCCGACAGGAACACCGCGCCCAGGCCCAGCCGCTCGCCGTAGGCGACCTGCCCGAGCAGGTCGCGCGGCGTGCCGGAATGGCCCGCCAGCCCGTAGAAGCCGATCTCAGGGAGTTCGGGGAGTTCGGGGAGTTCGCTCATGTCAGCCTGCCTGCGCCGCGGTCGGGGTGAACCTCACCTTGAACGTCTCGTAGCCGGAGACGAAGTTGGCGGGCCGGCGGGCCGGCTCGCCGTCCTCCAGCGGCTCCATGTCGGGCAGCCGGGCCAGCAGCCGCTCGAACATCACCTTCAGCTCCAGCCGCGCCAGGCTGCTGCCCAGGCAGAAGTGCGGGCCGTTGCCGAAGGCGACGTGGTCGTTGGGGGACCGCCCGGCGTCGAACCGGAACGGGTCGTCGAAGACCTCCTCGTCCCGGTTGGCCGAGGGGTAGAGCAGCAGCATCTTGTCGCCCTCGCGGATCCGCCGCCCGCCCAGCTCGACGTCCTGGACCGCCGTCCGGTTCATGTTCTTGATCGGCGAGACCCAGCGCAGCATCTCCTCCACCGCGGCCGGGATCCCGCCCGGATCCTCGATCAGCGCCCGCCGCTGGCCGGGATGGACGCACAGCTGGTACATCCCGCCGGAGATCACGTGCCGGGTGGTCTCGTCGCCGCCGATGAGGATCAGCAGCGACTCCTGGACCAGCGAGTCCCGGTCCAGCCGGTCGCCGTCGATCTCGGCGTGGACGAGCACGCTGAGCAGGTCGCCGCGCGGCGCGGCCCGCCGCTCCTCGACCGCCCGGGAGGCGTACCCGGTGAACCCGGCGAACGCCTCGCCCGCCCTGACCAGCAGATCCGGATCGTCGCCCCCGGTCAGGGCGCGCACCATGTCGTCGGACCAGGTCAGCAGCCTCGCGCGGTCCTCCGGCGCGACGCCGAGCGCGTCGCCGATCACGATCAGCGGCAGCGGGGCGGCCAGGTCGGCGACGACGTCGCACTCGCCGCGCTCGCAGACCGCGTCGATGATCTCGTCGCAGACCCGGCGCAGGTAGTCCTCCTGCGCCGCCACCCGGCGCGGGGTGAAGCCGGCGCTGACCAGCCTGCGGCGGACCTTGTGCGCGGGATCGTCCATGTCGATCATCATCGACAGCGGGCCGGAGTCGGGCCGGATCCCGTGCGCGCTGGAGAACACCTCGGGCATCCGGGAGACCCGCCGGACGTCGGCGTGCCGGGAGATCCCCCACACGCCGGCGTTCTCGTCGCGGTAGACGGGCGCGTTCTCCCGCATCCACCGCAGCTCCTCGTGGGGATCGCGGCCCCAGAACTCGCCGCTGACCAGGTTGATGGCGTCGTTGACGGGGTGGTCGGTCATCGCCGCCGCTCCTCTCGGGGATCTCGGCGAACTCGGCGAACTCAGACGGCCGCGGACCGCTCGACCAGCAGGGGCAGGCTGGACAGGCCCCGCACGTTGCTGGAGTAGTGCCGCTCGACGCCGGTCTCGTCGAAGGTGAAGTCGGGGAAGCGCCGGAGCAGCTCCTCGAACGCGACCCGGGTCTCCAGCCGGGCCAGCGACGCGCCCAGGCACAGGTGCCGCCCGAACCCGAAGCTGACGTGCCGGTCGATGGCGCGGTGGATGTCGAACAGCTCGGGGTCGGGGTACTTGCGCTCGTCGTGGACGGCCGACCCGGTCACCAGGACGACCCGCCGCCCGGCCGGGATGACGGTGCCGTGCAGCTCGACGTCCTTGAGCGTCCAGCGGCCCTGGTAGTGCGAGGGCGGGTCCCAGCGCAGCATCTCCTCCACCGCGCCCGGGATCAGCGACGGGTCGGCCACCAGCTCGCGCCGCTGGTCGGGGTACCAGCTCAGCGCGATCACCCCGTTCGGGATGAGCTTGGCGACCGTCTCGTGCCCGGCGAAGGCCAGCTCCAGGAACCGGGAGGCCAGCTCGGCGTCGCTGAGCGAGCGCGTGCCGCCGTCCTCGTCCTCCACCGGCGTGTTCATCAGCAGCGTGATCACGTCGTCGCCCGGGTTGGCGCGCCGGTCCTTCACCAGCTCGGCCAGCAGCGCCCACAGCTCGGCGCTGGCCTCGTAGCCGTCGGGCGGCATGCTCATGTCCTCGGTGCGCGCGGCGATCCGGTCGCTGAGCTCGTGGATCCGCTCGCGCCGGTCCTCCGGGATGCCGATCAGCTCGCTGATGACGTCCAGCGGCAGCCGGAACGAGAAGTCCTGCACCAGGTCGAAGCGGTCGGCGTCCAGCAGCCGGTCCAGCAGCCTGGCGGCGGTGCGGCGGATGAACGGCTCCAGCAGGCCGATCCGCCGCTGGGTGAACAGCCGCGCGACCACCTTGCGGTGCATGGTGTGCTCGGGCGGGTCCTTGGTGATGAGGAACGGCGCGCCCTGGTCGGCGCCCTCGATCGTCACGCCGTGGGCGCTGGAGAAGACGTCGGTGTCCAGATGGGCGTCGATGACGTCCTGGTAGCGCGACAGGGCCCAGAAGTCCAGGTCCTCGTTGTGGTAGACGGGCGCCTCGTCGCGCAGGCGCCGGTAGATGGGGAACGGGTTGTGCACCGTTTCCTTCACGAAGGGGTTGTACTCGACCATTGAGCGCTCCTGGTCAGGGGGTCGGGGAGCCGGCCGGGGCGGTACGGCCCGCGGCCGATCGGGAGATGGCGCCGCCGAAGGCGCCGACGACCGGGGACGGCGACCGGACGGTCAGATGGTCGAGGCCGATCGCGGGCCGTCCCGCGGCCGCCGCGATCACCTCGGCCAGCACGTCGGCCACCTCTTCGGGCGACATGAACTCCTCCTGGGCCAGCCCGCGCACGCTCCAGTCCTCCAGGGCGCGGTGCAGCAGGCCCGGTTCGAAGCCGGTGCCGAAGTCGGTGGGGAAGGTGGCGCCGACCTTGACGACGGTGAACCGCAGGCCGGGATGCTCCGTCCGCCACCCCTCGACCAGCCGTTCCAGCGCCGCCTTGGTGGTGGCGTAGCCGCCCAGCGCCGTGCGGGGCTGGCCGACGGTCTCCGACGACAGCACCATCGCCATGGCGCCGGGCGCCAGCTCCGGGAGGCAGGCGCGCAGCAGGCGGTGCGCGCTCAGCACGTTGGCGTCGAACAGCCCGCGCAGCTCCTCGCCGGTGGTGTCGGCGATCATGCGGAGCTTGGCGGCGCCCACGCAGAAGACCAGGACGTCGATCCCGCCCAGCGCGCGGCGCGCGGTCGCCGCGATCCGGGCGCAGTCGTCGTCGCGGCACAGGTCGGCGGCCAGCCGCTCGCCGCCGCCCGCCTCCGCCACCGCCGATTCGAGCAGCTCGGCCCGGCGCGCGGTCAGCAGGACGCGCGCGCCGTCCCGGACCGCCCGCACCGCCAGCGCCCGCCCGATGCCCGCGGACGCGCCCGCCACCAGGATCCGCCTGCCCGCCAGGGAGCCGCCGTCCGTCACGGCGTCGTCGTCGTCCATGGTCCGCCGGTCACCCCGTCTCCGCGATCGTCTTGATCTCCAGGTACTCCTCGAAGCCGGCCACGCCGCTCTCCCGCCCGACACCGCTCTGCCGGTATCCGCCGAAGGGGGCGTCGGCGCCGTAGAACAGGCCGCCGTTGACCGAGATCGTCCCGGTCCGGACCCGGTGGGCGACCGCGCGGGCGCGCTCGTCCGACGCGCTGACCACCATGCCGGACAGGCCGTACCGGGAGTTGTTGGCGATCCGGACGGCGTCGTCGTCGCCGTCGTGCGCCAGCACCGCGATGACCGGGCCGAAGATCTCCTCCTGGGCGACCGTCGCGTCGGGATGGACGTCGGCCAGCACGGTCGGCTCCACGTAGTGGCCGGTCGGCAGGTGGGCGGGCACGCCGCCGCCGAGCGCGAGCCGGGCCCCCTCCCGGAGGCCGGTGGCGATGTGGCCGCGGACGCGCTCGCGCTGCCGCTCGCTGATCAGCGGCCCCATCAGGTTGCCCGGATCGGTCGGATCCCCGTACGGCCAGCCGCGCAGGGTCTCCACCAGCATCTCCAGCCCCTCCTCGTAGCGGGACCGGGGCAGCACGAGCCGGGTGAGGATGGCGCAGCCCTGACCGGCGTGCGTGGTGATCTGGAACGCCGCGTTGCCGACGGCCTTCTTGAGGTCGGCGTCGTCCAGGGCGAGGAGGGCCGACTTGCCGCCCAGCTCCAGGAAGACCTTCTTGATGGTGCCCGCCCCGGCGCGCATGACGGTGCGTCCGGTCGCGGTGGACCCGGTGAAGGAGACCATGTCGACGCGCTCGTCCTCGGCCAGGAGCTGGCCGATCTCGTGGCGGGACGAGGTCACGACGTTGAGCACGCCCGGCGGCAGGTCGGTCTCCTCGGCGGCGAGGCGGCCGAGGAGGGTGGCGGTGTACGGGGTGTCGGGCGCGGGCTTGAGCACGACCGTGTTCCCCGCCGCCAGCGCGGGTCCGACCTTCGCCAGGTTGATCTGCATGGGGAAGTTCCACGGGGTGATGGCCCCCACGACTCCGACGGGTTCCCGGCGCAGGTAGCGGTGCGAGCGGATGCCATACGGCTCGGCGACGCCCAGGTCGGTGGTCCAGGCGTACCGCTCGGCGAGGTCGGCGACCCAGCCGAGGCCCTCGACGGGGATGTCGAGCTGGGCGCCGTGGGTGAGGGCCACCGGCGCGCCCGCCTCGGCGACGATCGTCGCGCGCAGCTCCTCGGCGTGCTTGGCCAGCGCCTGCTGGAGCTGGCGCAGGCAGCGGGCGCGGAACGCGGGGTCGGCGGCCCAGTCCGTGCCGTCGAAGGCCGCGCGCGCCGCGCCGATGGCGGCGTCCATGTCGGCGGCGGTGGCGTCGGCGGCCACTCCGATCCGCTCCTCGGTCGCCGGGTTGACGTCGGGGAACGTGCCGCCGCCGGACGCCGGGACGAGCCGGCCCCCGATCAGCATCCGCTCCTCGCACTCGACCTCCGGCATGGGGCCTCCAGGGTGCTCGGCCGTTTTGTAGACTTGATGATATATATTATCCGCACAACTCAGAACAGCCAATGCCGGGCCAGCGCCGCCCGCCGGCACGGGCCGCGGACGGGGCTCCCGCGCAGCGTCGAAGGGTGCGCCCATGCGCTTCGAGGAACGGGTCGCCGTCGTCACCGGTGCGGGTCAGGGCATCGGCGAGGCCTACGCCAAGGCCCTGGCCGCCGAGGGCGCCAGGGTGGTGGTCGCCGATCTCAACGGCGAGCGCGCCGCGGCCGTCGCCAAGGACATCGAGGCCGCGGGCGGCACCGCCCGCGCCGTCGTGACGGACGTGGCCGACCCCGAGAGCGCGCGGGCGATGGCCGACGCGGCGGTGGAGGCCTACGGCGGCATCGACCACCTGGTCAACAACGCCGCGATCTACGGGGGGATGAAGGTCGAGGCGCTGACCAAGGTCGACCTCGACTACTACCAGCGGTTCATGGCGGTGAACCTCAACGGCGCGCTGCACTGCACCCGCGCCGTGTACCGCTCGATGCGCGAACGCGGCGGCGGCTCCATCGTCAACCAGTCGTCGACGGCGGCCTGGATGGCGGGCGGCTTCTACTCGATCGCCAAGGCGGCCCTCAACAGCCTCACCGTCAATCTCGCCGCGGAGCTGGGCTGGATGAACATCCGGGTCAACGCCCTCGCGCCCGGCCCGACCGACACCGCCGCCACCCGCGGCGTCGTGCCCGAGGAGTTCATCGACCCGATGGTCCAGGGGCTCGCGCTCAAGCGCCTGGGCACGCCGCAGGACCACGTGGGCGCCCTGCTCTTCATGCTCTCCGACGACGCGCCCTGGATGACCGGCCAGATCGTGGCCGTCGACGGCGGCCACATCGTGCGCATCTGAGCGGAGCGCCGGGCGGCCGCCCTTGAAGCCAGAGATCAATATTGTATAAAATAGTTTGGTGAGCGACTTGGCTACCGGCACGATCACGGACGAGGGAGTGGAGCGGCTGCGCGCCCGCATCGGCGTCCCCCAGGTCTACCCCGCGCCGCCGCACTACCGCCGTCCCGGCGAGGACGCCTTCCGCCACGTGGCGTGGGCCTACGGGGACGACAACCCGCTGTGGTCGGATCCCGGGTACGCGGCGGGCACGCGCTGGAAAGGCGCCATCGCCCCGCCCGCCCTGGTCGGCGGCGACAGCCTGATCGGCGAGGACGCCCTCAACGACGCCGAGCTGGAGCGCCAGGGGGAGTTGAAGGGCGATCCGCTGCGCGGCGTGCACGCCTTCTATGCCGCGAGTGAGCGCGAGTGGTGGGCGCCGTTGACCGCCGACCACGAGATCCTGCGCCGCACGGCCCTGGTCGGCGTGGTCGACAAGCCCAGCGACTTCGGCGGGCGCGGCGTGCAGGAGTGGACCGCCCAGGCGTTCCAGACCGATGCCGGGACGCTGCTGGGCGCCCAGTACCGGATGATGTTCCGCACCGAGCGGGGCAAGGCCCGCGAGCGCAAGAAGTACGACGACGTCGCGATCGAGCCCTGGAGCGAGGAGGCCGTCGCCGACCTCGACTCCCGGTACGCCGCCGAGGCCCCGCGCGGTGCCGAGCCGCGCTGGTGGGAGGACGTCCAGGTCGGCGACCCGGTGGGGCCGCTGGTCAAGGGGCCGCTGACCGTCACCGACATGGTCTGCTGGCACGTCGGCATGGGCATGGGGATGTACGACGTGGCGCCGCTGCGGCTGGCGTACAAGAACCGGCGGCGGATCCCGCGCTTCTACCACCGCGACGAGCTGGGCGTGCCGGACGCCATGCAGCGGGTGCACTGGGATCCGGCCTTCGCCCGCAAGTCGGGCAATCCGACCACGTTCGACTACGGGCGGATGCGGGAGACCTGGCTGATCCACGCGTGCACGGACTGGATGGGCGATGACGGGTGGCTGTGGCGGCTGCGGGTGGAGTTCCGCCGCTTCAACTACGTCGGCGACGTCCAGTTCGCCGAGGGCGAGGTGACCCGCCGCTACCTGGCCGAGGGCGACCGCCCGGCGGTCGATCTGGAGTTGCGCACCCGCAACCAGCGCGGCGAGATCACCTCGCCCGCCACCGCGACGGTGCTGCTGCCCAGCCGCGAGCACGGCCCGGTCCGGCTCCCCGACCCGCCCGGCCGGGCCACCACGCTGGAGGGGGCGTTCGACGCCACCATCGAGCGGTTCGCCCGGGAGCGGGCGTGAGCGCGGCGTCCGGTGACGAGCTGGCCCTGCTGCGCGACTCCGTCCGCGAGGCGCTGCGGGACCTGTCGCCTCCGGCGGAGGTCAGGCGGCAGATGGACACCGGGCGCGGCTGGGACCCCAAGACCTGGCGGCGCCTGTGCGGCGAGCTGGGCCTGGCCGGGCTGGTGGTCCCCGAGGAGCACGGCGGGGCCGGCTTCTCCTACGTGGAGCTGGGCGCGGTGTTCGAGGAGGCCGGGCGCGCGCTGCTGTGCGCCCCGCTGCTGTCCACCACCGGACTCGCGATCCCGCTGCTGCTCTGCCTCGACGACCCGCCAGCGCGGCGCGAGTTCCTGCCGGACCTGTGCTCGGGATCGCTGGTGGCGACCGTGGCGCTGACGGACCCCGACGGTCGGCTCCTGCCGGACGGCGCCGTCGCGGAGGCGTCGGCGCGGGGGGAGGGCCACGTGCTGGACGGTGCCGCCGGGTTCGTGGTCGACGGCGCGTCCGCCGACCTGCTGCTCGTGCCCGCGCGGCTGGACGGCGGCGAGACGGCGGTGTTCGCGGTCAGGGCCGGGGCGCCCGGGTTGACCGTGACGCCGCTCGTCACGCTCGACCCCACCAGGAAGCAGGCCGCGGTGGCCTTCGACGGCGCGTCCGCGCGGCGGCTCGGCGAGGCGGACGCGGCCGGGGCGCTGCGCCGGGCCCTGGACGTCGGCCGCGCCCTGCTGGCCTGCGAGCAGGCGGGCGGGGCGGCCCGCTGCCTGGACGCGGTCGTCGAGCACGCCGGCTCGCGCGTGCAGTTCGGCCGTCCGATCGGCTCCTTCCAGGCGGTCAAGCAGCGGGCCGCGGAGATGCTCATCCGGGTCGAGTCGGCGCGGTCGGCGGCGATGGCCGCCGCCCAGGCCGCGGCGGAGGACCCGCTCGCCGGGTCCGGCCGCGGCTCGGGCGACCTGCGCGACCTGCCGGGGCTCGCGGTGGCCGCCGCGGTCGCCGGGTCGTACTGCTCAGAGGCGTACGCCTTCGTCGCGGCCGAGACCATCCAGCTGCACGGCGGCATCGGCTTCACCTGGGAGCACGACGCCCACCTGTACTACAAGCGCGCCTGGACGAGCGGCGAGCTGCTCGGCAGGCCGGCCGACCACCTCGAGAGCCTCGCCCGGCACCTGGAACACAGCCATCCGGCGGAACGGACTGACTCCCCATGACCTACGAGACCCTCGTCGTCGAGCGGCGCGGCCATGTCGGCTGGCTGATCTTCGACCGTCCCGACCGGCGCAACGCGATGAACAACCAGATGCGCGACGAGCTGCGCGCCGCCTGGACCGAGCTCGCCGAGGACCCCGAGGTCCGGGTCATCGTCAACACCGGCAACGGCCCGGCCTTCCAGACCGGCGCCGACGTGATGGAGCTGGCGAGCGACGGCGTGGGCATGGAGCGCTACCGGGAGTCGGTGGAGCGCTGGGACCTGGGCTTCACCTCCTGGTTCCTGGGCATCGACAAGCCGGTGATCGCGGCCGTCAACGGCGTCTGCGCGGGCGGCGGGCTGCACTTCGTCGCCGACGCCGACATCGTGCTGGCCGCCTCCGACGCCACGTTCACCGACCCCCACGTGTCGGTCGGGCAGGCCAGCACCATCGAGATGATCGGCCTGATGCGCAAGATGCCGGCCGAGGCCGTGCTGCGGATGGCGCTGGTGGGCCGGTACGAGCGGATGTCCGCGGCGCGGGCCCGCGAGCTGGGCATGGTGAGCGAGGTCGTCGATCCGCCCGAGCGGCTGCGCGAGGCGGCGGCGGAGCTCGCGGAGAAGGTCGCGCGCAACTCGCCCGCGGCGCTGCGCGCGACCAAGCGCGCGCTGTGGGGGGCCCTCGAACAGGGGCTCACCGACGCGTGCAGGGCGGGCGCCGCCGAGCTGACGGGGCTGTGGGGCCACCCGGACCAGGCCGAGGGCCCGGCGGCCTTCGCGGAGAAGCGCGAGCCGCGCTGGAAGGCCGAGTAGGACACCATGAACCACCAGGACACCCCCGGACGCACGGCCTTCCGGGAGCTGGCCCGCGCCTGGCTCGCCGCGAACGCCCCCGCCTTCGCGGGCACGGTCCGGCACCGGCTGCACTTCGAGTCCGCGCCGTCCGCCGAGGAGTACGAGAAGGCCGAGGCCGAGAGCGTGCGCGCCGCGCAGGCGTGGCAGGCCCGGCTGCACGAGGGCGGCTGGGCCGGGATCTCCTGGCCCGAGGCGTTCGGCGGGCGCGGCCGCACCCCGGCCGAGGAGGCGGTCTTCGCCGAGGCGGCGGCGGCCTTCGACGTCTCCGTGGGCCCGCTGCTGATCGGGCTGTCGATGGTCGGGCCCACCCTCATGCGCCACGGCACGCCGGAGCAGCGCGCCGCGCACCTGCCGCCGCTGCTGCGCGGCGAACGGGTCTGGTGCCAGCTCTACAGCGAGCCCGAGGCGGGGTCCGACCTCGCCGCGCTGCGCACCCGCGCCGTCCGGGACGGCGACGACTGGGTCGTCACCGGGCAGAAGGTGTGGAGCTCGCAGGCCAGGTCGGCCGACTGGGCGATCCTGCTCGCCCGGACCGACCTCGACGTGCCCAAGCACCAGGGCATCACCTACTTCCTGCTCGACATGCGCTCGGCGGGCGTCGAGGTGCGGCCGCTGCGGCAGATGAACGGGTCGTACCACTTCAACGAGGTCTTCCTCGACCAGGTCCGCGTCCCCGCCGGCGACGTGGTCGGCGAGCCCGGCGGCGGCTGGGCGGTCGCCCACACCACCCTCGCCAGCGAGCGCGCCATGATCGGCGGCGGGGGCGGGGCCAGGGCGGCCGAGCTGCTGGCGCGGGCGCGGGCGCGCGGGCGCGACGGCGACCCCCTCGTCCGCCAGGCGCTCGCCCGGGTGCACACGCTGGACGAGGTCCTGCGGATCCTGGGCCTGCGGATGCGCGCCGCGCTCGACCGGGGGGAGCGGCCCGGCCCCGAGGGATCGATCATGAAGCTGCTGGTGACGCGCCGCGCCCACCAGGCCGCCGAGCTCGGCCTCGCCATCGACGGCCCCGGCGGGCTGCTCGCCGGGACGGGCGCCCCCGGCGGAGGCGATCCGCAGCAGCAGCTGCTGAGCGCCCAGGGGCTGCGCGTCGGCGGCGGGACCGACTCCATCCAGCGCAACGCCATCGCCGAGCGCATCCTCGGCCTGCCCAGGGAGCGGGCGGCCGACCGCGACCTGCCGTTCCGCGACGCCCTGAAGGCCCCTGGCGACGCCTGAGGGCCTCAGCCGGTGGCGGCGGCCTCCAGGCGGGCGACCAGGCTCTCCCGGTGGTGGTCGGTGTCGCCGAAGAGGAGCTGGGAGCTCTTCGCCCGCCTGAAGTACAGGTGCGCGGGGTGCTCCCAGGTGACGCCGATCCCGCCCAGCACCTGGATCGTCTCGGTGGCGACGCGCATGAAGGCGTCGGCGCAGCAGGACTTGGCGAGCGCCGCCGCCGCACGCGGATCCGCGACGGCGTCCGGGCCGGGCCCGGCCGCCGTCCACATGGCGTGGTGCGCCGTCGCCCGCGCCGACTCGACGTCGATGTACATGTCGGCGCACGCGTGCTTGACGGCCTGGAACGCCCCGATCGGGCGGCCGAACTGCACGCGGGTCTTGGCGTGCTCGACGGCGGTCTCCATCATCCGCTGGGCGCCGCCGACGCACTCGGCCGCCAGCGCCACGGCCGCGTGGTCGAGCGTCTGGGCCACGATCGCCGTCCCGGCGCCCGGGGCGCCCACCGGAAGCGCCGGCGTGCCCTCGAACTCCAGGCGCGCCAGCCTCCTGGTCGGGTCCAGCGCGTCCAGCCCGGTCCGGGTCATGCCCTCGGCGTCACCGGCCACCGCGTACAGGCCGGTGCCCTCCTCGCCGGCGGCGGTGACCAGGACGAGGTCGGCCGCGCAGCCGTCCAGGACGAGGTCCTTGACGCCGTGCAGCAGCAGCCGCCCGCCCGACCGCCGCACCGTGACGTCCCGGGCGGACGGTTCCCAGCCCCGCCCCGGCTCCTGGAAGGCCAGCGTCGCCACGGTCACCCCGCAGGCGATGCCGGGCAGCAGCTCGCGGGCCGCGCCCTCGTCGCCCGAGGCCAGGACGGCGCGGACGGCCATGACGCCGGTGGCCAGGTACGGCGCGCACAGCAGCGCCCGGCCCATCTCCTCCAGCACGATGCCCGTCTCCACGGCGCCGCCGCCACCGCCGCCGTACTCCTCGGGCACGGCCAGGCCCTGGAGGCCGAGCTGGGCGCCCATCCGCGTCCAGGCGTCCCGGTCGTAGCCGGTGGCCGAGACCATCAGCCGGCGGACCTCCGTCTCGGGCGAGGTCTCGGTGAGGAACGCGCGCACGGTGCGGCGCAGTTCGTCCTGCTCCGGGCTGAAGATGAGGTCCATGCGCATCCCCCTAGTGCGGGCCGAGGCCGAGCTGCTCGCGGACCGGCACCACGGGCGGGTTGGTGAGGGTGCGGCGCTGCCAGTTCGCGCCGTCGACGACCAGCGTGTGGCCGCTGATGAACCCCGCGTAGGGCGAGGCCAGGAACGTGGCGGCCCAGCCGAGCTCGTGCGGGCTGCCGACCCGGCCCACGGGCTGCCGGTCGTCCTTGTCGTGCGCCCGGTCGAGGTTGCCGCGGATGTCGGCGGTCATGTCGCGGTGCGGGAACATCCCGGGGACGAGCCCGTTGACGGTGATGCCGTAGGGGCCCCACTCGACCGCGAGCGACTCGGTGAGGTTCTTGACCCCGGCCTTGGCCGCCGCCGAGTGGGCGAACCCCGGCCCGCCCGTCCAGGCGTACGACGCGCCCACGTTGATGATCGTGGCGGGCGTGTCGGCTGCCAGGTGGCGGCGGGCGAACTCGCGGGCGCACAGGAACGTGCCGTTGAGGGTGATGTCCACGACGGTGCGCCAGGCGTTCGGGCTCATCTCCTCGGCCGCGGCCGGGAAGTTGGCCGCGGCGTTGTTGACCAGCACCCGGGGCCGTCCCCCGAACGCCTCCTCCACCGCGTCCAGCGCCGCCGCGATCCGGTCCGGGTCGCGGATGTCGCAGGGGTGCGCGGTGGCCGTCCCGGGGAACTCCGCCAGTGCCGCGAGCCCGGCCCGCAGGTGCTCGTCCTTGCGCGACAGGACGGCCACGTCGGCGCCGAGCCGGGCGAACTCCACCGCGATCGCGCGGCCCAGCCCGGTGCCGCCGCCGGTGACGACGACGCCCGTGCCCGTGAACGCGCCCGGGTGCAGGGCGGAGCGGCCCAGCGGCGGCGGGGGGACGGGCATCTCAGCGCTCGCCCTGCTTCAGCAGCGGGGAGCGGGTGTTGGACGGCCACGCCGGCCGGTGGTAGCCGCGGAAGTGCAGCTCGCCGCCGCGCAGCTCGCGGACGGTGAGGAAGTCGCCCTTGTAGCCGCGGTGGTCGTACTCGGCGAAGGTCAGGTAGCAGCCGGGTCCGCCGTTGGTGCACGGCATCCACTTGATCTTCTCCAGCCCGGTCTTGACCTCCTCCGGGGTGGCGATGCGGGCGTTGGCGATGCCGTGGATCGCGGCGCGGGCGCTGTCGTAGGACAGCGCCACCACGACGTTGCGGGACACGCGGCCGAAGCGGGCCTCGAAGCGCTCCAGCATGGCCTCGTAGTTGGGGTTGGCGCCGTCCTCGCCGAGCTGGTCGACGCCGTGCCAGCCCTCCAGGCCCTCGGCCCACTTGTTGGAGTTGGAGTAGAACATGAACGCGGTGCCCATGAAGCGGGGCGGGTCCCAGTCGAGGGCCTTGAACGCCTCGGCGAAGTGGAAGGTCGAGTAGCCGTACCCCATGTAGACGATCGCCTGGGCGCCCTGGTCGCGCATGGTCGCCAGGTTCTGCTGGAAGTTCCTGGGGTTGGGTGTGAGCCGGACCTCCTTGATGACCTCCAGGTCGTACTGCCGCGCGGCCGTGCGGAAGTAGTCGGCGTACAGGTCGCCGGAGGAGCCCTGCTCCCAGAAGAAGCCGATCTTCTCCAGGCCGTTCTGGAAGCACCAGCTCGCGGCCATGGCGCCCTCGGTGGGGATGTCGCCGTTGGCGACGGTGAAGCAGTACTCGCCGTGGAACAGGGTGGTGCCGGTCCAGCTGAGGGCGGACACCCCGGCGGCGTTGACGGTGTCGCGCAGGTTCAGCGCGTTGTCGGAGATGAACGGGCCGATGACCACCGTGCAGCCCGCCTCGACCAGCTTCTCGTAGCCCTGGCGGACCTTGCGGTAGTTCTCCCTGGGCAGGCCGCGGGCGTCCACCGTGAGGATCTCGACGGGACGGTCGTAGACCCCCTCGTTGAGGGCGTCCTCGACGGCCAGGATGATCGGGTCGATGGTGTCGGCCAGCAGCTGGCCGAGGTCCATGTCGATCAGCAGGCCGATCCGGACCGGCTCGAACGGGTCGCCCTGGCCCACCACGCCGCGGGTGGGCGGGTAGATCACGATCGACTCCACGGCCTTCTCGCCGATCCGGCCGCTGCCCTGGTACCACAGCTCGTTGCGGTGGCCGCCGGCCTCGGTGTCGGTGCCCGAGCGGACCGTGGCGACGGCCCGGTCCGGGCGGGCGATGCCGTGGTCGACCGGGGCGGGGAACATGCGTTCCGCGTGGCGGGCACCGTCCTGCTCGGTCATCGGGTGATCCCTCCTTCGGGCCGGCACCGCGCCGGCGGCGCCCTGCCGGGCCTGGTCTTCGTGGACAGCCGTCGTCAACTTATATATAAAATCCAGAATCAGACAAGCAGCCGGATCGCCCGGACGGGCGCGGGGCGGAGGTGGGCGGCGATGACCGGTGCGGCGGGCGCCGACGGCGCGGGGGAGTTCCGGGCGGTCCGGGACGAGCTGGAGATCCGGGGCGCCCTCGCGCGGATCGCGATGCTGTCGGACATGGGCGACCTGGACGACTACGCGGCGCAGTTCACCGAGGACGCCGTCTGGGAGATGCCCGGCGTCCCGGTGAAGCGGGGCCGCGCCGAGATCCGGGCGGCGGGCGCGGCGCGCCGCGCCGAGGGGGCCACCGGCCCGGGCAGCGGCACCCGCCACGTCATCGGCACCACCGCGGTGGAGGTCGGCGGCGACGGCGGGACGGCGGTGGCGGAGTCGTACTGGCAGTTCTACGTCCGCACCGGCGCCGAGCCGCACCTGCGGTCGATGGGCCACTACCGCGACACCTTCCGCCGGGAGCCGGCGGGCTGGCGGCTGGCCCGCCGGGAGATCACCCCCGGTTGACCCGCCTTCTTTATGTTATATATTTTCTGCAATCTAAGGGATGCCGGGCACGCGGCGGCGCGGAGGTGCGGGTGGACGTCAGCCTGACCGAGGAGCTGCGCCTGCTGGCCGAGTCGGTCGCGTCGCTGGCGCGCCGCCACGCCACCACCGGCGGGCACCGGGACGGCGCGGCGATCGCCGGTCCCGGGCCCGACCGGGCGTGGCGGGCCGTGGTGGAGATGGGCCTGCCGGGCATGCTGCTGTCCGAGGAACCGGGCGACGGCCCCGGAACCGCCACGTCCCGGCCCATGGCGAACGCGACCCTCGCCGCCGCCCTCGCGGTGGAGGAGCTGGCGCGGGGGCTGGTGCGCGCGCCCCTGATGGGCACCCTCCTGGCCACCGCCCTGCTCGCCCCCGCCGCTGCCGAAGACCCCTCGGGAAGGGCCGCCGAGGCGGCACGCGCCCTGGCCCGCGGTGAACGGCCCGGAAGCGTCGTCCTCGACGGCGACCTGCTGGCCCCCGCCGCCCACGGCATCGCCTGGGACTGGAGCGACGGCGCCCTCGTCGTCGCCGTGGACGGCCCCGGCCTCGCCGAGACCGCCACGACCGGGCCCGCCGAGAGCGCCGACCCGACCCGAGGGCTCGCGAGGACGGCGAGCGCCGTCCAAGGCCCCCGCCTCGGCCCGGTGGAACCGCACCACCTGGTGCGCTGGGAGGCCCTCGCCCTCGCCCTGCTCTGCGCCGACCTGGTCGGCACCCTCGCGGGGACGCTCGACGCGGCCCTCGTCCACGCCCGTACCAGGCACCAGTTCGGGCGGCCCATCGGTTCGTTCCAGGCCGTCCAGCACCTGGCCGCCGACCAGCACGCGCTCATCGAGGGCGCCCGCAGCTGCGCCTGGCACGCCGCGTGGGCGGTGGACGCGCTCGGCCCCGAGGAGGCCCGCGACGCGGCGCGCGTCGCCAAGGCGTTCTGCTCGGAGATCGCCCGCCCGGTCGCCGAGGCCGCCCTGCAGATCTGGGGCGGGCTCGGCATGACCTGGGAGTGCGTCGCCCACCTCTACCTCAGGCGGGCGCTCCTTGACCGCCGGGCCCTGGGCGACGAGGAGCACCACTTCGGCGTGCTCGCCGACCGCCTGGGCGCCGTCCCCGCCGGAGCCCGTGCATCCGGAGCCGGCGCATCCGGAGCCGGTGCATGCTGACCTACGAGGACTCCCCGCAGGAGGCCGACTTCCGCGCCGCGCTGCGCGCCTGGCTCGCCGGGCACACCCCGGCCGGTCCGCGCCCGCTCGGCGGCCCCGAACGCGCCGCCTTCGACACCGCCTGGCACCGCGCCCTCTTCCGGGACGGCTGGATGGGGCTGTCGTGGCCCGCCGACTACGGCGGCCGCGGCCTGCCCCCGGTCTACGAGGCCGTCCTCGCCGACGAGGTGGGGGCCGCCGGCGCCCCGCCCGTTCCGCACTCGGCCTTCCTGGGCAGGGCGCTGCTCCACCACGGGACCGCCGAACAGCGCCGCCGCTTCCTGCCGGGCCTGCTCAGCGGGGAGGAGATCTGGTGCCAGGGCTTCAGCGAGCCGGACGCCGGCTCCGACCTCGCCGCCCTGTCCACCCGCGCCGAGCCGGCCGGGACCGGCTACGTCGTGACCGGCCGGAAGATCTGGACCAGCGACGCCGCCTGGGCGGACCGCTGCCTGCTGGTCGCCCGCACCGACCCGGGCGCCGCCCGCCACCGCGGGCTGTCCGCCCTGGTCGTGGACATGGGCGAACCCGGGGTGACGGTCCGGCCGATCCGCCAGGCCAACGGGGACGAGGAGTTCAACGAGGTCCTCCTGGACGGCGTGCGGGTCCCCGCGGGACGGGTCGTCGGACGCCCCGGAGACGGCTGGCGGGTGGCCATGACGACGGTCGCCTACGAGCGCGGGCCCGCCGACATCGGGTTCTCCTCCCGGTACGCCCGCGCCATCCGGCGGCTGGCCGGGCAGGCCGCGCACGCGGACCGTCCGCCGGCGGTGCGCCGCGCCGTCGCGCGGGCCTTCGTGCACACCGAGATGCTCAGGCTGCACGTCCTGCGCAGCCTGTCGGCGCGTTCGGACGGCGCGCCGCCCGGCCCCGAGAGCTCGGTGGACAAGCTGCTGTCCACGCGCACCGAGCAGCTGCTGTACCAGGTGGCCATGGACGCGCTGGGCACGGCGCCGCTCCTCGGCGACGAGGGCCCGGCGCTGTTCGACTACCTCTACTCCAGGGCCGCCTCCATCGCCGGGGGGACCAGCCAGATCCAGCGCTCCATCGTCGCCGAGCGCCTGCTGCACCTGCCGCGGGCCAGATGAGGGAAGCCCACGACCCCACGACCCCACGACGCTGAAAGGGGCGAGCATGGCGGACGCGCCACCCGCCGGGGACCGGATCCGGTACGAGACCGACGGACCCGTCGCCGTCATCACCAACGACCATCCCGGCAAGCACAACGCCTTCGACGACGCGATGGACCTCAGGCTGTTCGAGATCCTGGAGGAGATCGCCGCCGACGCGCGGATCCGCGCGGTGATCTGGCGGGGCGAGGGCCGCTCGTTCTCCTCGGGACGCGACGTCGGCGCGATCGGCGCCGGAACCGCGGAACTGACCCACCACGAGCTGATGACCCGCGGGCACCGCGGCATCCAGCGGCTGCTGGACCTGGAGGTCCCGGTCCTGGTGGCCGTGCAGGGGTGGGCGATCGGCGCCTCGTTCCAGCGCGCCCTGCTGTGCGACGTCCGGGTGGCGGCCGAGGACGCGCGCTTCATGCTCCCCGAGGTCGCGCACGGCGTCATCCCCGACACCGGCGGGGTGGCCCGCCTGTTCCAGATCTGCGGGCACGGCGTCGCCTCCGACCTGGTCCTCACCGGCCGCGCGATGGACGCCGAGGAGGCCCTCCGGCACGGGATCGTGTCCCGGGTCGTGCCGCGCGCGGACCTGGACGCGACCGTCCGGGAGATGGCGGAGAAGGTCGCCGCGGCGCCGTTCCTGACCGTCCGGATGGCGCGCCGGACGATCCGGAGCCTCGGCGAGCCGCAGGTGAGGGCGTCCATGGCGGAGGAGCTGATCGCGCAGACCTTCGTCCAGGGGTCCCGCGACTACGGCGAGTTCCGCGTCGCGCGGGCCGAGGGGCGGGAGCCGCGCTACACCGGCAGCTGAGGGCCGGACGCGGCGAACAGGCCGCGCTCCCGGAACAGCAGCGCGACCAGGTCGCCCTGGCGCCGCAGCATCCGCGCGTACGCGTCGGCGGCGCGGCCGGGGTCGCCCGCGCGGACCGCGTCCAGGATCGCCCGGCTCCCTGCCCGCTCGGCCTCGATCGCCCCCGGGACCAGCGCGAAGAAGTTGCCGGGCACGACCCCGACCATTGCCCGCAGCACCGCCCGCAGCCGCGGCGAGCTCGCGGTCTCCAGGATCAGCCGGTCGAACTCCCGGTTCAGCTCGGCCACGGCCGCGGGATCGTCCTCGCGCTGCAGCGCCGCGCACAGATCGGAGAGCCGGTTCGCGAGCTCCGGCGTGCGGCGCTCGGTGGCGCGCCGGGCCGCGAAGCCGAACACCAGCCCGTACAGCGCGTAGTGGTCGCGCACGGCCGCCTCGTCGAGCGAGCCGATGAACGCGCCGCGATGGGGCCTGATCGTGATCCAGCCCTCGCGTTCGAGCGACAGCAGCGCCTCCCGGACGGGGATCCGGCTGACGCCGAGGGCGCGCGCGATGTCGCCCTGCGGGACGCGGTCGCCCTGCCGCAGCCGCCCGTCGAAGATGAGCCTGCGGATGTAGAGCGCCGCCTGCTCGCCGCTGCTGCGCCGGACCAGCGAGTCGTCGGGGGCCGGCAGGGGCGAGCCGGGCGGTACGGGGCTCACGGCGCGCTCCCGTCCGCTCTGACGAGGGCGCCGTCCCGCACCGAAAGCCGCACCAGTTCCGCCACCCTCGCCCTCCGTTCCACGGACACCGCTGACGTTTTATTATATATAAAATCAAGTGTGAATCGCAGGTGTGGTCGGCCGCCCCGGCTGGCCGGGGCCCGCGAGCCGGTGTTACCGTCGATTGAAGAGACCTCTTTATTTCCGAGGAGGAACGCATGCCGCGCTTCCCGTTCCCCGTCCCGAACGGCTGGTTCGCCGTCGCGCGCAGCGACGAGCTGGCGGCCGGCGAGGTCAAACCCGCCCGCTACTTCGGCCGCGACCTGGTGCTGTACCGCACGGCCTCGGGCGACGCCCGGGTCATGGACGCCTACTGCCCGCACCTGGGCGCCAGCCTCGCCCACGGCGGCAAGGTGGCCGGCGAGCTGCTGGAGTGCCCGTTCCACGCCTGGCGCTTCGACGGCGTGTCGGGCCGGTGCCTGGACGTGCCCTACACCGACGCCGAGCCCTCGCCCAAGGCGGTCGTGCGGGCGTACCCGGTCGTGGAGCGGTTCGGGCTGGTCTTCGCCTGGCACCACCTGGGCGGCGCCGAGCCGTACATCGACATGCCGGTGATGGAGGAGTTCGACGAGGAGGACTGGACCGACCCGGTCTTCCACGAGTTCGAGATCGCCACCTGCTGCCAGGAGATGGCCGAGAACAACGCCGACTACGTGCACTTCAAGTACGTGCACGGGATGGACACCGTGCCCGGCGGCGAGGTGGAGTACGACGGCTTCGTCAAGACCGTCACCGAGCGCCAGGAGTTCAGGAGCAAGAGCGGCAAGCTCTACCCGCTCGACTTCACCCGCAAGTCCTACGGGCTGGGGCTGGGCGCGCTGCGGCTCAAGGGCGTGATGTCGTTCGTGTCCTCGGTGACGCCGGTCGACGAGGAGAACGTGCACATCCGCTGGGTCTTCACCGTGCCGGAGTCGATGAAGGACTTCTCCGCGAAGATGATCAAGACGTTCGTGGACGCCGTGGCCGAGGACATCCCGATCTGGGAGAACAAGGTCTACGTCGAGAAGCCGTTGCTGATCCGCGGGGACGGCCCGGTCATCGAGTTCCGGCACTGGGCCGGGCAGTTCTACGGCGAGGGCGTCCCCGAGCGGCCGTGGCTGCCGCCCCGGGTCAAGCGGCTGGAAGGCAGCGGTGTCTGAACGGTCCCCCGGCCCGCGCGGGGCGGAGACGCGGGAGCGGATCCTGGACGCCGCGGAGCGGCTGATGGCCGAGCGCGGCATCACCGGGGTGTCGCTCAACGAGATCAACACCGCCGCGGGCCAGCGCAACACCGCCGCCCTGCACTACCACTTCGGCGGCCGGGACGGCCTGCTCCGCGCGATCATGCGCCGGCACGGCGACTGGCTGCGCGACCGGCACGACGAGCTGTACGCGCGGGTCGCCGCGACCGCGACCGGGACCGGGCGGGACGTGCGCGGGCTGGTCGAGGTGATCGTCCTCCCGGTGGCCGAGTACATCGGCCTGGGCGCCCGCCAGCGGCACGGCGTCCGGGTCTGGACCTCGGTGCTGGCCCAGCCGCGGCTGGCGATCGAGGAGGTGCGGTCCGTCGTGGACCCGTCCCTGACTCTCGCCGGGCGCGCCCTGGTGGAGATCATGGCCGCGGACATGCCCCGCGACCTGGCGGTCGAGCGGCTGGTCGTGGCGTCGCAGTCGGCCATGCACGTGCTCGCGGACCGGGCGGTGCTGGAGGACGCGCCGGAGCGCCGGCGCGAGCCGCTGCCGCTGCCCCTGGTGGCGCGCAATCTCGTCGACATGACCGTCGCGGCCCTCCTGGCGCCGGTCGGCGCCGCCACCCGCGAGGAGGCCGCCGGCACCCTCGGCGCGGTCTGAGCCGCCCGGGGGCTCGTCAAAGGTTCCCTCGACACGTAACATGTATAAAGAATCCAGTATAAGGAGAAGCCCGTGACCGAACAGGTGGCCCGCCCGGACCTCCTGGGGGAGCGGCTGGCGAAGATCCCGCCGCTGGTCGACGTCGACGCCCATGTCGTCGAGCCCCCCGACCTGTGGAGCACCCGGCTGCCCGCCCGCCACCGCGAGGCCGGGCCGCGGATCGAGTACGCCCCCGCCGGCGAGGTCGAGCTGGTGGACGGCCGGTACGTCGAGACCCCGGGAACCGAGGGCCCCGACGTCGCCTGGTGGGTCTACGAGGGGGCCCGGAGCCAGATCAAGCGCTACATCGCCGCGGCGGGCGTGCCCGCCGACGAGGTGACCAACGAGGGCATCACCTACGACGACATGCGCGCCGGGTGCTGGCAGCCCTCCGAACGCCTCGCCGACATGGACGTCAACGGCGTCCAGGCGCAGATGTGCTTCCCCAACTACCCGCGGTTCTGCGGGCAGATCTTCCTGTGGGGCAAGGACCGCGAGCTGGCGAGGCTGTCGGTCGAGGCCTACAACGACTGGATGGTCGAGGAGTGGTGCGGCTCGTCCGGGGGCCGGCTCATCCCGCTGTGCGTCGTGCCGCTGTGGGACGTGGAGCTGGCCGTCGCCGAGGTCCGCCGCAACGCGGCCCGGGGCGTCCGCGCGGTGGCGTTCAGCGAGCTGCCCGCCTACCTCGGCCTGCCGAGCCTGCACGCGCGCTACTGGGATCCGTTCTTCGCCGCGTGCGAGGAGACCGGGACGGTGCTGTGCATGCACATCGGCTCGGGCACCAAGACCCCGCAGACCTCGGCGGACGCCCCGCCCGCGGTGGGCGCCACCATCATCTTCGGCAACAGCGTGGCCAGCATGACCGACTTCCTGTTCTCCGGCGTGCTGCACCGCTTCCCGCGGTTGAAGCTGCTGTACGCGGAGGCGCAGATCGGCTGGATCCCGTACCTGCTGGAGCGGATCGACGACGTCTGGGAGACCCACCGCGGCTGGGCGCACACCCGCGACAACTGCCCTGAGCCGCCCTCGATGTACTACCACCGGCAGATCCACAGCTGCTTCTTCAAGGACGAGGTGGGCGTGGAGATCCTGCACAAGGTCGGCCTGGACAACGTGATGTTCGAGACCGACTACCCGCACCAGGACGGCACCTGGCCGCGTTCGCGCGAGGCGGCCGCGCTCCAGTTCGGCCACCTCGACCGGGAGTCCGTCCACAAGATCGCCCGAGGCAACGCCATCCGCCTCCTCGGCCTCGACCTCCCCGAAGGCTGAGGCCGCCGGGCGTCACCGTCCAGCGCCCCCGGCGGGCGGGCCCTCCACCGCGAAGGCGGCGCCGAGGACCTCGTGCAGCCGGCCCAGGGCGAGCCGTCCCTCGGCCTCCGAGGGCGGCGCGCCCGCGTCCAGCTCGGTGATCTGGAACGCGCTGACCAGGCCGGTGAACATCCGCGCGAGCAGCACCGGGTCGCCGTCCCTGAGGTCCCCGGCCTCCTGGCCGAGCCGGAACAGCTCGGCCTGCATCCGCTGGGCGGCGCGGAAGTTCTCCAGGATGCGGCCGTCGCCGGGCGGTTCCGACAGCGGCGGCGCGATCGCCCCGCCGCGCAGCACCAGCCGCCCGAACTGCGGGAACCGCCGGAAGAACCCCACCTGCCAGTCGGCCAGGTCCAGCAGCCGGCGCCGCGGCGGCAGGTCGGAGGCCACGATGCGGCGCATGCCGGGCAGGAACTCGGCCGCGCGGCGCAGCATGACCTCGCGGTAGATCTCGTCCTTGCCGGTGAACAGGCCGTACACGGTCCCGACCGAGAACTCCGCCAGTTCGGCGATCTCGCGCAGGGACGCCTCGTGGTAGCCGGCGCGGGCGAACACCTGCTCGGCCGAGTCGAGGATCTGGTCCCTGCTCAGCGCCCGGCGCCGCTCCCGGCGCTGTTCCCGCAGACTGCGCTCGGTCATCGGTGGTGGCGTCTCCCCTCTGGCGGCAGAGTGCATCGTCACCGCGCGCCACCCCGGGGGACCGGCGGACCCGTCCGTACGCGGAGTGATTGGATACCGACTAAAGTATATCTTCTGGGTGATGGACGGGGCCGCCGTCGTCGGCCGGCACGGACGGACCACGACCGCAGGGGGGCATGATGCAGGACTGGGGCGAGGTGTTGCCGGGGCACGATCTCTCCCGGATGAGCAGCGGCGAGCAGGTGCGGCTCTACCTGCGCCGGCTGATCTTCGACGGGGTGCTGCGGCAGGGGCAGCGGGTCCCGCAGGACGCGATCGCGCAGGCGCTGGGCGTGTCGCGGATCCCGGTGCGGGAGGCGCTGATCGCGCTGGAGCGCGAGGGCTGGATGACGATCATCGCCCATCGCGGCGCCTTCGTGAACGCGCTGGACGAGTCGGCGGTGCGCGACCACTACGAGCTGTACGGGCTGTTCTACGGCTTCGCGGTGCGGCGCGCGGTGGAGCGGCAGGGCGCGGAACTGGGCGCCAGGCTGGCCACCGTCCAGCGCGAGATCGCCAAGGCCGAGAGCCCGGAGTCGCTGCAGGAGCTGACGATGCGGTTCCACCGCCTGGTGGTGGACGGCGCGCAGTCGCCCCGCCTCAAGAGCATGCTCAAGCAGATGACCGGGATCGTCCCGGGCAACTTCTTCGAGCTGGTGCCCGGCGCGCACGGCGTGGAGAAGCGCGGTACGGCGGCGATCGTGCGGGCGATCAAGAAGGGCGACGCGGCCAAGGCGGAGGAGGAGTACGCCAAGATGCTGCGCAACCAGGGCGACCTGGTGGTCAAGCTCTTCCGCGGCCGGGGCATGTTCGAGGAGCCCGCCGCCGAGGCCGGCGCCGCCTCCCGCTGACCCCGCGCGCACGCGCCGGGAGGGCGTTGCGGGACCTTTGTGTACGTTGATACTAGTACTGATGTACACATCGCCTGGACGGAAGGCGCGCCGTGGGTGCTTCCCGTGATCCGGAGGGGCGCCGCCGCGCCATCATCGAGGCGGCGGGCCAGCTGCTCGCCGAGGTCGGCGCCGGCAGGCTCACCCACCGGCTGGTGGCCGAACGGGCCGGGGTTCCGCTGGGCGCCACCACCTACTACTTCTCCTCCCTGGAGGACCTGGTCGCCCAGACGGTGGAGTACGTCGGCGAGCGGGCGGCGCAGGACCTGAGGATGCTGGGCGAGCGCCTGGCGCACGGCGGTGACGTGGCCGCCACCCTGGCCGAGGTGTTCGCCGAGTACTCCCGGGAGACCAGGCAGGCGGTGCTGGTGGCGGAGATGTACCTGGCCGCCGCCTACCGTCCCGAACTGCGGCCGGTGGCCCGCCGCTGGTTCGACGAGATGGCCGGCCTGCTGGCCGGCTACGTGCCCCGGCCCGTGGCGGTGGCCGTCACGACCTACCTCGACGGCATGTGGATCCGGGTGATGCTGCACGAGGAGCCCCCGGACCGCGACGCGCTGGCCGCCTCCCTGCGGGCGCTGCTGGCCCTGGAAGCATGACCGGCCCCGGCGGGCGGAGCGGTCGCCGGCTGGCGCGCCTTCTCGTCTCGCGCGGCCTGCGCGCCGTGCGGGAGCGGAGGCGGGGGCGCGGGGAGCACCCGCCCATGTGGGAGCTCTGCGACGGGGGAGCCGCGCCGGACCGGGTGCACCTGGTGTGCCGGCCCGCCACCTGGCGGACGCTGAACGCGCTGCTGGACGACGGTCCCGGCCAGCCCGCCGGCCCGCTCGCCGGCGGCCTGGTGGAGATCTCCCTCACCCGGTGCCAGGTGGCCGCCCTCGTCCAGCGGATCGCCGGGATGCGCTGGGATCTGTGGAAGCCGCGGGCGCCGCAGCAGGAGGCCGCGATCCGCTTCTACCGCGCCGTCGACCGCGCGCTGGAGGAGCTGGCGCGCGCTCGGAGGCCCCTCGCCCAGCCCCTGCGCGTCGTCGTGGACGAGCCCCTCCCGCCCGCCTGATCGGCCCTGCCCGCAGGGTGCCGGGCGGAGCCCGTCCGGGGCGGGGCAGAACATCTGATGCCCGTCCGCCGCGGGTGACGCAGGATTCGACAGATTCGACGTCGTCGGGGGCTTGTGTCGGATGTGTGTCCTCGGTTACCTTGCTGCGGCAGTCAAACGATTGAACGGAGGTGGCCGTGGAGCTGGCACTCAGTGGGCGCCGGATCCTCGTGACGGGGGCCGCCGGGGGACTGGGACGGGCGATCGCGGAAGGCCTCGCCGGTGCCGGAGCCCGCGTGGCGGCGGCCGACCTGCGCGAGGACGGGCTCGCCGGGGCAGGGGCGGTGCCGCTGGCGGCCGACCTCGCCGACCCCGACCAGGCCCGCGCCCTGCCCGGACGGGCGGCCGAGGCGCTCGGCGGCCTGGACGGGCTGGTCAACTGCGCCGGTGTCATGCAGACCAAGCCGCTGGCGCAGCTCGACCCCGAGGAGTGGCGGCGGGTGATCGACCTCAACCTGACCTCGGTGTTCCACGTCGTCCAGCGGGCCGCCGAGGTCATGGACCGCGGGGCGATCGTCACGCTGGCGTCGGTGGCCGCGCGGTCGGGACGGCCGGACGCGGCGCACTACGCGGCGTCCAAGGCGGCGCTGCTGTCGCTGACCAAGTCGGCGGCGCTGGCCTACGGCCCGGCGATCCGCGTCAACGCGGTGTGCCCGGGAGTGTTCATGACGCCGATGTGGGAGGGGATCATCGCCGAGCGCGAGCGGAGGTTCGGGGCCGGCGCGGGCCGCCGGTACCTGGACGAGGTGACCGCGGCGAGCGCGCTGAAGCGGGACGGGCGGCCCGCCGAGCTGGCCGGCGTGGTGGCGTTCCTGCTCAGCGACCTGGCCTCGTACGTGACCGGGCAGGCGGTCAATGTCGACGGCGGACTGGAGATGGACTGATGGGGCAGGCGTTCCGGCTGCTGTCCGCGCTGTACCACGACGAGCCGATGCTGGAGATCTGGTCGCCCGAGGCGACCGTGGCCGACTGGCTGCGGGTGGAGTCGGCGCTGGCGCTGGCCCAGGCGGAGACCGGCCTGCTGGCCCGGGAGGACGCGGAGGCCATCGCGGCGGCCTGCCGCCCGGAGCTGATCGACCTGGACGAGCTGTGGGAGGGCGCCCGCACGGTCGGGTACCCGATCCTGCCGCTGGTCCGGCAGATCGCCGGGCAGCTGCCGCCGGGCCCGGACGGGCGGGTGCACTACGGCGCCACGACCCAGGACATCATGGACACCGGCCTGGCGCTGCAGCTCGTCCGGTCCTGCGACCGGCTGGTCGAGCTGGCGCTGGAGCTGGGGGACGCGCTGGCCGCGCTGACCGAGTCCGGCGCCGGCCTGGTGGTGGCCGCGCGGACGCACGCGCAGCAGGCCGTCCCGACCACCTTCGGTGCGAAGACGGCGGTGTTCCTGGGCGAGGTCACCCGGGAGCTGGCCGAGCTGCGCCGGCTGCGGCCGGTGGTGGGCGTGGTGTCGCTGTTCGGCGCGGGCGGCACCAACGCGGCGATGGGCGAGGACGCGGCGCGGGTGCGGGCGGGGCTGGCCCGGCGGCTGGACCTGGTCGACACCGAGGTGCCCTGGCACGTGGCGCGCGACCGGGTGGCCCGGTTCGGGCAGGTGTGCTCGCTGCTGGCCGCGACCTGCGTGCGGTTCGCGCGGGAGGTGGTGGACCTGTCCCGGACCGAGGTCGGGGAGGTCGCCGAGCAGGACGGGCACCACCGCGGCGCCTCGTCCACGATGCCGCAGAAGGCCAACCCGATCTCGTCCGAGGCGGTGATCGGGTACGGGGTCGCGGCGTCGGGCGCGGCCGGGCTGCTGGCGCGGGCGATGGAGGCCGGGCACGAGCGCAGCTCGGGGGAGTGGCAGATCGAGTGGCTGGCCGTGCCGCAGGTCGCGGAGTACACCGCCGCGGCGGTGCGGCTGACGGCCGGGACGGCGGAGTCGCTGCGGGTGTTCCCCGAGCGGATGCGCGCCAACCTGCGGCTGGACGGCGGCCTGCTGATGAGCGAGGCGCTGATGATGCGGCTGGCCCCGGCGCTCGGCCGGGAGAAGGCCCACGACCTGGTGTACGCCGCGGCCGTCCGGGCCCGGGCCGAGGGGGAGGACCTGGTCAGCGTGTGCGCCCGGGACCTGCCCGACGACCTGCGCGAGGAGATCGGCCCGCTGGACCCGTCCGGCTACCTGGGCGAGGCCGCCGCGGTCGCGTCCGGCGCGGTGCGGGAGTGGAAGACGGTACGGAACGGAGGAGGGGATTGATGGAGGTCCAGGGGAGGCTGGCCGACCTGCACGCCATGTGGCGGATCCGCGCGCTCGAGGAGAAGCTGCGCGCGATGCGGCTGGACGGCTCGGTCGTCGGCTCGGTGCACCTGAGCGTCGGCCAGGAGGCCGGACCGGTCGGGGCGTGCTCGGAGCTGCGGCCCGAGGACGCGCTGTTCGCCACCTACCGGGGGCACGGGTGGGCGCTGGCGCGCGGCGTCCCGGCCGAGGCGATGCTCGCCGAGTTCGCGGGGCGGGCCACCGGCGTGAACGGCGGCCGGGGCGGCTCGGCGTACTTCACCGCGCCCGAGCACGGGTTCCACGGCGAGAACTCGATCGTCGGGGCCGGGCTGCCGATCGCGGTGGGCGCGGCGCTGGCGGGCCGGTTCGACGGCAGCGGCCGGGTCGCGCTGACGGTGTGCGGCGACGGAGCCCTGAACCAGGGCGCCTCGCACGAGGCGCTCAACATGGCCGCCGCGTTCCGCCTGCCGGTGGTGTTCGTCTGCGAGAACAACTACTGGTCGGAGCTGACCCCGATCGACGAGATGGTCGGGGAGCCGGAGCTGTGGCGGCGGGCCGCCGGGTACGGCATGGCGGGCGAGCGGGTGGACGGCAACGACCCGTCCGCGGTGCGCGCCGCCGTCCGGACCGCCGTGGCGCGCGCCCGGGACGGCCAGGGCCCCACCCTGCTGGAGCTGATGACGCAGCGGCTCGTCGGCCACTACATCGGCGACGCCGAGCAGTACCGGCGGCCGGGCGAGCTGGACCGGGCCCGCGAGGAGGAGCCGATCGCCCGGCTGGCCCGGGAACTGGAGGCGGCGGGCGTGCCGTCCGCCGAGATCGAGGACGCGCGGACGCGCGCCGAAGCAGAGATGGAACGTGCCGCCGCGGCCGCGCTGGCCGCTCCCCCGGCCGACCCTCAGAGCGCGAAGGACCACGTGTATGCCTGAGCTCACCGCCACCAGGCCCAAGGGAGAGGCCCCGGTGGCCGAGACGCGCCGGCTCAAGTACGGCGAGGCCGTCAACGCGGCGCTCGCCCGGGTGCTGGCGGAGCTGCCCGAGACGCTCCTGTACGGCGAGGACGTCGGCAAGCCCGGCGGCGTCTTCGGCGTGACCCGCGGGCTGCGCCGGAAGTTCGGCGACCGGGTGTTCGACACGCCGATCAGCGAGGCCGCGATCCTGGGCAGCGCGGTCGGGGCGGCGCTGATGGGCGCCCGCCCGATCGTGGAGATCATGTGGGCGGACTTCTCGCTGGTCGCGCTGGACCAGCTGGTCAACCAGGCGGCCAACGCCCGGTACGTCTCGCGCGGCGCGGCGCCCGCCCCGATCGTCGTCCGGACGCAGCAGGGCAACGCGCCGGGCGCGTGCGCGCAGCACTCGCAGTCGCTGGAGGCGCTGTTCCTGCACGTCCCGGGGCTGCGGCTGGCGATGCCGCGGACCGCGCAGGACGCGCACGACGCGCTGGTCAGCGCGGTGCACGCGGACGACCCGGTGATCGTCGTGGAGAACCGCTCGCTGTACTTCGGCGACAAGGCCGAGGTGGAGCTGGGCGGGGCGGCGCGGCCGATGGGCTGGTCGCACCTGCGCCGCCCCGGCCGGGACGTCACGGTGGTGAGCTGGGGCACGGTCACCTCGCAGGCGCTGGCGGCGGCCGAGTCGCTCGCCGCGGGCGGGATCGAGGCCGAGGTGCTCGAGCTCACCTGGCTGAACCCCCTCGACCTGGACGCGGTGCTGGCCAGCGTGGCGCGCACCCGGCGGCTGGCGGTGGTGCACGAGGCCAACGTCACCGGCGGCTTCGGCGGCGAGATCGTGGCGCGGGTCGCGGAGGCGGGGATCGCCCTGGACGCGGCGCCGCTGCGCGTCGGCGCCCCGGACGTGCGGATCCCCGCGGCGCCGGTGCTGGCGGAGCCGCTGCTGCCGGACGCGGGGTCGATCGCCGCGCGGATCTCCGCGCACGTGTCGGGACAGGTCTCCGGGTCCGCGCGCTGAGCGGGCCCGGCCGCATTAGTCAATCGTTAGAACGGAGGTGCCGCGATGGCACGCAGACAGGTCGTGGCGGCCGTGGCGGCCGCGCTGGCGGCGGTGGCCCTGGCGTCGGGTTGCGGGCAGGCGGAGGAGGGCGGCGGAACGCCGGCGGCCGCGGGCAAGAAGGACCTCACGGTCGGGATCTCCACGCTCGGCCTGAGCTTCCCCTTCCCCGCCGCGATCAGCAAGGGCATCAAGGCCGAGGCCGCCCGGCTCGGCGTCAAGGTGACCGAGGTGGACGCGCAGGGCAAGGCGGAGAAGCAGTCCAGCGACGTCCAGGACCTGGCGGGCCAGCGCCCGGACGGGGTGCTGCTGCTCCCGGTCGACTCGGGCGTGGCCACCGGCATGGCCGACCAGCTCAAGAACGCCGACATCCCCACGGTGGCGGTCGCGTCCCAGGTCGGCGACCCCAAGACCCGGCAGCTGAACGACGTCTACCCGGGCCTGGCCGCGCTGGTCACGCAGGACGAGTACGGCGCGGGCCGCAAGGCCGGCGAGCTGGCGGTCAAGGCCGTGCCCAAGGGCGGCGCGATCGCGGTCGTGGAGGGCGCCGCCGGGTTCGCCGAGACCCAGCAGCGGTTCCGCGACTTCCTGGCCCCGGCCAAGCAGGCGGGCGTGAACTTCAACGTCGTCGCCCGGCAGCCCGGCGACTGGGTGCCGGACAAGGCCCAGTCCGCCTGCCAGAACATGCTGGCCGCCCAGCCCCAGATCAAGCTCTTCTACGCCGAGAGCGACGACATGGGCGTGGGCTGCGCCAAGGCCGTCAAGGCGGCGAACTCCGACGCCGTCGTCATCGGGGTCGGCGGCTCCAAGCTCGGCACCGACGCGGTCAAGGCCGGCGAGCTGTACGGGACCGTCTGCTACAAGCCCGAGGACCTGGGCAAGCGCGCGATGCAGGTGCTGCACGAGCAGCTCACCGGAACCAAGAAGTACAACGCGCAGTTCGTCACCTACGAGACCCCGCCGATCACCAAGGACAACGTCGGCGACTGCCAGCCGCAATGGTGACGGGCACCGACCACAACGGCGCAGGCCACCACGGGGACGAGCCGCTGCTGCTCCTCGACGGCGTCACCAAGACGTTCCCGAACGGGACGCGGGCGCTGCGCGGCGTCTCCCTGGAGGTGCGCCCCGGCAGCGTGCACGGGCTGATCGGCGCCAACGGGGCGGGCAAGTCCACCCTGGTCAAGATCATCTCGGGGACGCATCCGCCGACCGGCGGGACCCTGCGCTGGGCGGGCCGCGACCGGCGCTGGCGCGATCCCGGCGCGGCGCGGCAGGCCGGGATCGCGACCATCCACCAGCACGTCCCGCTGGTGCCGACGCTGACCGTCCTGGAGAACGTCTTCCTGGACCGGCGCGGCGCCTGGCGGACCCCGCCCGCGCTGCGGGAGGAGTTCGCCGCGCTGGTCGACCGGCTCGGCTACCCCGTCGACCCGGACGCCGTGGTGGACGACCTGCCCATCGGCGTCCGGCAGATGGTCTGCGTGCTGCAGGCCCTCGCGGCCGGCGCCCGGCTGGTGATCATGGACGAGCCGACCGCCTCGCTGTCGGAGCAGGAGCGGCAGGTGGTGTTCGGCGCCGTCCGCCGGCTGTCGGCCCAGGGCACCGCGTTCCTGTACATCTCCCACTTCTTCGACGAGATCTTCGAGCTGACCGACCGGGTGACGGTCGTCCGGGACGGCACGACCGTGCTGGCCGAGGCCACCGCCGAGGTGACCGAGGGCATGCTGGTCCGCGCCGTCACCGGCCGCGAGCTGCTGGCCGTCGAGCGCGCCGGCGGCGCCGAGCCCGACCCGGACGCGCCGGTGGTGCTGGAGGTCGCCGGGCTGTCGTCGTCGGTGGGACTGCGGGACGTCTCCTTCGAGGTCCGCGCGGGCGAGATCGTCGGCATCGCCGGGCTGCTGGGCGCGGGCCGGTCGGAGATCATGCGGGCCGTCTTCCGGGACGACCCGTCCGCCACGGGCGCGGTCCGGGTGAACGGCGCCGCGGTGGGCCGGTCGGCGCGGGCCGCCGTGGCGGCGGGCATCGCCTACGTGCCCGAGGACCGCGCGGGCCAGGGGCTGCACGGCGGCCTGCCGATCTGGCAGAACGTCAGCCTGCCCGACCTGGCCCGGCTGTCGCGGGGACGGCTGGTGCCGCGCACCGCCGACGAGCGGGAGCGGGCCGCGCGCGCGGTCGCCGACCTGGGCATCGTCACCGCCGGCGTGGACGCGGTGCCCGGCGAGCTGTCGGGCGGCAACGCCCAGAAGGTGGTGTTCGCCAAGTGGATGTACGCCGACCCGCGCGTGTGGCTGCTGGACGAGCCGACCGCGGGCGTGGACGTCGGCGCCAAGGCCGACCTGCTGAAGCTGGTCCGCCGCTTCGCCGCGCAGGGCAGGGCGGTCGTCATCGTGTGCTCGGAGTTCGAGGAGCTGCTGTCGGTGGCCACCCGGGTGCTGGTCGTCCGGGGCGGGCGGATCGTCGCCGAGCGGCGCGCGGCGGACACCGGCGAGGAGGAACTGCTCATGCTGGCCCACGGCCTGCGGGCGGAGCCGAGAACGGAACAGGAAGAAGAGGTGCGCCATGAGCGCTGAAGCCACCCCGGGCCGGTGGCGGCTCCCGGCCGCGCTGCGGCTGGGCAACGCGGGCGTCGTCTACGCCTTCGCCCTGCTCGTCATGGTCCTGACCTTCGCCGGGCAGGCCCAGGGACGGGTGTCCTACCTGGGGCCGACCAACGTCGCGAACATCCTCGACCAGACGACGCTGATCGGCATCCTGGCGATCACCACGACGATCGTGCTGATCAGCGGGAACTTCGACCTGTCGGTGGGCGCGGTCGCCGCGCTCGGCGCCGCGGTGTGCCTGAGCCTGTCCGACGCGATCGGGTTCTGGCCCGCGCTGGCCCTCGCCCTGGGCTCCGGCGCGCTGGTGGGGCTGTTCAACGGCGTGGTGGTGCAGTACGTCGGCATCAACGCCTTCATCGTCACGCTCGGCACCATGACCGCCGTGCGCGGGCTCGTGCTGATCGTCACCGACGGCCGCACCGTGACCGCCCCCGACGGCGCGGCGCGCGAGGGGCTGCGCGCCATCGACGGCGGATCGTGGATCACTCCGAACCTGTACCTGCTGGCCGGGCTCGTCCTGCTGGCCGCGGGCGCCTGGCGGGCGGCCCGGACGCGGAACTGGAAGGCGCCGCGGGCGCTGGTGCCGCTGGCGGCCGGGATCGCGCTGGTCGCGGCCTCGCCTCTCCTGATCTTCACGATCCGGATCACCCAGCGCACCCTGTACCTGCTGGTGCTGGCGGTCGTGGCGGCCTGGGTGCTGCGCTACACCACGATCGGGCGGCGGCTGTACGCCAGCGGCGGCAACGCCGAGGCCGCCCGGCTGTCGGGCATCGCCGTCGACCGGTACCGCGTGGTGGCGTTCGTGCTCAACGGCACGGCCGCCTCGTTCATCGGCGTGCTCTACGCCGCCCGGCTCGGCTCGATCAACCCGACCGGGCTGTCGGGGTTCGAGCTCACCGCGCTGGCCGCCGCCATCCTCGGCGGGACCTCGCTGTTCGGCGGGCTCGGCAGCGTGTCCAAGTCGCTGGTGGGCGCGCTGATCCTGACCACGCTGAAGAACGGCTTCAACATCCTCAACCTGGGCGCGAACTGGCAGGGCCTGGTCGAGGGCGTGGTCCTGATCGTCGCCGCCGGCGTCTACACGGTGTCGCTGCGGCGCCGCCAGACCCGGCGCATCCGGGAGGCCGAGACGCCCGCCGCCTCGGGACCACCGGGCGAGCAGGGACCACCGGGCGGGCAGGGCCCGCCGGGAAAGGAAAAGGAGCCGCCGCCTGAGAAGGTGGTGGCGTCCACGGCCGCCGAGCGCAAGGAGGGGTGAGGGCATGCTCACCGCCGTCTGGCACTTCAGCTTCCACGTCGCCGACCTCGACCGCTCGGTCGCGTTCTACCGCGACGTGCTGGGCATGGAGCTGGTGCACGTCCAGGACCAGGACAACGAGTACACGCGGGCGCTGGTCGGCTACCCCGACGCGCGCCTGCGGGTCGCCCAGCTCGCCGTCCCGAGGCGGGATCCGGCGCGGGTGAGCACGCACGACCTGGAACTGGTGGAGTACGTCGTCCCGCGCGGCGAGCGCCAGGACCCCGCCCGCCACCACCCCGGCGCCGCCCACATGGCGTTCGCGGTGGACGACATCGACGCCGAGCACGCCCGGCTCACCGGCCTGGGCGTCCGGTTCGTCTCCCCGCCCAACCGGATCACGGCCGGGGTCAACGCCGGCGGCGCGGCCTGCTACTTCCTCGACCCCGACGAGATCACGCTGGAACTCGTCCAGCCGCCCCCGCGCGAGGGGAGGGCCGGATGAGGATCGCCCTGCACAGCGTCCTGCGCGAGGGGCGGGAGGAGGACTACGACCGGGAGCACGCGACGGTCCCCGGCGACCTGCTGGAGGCGCTGCTGCGCGCGGGCGTCCGCGACTGGACGATCTGGCGCAGCGGCCGCCACCTGTTCCACCTGGTCGACGCCGACGACTTCGCCCGCGCCCTGGACGTCCTGGCCGGCGACCCCGCCGACCATGCCTGGCAGCGGCACATGGCCGCGTTCGTCGAAGGCTTCGAGCCGGGCGCCGACGAGCGGACCGGCGCGCTGTCCAAGGTCTGGAACCTGCGCGAGCAGAGCGGCGCCGGAGGAGAGGAGCAGGCGACATGACCGCGACGGCGCGCACGCCGATCATCGACGCCCACCAGCACTTCTGGAACCTGGACCGGGTCGCCTACCCGTGGCTGACCCCCGACCAGGGCCCGATCCACCGGACGTTCGAGGAGCCCGACCTCCAGCCCCACCTGGACGCGTGCGGGGTCGACGGGACGGTGCTCGTCCAGTCGGCCGACTCCTACGAGGACACCGACTACATGCTGGAGGTCGCCGACCGGTGGCCGCGCGTGCGCGCCGTGGTGGGATGGGTGCCGCTGCTGCGCCCGGACGAGGCCGCGCGCGCCCTCGACCGCTACCGCCGCGATCCCCGCTACGCCGGCGTCCGGCACCTGATCCACGACGAGCCCGACCCCGACTGGCTGCTGCGCCCCGAGCTGCGCGACGGCCTGGACGCGCTGGCCGAGCGCGGCCTCACCTTCGACGTCGTCGCGGTGCGGCCGCGCCATCTGGAGCACGTGCCGGTGCTCGCCGAACGCCACCCCGGGCTGCGGCTGGTGATCGACCACCTGGCCAAGCCGCCCATCAAGGAGCGGGGCCGGCGGCCGTGGGCCGACCTGCTGGCCGACGCCGCCGCCTTCCCCAACGTGTCGTCCAAGGTGTCCGGCCTGAACACGGCCGCCGACTGGGAGACCTGGACGGCGGCCGACCTGCGCCCCTACGTCGAGCACGCGCTGGAGCTCTTCGGCGCGGACCGCCTGATGTTCGGCGGCGACTGGCCGATCTCCGTCCTGGCCGGCGGCTACCGCAAGGTGTGGGACGAGACCGCCGGGCTCCTCGACGGCCTCGCGCTCACCCCCGCCGACCGCGCCCGCCTCCTCGGCGGCACCGCGATCGACGTGTACCGCATCCCCGAACCGCACGAGAAGCCCGAACGAGGCCCGACCCATGCTTGAGCTGTTCACCCCGATCGCCGACCAGGCGCGGATCACGGTGCCCGAGCACCACCGCCGCCCGATCGCCGTCGTCGGCGCGGGCGCGATCGTCGACGTCGCGCACCTGCCCGCCTACCGCGCGCACGGCCTGCCCGTCCGCGGCCTCTTCGACCTCGACCAGGACCGGGCGCGGGAGGTCGCCGCCCGGCACGGCGTCGAGCGCGTCTACGCCTCGCTCGACGAACTGCTCGCCGACGAGGCGGTGGAGGTCGTCGACATCGCGGTCGTCCCGACCGCGCAGTCCGCGGTCGCCCGCGCCGCCCTCGACGCGGGCCGGCACCTGCTGTGCCAGAAGCCGCTGGCCCCCGAGATGGACGAGGCCCGCGAGATCGCCGACCTCGCCGAGAAGGCCGGCCGCCGCGTCGCCGTCAACCAGCAGCTGCGCTGGGACGAGGGGATCGCCGCGGCGCGGGCCATGGTGCGCGCCGGCTGGATCGGCACCCCCACCGCCATGTCGTTCACCGTCGACATCAGCACCGACTGGAGCGGCTGGGGGTGGCTGATGCGCTCGGACCGGCTGGAGATCATGTACCACTCGATCCACTACCTGGACGCGGTCCGCTCCATTCTCGGCGACCCGGTGCGCGTGTTCGCCGCCGCGTCCCGCACCCCCGGGCAGGCCGCGGCGGGGGAGACCCGCACGATCAGCACCCTGCTGTTCGGCGGCGGCGCCCGCGCGGTGCTGCACGTCAACCACGAGAACCGCACCGGCGACCAGCGCGCGGAGTTCCGGATCGACGGCGACAAGGGCGCGATCCGCGGCACGCTGGGGCTGCTGTACGACTACCCGCACGGCCGCCCCGACACCCTGGAGGTCAGCAGCGCCGTGGCGCCCACCGACGGATGGGCCCCCTACCCGGTGACCGAGCGCTGGATCCCCGGCGCGTTCGCCGGGCCCATGGCGGCGCTGCTGCGCTGGATCGCCGAGGACGAGCCGTCTCCCACGTCGGCGCGCGACAATCTCGGTACGCTGGCCCTCGTCCAGGCTCTGTACGACTCCATCGAAAGCGGCGAGGCTCGGCCACTGTGACCCGGTCCACCGAGGATGGCGTCCGGCGCACCCGCCGGGTGACGCTCGCCGACGTCGCGCGCAGGGCCGGGGTCGACAAGGCCGTGGTCTCGCGCGTCGTCAACGGCGACCCGCGGCTCAACATCCGTGACGAGACCCGCGCCCGGGTGCACGCGGCGCTCAAGGAGCTGGACTACCGGCCCAACGCGGCGGCGCGCAGCCTGCGCACCGCCCGGACGGGCACGGTCGGCCTGTTCATCCCCGACTTCGCCAACCCCGTCTACGCCGAGATCATCACCGGGGCGGAGGCCGCCGCGGCCACCCGCGACTGCGCGCTGATGGTCGGCTCCTCCACCGCCGGCGGCGGCGCCCGCGGCTACCTCGACCTGCTCGGCCCCGGCCGCGTGGACGGGCTGCTGCTGGCCGGGGGCGCGATCACCGACGAGGAGCAGGCCATGCTGGCCGACCGCGGCCTGCCGTGGCTGTTCGTCAACCGGCGCGGCCGCACCTCCGGCCGGCACGTCATCCTGGACGACGGGCTCGCCGCCCGGATGGCCGTCGAGCACCTGCTGGAGCTCGGGCACCGCCGCATCGCCCACGTCGGCGGCCCGGCCGGCGCCGACACCGCGTTCCGCCGCCGCGAGGGCTACGCGGCGGCGCTGCGCGCGGGCGGCCTGGAGGAGGACCCGCGGCTGATCGTCCAGGGCGACTACGGGCCGGGCGGCGGCGCCCAGGCCGTCCACCGGCTCCTGGAGGGGCCCGAGAGGCCGACCGCCGTGTTCGTCGCCAACGTCACCTCGGCGATCGGGGTGCTGAGCGCGCTCCAGGCGCACGGGCTGGAGGTGCCGGGGGAGGTGTCGGTCGTCGCGGTGCACGACCTGCCGCTGGCCGAGCACCTCGTCCCGCCGCTGACCACGGTGCGGATGCCGCTGCAGGCGCTGGGCGCCCGCGCCACCGAGCTGCTGCTGTCGGTGCCGGCCGACCACCCCGTCGAGGAGGTCGTCCGCGACCCGATCGAACTGGTCGTCTTCCGGGTGCCGCGGCCGCTCCGTCATTTCCGGCTATCGCCTCCCGACCATCGTGAAATAGCTCGAGCTGCCCTGCCCCGAAACCCCGGAATTAGGTCCGAGGGTGACGCGCCCGGCCGGGAAGTCCTTCTTGAGGATGACGAACGTGGTGTCGGTCGTCTTGACGGTCGCGCCCGTTTCCGTGAAGCCGTCCTTTTCCAGCCATCCGGGCCACCAGGTGCCTTTGCCGCGTGCGTCGAAAGCGACGTGGACGGTCGCCGGCGCCTTCAGGTCGAAGGTCAGGTAGCCGGCGGGCGAGGTCATTTTGGAATCGTTGTTGGCACCGCGGATCAGTTCCGCACCGTTCAGTTCCGCGGGCAGCTCCGAGATCACGTAATGGCGGTCGACGTGCGTCGTCGCGCCCTGCTCCGCGCGCACCAGCGGGCGCAGCTTGTCCGGGGCCACCACGCTCACGAGCTCGCCCGGGATCTGCGGCACGCTCGTCTCGACGCCCAGCGTCCGGTTGCCCAGGTGCCGGACCTCCGTCGCCGGCTCCCCGGTGACGCCCTGGAACCGGAACGAGGAGACCGGGCGGTCGACCCGCTCCACCAGGTAGGAGTGGCCCTTCTTGACGCGCAGCGGGATCACCCCGGCGTCGGTCGGACCGGCCAGCGGCCTGCCGCTGACGCCGTCCGCGACCCGCACCTTCCGCCCCGGCCACGGGTTCTGGATCCGGAGGTCGTCGTCGCGCGCCGCCTGGACGCCGACCACGCCGGTCTCACCGCCCTTCACCTCCGCGCTGACCCGGTGCCCGCCCTGGACCTGCACCGAACCGGCCACGTCCCAGCCCTTCGGCCAGGCCGACGCGACCCGCACCACGCCCTCGTAGGACTGGACGAGCGACTCCTGCACGGCCGACGACACCACCGCGCCCCAGCCGTTGTAGTAGTTGCTCTCCCGCAGCGCGTCGGCGTTCTTCCCGTGCGCGGTGAACCCGCTCGGGAAGACCTGGAAGTCCTTGGTGCCCTGGATGAGCAGGTTCTTCACGTCCTCGCCGCGGCCCAGCCGGGCCGCCTGCAGCGCGTCCTCCGACCACTCCCGGGTCTGGACGTAGACGCGGTTGCGGAACGTGGACTGCATGAGCGCCGAGTCCTGGCCGTACACGCCCCAGGGGAACAGCACCTCGGTGTCGGGGTTCTGGGTGTTGCGGCCCTGCTCGTCGGTGCCCGACCACGCGATCACCTGCTCGCCGTTGCGGGTGACCGTGCGGAAGTCCGGGATCTTCGGCAGCGTCGCGCGCAGGTCGCGCGCCAGCGTCCGGTCGCCCCGCCCGTCCGCCAGCCCGGCCACGATCGGGAAGATCACCCGCATGGCCGCCAGGTCGGGGGCGGGGTCGGAGGTGTCCCACTGGGTCTCCAGCGCGTTCACGTTGTGCAGGTGCAGCTTCCCGTCGTCGCCCTCCTCGAGGATCGACAGGTAGAAGCGCGTCACGTCCCGCATGAGGGGATAGGACTCGTCCAGGATGGAACGGTCCCCCGTGTACCGGTACTGCAGCCAGAGGTTGTAGACCACCTCGGGCCCGGTCGTGACGATCCGGTTCAGCCAGTCGGGCGGCCTGGTGCTGTCGCAGGCCTCGGCCGTGCCGGTGTAGCGCAGGAACTCGGCCACGCACACGCCCTCGGAGCCCTTCCAGTGGGCGCGGGTCCACGCCCGCATCTCCTCGAGCCGGTCGAGGTACAGCCGGAAGTACGGGGTGTTGAACTCCTCGGTGTCCGCGCCGAAGTTGGTGTAGACGGGCTGCCGCAGGTTGAAGTGCCACCAGTGGTCGGCGGACCAGTGCACCGCGTCCTTCCACGGCGAGAACATGTTGATCACGCCGCCATGGCTGCTGGGGACGGGGCCGCGCATCGTGGCCGCGGTCATGTAGAGCTGCTGCGCGCGCAGGTTCTCCATGTACTCGCCGGAGCCGTCCGCCGAGGTGATCCGCATCGGCGCCGCGCCCGCCCAGAACCGGTGCCACCACGTCCGGTGCGCCCGGTCGATCCCGGAGCCCCCGGACCCGGCCAGTGCCGTGCGGGCCGCCTTGCCCAGGTCACCGCCGGTGTAGGAGGGGACGCCGGTGACGATGCGGAACCCGCCGTCCGGCCGCGGCTTGAAGCTCACCCGGACGGTGCGGGCGTCGACGACCTCGGCCTTGACGTCCCGGCCCAGCGCGGTGACCGCGGCGACCGCGCCCGTCCTGCCCTTGGACTCCTCGTCGGTGAAGGTCTCGGCGAGCGCCGCGGTGCCCTTGGCGGCGTGGGCGGTGGGGGTGCGTCCGTCCCAGAGCCGCAGCTCCGCGGTCTGCGTGACGTTCGGGTCCGCGCCGGTGACCTCCAGGACGAACTGGTCCTTGTCCGCGCGCACGTAGCTGCGGGCCGACATGCCGCCGCCCTGCTGGACGAGGTCGGCGTCGTGCAGGCGCAGCCGCCCCCGGTAGTCGGACGCCCGCATCAGCGGGAACAGCCCGGGGACGGTCAGCCGCCCGGCCGACTTCAGGTTGGGAAAGGTGTCGGCGCGATTGAGCTGCGCGCTGAAACCGTCCTCGGCCCAGACCGCGGCGCCGAGCGTTCCGTTGCCCGCGGGCATGCTTTGGTACGCCTGCCACGACGGTTTTTCCAGGACCAAGTCAGAACGTGAGACGACTCCGCCGGTGTCGACGCGGAGTGCGCCGTTCCGCCAAGCCGTGGTGCCGCCGGAATGGGGTTCCGCGGCGACCGCCGGAACGGCGGCGAGCGTCGTGGAAAGCGCGGCGGCGGCGAGTATCGCGATCCCGCTTCGCCTCATGGGCGCCGTCTTTTCAAGGGGACCCTCCTCGGGTTGGTCAATCGATTGACCAAATTTTCCCATGACGCCGAAATTCCGGCAAGAATGGCACCCGCTCCCCGCCCCCGGCCGCAGCGCCCACCCCCGGTGACGCCGATCACATCCATGCAGGTCAGCGCGGTGGACGGGGTACGCTCGACGACGCGAAAGTGATCTGGATCACACAGCCGTCAGGCGCCCTCCGGCTCGCGACCGAGCGCCGGGAAGCCCGCCCACCTGACAAACACGCGTCCAGAACGGCCGGGCGCACCGTGGTCGTCAGCGGCGCCCGAGCTTGGCGAAGATGTTGCCGATGTGCTTGTCAGCGGCTTTGCGGCCGGGTGGCCGGCGACCGTGGCGTTGCCGGAGGCGCAGCCTCTGACCATGGGTCAGGGATCGAGCCTCCGGACCACGTGCCGGTGGGAGCGGAGCGACCGCGTCGGGGGTTCCAGGGGGTCGCCCCCTGGGGCGATATGACGAGAGCCCGGTGGGGAGGGAGGTGCAGTCCCCGGCTGCACTGGGCCCAGGGATCGAGCTTCCGTACCACGTGCAGGTGGGAGCGGAGCGACCGCGTCGGGGGTTCCAGGGGGTCGCCCCCTGGGTCAACACGACGAGAGCCCAGTGGGGAAGGAGGCGCAGCCTCCGACCACACTGGGCCCAGGGATCGAGTGGGCGATACTGGGATTGAACCAGTGGCCTCTACCGTGTCAAGGTAGCGCTCTCCCACTGAGCTAATCGCCCTTGGAACGAGGGGGGTGAAGTGAGGTGGAGACGGGATTTGAACCCGTGTACACGGCTTTGCAGGCCGTTGCCTCGCCTCTCGGCCACTCCACCGAGCGAGGCCGTCGGCTTCGCTGGGCGTCAAGGCCTCCTCAGAGCGGACGACGGGATTCGAACCCGCGACCCTCACCTTGGCAAGGTGATGCTCTACCAACTGAGCCACGTCCGCGTGTGCTCCCGGGGGGTTTTCCCCTGGGCTCGCACGGTTAACTCTAGCGGAAGGTTGGAGTGCTTGCGTACTTGCTTTCCTCGGCAGGGGCGTCGGAGAGGGCGGCGTCGGAGTGGAGGGAGTTCCAGAAGGCGAGCTCGGCGTCCTCTTCCAGATGGGCGATCCGGCCCCAGAACTCGCGGTCCTCGGCTTCGTGGGCGGCGGCCAGGGAGAGGGCGGGCATCACGGTGGTGCCGGCGTCGGCGGCGTCGAGGTCGGCCGGGGTGAGGTCGGCGGGCAGCTCGACGGGCACGCGGTGGTGCTTGCCCCGCTTGCGGACGCGGATGGGCGAGTTGGTGGGGGCCTTGGCGGCGGCGGCGCGGCCGGCGGCCAGGGCGACGGTGCCGCACAGGACGAACGCCAGGACGCCCGTGAGGAGGACCTCCTGGGACGGGAGGTCGGGGACGGAGGCCGCCGGCTCGGTGGTCTCGGTCTTGCCGGTCTGCGTCCCGGGACCGGTGAGGGACTCGACCTTGGGGGCCGGGGCGGCGTGCTTGGGGACGTACTTCTCCGTCTTGACCTTGCCGGGATAGCCGAAGCCGACGACCGAGTCCATGTCGCGGGTCTTGCGCATGAGCTTGTAGCCGTCGGCGTTGGCCTCGATGGTGTGCAGGGTCTTGCCGTCGACCTTCTCGACGAGGCCGACGTGATCGATCCGGTCGATGTCGTCGGAGCCGTTCCAGTCGTAGAAGACCAGGGCGCCGGGGACGGGCTCGGTGCCCCAGGCGTCGTGCTTCTTGAACCACTTGGCGTGGTCGACGGTGGCGGCGAACTGGCCGGCCTGGTCGGCGACCCCGGCCTGGTCGGCGGCCCAGGCGAGGAACATGTCGCACCAGGGCGCGGTCTTGAAGTACGGATTGTGGTCGGCGTCCATTTTCTCGGTCCACCAGTTGCCGAACTTGGTGTAACCGTCGCCTTTCTCGGTATAGCCGAGATTGTCCTTGGCGATCTCGAGCAGCTTCTGCCCGATGGTGTCCATGGCGCCTCCCCGTTCCTGGTGCGGGCGGCGCCCGTCCCCGGTCGGCCCGCGACCCGTCCCAAGGTCACGTTCCGATATCGACGGAATGTAGCCGAGGTAAAGACGGGGCGGCAAGCGGTTCCCGAGAAACGGTCAATTCGGACTATTAGGAGTAGCCACGCGGGAGGACGGTGACCGGGCAGGGGGCCGCGCGCAGCACCTTGAGGGCCATCTCGCCCAGGAACACCCGGTGGGCGGAGGCGTCCTCGCTGCTCGCGCAGACCAGCAGCTCGCCCTCGGACCAGCCGGTGCGGGCCACGGCGTCCGCGACGTCGTCGCCCTCGGCGAGCTCGGCCTCGGCCTCCAGGCCGGAGGTCTCGGCGGCCAGCCGCACGGCCAGCGCCAGGTCGTCGCGGAGGCGGTGCCGCGAGTCGTCCCCCACGGCCAGGGTGAGCAGCCGCAGCGGGACCTCCAGGCGCGCGGCGACCAGCGCGGCGCGGACCACGGCCTCGTCGCACTGGGGGCGGCGCACGTAGGCGACGGTGATCCGGCCCGGCCGCTCGGCCGGCTCGTGCCCGGCCGGGGCGATCATGACGGCCTCGGGGGCGGAGTGCAGCAGGTTGTCGGCCGTGGAGCCGACGGCGATGCGGCCGCGCGCCCCGCCCTCGGTGGAGCCGACGACGATGAGGTCGGCGCCGATCCGGCTGGCCAGGACCGACAGGCCGCGGCCGACGCCGCGGCTCTCCTGGACGGCGGTCTCGGCCTCGGGGGCCTCGGCGGCGGCCTGCTCCAGGAGGGTGAGGGCCTCGCCGGCGGCGGCCGGGCGGCCGGGCGGGTGGACGGTGGCCACGGTGAGCCGCCCGCCGCTGAGCGCGGCGATCCCGCGGGCCAGGGCGAGGGCCTCGCGGGCGCCGGGGCCGGTGGTGTAGCCGGCCAGGACGTGCTCTCCGATCATGTCCGCATCGTTCCCGGTTCGAGGGACCGGGTCACGTCCCCTTTTGGGTCTTTCGGGTACATTCTGACCTCTTGAGCGAATTTGATCTGGGGGGATCAGTACAGTGACCACTGCGGCACCGGACCTCGCCGCCGGCCGTTGGAGCATCGATCCGGCGCATTCGGAGATCACCTTCACCGTGCGGCATCTGATGACCACCGTCCGCGGCTCCTTCACCGGGTTCGAGGGGGAGATCCGGGTCGCGGAGGACCTGCCGGCGTCCTCCGCCCGCGCGGAGATCTCGATGGCGTCGATCGACACCCGCAACGCCGAGCGGGACGCGCACGTCCGGTCGGCGGACTTCCTGGACGTGGAGCACCACCCGGCGATGACCTTCGTCGGCACGGGTGTGGAACGTGCCACAATCGGCCGGCGGGCCCGCCACCCCCGCTACCACCTGGACGGCGACCTCACGATCCGCGGCGTCACCCGCCCGGTGCGGCTCCTGGTGGAGTTCCACGGCGTCGAGGGGGACCCGTGGGGCGGCACCCGCGCCGGATTCACCGCGACCGCCTCGCTGAGCCGCCGCGACTTCGGCATCGAGTTCAACGTCCCGCTGCAGGGCGACAAGGTCATGCTGGGCGACACCATCGCCATCCAGCTGGAGGTCCAGGCGGTGCTGGACGCGCCCGCCGGCGCGCTCGACGAGACCTGACCGCCCCCGAGGCCGCGACCGTCACGCGCGTGACTGCCGGGTGAGGCCCAGCAGGTGGCGGGCGGGCCCGGCCGGGTGCTGCCCGGACGGCCAGACCGCGCGCAGCGGACGGCCCAGATCCAGGTCCCGGACGGGGACCGCGACCAGCCGCCCGCCCGACAGCTCGTCCGCCACGGCGAGCTCGCTCACCACGACCGGGCCCGCGCCCGACACCGCCGCCGCCTTGAGGGCCGTGGTGGAGGCGAGCTGGAGCAGCGGGGGAGCGGTGCCCCCGAACGAGGACAGCGCCCTGTCGAGCACCTCCCGGGTGCCCGAACCCCTGTCTCGCAGGATCAGAGGCGTGCCCGCCAGCTCCTCGGCCGTCACACCGTCACGGCGGCGCGCCCAGGCATGCCTGGGGGCGACCACCACGACGAGCCGGTCGGAGGCGACCACCGTGCCGCTGAGACCGGCCGGCGTACGGGCGCCCTCCACGAACCCCAGGTCGGCCTTGCCGGCCCTGACGTGCTCGGCCACTTCCGTGGAACTGGCCGCGCGCAGCGTCACCGCCGTACCGGGGCGCGCCTCGTGCAAGGCGACGAGCCATCCGGGCATGAGGTACTCGGCGACGGTGAGGCTCGCCACCACCCGCAACCGCGCGTCCTGCCGCTCCTGAAGGGCGGCGATCCCGGCGTCCATCGCCCGGGCCGCGTCCAGCACCTGCTGGGCCCACTCGGCGACCAGGGCCCCCGCCCGGGTGGGACGGGACCCGCGCGGGGACCGTTCGAACAGCGCCACGCCGATCTGCCGTTCCATCGACCGGATCCGGGCGCTGGCGGCGGGCTGGGTGACGCCGAGCTCGGCCGCCGCCTTGCCGACGCTGCCCAGCCGCACCACCGCCAGCAGCAACTCAAGGGCGCCCAGATCGGGCACGCGATGGGTGGCGGCCATGGCCCCATCCTAAGAGCGCCCATAAGGCGTTCTTATGTGCTCGTACGGAGATGTCCCCGACCGGCAAGTGTCATGGAGGGTCCGTGACGAGCCCGTTCCCGTCCCGTTTCCCTGACTGGAGCCCTTACGCCGTCGCGTAATGGAATGGTTGCGATACGTTCGGCTCTGGGTACGATGCTGCCTGACGTCCCCAAGAAGCGTCGGCCCGGGCCGGCGGGAGGCGAGCAGAGGCGGCGGTGTCGCTAACCACATCGGAGCAACGTTCGGGCCGGCTGCCGGCCGAGCTGACGAGCTTCATCGGCCGCCGCGACGAGCTGGCGGAGATCGGACGGCTGTTCGGGCAGTGCCGCCTGGTGACGCTGATGGGCCCCGGCGGCGTCGGCAAGACCCGCCTGGCGATCCGCGCCGCCAACCGGCTCGCCGCCTCGTTCGAGGACGGCGTGTGCTTCGTCGACCTGTCCGGGCTGCGCGAGTCCAGCCTGCTGGCGCAGGCGGTGGGGGAGGCGTTCGGGCTGCCCGACCAGGCGCCCGCCGCCGCGCTGGACGCGCTCGTCCACTACCTCGGCGAGCGGCGGATGCTGCTGGTCCTCGACACCTGCGAGCACCTGATCGACGGCTGCGCGATGCTGGCCGAGGTGCTGCTGCAGAACGCCTCCGGGCTGCGCGTGCTGACCACCAGCCGCCAGCCGCTCGACATCACCGGCGAGTACACGCTGATGGTGGCGCCGCTGGCCGTGCCGGACGAGCCGGCGGCCGACGCCGAGCCGGTCCCGCTCGCCGCGTCCTGCGACTCCATGACGCTGTTCGCCGAGCGGGCGGCGGCCGTGGTGTCCGGCTGGACGATCACCGAGCGCAACGTCGGCGCCGTGGCGCTGCTGTGCCACCGCCTCGACGGCATCCCGCTGGCGATCGAGCTGACCGCGGTGCAGCTGCGCGCGCTGTCGATCGAGCAGGTGGTGGCGCGGCTGGACCGGCGGATCCTGCGGCTGCGCGGCCGCCGCACCAGCATGCCCAGGCACCAGACGCTGCGCGCGGCCATCGACTGGAGCCACGAGCTGTGCTCGCCCGGCGAGCGGCTGCTGTGGGCGCGGCTGTCGGTGTTCGCCGGCGCCTTCGACCTGGAGGACGCCGAGCACATCTGCGCCGGCGGCGAGCTGCCCGCCGAGGAGATCGTCGAGCTGCTGGCCGGGCTGGTCGCCCAGTCGATCGTGCTGCGGGTGGACGCCGACGGCGCCGCCCGCTACCGGATGCTCGACACGCTGCGCGAGTACGGCGCCGAGATGCTGGAGCTGCTGGGCCAGGACGAGGCGGTCCGCGGCCGGGCGTTCGAGCGCTTCAGCGGGGCGATCCGGCGGGCCGCCGCGGAACTGGGCACCGAGGCCCAGCCGCGCTGGCTGGAGTGGTTCCGCCGCGAGCAGGCCAACGTGCGGGCCGCGATGGAGCACGGCCTGCGGGCGGCCGGTGACGAGGACATCGCGCGCGCCTTCCTCGGCCTGGGCCGGATCCTGGCGCTCCAGGGCCTCATCGGCGAGGCGCGCTACTGGGGCACCCGGGTGTTCGCCTCCCGCGACCTGACCGCGCTGCGGATCCGCGAGTCCGCCGAGCTCCTCGCGCTGTTCGGGCTGCTGGCCGTCGTCCAGGACGACCTCGCGCAGGGCCGGGAGCTGGTCGACCAGGCCGAGGCGCGGGCCCGCGCGTCCGGCGACGACGTGCGCGGGCTGGCCTACGTCCGCGAGGTGCAGGGCGTCGCGGCGCTCGGCCTCGACCGGATGGAGGACGCGGGCCGGCTGCTCGGCGAGGCCCGCGACCTGCACCGGCTCGCGGGCAACGACGACGTGCTGGCCCCGCTCAGCGACGTGTTCCTCGCGGCGGCCAAGGCCCTGGCCGGCGACATCGACGGCGCGGTCCGGGACGCCACCGAGGTCGTCGCCGCCGCCGAGGCCGCCGGCGAGCTGTGGTGCCGTTCGTACGGGCTGTGCGTGCGCGGGCTGGCGCTGGTGGTGGCCGGCGACCCCGAGCGGGGCCTGGACGACCTGCGCCCCGCGCTACGGATCAAGCTCGATCTCGGCGACCGGCTCGGTGTCGGGCTGGCCTTCGACGTCATCGGCGCGGCGCTCGTCGCGCTCGGCGAGGTCGAGCCGGCCGCGCGGGTGTTCGGCGCGGGCGACGCGGCGCTCCGGTTCACCGGGGTGTCGCTGTTCGGGCTCAAGCACCGGCTGCTGCGGGAGGCGTACTGGCGGCGCGGCGAGGAGCTGATCGGCGAGGAGGCGTTCCGGAAGGCCTACGACGGCGGGGTGGCGCTGCCGTTCGAGGCCGCGGTCGCCGAGGCCCTGGGCGAGCCGGCCGCCCCGGAGGCGCCGCCCGTCCCCGCGGCGCCGGTCGCGGTGCCCGCGCCGCGGAACGGGGACGCCCCCCTGACGCCCCGCGAGCTGGAGATCGCCGCGCTGGTCACCGAGGGACTGACGAACCGGGAGATCGCGGGACGGCTCGTCATCGCCAAGCGGACGGTCGACTCGCACGTCGAGCACATCCTGTCGAAGCTGGCGTTCACCTCCCGCACGCAGATCGCCGCCTGGTTCTCCCAGCGCGCCTGACCCGTCCGGAGGGCGGGCTCACTCGCCCACGCCGCCGTCGATGAGCTCGCGCGCGGCGTCCAGGTGCCCGAGGTGGCGGGCGTACTCCTGGAGCAGGTGGAACAGGATCCAGATCAGCGACGCGGGCCGCTCCGGGTCGTCGAACCGCGGCCCGGGGCGGGCGAACCCGCCCAGGTCGGCCGCCGCGACGATCTCCCGCGACCGCTCGCACGTGCTCAGGAACGCGGCGCGCAGGTCCGCGAAGGTCTCGTCGCCGTCGACGTGCCAGGCTCCGTCCGGCCCGCGGTCGCCCCACGGCCGTTCCACCGGCTCGCCCTGGAACCCCCACTGCAGCCAGCGGATCTCGACGTGGGTCAGGTGCTTGAAGAGCTCCAGCGGCGTCCATCCGGACGGCAGCGGCGCGGTGCGGAGCTGCTCGTCGGTCAGGCCGTCGAGCTTGCGCAGCAGCGCGTCCCGGTAGTAGTCGAGGTAGCCGTCCAGCAGCTCCCGGGGATCGGTGAGCCGGTCGGGCGGCTCGGCGGGCGGAACGGTGCCGTCTGTGACCATACGTGGAGGCTAGTCATATTCGTTCAGGTCAGGTGCGGAGGTGGGCGCGGAGGTCCTTGAGGAGCAGGTGCGCGTCGTTCAGCCGCGCGGTGTCCTTCAGCGACCGGTAGATGCCCCACTTGGGGGAGATGCCCTGCGTGCCCAGCCAGGTGTCCAGGCCGTCGCGCTCCACCTCGACCGCGGTGGCGTCCTCGGTGGTGACGCGCCAGCGGACCCGCCCGCCGTCGCCGCGCGCGAAGCCGACCTCCAGGTCGACGCCGATCCAGCGGCTGCGCAGCGGCCGCAGGTCGGTGGCGCCGACGACCACCCCGGCGTGGTGGGCGTTCAGCTCCAGCAGGTCGCGGCCCTGGCGGCGGCGCAGCGAGATCATCATCAGCGGCCCGCCGCCCGGCCCGGAGGCGAACAGCTGGTGCACGTGGGTGAAGCTCGTGGTGGCGCGCAGCGCGGCGGGCAGGTACCACGACCACCCGAACCGCCAGGTCTCGCCCTCGGCGGCGCGCCGTTCGCGGCCGTCGACGCGCATGTCCTTGACCTCCTGGCGCTGCCGGTCGGGATAGGTGTCCACATCGCCGGGGTAATGGATGTCGAACCGGTACATGGTCCCGAGCGCCCTGATGTGCGGGACGCCCGGATGCGACCCGGCGCGGTCCTCCTCGATCCGGGTGAAGGCGCGCAGCCCGTCCCGGCGCGGTACCGGGCTCCACATCAGCCGCCACGAACCGGCGCCGTCCGCCGCCATCGGCACGCTCCGTTTCCCGCCGCCGGGCTCAGTGATCCGGATGCAGCGCGCCGTCGATGTACGACGCGGCCAGCAGCGTGAAGATATACGCCTGCAGAGCCTGCACGAAGATCTCGAACGCGGTGAGGACGACGGTCATCACCAGCCCGAGCAGGCCCACCCCGACGCCGGCGAGGGTGAGCTTCTCGATCAGGAACCAGTACGCCACCGAGGCGAAGAACGCCAGCAGCAGGTGCCCGGCGAACATGTTCGCGAACAGCCGGATCGAGTGCGTGGCCGGGCGCAGCACCAGGTGCTGCAGCAGCTCGATCGGGGCGAGGATGAGGTACACCCACCACGGCTGGCCGGGCGGGAACATCACGTTCTTCAGATAGCCGGTCAGGCCCTGCGTGCGCACGCTCAGGTACAGGTAGAGGCCGTAGACCGCGAGGGCGAGCAGCAGCGGGATCGCGAAATGCGAGGTGGCCGTGAACTGCAGGACGGGCACCGTGCCCATCAGGTTCATGGCGAGGACGAAGAAGAAGACCGAGACCAGGAACGGCATGAAGCGGTCGCCGTCCTTGCCGATCGTCGGCCTGGCGATCTGGTCCCGCACGAACAGGTAGGCCAGCTCGCCCAGGCTCTGGAAGGTCCCCGGGACGAGGGCCGGACGGCGGAACGCGGCCCGGAAGAAGCCGATGACGAGCACCGCCGCGAGGCCCACCAGCAGCACGGGCTTGGTCAGCCAGCGCAGCCACGGCGGCCCGTCCGGGAACAGCGGCCCCCATTCGAAGATTCCGCTGTCGGGGGCCTGGAAATCCGAACCGGTGGTCACGAGCGCGTGGGCGATGATCACGTTGCGGTCCCTTTCCAGGAGGCCGACGGGATCCCATTATCCCGGAATGGAATCCCGCCGCCGTTTTGGGGTCCCTTGACTCAGAACGCGGTGCGCTCGAGCCAGTGGGCGAGCAGTCCCGCGTCGCCCTTCACCTGGACGCGCGGGTCCTCCGGCGGGATCCTGCGCGTGAAGACCAGCAGCAGGTCGGCGACCCAGGACGACGTCGCCTTCCTGCACGGCCGGGCCGCCCCCGTCCCGCTCCCAGGCGATGCCCTCGGGGGTTCGGGTGATCAGCCAGCCGTCGCCGTCCCGAGGCTGGAGCCGCAGCGTCTGCCCGTCGCCGCGCAGCCCGGCCAGGGCGGGCCGCGCCTGCTGCGCGCCCGGCCAGGCCAGCAGTTCCAGGCCCTCGCCGAGCGCGTCGGCGGCGAGATCGTCCGCGAGCGCGAACGGGCGTCCCAGCGCCAGCGCGGCATCCGCGTGATGGACGGCGGTGTCGTGCAGCATGCGGCGCACCCAGAAGGCGGCCGGGCGCGGCCCGAGGAAGGTCCACACCTCCGTGCCGGCCTCGCGCACGCCTGCCTCGGCCATCCGGTCGGCGCCCTCGTTCAGCCAGGACGCCCAGTCCGCGGGTTCCACGTCCGTGGCGGGCGGGACGAGCGACTCGGGGCCCGCCGCGCGGGCCTCGACCAGGTCGCGCGTCCAGCGGTGCGCGGCGCCGACGTGCACCACCAGGTCCGTGATCGTCCACTCCGGGCAGGTGGGCACCCGGCCGGCGGGGTCGGCGCCGTCCACGGCGGCCGCGAGGGCGGCGGTCTGCTCCCGCAGCCCGGCCGCGAGCCGCTCCACCGGCGGTGTCGACGTCTTCATGATCGCCTCCAGAGGTCGCTGTTCCGTCGCTGGCCGTACCGTAGGAGTTCCAGTCGGGTGGAGGTTCAAGTGGCCGTGGGCGACGACACGATCGGGATCGGGGAGTTGGCGCGGCTGGCGGGCGTTCCGGTGCGGACCGTCCGCTTCTACTGCGACGAGGGCGTTCTGGAGGCCCGGCGCAGCACGGGCGGGCACCGGCGCTTCGACCGGGGCGCGGTGGAGCGGCTGCGGCTGGTGCGGCGGCTGCGCGCGCTGGGGCTGGGCCTGCCCGCGATCGTCGGGGTGCTGACCGGCGAGCGGGCGCTGGACGAGACGATCGCGGCCGAGCGCGCGGCGCTGGATCTGGAGATGGCCGGGCTGGCGTGGCGGCGGGCGTCGCTGCGGGCCGTCGAGGAGGCCGCTCCGGCCGAGCGGGCCGCGCGGCTGGGCTTGCTGGCCGTGGTCGAGGGCGGCGGGCGGGCGGCGTACGAGGCGGTCGCGTCGCTGTGGCGGGACCTGGCCGTGGCGCCGATGCCGCCCGCGATGATGGACGCCCTCGTGGCGGGGGTGGTGCCGGAGCCGCCCGCCGAGCCGGCCCCCGGGCAGGTCGTCGCGTACGCCGAGCTGGTCGTCCTGACCGCCGACCGGGCGCTGCGCCGGCGCCTGCACGAGCGCGCCAAGGCCAACGCCCCGCACATCGCCGACGAGTCCGCGCTGCTGACCGGGATCGACGAGGCGTGCGCCATGGCGGCGCCGGGCTTCCTGGCCGGGGAGCCGCCGGGGCCGGGGCCGGCGCTCGACCGGCTGGTCATGGCGCACGCGGAGGTGCGCGGCGGGAGCGACACCCCGGAGTTCCGGCGGGCGCTGTACGACCGCCTGGTCGCGCAGGCCGAGCCGGAGATCGACCGCTACTGGCGGCTGGCCGCCGAGGTGACCGGCGACCCGGTCACGCTCGGGGCCGCCCACGGCTGGCTGGTGAGGGGCCTGGCGGCCGCCGTGTAGGGGGTGGAATAGATGGCCGGGGCGCCGGGTTCCGGTAGCATAGTTGAAACTTCTACTACTTGAAGGAGGCGGCGTGCAGTTCGGAATCTTCTCCGTCGGCGACGTCACCACCGACCCGACGACCGGCCGCACGCCGACCGAGGCGGAGCGGATCAAGGCGATGGTGACCATCGCCCTGAAGGCCGAGGAGGCGGGTCTGGACGTCTTCGCGACCGGCGAGCACCACAACCCGCCGTTCGTGCCGTCGTCGCCGACCACCATGCTGGGCTACATCGCCGCCCGCACCGAGCGGCTGATCCTGTCGACGTCCACCACGCTGATCACCACGAACGACCCGGTGAAGATCGCCGAGGACTTCGCGATGCTGCAGCACCTGGCCGACGGCCGGGTCGACCTGATGATGGGACGCGGCAACACCGGCCCCGTCTACCCCTGGTTCGGCAAGGACATCCGCGAGGGCATCCCGCTGGCCATCGAGAACTACCACCTGCTGCACCGGCTGTGGCGGGAGGACGTGGTCGACTGGGAGGGCAAGTACCGCACCCCGCTGCAGTCGTTCACCTCGACCCCGCGCCCGCTGGACGGGGCGCCGCCCTTCGTCTGGCACGGCTCCATCCGCAGCCCGCAGATCGCCGAGCAGGCCGCCTACTACGGCGACGGCTTCTTCGCCAACCACATCTTCTGGCCGAAGGAGCACTTCATGCGCCTGATCGAGCTGTACCGGCGGCGGTACGAGCACTACGGCCACGGCGCCGCGGACCAGGCCATCGTGGGCCTGGGCGGGCAGGTCTTCATGCGCAAGAACTCCCAGGACGCCGTGAACGAGTTCCGGCCGTACTTCGACAACGCCCCGGTCTACGGGCACGGGCCGTCCCTGGAGGAGTTCACCGAGGAGACCCCGCTGACCGTGGGCAGCCCGCAGCAGGTGATCGACCGGACGCTGTCGTTCCGCGACCACTTCGGCGATTACCAGCGGCAGCTGTTCCTGATGGACCACGCGGGCCTGCCGCTCAAGACCGTCCTGGAGCAGATCGACATCCTCGGCGAGGAGGTCGTGCCGGTGCTGCGCAAGGAGTTCGAGGCGCTGCGCCCGGCGCACGTCCCCGCCACCGCGCCCACCCACGCCGACCTCGTCGCCGCCGCCCGCCCGGCCGCGGCGCCGGGAACGAAGGAAGAGGAAGAGGAGGCCGTCCGATGACCGACCACCGCACTCTCGCCGTCGTCTCGGCGGGGCTGAGCGAGCCGTCCTCGACCCGCCTGCTGGCCGACCGGCTGGCCGGGGCCGCGGCGGCGGCGCTGCCCGGCGAGACCGGGATCGTCACCGTCGAGCTGCGCGACCACGCCCACGACCTGGCGAGCAACCTGGTCACCGGGTTCGCCCCGGCCGCGCTGCGCGGCGCGGTCGAGGCCGTGACCGGCGCGGACGGCCTCATCGCGGTCACGCCGATCTTCAACGCCTCCTACAGCGGGCTGTTCAAGACCTTCTTCGACGTCCTGGACAAGGACGCGCTGGAGGCGCGGCCCGTCCTGCTGGGGGCCACCGGCGGCACCGCCCGGCACTCGCTGGCGCTGGACTTCGCCGTGCGGCCGTTGTTCGCCTACCTGCGGGCGCGGCCCGTCCCGACGGCCGTGTACGCCGCGTCCGAGGACTGGGCGAGCCCCGGCCTGCTCACCGAGCGGATCGCGGCCGCGGGCGGCGAGCTGGCCGCCGCGGTCGCCGACCGGCCCCCGGTGACGCGGGAGGACCCGTACGCCGACCCGACGCCGTTCGAGGAGCTGCTGGCCGGATGATCTCCGGCCGCGCCGGTGCCATCCTTGGGGGATGCGGGAGACGGCGCGGCAGGGGGACGGACCGGCGTTCGCGCAGCCGGTGCTGTCCCTCCTGGAGGACGGCGACGTCGAGGAGCGGCGCGCGCCCGGGAACGCGATCTCCGCGCAGGCCGCGGAGATCGCGGGCGGCGGCGTGCACGACGCCGACCGCCTGGTGGCCGGGCTGCGCGCCCGCCGGCCCGGCGTCCACGACCGCGCCGCCCGCCTCGGCGTCCTGCTGGCGGCCGGGGAGCTGGCGCGCGGCTGCTCCGCCGCCGTGCTGCCCGAGACCCTGATCTGGCTGCGCGGACTGCGGGACGCGCGAGGCGGAGATCCGCATGTCCGGCTCGCCGCCGCGATGGCGCTGGCCTTCGCTGTCGAGACCGAACGGCCCGGCGCCGCGATCGGCGCCCTGGCCGAGGCCCCCGACACCGAGGTGTGGCGGGAGGTCCCGTGGGTCGGGGTGATGCCCGCCGAGCTGACCGGGCTGCTGGGCGGCACCGGCGCCGCGCTGGTCAGGTGGGCGGGCGACGCGCTCGGCGTGGCCGCCCGCACCGAGCTGTGCCTGACGCTGGCCGGGCACCCGGACGGCGACCGCCGGACCGGCGCCGTCCAGGTCGCCGCCAAGCTCGTCACGCGGTGGCGGTCCCCGGCCGCGCCGCTGCTGCCCGCCCTGACCGAGTGGACGGGCGATCCGGTCGTCGCGGTCCGCGAGTACGCGACCCACGTGCTGGCCGCCCTGCGCGCAGGCGCCGACGCGCTCGCCGGACGCCTCGGCGACCGCGCCGCCCGTTCACCCGATCTGAGGTACCAGGTCGCCGACATCGCGGCCTGGGGACTGGCCAGGCAGGGCGATCCGCGCTGCGTCCCGCACCTGGTGGAACGGCTCGACACCGGCCGGGAGCTCGGCCAGGGTGGGGACGGCGGCGCCGCCCCCTACGGCTACTCGCCGGTCCCGCCGGGCATCGCGGCAGCGCTCGTGCCGATGCGCGCGCACGCCGCGGCGCTTCTCCCGCCCCTCCGCGCGAGGCTGCGGGACCACCAGGACGGCGCCGCCACGCTCCTGCGCGTCCTCGCGCGATGGGAGGACGACGCCGCCCCGGCCCTGCCGGAGATCATGCCGCTGCTGGAGACCGGGGCGCACGACGCGGCGGTGTCCGCCCTCGCCGCCACCGGGTCCGCCGAGGCCGCCGCGGTGCTCGAAGGACTTCTCGACCGCCCGCCCGGACGCCTTCCCACCTGGAACCCCGGGCTGTCACGGCTCGGGGAGGCCAGGGCGCACTGGAGGCTCACCGGAGACCCCGGCCGCTTCGCCGCGGCGCTCGACGCGGTGTTCCGGCCGGAGCACGTCCAGGCGCATTGGCGGGACCTCGCCGCGCTGGGCCCGGACGCCGCCGCCTTCACCGGCCGGCTCCGCCCTCTGCTCGCACACCGGGACCTCCTCAAGCGCGTGGCCGCGGCCTACGCGCTCTTCAAGATCACCGGAGACGCGGGCCAGGCGAGGGACATCCTCTGGGAGGCCGTCCACCCGATCGCCGCCCGCTCCCACAGCGAGGTGGCGTGGACGGCGCTGCGCCACCTCACCGAGACGGGCCCGGCCCAGCCGAGGATGCGGCCGATCCTGGAGGAGATCCTCGCCTCGGACCGCCGGCACCGCGCCCACGACGGGTTCCGCGCCGTGGACGAGGACGCCGCCCTGCGCGCCGACGCCGCCGCCCTCCTCGCCGACGACTGAGGGGGCGGAACGGGGCCTGCCGTCAGGGGGAGGCGGAGGCGACGGCGGCGTCCAGACGCTCGGTGACCCGCCCCAGCAGCGCGTGCAGGGTGCGCAGCTCGTCGACGCCGAGACCGGTCGCCTCCATGATCCGCAGCGGCAGCCCCGCGGCCCGCTCGCGCAGCGCGGCGCCCCGCCCGGTCAGGTGCACCGAGACCGAGCGCTCGTCGCTGCGCCCGCGCCGCCGCTCCACCAGGCCCGCCGCCTCCATCCGCTTGACCAGCGGGGACAGCGTGCCGGAGTCGAGCCGCAGGCGCGCGCCCAGCTCCTTGACGGTCGGCCCGTCGGACTCCCAGAGGGCGAGCATGAGCAGGTACTGCGGGTAGGTCAGGCCCAGGTCGCGCAGCAGCGACCGGTACAGCGCGTCGAACGCTCGCGAGGTCGTGTGCAGCGCGAAGCACACCTGGTGGTCGAGCCGCAGCAGTTCCCCCGGGGGCAGCGCCGCGAGATCGGGGTCCGGGACGCTCATGGCGTGATTCTACCGTTACCTGGACGGCGATTGAATTGCCCGCAATTGTTCGGTTTCCTGCGGGTTCATCCCGTCCAGAAGGGGTCGCGACCCGTCCGGCCGATGAGCCGGTCCAGCGGCGGCGCCCCCTCGGGCACGCCGACCGCCGGCCCGAACAGCCCCGAGTCCGCCGGCGCCTGGGACACGAACGCCAGGCAGGCGTCGGCCTCCTCCTCCGAGACGGTGTACGGGCGGCCCGTCGCGCGGGCGATGTCCCAGCCGTGCACGACCAGCTCGTCGAGCGCGACCAGGCCCGCGACCTCGCCGGGCAGGTCGACCCCGCCCGCCTGGGTCATGCCGGTCCAGGCCGCCGGGTCGCGCCAGGCCCCGGCGAGGGCCTCGAGGCGCTCGGCGTACAGCTCGCGCCAGCCTTCCTCCAGCTGGGACGCGTCCGCGGACGGGCCGCCCGCCGACAGCGCGGTCTTGGGGTCCTTCGTCGCGGCCCAGGTGAACGCCAGCGACAGGCCGCCCACATGGTGGACCAGATCGCCGACCGTGTACTTCTCGCACGGCGTGGCGGCGCCCAGCGCGTCGTCGGGCACGGCGGCGAGCAGCGCGGCGGTGCGCCGCGCGGCGGGCGTCAGATCGATCATCGTGTTCGTCTCCTTCGAGGTGGTTCCGGGGATGCGGACCCGGTCATCCCCGAAAACTCATCGGCGCCACGAAAGTATTACTTTCTGTCGCTGAACGAGTGCCGTACGTTGCTGTGCTGACGCAGGACGCGAACGCCGACAAGACCGCAGGAAAGACGCAGAGAAGAGGTCGGAACCGCCCCATGCAGCAGCCGTTCGAGCTTCCGGAGTTCTACGTCGTCCACCCCGCCCGCCTCAACCCGCACGTCGAGGGAGCCCGCACGCACAGCACGCGGTGGGCCCGGACGATGGGCATGCTGGACGACGCCCGCGACCCCGGCACCCCGGAGATCTGGAGCGAGAGGCAGCTCGCCGCGATGGACTACGCGCTGCTGTGCGCCTACACCCATCCCGACTGCGCGGCCCCCGAGCTCGACCTGATCACCGACTGGTACGTGTGGGTGTTCTACTTCGACGACCACTTCCTGGAGGTCTACAAGAAGCCGCGCGACCGGGACGGCGCCAGGGCCTACCTCGACCGGCTGTGCTCGTTCATGGGCCCCGAGCCGCCCGCGCCGGAGAACGCGTGCGAGCGCGGCCTGGCCGACCTGTGGGCGCGCACCGTCCCGGCGAGGTCGGCGCAGTGGCGCGCGCGGTTCGCCGAGAGCACCGAGGCGCTGCTGCGCGAGTCCCTGTGGGAGCTGGCCAACATCAGCGCGGACCGGGTGCCCAACCCGGTCGAGTACATCGAGGTGCGGCGCCGGGTCGGCGGAGCCCCCTGGTCGGCCGACCTGGTCGAGCACGCGGTGGGCGCCGAGGTGCCGGCGCGGGTGGCGGCCTCCCGGCCGCTGCGGGTGCTCAAGGACGCCTTCTCCGACGGCGTGCACCTGCGCAACGACATCTTCTCCTACCAGCGCGAGACCGAGACCGAGGGCGAGGTCAACAACTGCGTGCTGGTGGTCGAGCGGTTCCTGGAGGTGGACGCGCAGCGCGCCGCCGAGGTCGTCAACGAGGCGCTGACCTCGCGGCTGCGGCAGTTCGAGAACACCGCGCTGACCGAGGTCCCGCACATCTTCGAGGAGTACGGCCTCGACCCGGCCGAACGGGCCGCGGTGGCCGCCTACGTCAAGGGCCTGCAGGACTGGCAGTCGGGCGGCCACGAGTGGCACCTGCGCTCCAGCCGCTACATGAACAAGGGCGGCGGCTCCGCGTCCGGCGCGGGCGGCGGGCCCAGCGGCCTGGGCACGGCGGCGGCGCGCATCGCCACCGTGCTGCGGGCGGCGGCGCCGTCCCCGCTGGCGGCCCCGTACCGGCGGGTGGGGCCGACCGCGCTGCCGGAGTTCACCATGCCGTACACGGCGCGGGTCAACCCGAACCGTGCGCGCGCCCGCCGCGCCACCATCGCCTGGTGCGGGGAGGTGGGCATGTACGAGCCGGTGGCGCGGCTGCCCGAGCCCCTGTGGAGCCGGAGCGACCTGGAGGGGTTCGCGTTCGAGATCTGCGCCGCCTCGATCGACCCCGACTCCACCGCCGGCGAGCTCGACCTGTCGACGCAGTGGCTGGCCTGGGGCACCTACGGCGACGACTACTTCCCGGCCGTCTTCCACCGCGACCGCGACATGGCCGGGGCCAAGGTGTTCGCGGCCCGGCTGCCGCTGTTCATGCCGCTGGACTGCGGCGCCGTCCCTCCGCCGACCGGCCCCGTTGAGACCGGGCTGGCCGACCTCTGGCGCCGTACGGCGGAGCCGATGGCGAGGGAGGACCGCGCGTGGTTCCGCGCCGCCGTGGAGGCGATGGTCGATAGTTGGCTCTGGGAGCTGCACAACCACATGCAGGACCGCATCCCCGACCCGGTCGACTACCTGGAGATGCGGCGCCAGGCCTTCGGGTCGGAGCTGACGCTGAACCTCACCCGGATCCGGCGCGGTCGCGGCATCCCGCCCGAGCTCTACCGCAGCCGCACGATCGAGGGCGTCGAGAACGCGGTCATGGACTACGCCTGCCTGCTGAACGACGTGTTCTCGTACCAGAAGGAGATCGAGTTCGAGGGCGCCCGGTCGAACGGGGTGGTGGCCGTGGAGCACCTGCTGGGCTGCGGGCGCGACACGGCGGTGGCGATCGTCGACGATCTGATGGCCTCGCGGCTGCGGCAGTTCGAGCGGACGGTCGCCGACGAACTGCCCGTCCTGGCCGAGGAGTACGGCCTGGAGGCCGAGGCCCGCGAGTCCCTCGACGCCTACGTGGACGACCTGCGCAACTGGATGGCCGGAATCCTCAAGTGGCACCGGGAGACGCGCCGCTACGGGGAGGAGGAGCTCCTGGAGCGGTACGGCCCCCGCGTGCCCGCCGCCTCGCCGGGCGCCGCGTCCGCGGAGCGGCCCGGGACGGCGGGAGCCCTGGCCCCCGGGGCGCTCCGCAGGCCGATCGGGCCCAACGGGCTCGGCACCTCCGCTACCCGGATCCGGCTTCCGCGCGGCGTCTCCGCCGGTCCTGGCGCATCCGGATGACGCGCCGGCCGAGGCGCTGCGCCGGAAGCTCGACATGGCGGTGCGCCAGCGTGCCGAACACCAGCACCGCGATGATCAGCACGGTCAGCCACAGCAGCCGCACCGGCGTGCCCAGGGTCTCCGGCTCGTCGGTGACCTGCCAGATGATCTGCAGCACCTGGAAGTGCAGGAGGTAGACCGAGTAGCTGATCACCCCGAGCCAGGGCAGGAAGCGGGGGAAGCGGCGGTGGCGCAGCAGCAGCCCGGCCAGGAACGTCAGCCAGGCGGCGGCCACCGCCGTCGGCCACCCCCACACCCCGGTGGCCTGCCAGGCGCCGGTGCGGCCGGCGATCGCCAGCCCGGCCCCGGCGCCGACGGTGAGCACGGGCACCAGCACGACCATCGCCACCGGGCGCCGTCCGGTGGCCTGGCCGCTCTGGATCCGGTAGATCGCGGTCCCGGCGAACATCGTGGCGATGATGGCCAGGCTCTCCACCCCGCCGACCCGGCTGTTGACCGTGACCAGCGCGAGCGCCAGCACGCCGAGGACGACCACGCCGCAGCGCCGGGCGGCCGGCCGGCCGCTCATCACCGCCAGCAGGCCCGCGGCCATCAGCACCGCGGCCGCCACGATCCCGCCCTGCGGGAAGCGGGAGGTGAGCAGGCCGGTCGGCAGCACGGCCCCGACGACCGCGGCGCCGGCCGCGAACGACAGCGCGGTCCCCGCGCTGGCCCGGTGCACGCCCGCGACGAACATCGCCGTGATGAGCAGGTAGAACGCCATCTCGTACGACAGCGTCCAGAAGACGTTGACCGCGTTGGGCACCGACAGCAGGTCCTGGAGCATGGTGAGGTGCGCCAGCGCGGACAGCCCGGGGCGGTCGGTGAGCTGCTGCGGCGGGCTCCAGGTGAGGCCGGCCAGGCCGATCCCGACGCCGATGACGGCGGCCACCGCCCACAGCGGGTACAGGCGGAACATCCGGCCGATCCAGAACCGCCGCACGCTGCCGCGCCGCTCCAGCGAGGCGGGCACGATGTAGCCGCTGACGATGAAGAACACGAAGACGCCGTAGCGGCCGAAGTCGAACCAGGGGCTCGCGCCCGCGCGGATCTCGGGGAACAGCACGTCCAGGGAGTGCTCGAAGACCACGACGATGGCGGCCAGGCCGCGCAGGGCGTCCAGCCATTCCAGCCGCGCGCCGCCCGGGGCGGGCGGTGACGAGGTCGAGGGCGGCGGCGCTGTCGAGGCCGGTGCGGGCCGGGAGGCGGACGGGACGGTGGCGGAGGGCGAGGTGCTTGCGGGCATCCCGGCCACGCTAGGGCATGTCGCTGCGTGAATGCTCCGGCGAACCTGAACACTTCCTGAATCCTGACCTTCCGGGAGTTCGGCCGGGAGTCAGGATCCGGGGCGCCGCCGAGGGATTCTGGAATCCGATTCGGTAATCTGGTGAGCGGTGCCGGCGGAGCGCGCCGGAGCCGGGAGAGACGGACATGGGGATCTGATGGCACGCAAGTCGAGCGGCCGTACGGGCGAGGCGTCCTGGCAGTGGAGCCGTACCGCCGAGACCCGCAGGGTGATGCTGCGGGCGGCCCGCGACGTGTTCGTCGAGCACGGCTTCGCCGAGTCCAGCGTGGCCGAGGTCGTGGAACGCGCCGGATCCAGCGTCGGCAGCCTCTACCACCACTTCGGCGGCAAGAGCGAGCTGTTCCTGGCCCTGTGGGAGGACCACCAGGACGCGCACGAGAGCAGCGCGGCCGGCGCCGTCGCCAAGGCCCGCGCGGCGGGCGAGGAGGACCCGCTGGAGCTGTTCGTCCAGGGCGCCCGGGCGTTCCTGCGGGACTGCTGGGAGCGCCGCCGCCTGATCCTGCTGTTCATGGACGGCGACGCCCCGCCCGGGTTCGAGCTGATGCGCCGCACCCGCAGCCGCGAGTGGGTCCGGCAGAACGCCGTCCTGCTCGGGGCGGGCACCGGGCCGGAGGACCGGGTGACCGTGACCGTTCTCACCACCGTCATCGGCGAGGCGGGGCGCGAGGTCGCCGCGTGCGAGACGGCGGAGGAGGCGGCCGCGGTGGTCGACACCGCCATCCGCCTCATCCGCCGTCTGGACCCGCTCACCGCGTTCACCACCGGCACGACGGGCACCCCAAGCTGACCGCCGGGGGAGGGGCGTCAGTCGTCGTCCTTGCTCCCGACGGTCTCCCACCACTCGGCGGCGCGGTCGTGGTCGAGGCCGGTCGTCCACAGGTCGGCCGGGTCCAGCGGCATCAGGAACTCGCGGAGCTCGCGGTCGAGCCGGTAGGACCGCTTGGTCTTGGAGCCGGGCTCGCCGGTCTCGGGGTCGTCGTAGAGATCGAGGATCTCCTGCGGGTAGGCCTCGCGCTCGTTCTCCCGGCCCGCGAAGAACGGGAAGCCGAACGCCGCGGACGCCACCTCGGGCAGCAGCAGGCCGGTGCGGGCGGCCAGGCCGCGGACGCCGTCGATGTCGTAGGGCGCGGGCCCGCGCTCGGCGCGCAGCCGGTCGAACTCCGCGATCCGCCCGGCGCCGCCCCAGCCCTGCGCGACGACGGGACGCAGCGTCGCCCAGCCGGGCATGTCGAACGGCTCGAAGCGCCCGTCCGGCGAGTACTCGACCGCCTTGGACTCCCGGTCGGGGTGCCCCTGGAACGACAGCATGATCAGTGACCCGGACGGGGTCCGCCACAGCTCGCCCTGGGGCTTCTGCGTTCCGCCGCGCGAGGTGAAGGAGTGCAGCCGCCACCGCCCGCTGCCGTCGCCCCAGGGGGTGTCGCCCCAGGCGCGGAGGGTGTCGAACAGGCGGGCGCGCTCGTACTCGACCGTCCAGGGCCAGGCGGCCAGCAGGGCCTTGCCGCCGAGTTCGCCGAAAGGGAACCAGATGCCCCCGGTGCCGGGCGGGAGTGCGATGGTGCCGAGCGGGTAGGCGGTGGCCGTGCCGGACGACGGGCGGACCGTGCCCGCGCCGGACGCCTCGGCGGCCTCCGCCAGCGCCTCGGCCAGGACGCGCACCGTGACGACCTGGGAGATCCCCCGTCCCGAACGCAGGCCCGACTCGCTGCGGATCAGCGCCGGGACCCGCTCCGGACGGTCCGTGCCGAGCCGGTCGTGCAGCCGCAGCGTCTGGGGGAGGAGCGCGGTGGCGCGCGTCACCAGCGTCTCGATCGCCTGCTTGAGGCGGGGCGCGGTGACCGAGGGGAGCAGCCGGTCGATCGCGGCCGCGCGCTCCTCCGGGCCGCGCAGCGCCGCGTTCACCAGCTCCTCGGCGGTCTCGCGCGTGAGCCCGCGCAGCGCCGCCGACCCGGCGGGGTCGGCCGGGCCGAGCCTGGGCCACCAGCCGGGCGGCGGCAGCACGGGCTCCTGGGCGGGCCCGGACGGGCTGTAGGCGGTGCGGGAGGTCAGCGTCCCGTCCGGCGCCGTGATGTGGATCATCGCCCGGTGCAGCCGGACGAACGCGGGCTCGGCGGCGCCCGGGAAGGTCACCTGGGCGGCGGGCGGGGCGTCCGGCCAGCGGGCGAGCGCGCCGGTGTCGAAGCTGATCTCCTTTCCATCCACCAGGCGGAAGGTCTTGCGCAGGCTGCTGACCCGGTCGAAGTCGGAGAGGTAGAAGGACTCGCCGTCGTACCAGGGGGTCCCGCCGCCGGCGTTCGGGACGGTGGCGCGGTGGACGACGCCGTCCGGGCCGTGGACCTCGGCCTTCCCCTGGTCTGTCGCGAGGGTGAGCAGGTCGCCGTGCTGGACGGCCGACACGCGTCCCCCGTCGGCCGCCTTCACGACGGGGAGGTCGAGCTCTTCGGGGATGCCGGTGCGCAGTGCCCGGTACAGGACGTCCACGGGGTCGGTGAGCGTCAGGTCGCCGAACGCCTCGGGGGCGAGGCCGGCGTGTCCGGCGTCGGCGAGCGGCACCAGGTGGGGCAGCGCGATCTCCAGGCCGAGCAGGTCGCCGGCCGAGGCCTCCGCGATCCAGTCCCGGACGTGCTCCGACAGCGCGTCGCGCAGCTCGGGCCGCCCCCAGACGCGGCGGAGCGCCGCGGGGTAGTCGATGTTGGCGTAGTGGTTGAGGGTGCGGACGAACCAGTCCATGTCGTCGGCGAACCGGGCGGGCTCGTCCCGCAGCCGCCCGGCCAGCTCGTCGAGGTCCTTGATCCGGTCCCATTGGGGCCCGCCCTCGCTGAACCGGGGGCGGTTCTTGTCGAGGTTGCGGAAGGCCAGGGGGTGCGCGCCCGCCCACGACACCATCGGGTCCGAGCCCGGGTCGAGCCGCACGCCCGAGGGCGGCGGGAAGAGCCGGTCGGCCGCCTGGCCGGCGAGCCGGACGAGCGGGCGGATCGGGGCGGGGCCGAGGGAGACGAACCAGTCCCGGGACAGCCGTGCGCCCGCCCCGGCGCGGTCCAGCAGCTCCAGCCACTCCAGGCGGAGGCGGGCGTCGAGGTCGGCGTCGTCGTACACGCCGGGTGCGGGCTCGGCCGCGACCAGCAGGTCGAGCAGCTCGGCGGAGCCCCTGCACAGCCGTTGCAGCGCGGGGCCGGCGGCCTCCCAGACCGGCAGCGCGGCCCGGCTCAGCAGGCCGCCGCGCAGCAGCCGCTCGGCGAACCAGTCCTCCTCGGCCTCGCGGGCCGCGCCGGCCGCGGCGGCCACCGCCACCAGGTCGGCCATGAGGTTGGGGTAGGGGAGGACGCCGCCGGCGAGGAACGCCTCGACGATCTCGCGGGCCTCGGCCTGGGAGCCCGTGCGGTCGACGCGGGCGGCGAGGCCGGCGAGGTGGTCGTGCAGCAGGCTCGGGGTGATGACGCCGGTCGGCACCAGCTCCAGCAGCGTGCGGTGCGCCCGCGCCGTGTCGGGGGCCAGGCCCAGCAGCGTCCGGTGGGCCTCCTCGACCTTGCGGGCCCTGCCGAGGAACGTCGAGGCCAGGCCGGTGTGCCCGGCGGCGTGGAAGGCGCGGCAGGCGTGCTCGAAGAACTCCGGGAGGGATCGGACGGGCAGCCCGGCGGCCAGGGCGACGACCCGGTCCTCCGCTCCGCGCGGATCGCCGGCGGCGCTCCCCAGCGCGTCCGCGATGTCCGGCCATTGCGTTATGGCGGTGCTGCCCTGCGTGCCCTCATCGGCCATGCGTGTCCCCCTCTGGCGGTGATCTTCGCCAGGAGGGTAGTGCTCGGGACCGACGTCCGGGGGCGCGACCGCGAAGAAGGGGTGAAGGAGTGGCGGAGAGCCGCCGGTCCCGTTCCGTGGCAGCGCTACGGGACCGGCGGCCTGCCGGAGGGAGTCCCTTGCGGGACCCGCTCCGCCCCTTCTAACCGGACGCATCCGCTTCAAACACCTTCCTTCCGGACGATGTCTGCGATCTGCCCTGATCTGCCCCGATGCCGTCCCGATGTCGTGTTTCGGTCCGGGCGGCCGGGTAGGGCCGACCACGACCGGTCGGCGATCGCGACGCGACGGGCCCGGCGCGGTGACGCCGCGGGCCCTCTCGGGAGGACGATGATGAAGGCGCTCACCTGGCATGGCAAGCGCGATGTGCGCGTGGAGCAGGTGCCCGACCCGGTGATCAAGGAGGACACCGACGCGATCATCCGGGTCACCAGCACCGGGATCTGCGGATCGGACCTGCACCTGTACGAGGTGCTGGGCCCGTTCATGGGCGAGGGCGACATCCTGGGCCACGAGGCCATGGGGGTGGTGGAGGAGACCGGCTCCTCGGTGACCGGCATCCGCCCGGGGGACCGGGTGGTGATCCCGTTCAACATCTCCTGCGGCCACTGCTACATGTGCGACCGCGAGCTGTACGCGCAGTGCGAGACGACCCAGGTGCGGGAGCACGGCACCGGCGCGGCCCTGTTCGGCTACACCAAGCTCTACGGGCAGGTGCCGGGCGGTCAGGCCGAGTTCCTGCGGGTCCCGCAGGCCCACTTCGGCCCGGTCAAGGTCCCGGAGGGGCCCTCCGACGACCGGTTCCTGTACCTGTCCGACGTGCTGCCGACGTCCTGGCAGGCCGTGGAGTTCGCGGACGTCCCCGAGGGCGGCACCGTCGCGGTGCTGGGGCTCGGGCCGATCGGGCAGATGTGCTGCCGCATCGCCCGCCACCGCGGCTTCCGCGTCATCGGGATCGACCGGGTGCGCGAGCGGCTGGACGTCGCCCGCCGGCACGGCACCGAGGTCGTGGACGAGTCCGAGGCCGACGACCTGGGCGACGCGGTGCGCGGGATGACCGGGGGCCGCGGCGCCGACTCGGTGATCGAGGCGGTGGGCATGGAGGCGCACGGCTCGCTGGCGGGCCGGCTCGCGCACACGATCACCGGGCTGGTGCCCGGCCGGGCCGCCGCCCCGCTCATGTCGCGGGTCGGGATGGACCGGATGGCGGCGCTGCTGGAGGCGATCGAGATCGTCCGGCGCGGCGGCACCATCTCGGTCATCGGCGTGTACGGCGGGATGACCGATCCGCTGCCGATGCTGCGGATGTTCGACAAGGGCGTCACGCTGCGGATGGGCCAGGCCCACGTCAAGCGGTGGATCGACGCGCTGATGCCGCTGGTGGCCGACGACGCCGACCCGCTCGGCGTGGAGGGCCTGGCCACCCACCACCTGCCGCTGGACGAGGCGCCGCACGGCTACGAGATCTTCCAGAAGAAGCAGGAGGGCGCGCTGAAGGTCGTCCTCAATCCCTGACTACGGCCCGCCCGCGACCGGACGGTCCGGGATGGAACGGCTCCGGGCGGGGTAACTGCCGTCCATGCGAACTGCCATCTTGGACATCGGCTCCAATTCCGCCCATCTGAAGGTCGTCGATCTCGAGCCGGGAGAGCCGGTGCGGCCGATCCGCTCGGTGAAGCGGCCCACCCGGCTGGCCGAGGCGATCACCCGGGGCGGCCGGATCGGGCCGCGGGCCTCCGGCCGGCTGTCGACGGCGGTGGCGGAGGCGCTGGTGGCGGCCCGGGACGAGGGCGCCGACGAGCTGGTGGCGTTCGGCACCGCCGCGCTGCGCGACGCGTCCAACCGCGCCGAGGTGGTGGCCGGGCTGGCCGCCCGCACCGGGGTGGAGCCGTCGTTCCTGTCCGGGGTGGACGAGGCGCGCCTGACGTTCCTGGCGGCCCGCGGCTGGTACGGCTGGTCGGCGGGGCCGCTGCTGCTGGCCGACATCGGCGGCGGCTCGCTGGAGATCGCCGCCGGGGACGGCACCGAGCCCGGGTTCGCGGTGACGCTGCCGCTGGGCGCCGGCCGTCTCACCCGCGAGCACCTGCCCGGCGACCCGCCCCGCCGCCGCGACGTCAAGCGGTTGCGCGGCGTGGTTGGGGAACATCTGGACGACCGGCTTCCGGACGGCCCGGACGGGCTGTGGGAGGGGCGTCCCGGCGAGGGGCCGGGCGCGGGGCGGGCGGTCGCCACGTCCAAGATCTTCGCGCAGCTGGCGAGGTCGCTGCGGCGGCGGGACGCCGAGGGCCGGCGGATCCTGCGGCGCAAGGACCTGCGCGACCAGATCCCGCGGCTGGCCCGGATGACCGCCGCCGACCGGACCGGGCTCAAGGGCGTCTCGGCGACCAGGGCCCGCCAGCTCCTGGCGGGCGCGATCGTGGCCGAGGCGGTCATGCGGCGGCTTGAGCTGCGCCGCCTGGAGGTCTGCCCGTGGGCGCTGCGCGAGGGCATCGCGCTGCGCCGCCTCCAGCAGATCGGCGGGCCGGCGCCGTCCGTCGACGACGACATCGGCCACCTGCTGCGCCCGATGCCCGGCCCGCGGTCCCGGCTCCACTGCGTCGGCGGGGTGGGGGCGGGCGCGTCCTGAGCCGGCCGTGCCGGGGCGCTTCCGGCCGGGCGGTCAGACGTGGGTGTCGCAGGCGGCCAGGTAACCCGCCAGGTAGGCCTCGGCGACCCGCCCGACCAGGGCGTCGTCGGGGAGGAACTCGCTGTGGTGCAGGCCCGGGGCCTCGTCCGGCGAGCCCTCCCCGGCCGTCCCCACGAACAGCATGAGCCCGCGCGTGACGTGGCAGTAGTGGGAGAAGTCGTCGGCGCCGAAGGACCGGAACGAGGTGTCGACCGGGATGCCCAGCCCGGTCAGCCGGCGCGCGGCCTCCAGTGCGAGCGGCGGGTCGTTGTGCAGGGACGGCTGCATCTCGTGGATCCGCACCTCGGCCGTGCAGCCGTGCGCGGCGGCGGTGTGCTCGACGATGTCGCGGACGAGGCCGGCGGCGATCTGCCGCTCGTCGTCGCCCATCACCCGGATCCCGCCGCGCGCCGAGGCGGTCCTGGGGATGACGTTGGCGGCGCTGCCCGCGGTGACCTGGCCCACCGAGCAGACCGCGCCGCGGACCGGGTCGAAGCGCCTGCTGACCACCTGCTGCAGCGAGACCACCGCCTGGCACAGCGCCAGCACCGGATCGCGGGCGGTGTGCGGGTAGCCGGCGTGGCCGCCGCGGCCCTCGATGGTGATCTCGAACTCGTCGGCCGCCGCGTTCACGGGGCCGGGCACGGCCGACACCACGCCCTCGGCCAGCCGGGGCTGCACGTGCGCGCCGATCACGGCGTGCGCGCCGTCCAGGGCGCCCTCCCGCACCGCGTCGGCGGCGCCGGAGGGGAAGGTCTCCTCGCGCGGCTGCAGCAGCGCCGCGATCGGGGCGTGGCCGCCGACCCGGGCCGCCGCGCGGCACACCGCCACCAGCGCGGCCAGGTGGACGTCGTGCCCGCAGGCGTGCATGGCGTGGGTGCGGGACGCCCAGGGCGCCCCGGTCCGCTCGTCGATCGGCAGCGCGTCCAGCTCGGCGCGCAGCACGACGCGGGGGCCGCCGCCGTCGCCGATCCGGACGATCCGGCCGGTGCCCGCGACCGGCGTCCCGGGGCCGGCGTCCAGCGCCCGCACGACGGCGCGCGTGGTGTCGCCCTCGTCGCCGGAGACGCGGGGGTCGGCGTGCAGCCGGTGGCGCAGCTCGATCGCGGCGGGCAGCTCGTCGGCGACCGCCGCCCGGAACTTCTCCACCTGCACGCTGTCCACCTGCATCCTTTCCTCCCGTGCCGTCCTGTGACCCTCCTGCGAGCGGGCCCGACCACCCACCGTAGGGGCGCGCGGCGGAATCGTCATGGCGGACGCGTGACACCGGCCACGCCGTAACACGGATTTCACCTGGCTCGTTCCTGCTCCACCTGCGGTGATATGGGTTCGCATATCGTTCTCACCCCGATATCGATCTTGGACTTTCCGCTGGTGAGATGGTGTTCTGTGGGCGGCCCGCCGGACGTGCGCGGGCGCTCCGCCGAGCGGACGGACGAAGGGGGACAAAAATGCGCAGACCTGGCGCCGTCATCGTGGCCGCCGTGGCCGTGGCGGCCGTGCTCGCGGGCGCGGGGATCTTCTGGTTCCTGCGCTCGGGGGACGGCCCCGAGCAGACCGCGGAGCGGTACCTGGCCGCCTGGCAGCGCGGGGACACCGCGGCCATGCGCGCGCTGACCGCCGACCCGCCCGCCGACTTCGACCGGCGCGTCACCGGGACGCGGGACGATCTCGGCGCCGTCCGGCAGCGGTTCACCGTCAGCTCCGTCGGCGACCCGGACGGCGGCCGGGCGGGCGGCTCCTACCGCGCGGAGATCACGCTGGCGGGCGGCCGCACCTGGGCCTACCAGGGCACCCTGCCGTTCGTGGAGCGCGACGGCCGGTGGCTGGTGGCGTGGTCGCCGCAGGTGCTCCACCCGGAGCTGCGCGAGGGGCAGCGGCTGCGCGCCAGCCGGGCCTGGTCCGACCGGGCCGCGATCCAGGCCGCCGACGGCACCGACCTGCGCGGCTCCTCCTCCGGCTCGGTCGAGCAGCTGGTCGGGCCGGTCGCCCCCGCCTCCGCCGACGCCGCCAAGAAGCTCGGCGCCCCCTACCGGAAGGGCGACGCCGCGGGCGCCGACGGGCTGCAGCGCCAGTACGAGCGCCGCCTGGCCGGCACGCCCGCGATGGCCGTGCAGATCACCGGGGCGGACGGCTCGGTCGTCAAGACGCTGCAGCGGTTCGGGGGCGCGCCGGGGCAGCCGCTGCGGACGACCCTCGACCTCAAGGTGCAGGAGGCGGCGGGCCGCGCCCTCGGCGATGTGGACAAGCCCGCCTCGATGGTGGCGCTCCGGCCGTCCACCGGGGAGATCCTCGCGGTCGCCAACAAGCCGGGCGGCTACAACCGGGCGCTGATGGGCCGCTACCCGCCCGGCTCGACGTTCAAGGTGGTCACCGCCGCGGCCCTGGTGGCGGGCGGGGTGAGCGTGTCCAGCCCGGTCGGCTGCCCGGCCACCACCACCGTGGGCGGACGGACGTTCAAGAACTCCGAGAACGAGGCGTTCGGGACGGTGCCGTTCCGGGAGGCGTTCGCGCACTCCTGCAACACCACCATGGCGCGGCTGACCGTGGACCGGCTCGGCGAGAAGCGGCTGGCGCAGGTGGCGGCCCAGTTCGGCTTCAACGCCCCGCTCATCACCGGGCTGCCGGCCGTGCGGGCCTCGTACCCGGCGACCGGGGACGCCACCGCGCTGGCCGCGGCGTCGTTCGGGCAGGGCGAGGTGCTGACCAGCCCGCTCAACATGGCGGGCGTCGCCGCCGCGGCCGCCTCCGGCACGTGGCGGTCGCCGCGGCTGGTGGACGCCGCGCTGGCCTCGCAGGCCGTGGACGCCGGAGGCCGCCGCCCGGAGCCGCAGCACCGGCTGGAGCCGGCGGTGCACAAGGCGCTGCGGACGCTGATGCCCGCCGTGGTCAGCGAGGGCACCGCGTCGAAGGTCAGCTTCCCCGCCGGCACGGCGGGCAAGACGGGCACCGCCGAGTTCGGGACCGCGCCGGAGGGCGGCGAGCCGCCCACGCACGCGTGGTTCATCGGCTACCGGGGCGACCTGGCCTTCGCCGTCATCGTCGAGGACGGCGGCACGGGCGCCGGGACCGCGGCCCCCGTCGCGGCGGAGTTCCTCCGCTCGCTGTAGGGAAAAGGGGAGCAATCGGCGATTGAATTCGGGAGTGTCCCGGCCTAATGTCCGGACATGTGGAACCGGCCTGAATTCCTCAGCGCCGCACCCCCCGGCGCACCATTCCTCCCGGGCGCATCTTTCCGCCCCACATTTCTCAGGGCCGCGTTTATCCGGACGGCCCTCGCCGCCCTCCTCGCACCCGCCCTTTCCGCCTCCGCCTTTCTCCCGGCCGCTCCCGCGCACGCGGCGGCACCGTCCGCCGCGTGCGGGGACGTCACCGAACGGCCCTGGTGCCGCGCCTCGCTGCCGCCCGACCGGCGCGCGGCGCTGCTGCTGGCCGCCCTGACCCTGGACGAGAAGGCCGATCTGATGGCCGGGGACGAGTTCCTCGGCCAGGTCACCTCCGGCTGGGACCCGAACGCCCGGGCGGGCACGCTCAACGGAGTCCCGCGGCTGGGCGTCCCGGCGCTGCGGTTCAGCGGCGGCGACGCGGGCGTGCGGCAGGGCACCGCGACCGCGCTGCCCGCCCCGATCGCGCTCGCCGCCGCCTTCGACCCGGCCGCGGCCCGCCGCCACGGCGCCCTGGTCGGCGACGAGACGCGGCGGAAGGGGAGCGAGGTCACGCTCGGCCCGGCCCTTGACCTGATCCGCAATCCCCGGTTCGGGCGGTCGTTCGAGCAGTACGGCGAGGACCCGCACCTGACGGCGCGGCTCGGCGTGGAGTGGATCAGGGCGGCCCAGGCCCAGGGCGTGATGGCCTCGGCCAAGCACTTCGCCGCCTACAACCAGGAGGCCGACCGGTACACCGTGGACGCGGTGGTGGGGGACCGGGCGCTGCGCGAGATCTACCTGCCGCCGTTCGAGGCCGCCGTCCGGGAGGGCGGGGCCGCCACGGTCATGTGTGCTTACAACAAGGTCAACGGGGCCTGGAACTGCGAGAACCGCACGCTGCTCGGACGCGTCCTGCGGGAGGAGTGGCGCTTCCCCGGCATCGTCGTGTCCGATTGGATGACCCAGTTGTCCGGGACGGCCCCCGCCGCCCGCGCCGGGCTCGATCTGGAGATGCCGATCGGGCAGCGCTTCAACCCGCTGTCGGTGCGGGCCGAGATCGCCGCCGGACGGCTCGACCAGGCCACCCTCGACTCCCGGGTCCGGGCGATCCTGCGGACCATGTTCGCGTTCGGGGTCTTCGACCGGCCGCCGTACCCGAACGCCCCGGAGACCATCGACGTGCCCGCCCACCTGGCCGCCGCCCGCGAGCTGGCCGAGGAGGGCGTCACGCTGCTGAAGAACGACCGCGGCGTACTCCCCCTCGACCGGCCCGCGTCGATCGCGGTCATCGGATCGGCGGCGGACGCGTACGTGAGCGGCGGCGGCTCGTCCCAGGTCCTGGCGCGCTCGCCGGTGACGCCGCTCCAGGGGATCAGGGAGCGCGCCGCCCGCGCGGGGATCCGGGTGGACCACGACGCGGGCGCCGACCGGGCCCGCGCCGCCGCGCTCGCCCGCCGCGCCGACGTGGCGGTCGTGGTGGCGGCCGACGCCCGCACCGAGTTCGCCGACCAGTGGTGCCTGGCGCTGATCTGCGGCGACGCGCTGCGCGGCGACCAGGACGCCCTCATCGAGGCCGTGGCCACCGCCAACCCGGAGACGGTGGTGGTGCTGGAGAACGGCGGCCCCGTCCTGCTCCCGTGGGCCGGCCGGGTCGCGGGGATCGTCCAGGCGTGGTACCCCGGCGAGCAGGGCGGCAACGCGCTGGCGCGGGTGCTGTTCGGCGACGTCGACCCGGGCGGGCGGTCCCCGGTCACCTTCCCGGCCGCCGAACGCGACGCCCCGGCGTCCGGCGGTCCCGCCCAGTACCCGGGCCGCGACGGCAGCGTCCACTACTCCGAGGGAGTCCTCGTCGGCTACCGCCACTACGACGCCCGCCGCATCACACCGCGGTTCGCCTTCGGCCACGGCCTGTCCTACACCACGTTCGCGTTCGGCGGCCTCGCCGTCCACCGCGACCGCGTCGAGGTCACCGTGACCAACACCGGCGCCCGGCGCGGCACCGCCGTCCCCCAGCTGTACCTGGGCCTGCCCGGTACGGCCGAGGCGCCCCAGCCGCCCAGGCAGCTCAAGGGCTTCGCCAAGGTGAGACTGGACCCGGGGCAGAGCCGCCGCGTCACCATGCCCCTGAACGACCGGGCCTTCTCCTACTGGGACGAGACCGCCGGCGCATGGCGCGCTGCCCCGGGCTGCACGTCGGTCATGGTCGGCACCTCGTCCCGTGACATCGTCGCCACCGACCGCCTGTGCTGACCTCGCCGCAGCGGAATCGGCCGGATCGGGACGTTGCCACTGTGCGTCACATAGAGAGAGATGTCAGTCGGAAGCCGATACGGTCGTCGTACCGTAGTCGTCGGGGTTCGCGGGGGTACCCAGCATGGAGTCGAGGAGCAGGATCGCCGCGGGCGATCCCGCCGAGGCCGCCGCCGAGATCGAGCGGCTGCGCCGCGCCAACGACGCCCTGGTCGCCCGGGTCGCGGAGGCGGGCGAGCTGCCGCAGGGCGCCGAGGAGGCCCGCCGGGCGTTCCTGGACCGCGCCGAACTGGTCCGCCGCTGCGCCGACGAGCCGGTCACGGTCGGCGTGCTGGGCGTCCACAGCACCGGCAAGACGCTGCTGCTCAACATGCTGCTCGGCCGCCCCGACCTGCTGCCCAGCGGGTACGCGCCGACGACCGGGAACGTGACCGTCCTGCACCTGCGCCCGGCGGCCCCGGCCGACGGGGAGGTGGCGGAGTCGCGGCTCACCGGGGCCCGCGTGGAGTTCCTCAACGAGACCGACCTCGCGGGCTGCCTCGCCGCGCTCTTCGACGCGGTCCGCGACACCGCCCGCGGCTCGGGCAAACTCGACGACCGGGCCCTGGCCGAGCTGGACGGCCTGCTGCCCGAAGGCCCCGCCCGCTTCACCCCCGAGGGCTGGGGCGGGCTGGTGCGCTGGTTCGAGGAGCGCGGCTGGCCCACCGGGAGCACCGCGCTGCGGCTGCGGATCCTGGAGCTGCTGGCGTTCCGGTCCGCGTGCCTGGCCGGGCGGGAGGTGCTCGGCCGCGAGGAGCAGGTCGACTTCGCCACGCTCAGCGCCAGCGCGATCCGGCTCGACACCGACGTCCTGGAGACCGCCCGCGGCGACATGCCGCCCCGGCCCGGCCCCGGCCTGCCGATCCGGCCCGGCGGCCGGCTGACCGAGGAGGCGCTGGCGGAGGGGTTCGCGTTCGTCCGCCGCATCCACCTGGACGTGCTGGTGCCCGCCTCCGTGTGGGCGCTCGGGGACCTGGGCGCCGAGTCGGTGAGCCTGGTCGACTTCCCCGGGCTGGGCAGCCTGGCCTCCAAGGAACGCGACGCCTACCTCGCCGACCAGGAGATCGACCGGCTCACCTCGATCGTCATCATGCTGGACGCCGAGTCCCCCTACGACGAGGCGCCGCTCGGCCTGATCACCCGTTTCGAACGCACCCGCTCCGCCAAGCTGGCGCCGTCCTGCCTGGTGGTCGCCAACCGGCTGGACCGGCTGCCCGGCGGGCTGCACGGTGCCGAGGCGGCGCCCGACCCGCTGCGCACCGAGACGGTCCTCGGCCACTCCGACGCGCTGCGCACCCTGCTCGGCATCGCCGAGCAGGCCGTCACCCACGGCCACACCGACCGGATCACGCTGGCCTCCGCCCTCTACGCGCGGCTGCGCCTGGAGGGCGAGGCGTCCCCGGTCGAGGTGGGCAACGCCGCGACGACCCGGGCGTGCGCCGACGGCTGGCGGCGGCTGGCGCAGCGGCTCAACGCCGACGACCCGGGCCGCCCGCTCGGCGCCCTCCTGGAGGCCGCCGCGGCCGACGGCGGCATCGCCCGGCTTCGCGACACCATCGCCCGGCACGTCGGCGAGCACGGCATGCCGCTGCGGCTGGACCGGATGGCCCGCCTCGTCGCCGACCGCGCCGACGCGCAGCGCGACCTGGCCCGCGCGCTGCGCCCCGACGACCGCCGCCCCGCCGGCCGCCCCACCCCCGAGCAGCGGGAGCTGCGCCGCCTGCTCGTCCAGGTCGCCCGGAACGCGCGCGGCCTGCTGCAGAACGTGCGGCCCCAGATGGACCAGGCCGAGGGCGACGCGGGCCTGCGCGCGGCCGTGGAGGAACGCGTCGTCGGCGACGTCTTCCGCTGGCCCGAATGGCGGCAGCTGCTGGAGGCGGTGGAGCGCGGCGTCGTCCCGATCCGCCAGCTCGACCGGCGCGAGCTGCGCCCCAACGACACCGGCGAGCTGGAGAAGAGCTTCAGCGCCGCGCTGGAACGCCTGGAGTCGCAGATCGTCGACCTGGACCGGACGCTGCTGGACCGCTGGATCGCGGCGCGCGACGACGACGCCCACGACCTGCGCCGCCAGATCAGGACGCTGCTGGACGGCGCGGACGGCGCGGGCGACCCCGAGGCGCTGTCCTGGGTCGAGCCGTTCCTGGCGTTCGGCTGGGTGCGGCAGGACGTCGCGCACGCACGCCGCGCCGCCGCGGACGACGCGGACGGCTTGGACGGCGTCGACGGCGCGAGCGCGGCGAGCGGCGCGGACGGCGCGGACCGGCCGCCCGGCGAGAGCGCGCAGGTGCAGGAGTTCCCGCTCCGCCGCGAGCACGGCCTGCCCTGGCACCCGGACTACCCGGTCCCGCACGGCTGGCCCACCGACGAGCTGGAGCTGCGCCGCCACCAGATCCAGGTGATGGCGGTGCGCCGGGAACTGGTCAACGCGCTGACCCGCAAGGTGATGCTCCAGGCCGAACGGCGGCGCCGGGCGCTGGTCGACGACGTCCGCGCGGCGCTCGTCCGGCGGCTGGAGGCGCTGCCGGAGGGCGACTACGGGAGGCTGGCGGCCGAGGCGCTCGGCCAGTCGCGGCGCTCGGACGGCGCCGCGCTGGGCGCCCTCGCCGCCGCCCTTCTCGACGACCAGGGACAGGGGGATCTCTGATGCCGCTCATCGTGCGGATCGCGCCGCCGGCCGGAACGCCCGGCCAGTGGGGCGGCGGGCCGCTGGAACTGTACGAGCAGGCGGGCCGCTACCTGCTGCCCGACCTGCTGGTCACGCCGACGCACCCGCCGGTCTGGCTCACCGGCGTCGCCGCCGACCTGGAGGCCGGCAGCGGATCGCGGGTGCTGCGCGAGGTCGTCCGGAACGCCTACCGCGCCGCGCGGGTCCCGGCCGAGCCGCTGCACGCGCAGATCCGGGTGCCGGGCCCGTCGATCCCGGCGATGGACGTGGAGGCGGCCGGCGCGGTCCGGCTCGTCCTGGACGTGGTCTACCGGGGGCTGCCGGCGGCGGGCAAGGGCGACCCGGGGATCGAGATGTCCCAGCGGGTCGCGTGCGACGTGATCTTCCGGCCGTCGTCGTCGCGGACGCCGCCCGTCCCGCCGCCGCAGGCGCAGTCGGCGGCGCAGGCCCCGCCGCCCTACGCCCCGGCCTCGTACGCGCCGCCGCCGTCGGCCGTGCAGGAGTTCGCGGCGGTCCCCGGGCAGCCGGTCCCCGCCCCGCAGCACGCTCCTCCGCCACCGCGGCAGGCTCCCCAGCCGGCGGCGCAGCAGGCTCCCCAGCAGGCCGCCGAGCCCGTGGCGAACGAGGTCGGCACCGACCGGCACCACGGGTTCGCCGCGGTGGACCTGGGCACGAGCAACTCCACCGTCACGCTCCTGGACAGCGAGCTGGTGCAGCGCGTCGCCATGTCGTCCAACCAGCAGGAGGAGCTGCGCAACCGGCTCGTCGCGCTGCTGGAGTCGGTCCCGGGCGAACGGCATGACCCCTACGGCGACGCCGCCGACGAATGGCACGAGCTGCTCGCCGAGATCGCCGAGACCCTCCTGCCCGGCGACGGCGATTCCGCCGATCCGGTGCGGGACCTGGTGTCGGCGCTGCGCGCGCGCCGGTCCACCAGCGACGAGCTGCTGCACGAGATGCTGCGCCGCCTCGACCTCGACCTGCAGTTCGCCGGCGACCCGCTGCGGTCGTGGCTGGCGGTCGGGCTGCACCGCTGCTACGACGCGGCGTTCGCGGTCCCCGCCCTCGACACCCGCTCGCTCCACCAGATCGTGCTCGACCCCAACGAGGGCGACACCGTCCTGTCCAGCCGCGCCGAGGTCACCTCCGTCGACCCGCCGCGGGTGCGGCTCGGCCGCGCCACCGTCGACGTCCCCGAGGCCGACGGCGGCGGCGACGGCGACGGGGGCCCGCGGGTCTTCTACGGCGTCAAGTCCCGCTTCGACCGCCTCGACCAGGTCGAGACCACCCTCGACGGCCGTGACCTCACCGTCCGCGACCTGATCGGCGCCTCCTACGCCGACCTCATCGACCGCACCAACCGCCGCGAGCACCGCCGCCTGATGGATAGGCGGCCGATCGGCCGGGTCGTGGTCACCTACCCCGCGATGGCCTCGCTCAAGGTGCGCGGCGAGCTGCGCCCGATCGTGCGCGAGGCGCTGGGCGTCTCCACCGTCTACACCAGCTACGACGAGGCGGTCGGCGCGGCGTTCTTCTTCCTGATGAAGGACGTCGGGGCCCGCTCGGGCAGCGGCATCGAGGCGCTGCGGGCGCGCTGCCGCCCGCTGCCCGGCCGCCCCGGCCACTGGCAGCGCAACGTCCTGGTGGTCGACATCGGCGGCGGCACCACCGACATCGCGCTCATCACCTTCGTGCTCAGCGACGAGACACCGCCGCTGCCCGGCGGCGACCCGCGCTTCACCGGCCGCTACTACCGGATCGTCCCGACGCTGCGCGGCTCCAGCGGCCACGCCAACCTCGGCGGCAACCTCATCACGCTGCGCGTCTTCCACTGGCTCAAGCTGAAGCTGGCCGACGCGCTGCTCGCCCACGACTCCCAGCGGCTGGCCGCCTCCCTCCCCGACGACCTGCGCGGCCCCGACGGCCTCTACCTGGCCGGCAGCCTGCCCATGCACGTGGGCGACGAGCTGCCGCTGCCCGGCGAGATCACCGAGCTGGTCGAGGACATCGTCCCGACGCACTGGAAGCGGCACCCGCGCCGCCGCCGCGCCTTCGAGATGCTGTGGGACGAGGCCGAGAAGGCCAAGCGGGAGCTGGGCGCCGCCGGCGGATCCGGGTCGTACACCGTCTCCAAGGCCGTCCTCGGCCGGATCCTGCGCGCCCTCACCGACACGCGGGCGCGGATCCCCGAGCAGGGTGTGGACGAGCTGGTCCTGCAGAGCGCCCAGTTCGAGGACCTGGCCCGCCCGTCGGTGCGGCGCGTCGTCGAGCTGGCCAACGCGCTGGTCGAGGAGCGGTTCCGGGACCGCGACGAGCGGCTGGACGAGCTGATCCTCACCGGCAACGCCAGCGCGCTGCCGCTGGTGGAAGAGGAGTTCGCCGCCGGGTTCGGGGCCCGCCCCGGCGGCCACGAGACCTTCGCCTGGTCGGCGCACGACATCAAGGTCGAGCGGACGCTGCCGAAGAACGCCGCGTCCATCGGCGCGTGCTGGGCCGAGAGCCTGCGCCAGTTCGGCCACGACCAGCCCGCCAACGCCGCCGCCCGGCTGCGCGAGGACGACTCGGTCATCGACGTCGAGGTGGAGAACCTGTTCCGCGGGCTGCCCAGCTCGTTCGCGCTGGCCGGGCAGGACGGCCAGGAGCTGGTGGTGCTGTCGGCCGGGGACTCCCTCGACATCGTCGACGCCGACCACGGCACCCGCGTCCGCACCGACGGCACCGGGCCGCTGCTGCGCAGCTTCCAGATCATGCGGAAGGTGGAGGGCTCGGCGTCGCTGCGCTGGGGCTCGTTCAGCTACGAGAGCCGCCCGGGCGCCGAGGACCTCAGCGCCTCGGTGTGGCCGGCCGAGATCCGCACCACGCTGGACATGAGCCACGAGCTCACCCCCACCCTGCACCTGTGGCGCGGCGACCGGCCGCACTACGTCGTGGAGGGCGAGGCGTTCGGCAACGTCCACGACGTGCTGGCCAACATGGGCAGGGCCGCGGCGCGGGGCGAGGAGCCCGGGCCCCGCTTCCAGCTCGTGGTGGACACCCCGCCGGAGGAACCCGCGGGCGGATCGGTCGTCTTCGGCGACCTCGCGGTCGGGCCCGACGGCCGGATCTACCCGGCCGTGCTGCCCGACCGGTTCCGCGGCCGGGACGGCCGGGTGCGCGCCGGGCTGCTGTCGCCGCTGCCGCTGCGCCGCCCCCCGCGCAAGGGCGGGTGGACGTTCCACCTGCGCTTCAACGACAGCACCGACGTGGTGCGCGTCGGCGAGGGCGGGCCGCCGCCGGAGGCGCCCTACGTGGCGTGCTGGGTGTCCATCGACGAGGACGGGCTGCTGCGGCTGCACCCGGGCGGCCCCCCGTTCGTCCGCGCGGACGACCTGCCGCACGTCGAGCAGGACCCCGGCGCCGTGTTCAGCACCGAACTGGCCGAGCCCGCCCTGCAGCTCGACGAGGCGCGCGACCCGTTCAGCGGTGAGCAGTGAACGAACCCACCCCGGACACGACCGTCCCCGGGGACGACCTCGCCGCGTTCCGCGGCCTGCTCGCCACCCCCGACTCCGACCTTGCCGGGACGTTCCGCGACGGGCTGAGGCTGCTCGCGCGCGCCCTCGACCACACCGCCCTGCTCCATCCCGGCGACCCGGGCGCCGAGCCGTTCACGCGCGTGCGCGCCGTCCTGGGCGGCCTGCTCGACGACCCGGCCGAGCCCGTGCCCGCGGGACCCGCGCCGCCCCCGGCGGCCGTCGCGGAACCGGCCCCCGAACCGGCGCCCGATCCGGTCGCCGTCCTGCTCGACCGCTTCCACGCCGACCGGGCCGTCCGCGAGCACCTCGGCGACATCCGCCGCCAGGACGACCCCGCCCGGCAGTGGATCGCGTTCAACTGCGCGCTGCTGCGGCTGCCCCGCAAGACCGCCGAGTCATGGCGGGAGCAGGCGGCGCGGGCCGTCCCGGCGGCGCCGGACGCCCCCGCGCCCCTGCTGCTGCCCGCGCTCGACTCCGAGGAGGACCTGCTGCTGCCCTGGCCCGACCAGGGCATCCGCGGCGTCCGCACGGCCGTCGGCGCCGCCCCCGTCCCCGAAGTGGCCCAGGCCCTGGCCCCGGTCCCACCCCAGGACCCGACGGGCAAGGCCCTCACCGCGCTGGCCTCACAGGTCCTGGCCGTCGCCGAGCTCGACCCCGAGGCCCTCTACTTCGAAAGCCTCACCCCCCAGCCGCGCCCCCTCGCCCAGGCGTCCGCCCGAGCCGACCACACCAGGGAACTGCTCACCAGGCTCGCCGCGTACCCCGCCGCCCTCCGCGACGGGCCGTCGCGCGCGCTCGAAGCCCTCGTCGCGATCGACGAGGCCCTGTGCTCGGTCGCGCACCTGCCGCCCGCCGCCGACCCCGCCTCCTGGTGGAACGGCCTGGCGTCCCGCGCCCACGAACTGGTGTTCGCGCTCGCCGCCGGACTGCCGGGCCGGGCGCGGGTACGCGAACCGGCCCGCCGGTTCCGGGACGTCCGCGACCTCACCGAGGACGACGTCCCCATGGTCAGCCAGGCCCACCCCGGCCGGGTCATCTGGTGCCTGCGCCTCTACTCCGAGATCGACGGCGTCCCCCGCCGAGGCCGCGTCATCTACGGCGTAGATCGTTAACTCTGGGGCGCCCGGGGTCGCTCTTGGGAGTGAGGACAGGGGCGGCTCGGGAAAAGATACTTGGGGCCGTGTCGTTCTTCTCCCGGGTTGTGACGCGGGCCCAGACGTTGCCGCCCGTGGCCGTGGACGCGGTCATCGCGGTCGCGTGCCTGGCCAACGCGGTCATCCAGTCGATCGTGAACGAGCGGTTCTTCTGGTACATGCCGCTGGTGGCCGGGGCCGCGTCGGCGGCGCTGCTGTGGCGGCGCCGGTACCCGTTCTGGGTCACCCAGGTCGTCGGCGTCTGCACGATCGTGCAGGCGATGACGGGCGCGCTGGGCGATCTGCCGCCCGCGCAGCTGGTCGTCACCTACACCTTCGCGGCGCTGTGCCCGCCGAAGGAGCGGCTGATCGCCGCGGCGGGCACGTTCGTCGGCGTCATGCTGTCGGTCGGGGTGCCGCAGGAGAAGGTGCTCAACCTCGGCCTGGTCGGGATCGCGTTCACGGCGGCGTACGCCCTCGGCGTCGGCGCGCGGGCGCGGCGCGACCGGATCGCGATGCTGGAGGAACGGGCGGCGCGCCTCGCCGAGGGGCAGGTCGCCGCGGCCACCCGTGAGCGGGAGCGCATCGCGCGGGAGATGCACGACATCATGGCGCACTCCATGAGCATGGTCGTGATCCAGGCCGAGGCGGGGCCGGTCGCCGTGCGCACCGATCCCGACAAGGCGGAGGAGGTGTTCGACACCATCTCCGAGACGGCGCGGGAGGCGCTGGCGCAGTTGCGGCGGGCGCTGGGCGTGCTGCGCGCGGAGGAGGGCGGGGCATCCCGGCGGCCGCCGCCCGGCCTGGAAGCGCTGCCCGCCCTGGTGGACGACGTCCGGCACGCCGGGCTCGAGGCGACGCTGGAGGTGGACGGGGAGCCGCGGCCGGTCCCGTCCGACCTGGCCGTCACCGCGTACCGGATCGTGCAGGAGGCGCTGACGAACACGGTCAGGCACGCGGCGGCCGACCAGGTCCGGGTGCGGCTGAGCTGGCGGGACGGCGCGCTGGACGTGGAGGTCCGCGACGACGGGCGCGGCGCGTTCGGCGGGGGCGGCGGGGGCGCCGGGCTCGGGCTCGTGGGGATGCGGGAACGGGTGGCGGCCTCCGGCGGGGAACTGGCGGCCGGACCGGGCCCCGGCGGAGACGGCTACCGCGTGACGGCCAGCCTGCCGCTGGCCTAGATTGATCGCGTGCCGATCCGCGTCCTCATCGCCGACGACCAGGCGCTCGTGCGCGACGGTTTCGGCATGATCCTGTCCGCGCAGCCCGACCTGGAGGTGGTCGGCGAGGCCGCCGACGGCGCCGAGGCGATCCGGGCGGCGCGCGAGCTGCGGCCCGACGTGGTGCTGATGGACGTGCGCATGCCCAACGTCGACGGCATCGAGGCGACCGCCGCGGTCTGCCGCGACACCGCCGCCAGGGTGCTGGTCCTCACCACCTTCGACCTCGACGAGTACGTCTACGACGCGCTGCGGGCCGGGGCCAGCGGGTTCCTGCTGAAGGACATGCGGCGGGCCGAGCTGGTCGAGGCGGTGCGGGTGGTGGCCGGGGGAGAGGCGCTGCTCGCGCCCACCGTGACCCGCCGCCTGATCGCCGACGTGGTGGGACGGGGCGGGCGGCACGCAGCGCCGCGTCCAGCCGACGACTCCCGGCTCGCCACGCTCACCGCCCGCGAGACCGACACCCTCCGGCAGGTGGCCCGGGGACTGTCGAACGCGGAGATCGCCCGCGAGCTGTACGTCACCGAGCACACCGTGAAGACCCACGTCAGCAGCCTGCTGAGCAAGCTGGGCCTGCGCGACCGCGTCCAGGCCGTGGTGCTGGCCTACGAGACGGGCCTGGTCCAGCCCGGCGAGAACGCGCCGCCCGCCCCCTCCTGAGAGTGAGGCCGGCCGCTCCTGAGAGCGGCCCGCAAGTCCGCTCCTGGCGGCGATTCGCCGGACGCGTCTCCGGCGGAGCATCGGAGCAGCCACGCAAGCGTAGGAGGCTGTCGTGATCCGTTCCGTTTCCGCATTCGCCGTCCGGCGGCCCTGGGTCGTCATCGTGCTCTGGGGCGCCGTCGTGTTCGCCGGCTTCGGCATCGGCGTCGGGGTGTTCGGCCGCCTGGTCGGCGACGTCGGCACCGTCCCCGGCAGCGAGTCCAGCCGCGCCGAGCAGCGCGTCGAGCGGCTCGCCCCCCGCCCCGAGAGCCTGACCGCCGTCATCACCGGGCGGCCCGCCGACGACCCGCGGCTGAACCGCGAGGTGTCGGCCGCGCTGGCCGCCGTCCGCGCGGTGCCGGGCGTCACCGGTGTCGAGGGGCCGCTGCCGTCGGCCACGACCGGTGCCGCGCTCCTCGTCGAGATCACCCTCGCGCCCGGCAAGGACGTCCAGGAACGGGCCGCCGAGGCCGCCGCCGAACGGCTGCGCGCGGTGGACGCCCGCGTCACCGTCGCGGGCGGGCCGCTGTCGGGCGCCGAGTTCGACGAGCAGGCCGGCCGCGACGTCGTCCGCGCCGAGCTGCTCAGCACCCCGGTCCTGCTGGTGCTGCTGCTGGTCGTGTTCGGCGGGCTGCTGGCCGCCGGGCTGCCGCTGCTGGTCGCCTTCGCCGGGGTCGGCTGCACCTTCGGGATCCTGTTCGCCTTCAGCGCCGTCACCGACATCTCCGTCTACTCCATCCAGATCACCACGATGCTGGCCGTGGGCCTGGCCGTCGACTACGCCCTGCTGATGGTCAACCGGTTCCGGGAGGAGCGGCAGGCCACGGCCGACGTGGGCGAGGCCGTGGCCCGCACGGTCGCCACCGCGGGACGGACCGTCATGTTCTCCGGCCTGACCGTGGCCGTCGCGCTGGCCGGGCTCGTCGTCTTCCCCGACCCGTTCCTGCGCTCGATGGGCCTGGCCGGCGCCGCCGTCGTCGTGGTCGACATGGCGGTCGCGCTGACGCTGCTGCCCGCGCTGCTGGGCCGGTTCGGGCACCGGATCTCCGCGTCCAGGCGCCGGGACGGCGGGCGCGGCGTGTTCGCGCGGGTCGCGGGCGCCGTGCAGCGGCGGCCCGTGCTGACCCTGGCCGTTTCGGGCCTCGTGCTGGTCACGCTGGCGCTGCCGCTGTTCGGGATGCGCATCTCCCAGGGCGACCCGCGGATGCTGCCGTCCTCGACCGAGACCCGGCAGATGTGGAACGGCCTGAACGCGCACTTCCCGGACCGGTCGGGCCGCGGCGGCGACATCCAGGTGATCGCGGACGCGCCGGTGAACGACCCCGGCGTCGAGCGGCTGCGCCGGACGCTCGCCGCCCGGCCGGGCGTCACCGACGTGCGCGCCGAGCAGATCGCGCCGCGCACCACCATCGTGCTGGCCACCCCGACCGGCTCGGCCGAGGGCCCGGCGGCCCGCCGCGCCGTCGAGGCCGTCCGCGACCTGCCCGCCCCGTTCCGCGTCCAGGTCACCGGGGACACCGCGGGCCTGATGGACTACCGGGCGATGCTCGCCGAACGCCTGCCCTGGGCCGTCGCGGTCGTGGCGCTGGGCACGCTGCTGCTGCTGTTCGCCTTCACCGGCTCGCTGATCCTGCCGGTCAAGGCCGTGCTGACCAACCTGCTGAGCATCGGCGCCGCGCTGGGCATCGTGGTCTGGGTGTTCCAGGACGGCCACCTCGCCGGCCTGGTCGGCGGCGAGGGCCTGGGATACGTGCACCTGACCGTCCCGGTGCTGATCGGCGCGATCGCGTTCGGGCTGTCGGTCGACTACGAGGTGTTCCTGCTGTCGCGGATCCGCGAGCGCTGGCTGGCCGGGGCGGGCCCGCGCGGCTCGGTCGCCGAGGGGCTGCAGCGCACCGGCGGCATCGTGACGGCGGCGGCCCTGCTCATCGGCATCGTGTTCGCCGGGTTCGTGGCCGGGGGCTTCGCGCCCATCAAGACGATCGGGCTGGGCCTGGTGCTGGCGGTGGCGCTGGACGCGACCGTCGTGCGGATGCTGATGGTCCCGGCCACCATGACGCTGCTGGGGCGGCGGAACTGGTGGCTGCCGCGGGCGCTGCGTCCCGTGCACGCCCGCCTGGCCCTGTCCGAGGCGCCCCCGCCGCGCGAGGCCCCGAACGCCGGGCCGGAGAAGGACGCGCTGGCCGCGCACTGACGAAAGGAAGAACGGCGGCGCCCCTCACTCCGGGGGGCGCCGCCGCCATGGTTAATGCCAATTCGGAAATGTCGGCTTTGTTTTGGTTACCTGCGAGTGTATTCGCAATCGAGACACCGTTCGTGCCATCGCGATCAATGGCGGCCACGTCGAACGGGCATGCAGGAATTCACCATGGACACCGCCTTCGTGGAAATCAGGGAGAGCCGCGCCGACCCTCTCCGGCTGGACGAGCTGACCGTGCGGCTGTACCGGGATCTGGCCGACCGCGACCTCCGGGTCCGGCGTCCCATGGGCGCCGCGCCCGAGGGGGCCAAGTCGGGGGCGGTGGCCGCGCTGGGCGCGCTCGTCGTCGCCCTGGGGGCCAGCCCGGTGGTCGCGGCGTTCGCCGAGGGCGTCTTCGCCTGGCTCGCGGCCCGCCCCGACCGGACCATCAAGGTCACGCGCGGGGCCGACTCCATCGAGATTTCCGACCCGTCCCCGGAGCAGGAACAGCAACTGATCGAATGGCTGACGCGGCATCCCGAAACCCGAGACGAGCTCTCCTGATCGCGTCGGATCGGTACTCCGACCCCGGACTCCAGCGGCTGCGCTCGCCGATGCAGGACGTGCACGAACTGGAGGCGGTCCTGGCCGACCAGGCCATCGGGGGCTTCTCCGTGCGGGTTCTGCGCAACGACCCGGCCCACCTGGTGATGGAGGCGATCGAAGACCACTTCGCCGACGCGGAGCCCGACGACGTCCTCCTGCTGTACTTCTCCTGCCACGGCTACAAGGACGAAGCGGGACGGTTCTACTTCGCGACCACGGGCACCCGCCTCGCCCGGCCGAACTCCACCGCCGTCCCGGCCGCCTACGTCAGCGACCAGCTCCGGCACAGCCGCTCCAGGAACATCGTGCTCCTGCTCGACTGCTGCCACAGCGGCGCCTTCACGCGCGGCATGGTCGCCCGCTCCGGCGGCAACGTGGACGTCGCCGAACGCCTCAGAGGATCGGGCTGCGCCGTGCTGTGCTCGTCCACGTCGCTGGAGTACTCCTTCGAGGTCGACCACGGCCGGGTGTCGGCGGGCCGGCCCACCGCCGGCGGGCCGCGCCCGTCCGTCTTCACCAGCGCCGTCATCCAAGGGCTGCGGACCGGCGAGGCGGATCTCAACGGCGACGGCCGGGTCACCATCGACGAGCTGTACGAGTACGCGTACGGGCGGATCCGGGAGACGACGTCGAACCAGACGCCGACCAAGTTCGTGGACGTGCGCGGCGAGCTGGTGGTCGCCTCCAGCCCGCGCGGGGCCCGGCCCCGGCCGATCCCCGAGGAGGTGCTCTCCGCGGCCGGCAGCCTGCTGACCGGGTCCCGCCTGGAGGCGGTGAACGCCCTGTGGCGTCTCGCCCGCGACGGCCTCCCGGCGGGGGCCACGGCCCTCGAACGCCTGGTGGCCATGCAGCACGACGACAGCCGGCAGGTCTCCGCGAGGGCCCGCGAAGCGGTGGAGGACGTCCGGCGCCATGCCACCTGGCCGCCCCTTCCGCAGCCGCCCGTTCCCCGCCCGCCCGTTCCGCAGCCGTTCGTCCCGCCGCAGCGTGCTCCGCTGCCTCCGCACCGCGCCGGGCCGGTTCTCCCGCCGGTGGGAACGGCGCCGCATCCCGCCGCGCGGGAAGGACTCGGCCCGGCGGCGGCCGCCTACTTCCTGCCGTTCTTCCTCGGCCTGGTGCTGGTCAGGGCGAGGACCGGCCTGGCAAGGTTCCACGCGTGGCAGTGCGTTGCGATCGACGTGCTGACGGTCCTCTACACCGTCGTCGGCACGATGGTCGGCGTCGGCTACGGCTTGGTCCGGTACGGCAATGAACCGATGCCCGAGAACGACATCGTCCTGAACGTCTTCACGGCCGGGTTCCTGCTGCTGCCGATCGTGCTGAGGGGGTACTGCCTTGTCGCCCTGGCGATGGGCAGACCGGCGCGGATCGCGGTCCTCGCGCCCGTCGCGGCGCGGCTGGCGGGACGCCGGTCCCGGCGCACCGCGTGAGGATGCCGGGTTGGGGGATCGCGTGGCGATTTAGCTTAGGCTAGCCTAAATCTGTGCTGACGTCCGTGCGGAAAGCCCCCCCGAGCGACCGCCCGCCGCCCGTGCGGAGCGGGATCCGCGCCGGCCGGTGGGCCGGGCTGCTCGTGCTGGCGGGACTGCTCGTGGTCGCGGTGACGGCGAGCTTCGCGATCGGGGCGCAGCGGATCCCGCCGGGTGAGGTGTTCGGCGCGCTGTTCGCGCCGGACGGCTCGGAGCACGCGCTGATCGTGCGCGAGCTGCGGCTGCCGCGGACGCTGCTCGGCGTGGCGGTGGGCGGCGCGCTTGGGCTGGCCGGGGCGCTGATGCAGGCGCTGACCCGCAACCCGCTCGCCGAGCCGGGGCTGCTGGGCGTCAACGGCGGTGCCGCGCTGGCCGTGGTGACGGTCATGAGCCTGGTCCGCACGGACGAGGTGATGGTCTACGTGTGGGCCGCGCTCGCCGGTGCGGCCGGGGCGTGGGTGCTGGTCTACCTGATCGGCGCGCACGGCCGGGGCGGGGCCTCGCCCGGGCGGCTGGTGCTGGCGGGCGCGGCGATCAACGCGGTGTTCACCGCGCTGACGGCCGGGCTGATGCTGATGAGCCCGCGCACGTTCAACGGGTTCCGGTTCTGGCAGGTGGGCTCGCTGTCGGGACGCGATCTGGGGGTCTTCGTCAAGGTGCTGCCGTTCCTGCTGGTGGGAACGGTCCTGGCGCTGTCGCTCGCGCGGGCGCTCAACGCGCTGGACCTCGGCGAGGAGTCCGCGCAGGCGCTCGGCGTGCGGCCGGGGCGCACGCGCGCGCTGGGCGCGGTCGCGGTGGTGGTGCTGTGCGGTTCGGCGACCGCGGCGGTGGGGCCGATCGCGTTCCTGGGGCTGGCGGTGCCGTTCGTCGTGCGGGCGTGGGTCGGGCCCGACCAGCGGTGGGTGCTGCCGTACTCGCTGCTGCTGGCGCCGGTGCTGATGCTGGGCGCGGACGTGGTGGGACGCGTCGTGACGCCGGGCGAGCTGGAGACGGGGCTGGTCACCGCGTTCCTGGGCGCGCCGATCTTCATGCTGATGGTGCGGCGCGGAGGGATGCGGAAACTATGAAGGCGCTGGGTGCCTCGGCGGGGCCGCGCATGGACAAGGGGTCCGGCCGGGTGGTGCGCGCCGGGAGCGTGTCGGTGCGATTCGATCCGCGGATCGCCGCGGTGAGCGCCGCGCTGCTGGCCGTGGCCTGCGGCGCCGCGGTCTTCGTGGTGGGGACGGGCGACTTCCCCATCTCCCCGGCCGAGGTCGTCCAGGTGCTGGTCGGTCAGGGCGACAAGGCCACCGAGTTCATCGTCACGAAGCTGCGGCTGCCGCGGGCTGTGGTGGGGCTGCTGGCGGGGCTGGCGCTGGGCATGAGCGGGGCCGTCTTCCAGAGCATGTCGCGCAACCCGCTGGGCAGTCCCGACCTCATCGGGTTCACGACGGGGTCGGCGACCGGGGCGCTGCTGCAGATCCTGGTGTTCGGCGGCGGGTTCGTGGCCATCGCGGCCAGCTCGGTGCTGGGCGCGGTGGTGACCGCGCTGGCGGTGTACCTGATCGCCTACAAGGGCGGCGGTGTGCACGGCATGCGGCTGGTGCTCGTCGGGGTCGGGGCCGCCGCGATGCTGGAGGCGTTCAACTCCTACCTCATCACCCGGGCCGAGCTGCGCGACGCGTACGAGGCGGCGTTCTGGCTGACCGGCAGCCTGAACGGGCGGGGCTGGGACCAGGCCGTGCCGCTGGCCCTGGCGCTGCTGGTGCTGGTCCCGATGGCGCTGCTGTTCGCGCGCCAGCTGGGGATGGGGGAGCTGGGCGACGAGGCGGCGCAGGCGCTGGGCGTGCCGGTGCAGCGGGCGCGGGCGATGCTCGTGGTCGCCGGGGTGGGGCTGTGCGCGGCGGCGACGGCGTCGGTCGGCCCGGTCCCGTTCGTCGCGCTGGCCGCGCCGCAGCTGGTGCGCCGGCTGACCCGGCGCACCGGGCCGCACCTGCTGTCCGCCGGTCTGATGGGCGCCGCGCTGCTGGTGTGCGGCGACCTGGTCTCACTGCGGCTGCCCGTGGCGCTGCCGGTCGGCGTGGTGACCGGCGTGCTGGGCGGCCTGTATCTGGTCTGGTTGCTGTCCACGAAGGGACGGAGGGGTATGCCGTGAACGGAGTGAACTTGAAAACACGGCAGCGGAGCTCACGCATGGCCGAGCCGCTAGGCGAGGCAGCCACCGAGCCGCTAGGCGAGGTGGCCGCGTGAGCAGACTGAGGGCGGAGGGCCTGACGCTGGCGTACGAGCAGCGTGTGGTGGCCGAGGGGCTGGGGGTGGAGATCCCCGACGGGTCGTTCACGGTCATCGTGGGCCCGAACGCGTGCGGCAAGTCGACGCTGCTGCGCTCGCTGGCCCGGCTGCTGAAGCCGAAGGCGGGCACGGTCTTCCTGGACGACGCGCCGATCGCCTCGCTGCACGGCAAGGAGGTCGCGCGGCGGCTGGGGCTGCTGCCGCAGTCGCCGATCACGCCGGACGGCATCACGGTGGCCGATCTGGTGGCGCGCGGCCGGTACCCGTACCAGGGGCTGCTGCGCCAGTGGTCGCGGGCCGACGAGCGCGCGGTGAACGAGGCGATGGACGCGGTCGGGGTCGCCGACCTGGCCGGCCGGGTGGTGGACGAGCTGTCGGGCGGCCAGCGGCAGCGGGTGTGGCTGGCGCTGGTGCTGGCGCAGCAGACGCCCATCATGCTGCTGGACGAGCCCACGACGTTCCTGGACATCGCGCACCAGATCGAGGTGCTCGACCTGTGCTCGCGGCTGCACGAGGAGGGCCGCACGCTGGTGGCGGTGCTGCACGACCTCAACCACGCGTGCCGGTACGCGACGCATCTGGTGGCGATGCGCGGCGGCGAGATCATCGACCAGGGCCGTCCGGAGGAGGTGGTGACGGCGGATCTGGTGGAGCGGGTGTTCGGGCTGCCGTGCCAGGTCATCGACGATCCGGAGTGCGGGACGCCGCTGATCGTGCCGGTGGACCGGCGGCGCGCGGACCGTCCGCGGGGGGCCGTGCCGGCGTCGGCGACGTTGACGGTCAAGGGCGCTTGATTTAGGTTAGCCTTACCTAAATTTCAAGAGGAGTGCCGTGCTGACCTGGGACGAACTGCACACCGCGCTGACCGAGGTGCTGGGCGAGGAGGCCCGGCCCGACGACAACCTCATCGAGCTGGGCATGGACTCGATCCGTCTCATGGGGCTGACCGGGCGGCTGCGCAAGCGCGGCGTCGAGGTGCGCTTCGCCGAGCTGGCCGAACGGCCCACCCTGAACCAGTGGTGGGAACTCCTCGAAGAGCGCGGCGCCGTCGAGCCCAAACCGGCCGCTGCCGAGCCCGAGCCCGAGACCGAGGTCGGCGCCGAGGCGTTCCCGCTGGCGTTGATGCAGCACGCGTACTGGATCGGCCGCGATGCCGGGCAGGCGCTCGGGTCGGTCGCCGCGCACCTCTACGTCGAGCTCGACGGCCGCGAGATCGACCCGACCCGGTTCGAGGCGGCCGTGCGCGCGTTGGTGGAGCGGCATCCGATGCTGCGCGTGGCGGTGTCGGACGACGGCACGCAGCGCGTCCTGCCCGAACGTCCCGGCCCCGCCATCGCCGTGCACGACCTGCGCGACGCGGGCGACGGCGGCGCGGCGGCGGAACTTGAGCGGGTGCGCGCGGAGATGTCCGTGCAGCGCCTCCCGATCGAGGACGGCCGGGTCTTCGACGCCCGGCTCAGCCTGCTGCCCGGCGGCGCCGCCCGGCTGCACCTCGACGTCGACATGGTCGCCGCGGACGCGATGAGCTACCGCACCCTGCTGGCCGACCTCGCCGCGCTGTACGAGGGCGAGTCGCTCGATCCCGTCACCTACACCTACGCGCGCTACCTCGCGGCCGACCCGCGCGCCGAGGCCCGCGAGCGCGACCGCGAGTGGTGGGCCGGACGGCTCGCCGACCTGCCCGGCCCGCCCGAGCTGCCGGTCGTGCCCGAGCCCGGCGACCGGGTGGTGCGGATGCACCACTGGCTGTCCCCGGACGACAAGGACCGGCTCATCGCCCGCGCGCACGGCGAGGGCGTCACCCCCGCGATGGCGCTGGCCGCGGTGTTCGCCGAGGTCATCGGGGCCTGGTCGGCCACGCCGCGGTTCCTGCTGAACCTGCCGCTGTTCCACCGCGAGCCGGTGCACCCCGAGGTGGACCAGGTGGTCGGCGACTTCACCGGGTCGATCATGCTGGAGGTCGACCTCACCGCGGAGCTGCCGTTCGTCGAGCGGGCGCGGGCCGTCCAGGCGCGGCTGCACACCGCGGGCGCGCACAGCGACTACTCCGGCCTGGAGGTGCTGCGCGACCTGTCGCGGGTGCGCGGCGAGCAGGTCCTCGCCCCGATCGTCTACACCAGTGCGCTCAACCTCGGCGAGCTGTTCGGCGAGCGGGTCCGGCGCAGCTTCGGCGAACCGGAGTGGATCGTCTCGCAGGGCCCGCAGGTGCTGCTGGACGCGCAGGTGACCGAGGTGTCGGGCGGGCTGCTGCTCAACTGGGACGTGCGCGATCCCGCCTTCCCCGACGGCGTCGCCGAGACGATGTTCGCCGCCTACACCCGCGAGATCACCCGGCTGGGTGCGCCGGACGCCGACTGGAACGAGCCGCTGCGGATCGCCGCGACGCCGGAGCAGCTGCGCGTCCGGCACGGGCTCAACGCCACCGAGGCCCCGCCCGCGCGCACCCTCACCGAGGGCTTCTTCGGGCACGCCGCCGCCACCCCGGACGCGCCCGCGCTGCGCTGGGGCCTGGACGGCACCCTGACCTACGGCGAGCTGGCCGACCGGGCGCTGCGCGTCGCCGCGCGGCTGGTGGAGCGCGGCGTGCGCCCCGGCGACCGCGTGTCGGTGGAGCTGCCCAAGGGGCCGGAGCAGGCCGTCGCGGTGCTCGGCGTGCTGGCGGCGGGGGCCGCGTACGTCCCCATCGGCCCCGAGCAGCCCGCCGCCCGCCGCGAGCGGATCCGCAAGCGCGCGGGCGTGACCGTCCCGCTGACCTCCGTGGAGACCGGCGACGCCGCGCCGCTGGACCTGCCGGTGCGGATCCGTCCCGGCCAGGTCGCCTACGTGCTGTTCACCTCCGGGTCGACGGGCGAGCCCAAGGGCGTGGAGGTGTCGCACGGCGCCGCGATGAACACCATCGGCGACCTGGTGGAGCGGTTCGCGCTCGGCGCGTCCGACACCACCCTCGGGGTGTCCGCGCTGGACTTCGACCTGTCGGTGTTCGACCTGTTCGCGCCCTGGGCGTCGGGCGGCGCGGTGGCGCTGCCCGAGCAGGACGACCGGCGCGACGCCGCGCGCTGGGCCGAGCTCGCCGGGCGCTGGTCGGTGACCGTGCTCAACTGCGTGCCGTCGGTGCTGGAGATGCTGCTGGCGACCGGGCCGGTGCCCTCTCTGCGGCTGGTGCTGCTGGGCGGCGACTGGGTCGGCGCGCACCTGCCCGGCCTGCTGCGCGAGCGCGCCCCCGGGGCCCGGTTCGTCGCGCTGGGCGGCACGACCGAGACCGCGATCCACTCCACCGTGCTCGAAGTCGAGGACGCGCGCGTGCCCGAGGGCCGGCACGCGATCCCATACGGCGTGCCGCTGCGCGGCGTCGCCTGCCGGGTGGTGGACGAGCTGGGCCGGGACCGTCCCGACTGGGTCGCCGGCGAGCTGTGGATCGGCGGCGGGGGCGTCGCCGACGGCTACACCGGCGACCCCGAGCGCACCGCCGACCGGTTCGTGGAGCACGAGGGCACCCGCTGGTACCGCACCGGCGACCTGGGCCGCTACTGGCCCGACGGCACGATCGAGTTCCTCGGCCGCCGCGACCACCAGGTCAAGGTGCGCGGCTTCCGCATCGAGCTCGGCGAGGTCGAGGCCGCGCTGGAGAGCCATCCGGAGGTGGGCCGCGCGGTCGGCCTGCTGGCCGCCGGGCGGCTGGCCGCCGCCGTCACCGGCCCGGACGCCGGCGGCGTCGAGGGGCTGCTCGCCCACGCGCGCGAGCTGCTGCCGCCGCACATGGTGCCCGAGCTGGTCGTCCCGCTGGCCGAGCTGCCGCTCACCGCCAACGGCAAGGTCGACCGCAAGGCGCTGACCGCCCTGGCCGCCGAGGCGGGCGGCGAGGGCGGCCGGGCCTACACCGCGCCGCGCACCGGGGTGGAGAAGGTGCTGGCCCGCGTCGTCGCCGGCGTGCTCGGGGTGGAGCGCGTCGGCGCCGACGACGACTTCTTCGCCCTGGGCGGCGACTCGGTGCTGGCCACGTCCGTCATCGCGCGGCTGCGCGAGGCCCTCGACACCACGTCCCTGCCGGTCCGCGTGGTGTTCAACCAGCGGACCGTGGCGGGGATCGCGCGCCGCTTCACCGAGCTCGAGGAGAGCCCCGGCCGGCTGGAGGCCGTCGCGGAGATCTGGCTCATGGTGGAGGGCATGTCCGAGGACGAGGTGTCCGAGCGGCTCGCCCGCTCGTAACGCTCCGGTCCGGCCGCGCACTGGGGTGGTGCGCGGCCGGACCGGTCAGGCGCGCTCCGGGTCCGGCTCGGC
>NZ_JBHSON010000075.1:0-71457 GCF_042656285.1 Actinomadura rugatobispora | reverse complement strand
CTCGGGCAGCCCCAGCTCGCGGAAGAAGATCTCCGACATCCGCTCGTCGTAGTGCTGGCCGGTGTGGACGACCGCCTGCCCGACCCCTCCGGCCCGCAGCGCCTCGATGACCGGAGCCGCCTTGACGAAGTTGGGACGCGCGCCGAGCACATGCAAGATGATCATGAGGGTTCCGTTCCGGATCGGGGCGGGATTCAGGGGGCGGCCGGTCAGTAGGCGCCCGAGCCGCGCACCACGGCGGCGATGGTCTTCCAGAGGATCTGGGTGTCGAGGGTGAGCGACCAGTTCTCGATGTAGCGCAGGTCCAGCCGGACCGACTCGTCCCAGGACAGGTCCGAGCGCCCGCTGACCTGCCACAGGCCGGTCATGCCGGGCTTGACCGCCAGGCGCCGGTGCACGTCCTCGCCGTACCGGTCCACCTCGGCGGGCAGCGGCGGGCGCGGGCCCACCAGCGACATCTCGCCGCGCAGCACGTTCACCAGCTGCGGCAGCTCGTCCAGCGAGAAGCGGCGCAGCCGGGCGCCCAGCCGGGTGATGCGGGGATCGTCGCGCAACTTGAACAGCAGGCCGTTGCGGCCCCCGGCGGCCGACAGCACGTCGCGGCGGCGGTCGGCGCCGACGACCATCGTGCGGAACTTCAGCATCCGGAAGCGGCGGCCGTCCCGGCCGATCCGCTCCTGCGCGTAGAGCGCCGGACCCGGGTCGTCGGCCCGGATGAGCAGCGCCATCACCGCCCACAGCGGGCTCAGCAGGATCAGCGCCAGGCCCGCCACCGTCCGGTCGAACACGCCCTTGAGCAGCCGCCGCAGCCCGGCCAGCTCGGGATGGTCCACGTGCAGCAGCGGCAGCCCGGCGGCCGGGCGGATCGTGGTGCGGGGCCCGGCGATGTCCAGCAGCGCCGAGGCGACCAGCAGTTCGGTCTCGCTCTCCTCCAGCCGCCAGGCCAGCCGCCGCAGCTCCACCCCGGCCAGCTCGGGACAGGCCAGCACCGCGACGGTGTCGGCGCCGGTCCGTCCGACGACGTCGGCGACCTCGTCGAGACCGCCCTCCACGGGGACCGTCCCGAGCATGTCCGGGCCGCCGTCGGCCGGGACGCAGGCGGCCACGATCTGCATGCCGTGGTACGGGGCGCGCCCGAACTCGCGGACCAGTTCGGCCACCGCCTCGCGATGCCCGGCCGCCACGACCCGGCGCAGGCACTCCCCCCTCCCCCGCCGCCGGTGCAGCCGCTTGCGCAGGTGGTACCGCGCGACCAGGGTCAGCAGCGTGACCAGCGGTAACGCGATGACGACGTAGCCGCGCGCGACCTCGGCCTTGGTGGCGTACGAGGCGATGGCGACCGCGGCGGTCAGGCTGACGCCCGCGGTGAGGACCCGCCGGTACTCGTCGGACCCGATCCCGAAGAAGCGGGCGTCGTAGGCGCGGGCCGCGGCGGCCCACCCGACCCACAGCAGCGGCAGCCCGGCGGCCAGCACCGCGTCCGGCCGGGGGGTCAGGGAGTGCTCGCCGAAACGGAACACGAAACCGGCCAGCCCGGCCGTGAGGGCGCAGCAGAAATCCACGGCAATGGCGAGGCGAACATAGCGTGAAACCCAGGCGTCCACCCCCGCCGCCCGTCTTCTCCGGCCGGGCCGGACCCCCGTGGAAGCATGATCGATGACGCTCACCCGGCCATCCCCCGTCACCCTCTCCGTTGCCAGAAAGAACATTGACCGCAGGGTTAAGTTGCCAGTCGGGACAGGTAAAAGGAAGGTAATGTACGGGGGCCGGACGTGGCCGCGGCGCGATTTCCGTGGTCACCGGCCATTCGACTGGCCGGATTCGGACGAATAAAGGGCGGCACCGGATCACGCACTTAACCTTGCGCCTATGTGCGACACCTTCACGGATCGGGGCATGGACCGGGACATGGGCCGGATCCGGTGACGCCGCGTCCGCGTTCGCGGGCCGTCGCGGCCGGCGCCGCGGCGGCGGTCGCCGCGGTGGCCGCGGGAGCGGTGGTGCTGGCGGGCGGCGACGGCTCCGGGAGCGGCCCGGAGACGCGCGGTGGGCAGGGCCCGGCCGGCGGCGGCCTCGGCGCGCTCGGCGGCCTCGACAGGCCCGGCAAGCTGCTGTTCCGCAACGCCGTCCCCGGCCCGCAGTCGGGCAGGCTGGCCGGGGTGCCGCTCGCGGCGCCCGGCGGCGCCCGCGCGGTCAGCGGCCTGTCCTGCGTCCGCGTGCACGCCAGGGGCGGCACGGGCGTGTGCCTGACGGTCGAGCGCTCGGCCCACCCGCAGGCGTACGCGATCGCCCTGGACGCCGCGCTGCGCCCCACCCGCAGGATCCCGGTCCCGGGCACGCCGAGCCGGGCCCAGGTGTCCCCCAGCGGCCGGATGATCTCCTGGACGGTCTTCGTCAGCGGCCACTCCTACGCCGGGAAGGACCTGTCCACCCGGACCGGAATCCTCGACACCCGCACCGGCGACGTCATCCCTGACCTGGAGCGATTCACCCTGCTCCGGGACGGGCGGCCCGACACCGGCGTCGACCTCAACTACTGGGGCGTCACCTTCACCCGCGACGACGACCGCTTCTACGCCACCGCCAAGACCAAGGGCACGACCTATCTGGTGGAGGGCCGCGTCAGCACCCAGGCCATGTGGACGAAGCGCACCGACCTGGAGTGCCCGTCGCTGTCCCCGGACGGCACCCGGCTGGCGTTCAAGAAGGCCACCGGCGACCCGGCCCGGCCCTGGCGGCTGCACGTCCTGCGGCTGCGCGACATGAAGGAGACCGCCCTGGCCGAGCGGGAGTCGGTGGACGACCAGGTGGTCTGGACCGACGACCGGACGCTGGCCTACGGGCGGCTGCGCGGCGCGTCGACGGACGTCTGGACGGTGCCCGCCGACGGCTCCGGGGCGCCGCGGATGCTGCTGTCCGGCGCGTTCTCGCCCGCCCCGCTCTCCTGACGCCGGCGCCGCCGGGCGGCCCTCCCGGCACGGCCTGAATTGGCCAGCCAAGGACCTGGCCAGCTTTGGCCGCAGTGATCATCCGGATTCGGCGTGCGACAATTCCGAGCCCGTTCATCGGGCGATGCACTTTTGGTGCTGCCGTTATGGGCACATTTTGTTCACTTTCGCGGCTGGCCGGGGTAGGCCACTTTACTCGGTGGCTTTTCCGAGGAACGCGGACGCAATATTGGGGCCGACGACGGGGAAACGGGTTCGGGGAGATGCGTTGAGCCGACTGCACGCATTGCGTCATCGTTTCGTGGACGCGCCGGGTTCCCTCGGCGCGCGTTACCGCGCGCGCCGCTGGGACCGGCTGCTCGCCGCCTTTCCCGATCTCGGGGAGATGTCGGTCATCGATCTGGGCGGGACCGCCGAGTCCTGGCGGCGGGCACCGGTCCGCCCGGCCCGGGTGCACCTGGTCAACCTGGAGAAACCGCCCGAGGACCCGCCCGCCTGGCTGCGCGCCGACCACGCCGACGCCTGCGAGCTGCCGCCGGAGATCCTGGCCGGCGGCTACGACCTGGTGGTCTCCAACTCGGTGGTGGAGCACGTCGGCGGGCACGCCCGGCGCCGCATGTTCGCCGACGCCGTGCACCGCCTCGCCGACCGGCACTGGGTGCAGACGCCCTACCGCTACTTCCCCGTCGAGCCGCACTGGGTGTGCCCGGGGATGCAGTTCCTGCCGCCGCCCGCGAAGGTCACCGTGGCGCGGCACTGGCCGCTGGTGCACACCCCGCCCGCCGACCGCGCGGAGGCGCTGCGCGCGGTGCTGGAGGTGGAGCTGCTGAGCCGCACCGAGATGCGGGCCTACTTCCCCGGCTCGCTGATCCTGTCCGAGCGGGTCGCCGGGCTGACCAAGTCGCTGATCGCGGTGAGGCGGGCATGACCGCCGGTCCCGCCGACGCGTCCCCGCCCGCCGACGCGTCCCGGCCCGCCGCGCCGGTAACGGACCCGGCCCGGCTGCGCAGGCTGGGCGCCGCCGACGGCGCCGCCCGCGACGTGATCGCCGGGCTGCTCGGCCAGGCGGTGCGGGGGCTGCCCCGGATGCGCCACAACCAGTCGGGCCCGTTCGTGTTCACAATGCGCGGCGAGCCCGAAGGCCCGACCGCCAGCGGCGATGCGACGCGGCACCGCGCCGTCCCGGCCGGGCGCAGCCTGCGGTACGCGGCGATCGTGGCGCTCGGCGCGCGGCTGCTGCCGCCGGACGAGCAGCGGGCCGCGCTGGGCGGCCAGTCGGCGGCCGAGCTGACCGGGACGCTGCTGCCCCGGCTCGCCGCCACCGGCCCGGACGCGGTCACCTCGCTCGGTGACATCGCGCTGGTGGCCTGGGCCGCGGCCGAGACCGGCCACGACGGGCTGCCGCAGGCGCTGCGGCGCCTCGCCGCCGCCGACCGTCCCGGGCGCGGCGCCGTCTACACCGTCGACGCGGCCTGGGTCGCGTCCGCCCTCGCCGCCGCCCGCGACGCCGGCGCCGACCCGGCCGCCGAGCACCTCGAACGGTCCCGCCGCCGCCTCCTGGACGGCCTGCGCGGCCGCGCCCTGTACACCCACGAGGTCGGCGGGCGCGGCCTGGTCCCCCGCTACCGCGCGCACGTCGGCTGCTTCGCCGACCAGGTGTACCCCGTCCAGGCACTGGCCCGGCTCGGTGACGGCGAGGCCGTCGCGGCGGCCGACCGGGTCGCCGCGGCGATCTGCGCCGCGCAGGGCCCCGGCGGCCAGTGGTGGTGGCACTACGACGCCCGCACCGGCGGCGTCGTCGAGGGCTACCCCGTCTACAGCGTGCACCAGCACGCGATGGCGCCCATGGCGCTGCTCGACCTGGCCGAGGCCGGCGGCGCCGACCACCTCGGCGCGATCGCCCGCGGCGTCGGCTGGCTGGCCGCGCCGCCCGAGACCGGCGAGCCGCTGATGCCCGGCGACCCGGTCATGACCTGGCGCAAGGTCGCGCGCCGCGACCCGCGCAAGGCGGTGCGCGGCGCGCGCGCCGCCACCACCCTGCTGCGCCCCGGGTGGCGGGCCGCCGCGCTGGACCGGGCGTTCCCGCCCGGCGCGGTCGACCGCGAGTGCCGCCCCTACGAGCTCGGCTGGCTGCTGTATTCCTGGCTGGAGGACCACGCATGAAGCGCGAGCAGCACACCGGACGGTACGGCGGCGCACGTCCCGCGCCGTCCAGGCGGCACTTCCTCGGGGTCTGGCTGGACCCGCTGAGCATCGACGAGACGGTCGCCGCCTGTGTCAAGGCCGTCGAGCAGCGGACGCCCCTGACCATCGGGGTGCTGAACGCCGCCAAGATCGTCCGGCTGCGCCAGAACGACGGGCTGCGCCGCGCCGTGCTGGGCTGCGACCTGGTCCTGGCCGACGGCCAGTCGGTGGTGTGGGCGTCCAGGCTGCTGCGCGAGCCGCTGCCCGAACGGGTCGCCGGGATCGATCTGATGCTGGCGCTGCTGCCGGAGGCCGAGCGGCGCGGCGACCGGGTGTTCTTCTTCGGCGCCCGCCCCGACGTGCTGGAGCGCACGCTGGCGGAGGTCCGGCGGCGCTTCCCCGCGCTGGTCATCGCCGGGTCCCGGCACGGCTACTTCTCCTCGGCGGAGGCGCCCGAGATCGCCGACTCCATCCGCGAGGCCCGCACCGACCTGCTCTTCATCGGCGTCTCCTCGCCGATGAAGGAGCTGTTCATCCGGGACTGGGCGGCGCGGACGGGCGCGTGCGTCGCGCACGGCGTCGGGGGGACGTTCGACGTGCTGGCCGGGGAGGTGCGGCGGGCGCCCGAGTGGTGGCAGCGGCACGGCCTCGAATGGCTCTACCGGGTGATCCAGGAGCCGCTGCGGCTCGGGCCGCGCTACTTCACCACCAACTTCACCTTCGTGGCGCTGGTCGCGGGGGCGGCCGCGGGCGAGGCGCTGCGCGGCGCCGCGTCCCGCCTCCTCAGGCGCGGGCGGCCGCCGGGCGCGAGGCCACGGTGACGCGCCGGCGGTCGGCGGCGACCGCCGCGTACAGCGTCAGCACCGCGCCCAGCAGGCCGATCGCCAGCAGCCGCCGCGACGGCCGGCCCGTCACCGGCACCGGCCGCCCGCTCCCGGCCGTCACCTGCCAGGAGATCAGCGAGCCGGGCAGCGCGCCCTGGACCCGCTGCCGGTCCAGCAGCTGCCGCCACATCACCTCCAGCACGGCGGCGTGGGTGCGCCGGGCGTCCTCGGCGGTGGACGCGACCGCCGTCACGGTGAGGTGCGGCTGATCATGGATGGGCTGTTCCATGTTGCCCCGGTTGGCCAGCAGCACCTGGTAGGAGGCGGTGCCCCCGGCGGCGCGGACCTGCCGCCGCCCGGCCTCCGACCCCATCGTGCGCGCGGAGATCTCGGCGTTGGTCACCAGCGCGGGCGTGAAGCCCGCGTAGGCGTTGCGGGGGAACGGGGCGCGCGGCGACAGCAGCGTGATGGCCGAGCGCACCTCGTAGTCGGGACGGGCCGTCTTGACGTGCAGGGCCAGCAGCAGCGTCAGCGTGACCGCCGCCAGCGTCACCACCGGATGGCGCCGCAGCGCTCCCCCGAAATGCCGGATCGTCACAGCCCGCTCCCGCCCCGTCGGTCCCCGCCATCGTGGCACGGGGCCCGCGGCGGCGGTCGAACCTCGCCAGGTGTGGCCAGAGGGGTGACGGGGCCGCGGCCGGTCCGCACGATGGTGATCGACGGCCCCGCCGGGGGCGGCGGGGGCACCGAGGGGGACGGGTGGATCTGCTCGACTGGATAGGCATCCTGCTGAGGAGGTGGAAGCTGACCGTGCCCCTGCTGCTGCTGGCGCTGGGCGGCGTCGGCGCCGCGGCGACGGTGACGCCCTGGACCTACGAGGCCAGGGCCAACCTGGTGTTCCTGGCCTCGCCGTTCCAGGCCAGGCAGGCGGGCGGGAACCCGTGGCTGGTGTTCGACAGCTCCCTCACCGTCACCGCCGAGGTGGTGGGCCGGGAGATGATGGACGACCGGACCGCCGCCGGACTGCGCGGCCGGGGGCTGACGGCCGCCTACGAGATCGGCGTCGCGCAGGACTCCACCGGCCCGGTGCTCGCCGTGGACGTCTCCGGCGACGACCCGCGGGTCACCAAGGCGACGCTGGACGCGCTGGTCGCCGAGATCCCGCGGCGGCTGACGCAGATCCAGGTCGAGGAGGGCGTGACCGAACGCGCCCAGATCAAGGCGAGCGTGGTCACCGCCAGCCCGAAGGCGGCCCTCGCCGCGACCGGCAAGCTGCGCGTCCTGGTGATGGCCCTGTTCGTGGGGCTGGCGCTCACGGTGGCGGTGCCGCTGTTCGCCGAGGTGCTGTCGGAGCGGCGCAGGCGCGGCCGTGCCCCGGACCCGGAACCCGCGCCGGCGCCGGACCCGGCCCCGGAGAAGCCCAACGGTGTCACGTTGCCGGATCTCACCGGGTCCGCCAACGGCGAGAGCGCGGGCGCCGGGCTCGTCCGCAGGTCGAGAGACTGACCAGGGCTCCGATGGGCCTCCTCTCGACACCCGCCGCGCCGGCGCCGGAGGCCCCGCGGCCGCTCGGACGGGTGGACGCGGTCACCGTCCTCAGCGTCTTCGTGGTCATGCTGACCGTGGTGCCCGCCCGGTTCGTCGTGGGCCCGCTGGGCGCCGCCGGGACCCCGGCGGGGATCATGGCGGTGCTCTGCCTGGGCTGGTACCTCAGCTCGATGATCACCGCGCGGACCACGCCGATCCGCGGCCCGCAGCCGGTCCGCTCGGTGGTGGTGCTGTTCGGCTGCTCGATCCTGGCCGCCTACGCCGCCGCGATGGGCCGCTCGCTCCCCGGGCTGGAGGCCAACGGCGCCGACCGCGGGCTGATCCTGATGCTGGGCTGGATCGGCGTGGCGCTGCTGGCCGCCGACGGGATCCCGTCCCTGGACCGGCTGGAGGCGGTGCGGCGCAGGCTGGTGGCGGGCGGCGGGTTCATCGCCGTCCTGGGCGCCGTGCAGTTCTTCACCGGGTTCGACCTGGCCGGGCACCTGGCGTTCCCGGGGCTGAGCACCAGCACGTCCTACACCTCGCTCCTGCAGCGCGAGGAGTTCAACCGGCCGATGGCCACGGCCACCCACCCGATCGAGTTCGGCGTGGTGCTGGCGATGCTGCTGCCCCTGGCGCTGCACGGCGCGATCCACTCCGAGGAGGGCAAGCGGTTCCGGGCCTGGCTGCCGGTCGGGCTGATCATGGTGGTGCTGCCGATGACGGTGTCCCGGTCGGCGGTGCTGGGCATGGTCGTCGTCGGGCTGGTGGTGCTGCCGATCTGGCCCGCGATGTGGCGGGTGTGGGCGCTGCTGGCGGTCGGGCTGCTGTCGGTGGCGCTGCGCGCGGTGGTGCCCGGCCTGATCGGCACGCTGACCAGCCTGGTGTCCTCGATCGGCAGCGACTCCAGCACCGTCACCCGCACCAACGACTACGCGGTGATCGGGGAGGCGGTGGCGGAGCGGCCCTGGTTCGGGCAGGGCTTCGGCACCTACCTCCCGCAGACCTACCGCATCCTCGACAACCAGTACCTGCTCACGCTGGTGGAGACCGGGCTGCTCGGGCTCGCCGCGATGCTGACGGTGCTGGTCACGGGATGGGTGCTGGCGCGCAAGGCCCGCAAGGCGAGCGCCGATCCGGTCACCCGGCACCTGGCGCAGTGCTTCGCGGCGTCGATGGCGGTGGCGGTGGCCTCGTTCGCGACGTTCGACGCCTTCAGCTTCCCGATGGCGGCGAACCTGACGTTCCTGTGCCTGGGCTGCACGGGCGCGCTGTGGCGGCTCACCCGTCCCGGCGCCGCGGCCTGAAGGGCCGGCTCAGGGTTTCACGGGCTTGCCGGTGTCGTGCCACACGTTGTCGCGCCACACGTTGCCGCGCCCGGACCGCTCGAACGCGGTGACCGGCCCGTAGAACCCGCCCTTCTTGAAGTGCCGCCGCGTGAAGGCGTTCCGCATGACCCTGATGTTGGACGAGCGCCCGAACTTCCCCTTGCCGCCGTACAGCGCGTAGCCGCCCCCGCCGAGCAGGTTGCCGACCACGGTGACGTCGTGCGCCCGCCCGAAGTCCTGGTAGATCGAGACCGCCGAGGTCTGCGCGACCGGGTTCAGCAGCACGTTGTTGCGGACGACCAGCGACAGCCCGGGTGCGGGCCCCGAGTTGGACTGGACGGCGGTCACGTGGTCGCCGGGGAACTCCTTCAGGCCGTCCACCACCGAGTCCTCGACGAGCCCGTGGTCGGTGTTGATGCCGTTGGAGACGGTGTGGACGTGCACCCGGCGGGCGGTGATCATGCCGCCGTGGTTGACGATGCCGTACTGCACCTTGGTCCGGCCGTCCCCGTTGATCTCGGAGTTCTCCACCCGCAGCCCGGACCGGCCCTTCCGCTGGATGATCGCCCACTGCCCGGCGCCGACGACCTGGGTGTTGCGGATGGTGACGTTGTCGGCCTCCACGTTGATCTCGGTGGAGACCCGCAGGCCGTCGATGACCGCCCCGTTCCGCCGGACCGTGATGGGCCCGCTGCGGCGCAGCTTCTTGCCGCGCGGGACGCCGACGGTGCCGAGGGTCGGCCAGGTGACGCGGGAGCCCTCGCCGCCGACCGGCGCGGGGCTCTTGAGCTGGAGGGGCGGCACCGGCACCGACGCGGTGGGCGCGGCGCTGGGCGTCGCGGACGGCGGGACCTGCGGGGAGCGGGCGCTCTTGCGCTCCCCCGCACGATCGTCGCCGGCGCCCGAGCACGCCGTGGCGGCCAGGCACGCGACGGCCGCCAGCACGGGGGCCGTTCTCGACAGGGCCATCGGGCTCCCTTCCAGGGATGCGGCGGTCAGCCGAGGATCTTGTGGAGGGCGGCCGCGACCCGCTCCTGCTGCGCCGCGGTGATCTGCGGGAACATCGGCAGCGACAGGATCTCCCCGGCGGCGCGCTCGGCCACCGGGAAGTCGCCGGGGCCGTGGCCCAGGTACCGGAACGCCCGCTGCAGGTGGACGGGGACGGGATAGTGCACGCCGCAGCGCACCCCCATGTCGCCGAGCCGGCCGGCCACCTCGTCGCGCGCGGGGACGCGGACGACGTACAGGTGCCACACGTGTTCCTGCCCGCCGCCCGGACCCGTCCCGGGCGGCGAGGGCAGGACCAGGCCCGGGACGCCGTCGAGCAGCTCGGCGTAGCGGGCGGCGGCGGCGCGGCGCAGGTCGTTCCACCGGGCCAGGCGGCGCAGCTTGGCCCGCAGGACGACCGCCTGGAGGGTGTCCAGCCGCGAGTTGAAGCCGACGATCTCGTGCCGGTACTTGCGCTCGCTGCCGTGGTCGCGCAGCAGCCGCACCGTCCTGGCCAGCTCGGCCGAGCCGGTGACGACCGCGCCCGCGTCGCCGTAGGCGCCGAGGTTCTTGCCCGGGTAGAAGCTGGTGGCGGCGACGGCGCCGAACAGGCCCTGGCCGTCGTGGAGGGCGCCCTGCGACTGGGCGGCGTCCTCCAGGACGGGCGGGCCGAGGTCCAGCAGCGGGTCCATCGGGACGAGCCGCCCGTACAGGTGCACGGGGACGATCGCCGCGGTGGACGGCCCGACCGCCGCGGCCGCCCGCTCCGGGTCGATCAGCAGGTCGCCGGGCTCGGCGTCGACCAGGACCGGGCGGGCGCCCGCCCGGACCACGGCCTCGGCGGTGGCGACGAAGGTGTTGGCGGGCAGCACGACCTCGGCGCCGGGGCCGGTGCCGAGGGCGCGCAGGGCCAGTTCGAGGGCGTCGGTGCCGTTGGCGACGCCGACGCAGTGCCCGGCGCCGGTGAACCGCGCGTACTCCTCCTCGAACTCCCGCACGTCATCGCCCTGCACGAACGCGGTGGAGGCCAGGACGCGCTGGAAGCCGTCCAGCACCTCACGTTCCACCTCGGCGTGCGCGGCGGCCAGGTCGACGAACGGCACCTCGGCCATCACTGTCCCTCCTTCCGTTTCTCCTTCGTCGCGGGGCGCAGCAGGCGGGCGGGCGAACCGGCCCACACCTCTCCCGGCGGCACGTCGCGCAGCACGACCGACCCCATCCCGACCAGCGCGCCCGCGCCGATCGAGACGCCCTCCCGGACCAGCGCGCCCGCGCCCAGGTACGCGCCGAACCCGACCCGCACGCCGCCGCCCAGCCGCACCCCGGACGCGATCGTCACGAAGTCCTCGACCTGGTCGTCGTGCGTCAGCGTGACGTGCGGCATGATCGCGACATGGGCGCCGACCCGGACCGACGCGGTCAGCACGGTCTGCGCCAGCACCACCGACCCCGGGCCGACGCGCGAGGACGGCGACACCCACGCCGCCGGGTGGACGAGCGTGGCGTAGCGCCGCGCGGGCAGTCCCAGCCGCCGCACGATCCGCCGCCGCACCGACGGGTCGCGCGGGCTCGCGGTGCACACCGCCAGCCGCGCGGTCGCGTGCGCCTTGGCGGTCTCCTCCGCGTCGCCGAGGACGGGCACGCCGTCGACGGCGGTGCCGCGCCTGTCGAAGTCGTCGTCGGCGAAGCCCAGCAGCCGCCAGGCGGGCAGCGCGGTCACCGCCTGCGCGACCTCGCGGCCGAGGCCGCCCGCGCCGACGATGATCAGGTCATCCGGTTCCGGCATCGGCCGCCTCCAGTGTCGTCCGGTCTTCTTCGGGGTCGTCGGCGCGCCCGTCGATGGCGCGGAGCGCGCGCAGGGCGTCCCGCATCGGGCGGAACAGCAGGGCGAACGCGGCCGCCGCCGCGGTCCCCGCGACCGCCAGCGCCAGTACGTCGAGGTCGATCGCGGTGTGCGCGGCCCAGGCGGCGAGCCCGACCGCCGCCGCCAGCAGCGCCGGGAGGGCGGTGCGTCCCAGCACCCGCGCCGGGGGGACGCCCGCGCGGCGCAGCTCCCACAGGTACAGCGGCAGCACGACCAGCGCCGCGACGAGCACGTGCGCGACGGCGACCCCGGCGATCCCGTCCAGGCGGGCACCCGCGACCAGCGCCGGGACGAGGACGGCCAGCCACACCGCCTGCACGGCGAACACGGCGCGGGAGCGGGCCAGCACCACGAAGTAGTCGTAGAACAGCTCGAACATGATCCGCAGCCCGCCGAGGACCGCCAGCCACAGCAGCGCCGCCGCGGCCGGCTCCCAGGACGTCCCGTACACCAGCCGGACCAGCGGTTCGGCCGCGCCCGCCAGCAGCAGGCAGACCGGCAGCGTGAGCCCGGCCAGCAGCCCCGCCGTGGACAGGAACGCGCGGCGCAGCGCGGGCGGATCGTGCTGGATGCGGGCGAACGCGGCGGGCGCGACGCTGCGGACCGGCTGGGAGAACATCGCGACCGGCCAGTTCGACAGGTTGAACGCCAGGACGTAGAAGCCCAGCGCGGTCGGGCCGAGCACGTGCCCCACGATGAGCTGGTCCACGCCGCCGACCGCGAACACCACCGCGCTCGACCCGGCCAGCGGCAGCCCGAAGCGCAGCAGCCTCCGCGCCGCGGCCGGGTCGAACCCGAACCGCAGCGGCTCCGGGGACGCCCGCACCAGCAGCACGGCCGAGGCCGCGGCGCCCGCCAGCCGTCCCACCGCCAGGCTCATCGCGCCCGTCCCGGCGGCGGCGAGCGCGATCGACACGGCCGCGCCGCCCCAGTTGTTCACCTGGTCGGCCAGCATCTTGCGGTCCTGGCGGAACCCGCGCTGCAGCAGCGCGGCGGGCACCGCCACCAGCCCGTTGATCACGACGTTGAGGGTGAGCAGCCGGATCACCCCGGTCGCGGAGGGCGCGCCCATCGCGGACGCGAACGCGGGCGCCGCCAGAAAGCAGCCCGCGTACACCGCGCAGCTCGACACCAGCGAGAGCGTCGCGACCGTCGGCGCGATCGCGCGCGGGTCGCCGGGCCAGCGGACGATCGCCAGGCTGACGCCCAGCTCGTTGAAGCTGAGCACGGCCAGCAGCGCCACCAGCGCGACCGCGAACACCCCGAACTCGGTCGGCCCGAGGATCCGGGCCAGCGCGATCCCGATGGCGAGCGTCCCCAGCCGTCCCGCCGCCGTGTTGACCAGGCTCCAGCCCAGGGCGCGCGACGCCCTGCCGAAGAGCGTCCCGTCCTCCCCCACGGCCAGCCGTTTCAGGGGGTTCGTCCAGCGCTTCACCGCGGGCTGCTCCGCGCGGCCGCGCCCTTGGAGGCGACTGCGTTGAAGTCGTCCAGGGCGACCGCGCCGCGCAGGCGGCGGGCACGGCGCTCGACCTTGTACGCCAGGACGCGGCCCACCGTGCTCGCCGCGTCCCGCCGCACGGCCAGCGCGCCCGCTCCGGTACGGGCGGCGTCGAGGGCGTCGCGGTAGATGCGCTCCTGGACGCGCGCCGCCCCGTCCAGGCTGAACCGCTCGACCACCAGCCGCCGCCCGAACTCCCCCAACTCGCGGCGGCGCGCGGCATCCCCGGCCAGGGTGCGCAGGATCGTCTCGAGCCGGTCGGCGCCCTCGCCGCCGATGCCGTACCAGCCCTGCTCCAGGAACATCCCGGCCGACTCGGGCGTCAGCGGCTCGAAGAACCCGCGCTCGCCCTGCACGACCAGCGGCTTGGCGAACGCCATCGCGCGCAGCGCCGACCCGCCCATGCCCAGCGCGATCGACGCCGACGCGTACGCGGGGCGCGGATCGTCCAGCTGCCCGGTGAGGACCACGGCGCGCCGGCCCGCGCGGGCGTTGGCCTCGGCGGCGCGGGCCTCGACCCGATCGCGGCACGGGCCGTCCCCGACGACCACCAGCCGCAGCCCGGTCTCGGCGGCCAGCCGCCCCGCCACGTCCACGGCCGTGAGCAGGCCCTCCAGCTTCAGCTCGGCCGCGAGCCTGCTCACCACCACCACGTCGATCGGTCCGGGCTCCAGCTCGAACCGCCTGCGGAACTCCTCGGCCGGGTGGCCGGGCGCGTTGGCGGCCACGTCCACCGGCGGCTCGATCAGGTGGACGGCGCCGGGCCTGCGCCCGCGCCGGGCGAGCACGTCCTGCTTGATCTGCTCGGTCCCGACCACCAGCGGCAGCGTCGGCGGGAGGAACGGCGCGACCGCCATCGACATCACGGTGCACACGGCGGCGGCGTCCCGGCGGTTCCGCACCGCGTGGAAGGCCTCCAGGCCGGGCGGCCACTCGTAGCCGTGCACGACGTCGAACCCGCGCTCGGCGACCAGCGCCCGGAGCCGCCGCACGGTGGACGGCGCGGGCCGGCGGCGGCCCGGATCGAGCGTGAAGTGCTCCAGGCCCTCCTCCCGGACCCGCTCCACCAGCGGGCCCGGCTCGCTGATGATCGCGGCCCGGTGGCCCAGCCCGCGCATGGCGGCGGCCAGCTCGATCGCGTTCAGCTGGCTCCCGCCGATCCGCATGTCGCCTCCCCCGGGGGGGCCCCCCCCCCCCCCCCCCCCCCCAAGACCCCCCCCATCCCCCCCCTCCCCCCGGCCATGGGCCGCCCGCCGTGATCGTCTCGACCACCCGGTCCTGCTGGGACGCGGTCATCTCGTGGAACAGCGGCAGGATGAGCGAGCGCTCGGCGAACCGGTCGGTGACCGGCAGGTCGGCGGTGCGCCGCCCGCGCACGTCGGCGTAGGCGGGCTCGCGGTGCGCCGCCATGATCCCGCGCCGGGCCGACACGCCCGCCGTCAGCATCCGGCGCAGCAGGTCGTCGCGGCCCACCGGGAAGTCGTCCGGCAGGACGATCCAGAACGACTGGTAGTTGGTCCGGCCCAGGCCCGGATCCCGCACGCACGCGATGCCGGGGATCTCCGCCAGCAGCCGCTGGTAGCGGGCGGCCAGCGCGCGCCGGCGGCCGATGATCGCGTCCAGCCTGCCCAGCTGGACCAGCCCGATCGCGGCCTGCAGGTCGGTCATCCGGTAGTTGAAGCCGGTCTCGCCGTACTCCTCGATGACCACCCGATCGCTGGCGTGCCGCTCGGCGGCGCTCACGCTCATCCCGTGCTCGCGCAGCCGCCGCGCCCGCTTCGCCCTTTCCCCGTCGGGGAGGGTCAGCATGCCGCCCTCGCCGGTGGTCAGCAGCTTGCGCGGATGGAACGACCACGCCGCCAGTTCCGCCGCCGCCCCGACCGGCCGGTCGCGGTAGACCGACCCGGCGGCGCACGCGGCGTCCTCGACCACCGTGATCCCGCGCGGATCGCACAGCGTGCGGATCTCCTCCAGGTCGACCGGCACCCCGCCCTGGTCGACGGCGATCACCGCGCGGGTGCGGCCGGTCAGCGCCACCTCGACGGTCTTGCCGGTGACGTTGCCCGTGACCGGGTCCACGTCGGCGAAGACCACCTCGGCGCCCGCGTGCCGGACGACGTTGGCGGTGGCGATGAACGACAGCGACGGCACGACCACCTCGTCGCCCGGCCCCACGCCCGCCAGCAGCAGCGCCAGGTGCAGCGCCGTCGTGCACGAGGACGTCGCCACGCCGTGGCCCGCGGCGACCCTGGCGGCGAACGCGGTCTCGAACTCGGCGACCCGCGGCCCCTGGGCCACCCAGCCCGACCGCACCACCTCGGCCACCGCGGCGGCCTCCTCCTCGCCCAGTACCGGCTTGATCACAGGGATCACGGGGATCACGGCGCGGGCACCTCCTCTCGTGCGCTTCCGGCGGGAATGTCGAGCACCCGGGCCAGATCCCGGGCGCGATGGGTCCAGTCGTGCCGCTCGGCGAACCGGCGCCGCCGCGCGGCCGTCCCGGCCGGGGCCTCGGCCGCCAGCTCCTCGCCGACCGCCCGGACGAACCCGGCCGCGCCGGCCTCCGCCCTGATCAGCTCCGCGCCCTCGGGGTCGCGGTCGCGCAGCCAGCGGGTGGACGGCAGCTCGGAGGCGACCACGGCGCGTCCGGCGGCCAGGTAGTCGAAGGTCTTGATGGGGAAGCTGGCGTCGTTGAAGGCGCTGCGCGCGTACGGGGTCAGCCCGACCTTGATGACGCGCATGTGGGACGGCAGTTCGGCGAAGCTCCTGCGGCCCGTCCAGCGGACGTTCGGGCGGGCGGTCAGGGCCCGGAACCGGGCCGGTTCGTGGGACGGGTCGTGCGGCCCCACCAGCAGCAGCGGATGCCCGGCCGCCGCCACGCCCTCCAGGACGTCCATGTCGATCCGGGCGTTGATGTGCCCGACGAACCCGGCGGCGGGCCGGTCGCGGCCGAAGTCCTCCAGGCCGGGCGGCCAGGGGGCGTCGTCGATGCCGTCGTAGGCGCCGGGGGCGCAGCCGGTCGGGATCATCGCGGCGTCCGTGCCGCGCGCGCGGAAGTCGTCCTGAAGGTGCGGCGAGACGGCCACGACCGCGTCCGCGCCCGTCAGGAGCCGGTCGCGGGCCGCCTCCAGCCGCCGCCTCGGCAGCCCGATCAGGTCCGCCCCGGCGACCAGGTCGTCGGTGGCGTAGAAGACGGTCCGGGCGCCCGGCACGGCGCCGAGCAGCCCGGCGTCGTAGGTGGCGATGACGACGGCCGTGACCCGGCCGCCGAGCCGCCGCGCCGCCCGGCGGACGGCGCGGCGCACCAGCGCGGCGCTGGCGTGGTGCACGCCGGGCCGGTACGCGCCCGGCAGTACGCGCGGGATCAGCCGCCACAGGCCGCGGGCCTGCCTGCGCAGCGGCGGGCCGTCCAGGGAACCGGCCAGGTGCGGGCGCAGCAGCGGCGTCACGAGCGAGATGGGCGGATCGACGTACAGGACGGGTTCCAGCGCGGCGAGCCGGTCGGCCAGCTGCCGGTCCGTGCCCGCGACGCCGTCGTAGGCCGTCCCGGCGAAGTAGACGATCACGGCGCCCCCGGGTCCCCGGCGGCGCGCTCGGCGCGCCACCAGTCGACCAGGCGCCGCAGCCCCTCCTCCAGCCCGATCCGCGGCTTCCAGCCGAGGCGCTCGCGGGCGGCGGAGATGTCGGCCAGCCGCCGCTCCACCCCGTTCACCGCGCGGGGCGGGCCGAACTCCAGGCCGAGGTCCGCGGCGTCCATGGTGCGCAGCAGCGCCTCGGCCAGCTCGCGCAGGCTCGTCTCCACACCGCAGCCGATGTTGAACACCGCGTCGGTGGCGTCGGACTCGGCGGCCAGCAGGTTGGCGCGGGCGATGTCCTCGGTGAAGACGAAGTCCATGGTCTGCAGGCCGTCGCCGAGGATCAGCGGCGGTTCCCCGGCGGCGATCCGGTCCATCCAGCGGATCAGGACCTCGGTGTAGAGGCCGTGGACGTCCATGCGCGGCCCGTACACGTTGAAGTAGCGCAGCGCCACGTAGTCCAGGCCGCGCATGGCGTGGAAGCTGCGCAGCATGCCCTCGTTGAACGCCTTCGCCGCCCCGTAGAAGGTGTCGTTGTCGTAGGGGTGCTGGTCCTCGGGGGTGGGGAACGCGGTCGCCGTCCCGTACACCGACGCCGACGAGGCCGCCACGACCTTGCGCACGCGGTGGTCCGCCGCCGCCTCGATGACCTCGTAGGTGCCGTCGACCAGCACCTCCAGGGCCAGCCTCGGCTCCTGCGCGCACTGGGTGATCCGGATCGCGGCCTGGTGGAAGAGCACGTCCACGCCGTCCATCAGCGCCCGCACCAGCGCGCGGTCGCGGATGTCGCCCTCCACCACCCGGACCCGGTCGCCGGCCTCGGCCACGGCGGCGGCCAGGTTGGCGCGCCGGCCGCGGGTGAAGGTGTCGAGCACGACAACCTCGGCGGCGCCCGCCTCGACGAGCTGGTCGACGATGGTGGAGCCGATCGTGCCGGCACCGCCGGTGACCAGGCAGCGGGATCCTGCGATCATGCGTTCTCCTTGGTGCGCTCGGTGAGGCGGACGGGGCGGCCGCCGGACGCGGCGCTGCGGCTGGCGGCGGCCAGCTGGGCGACCACGCGCAGGCCCGCGCGGCCGTCGGTGCGGGCCGGGCGCCCCTCGGCGATCGCCGCCGCGAACTCGGCCATCACCTCCCGCAGCGCCTCCCGCTCGGGCAGCGCCGGAACGAGGACGTCGCCGACCCGGTAGCTGATCAGCGCCTGGTGCCGCTCGGCCGGGTCGAGCGAGCCCGCCGGGGCCAGGTCGACGCCCCGGTCGTACACCGCGATCCGCTGGACGGGGTTGAGGTCGTCCCACACGATCGTGCGCCGCGACCCGCCGATCACCGTCGTGCGGATCTTGGTGGGGCTGAGCCAGTTCACGTGGACGTGCGCCATCACCCCGGTCGACAGCCACACCGACAGGTGCGCCATGCACAGCCGCCCGGCGTCGATCGGGTCGGCGCCGTGCGCGGCCACCGCCTCGACCGTGACGCCGCCGGGCAGCACGTGGTCCAGGATCGACAGGTCGTGCGGGGCCAGGTCCCACAGCACGTCCACGTCGGGCTGGACCAGGCCGAGGTTGATGCGCACCGAGTCCACGAACTGGATGTCGCCGATCTCGCCGCCGTGGATCAGCTCGCGGATCTTCCGGACGGCCGGGGTGTAGCAGTAGGTGTGGTCGCACATCAGCACCAGCCCGGCCCGCTCGGCGAGCTCGACCAGCTTGGCGCTCTCGTGCACGGTGGGCGTGAGGGGCTTCTCCACCAGGACGTGCTTTCCGGCCTCCAGCGCCGCGCGCACCAGGTCGAAGTGCGTCGCGGCGGGGGTCGCTATGGCGACGGCCTTGACGGCGGGGTCGTCCAGGACGTCCTGGTACGACGCCGTGGCCCGCACGGTCGTGTACGGGCCGAGCACGCCCCGCGCACGTTCCTCGTTCAGATCGCACAGCCACTCCAGGCGCAGCGCCGGAGTGGCCTGGGCGGTCCGGACCAGATTGGGCCCCCAGTACCCGGCGCCGATCACCGCCAGGCCGATGGCCTCTACCCCGATGGTCGTGGACAAGGAAAGCTCCTCACGGTGCCGTGGTGGTGAAGATGGCGTCGACCCAGTAGTTGGAGGTGGACGCGGTGGACGGGAAGCCCCCGGAGCCGTAGCGGTAGACGCCGTTGGGGCCGTCCTCTCCCGACCGCAGGGCGTGGAGCGGGGGCGCGTCGACGCCCTGGTTCTGGAAGGCGCCGACGCTGGCCGAGTAGTGGCCGTCGGGGGCGAGGTAGGACACGACGTAGGTCGTCCCGGCCGTCACCTGGACGGGGGTGGCGAAGCGGACCTCCTGCCAGCCGGAGGCCGATTCGTTGGTGAAGGTCGCCGTGGCCAGGCGGTTGCCGTCCCTGTCCCACAGGCTGCCGGTGTGCGTGCCGGTGTTCTGGGCGCCCTTGTAGAAGCGGACGCCGGTGACCCAGCCGTTGGAGTCGGCGCGGAACTTCAGCCCCAGCTCCACCGAGCCCGCGTCGTCCACGCTCGCTATCTGCGGCGTCGCCTCGTCGGGCCAGATGGAGCAGGGGCACTGGCCGGGCGTGGTCTGCCTGGCGGTGGTGAACGACCAGGTGCGCGTGCCGGTCATCGTGTTGCCCGCGAGGTCCTTGGCTCCCTGGACGGTGGCGGTGTACCGGGTCGTCCAGGCGAGTGGGGCCGCGGGCGTGAACGTGGCGGTGCGCGTGTCGGGGTCGTAGCTCACCGACCCGTCCACCTGGGCGCCGCCGGGTCCTGTCAGGGTGAACTGCACGGTGCCGCCCTGCACGGGTTCGTCGAACGTCACCGAGGGACGTGCTGCGCGCGGCGCGCTGGTGGCCCCGTTCGCGGGGTCGATGGCGTCCACGGTGGGTTTGGTGGTGTCCCCCGGGTCGGCGTCGGTGAAGACGGCGTCCACCCAGTAGTTCGCCCCGCCCCACGTGCTGCTGGGGAAGCGCGAGGTGGAGGTGTAGGTGTAGACGCCGTTCCCTCCGGGCGTGGTGCCGGTGGCGAGGCCGTGCAAGGGGGCGTTGTCGTAGGCGGAGGTGAAGTAGCCTCCGTCGGCCGAGTAGTGGCCGTTGGGCGCGTGGTACGAGGCGACATAGGTCGCCCCTGCGGCGACGGCGACCGGGGCCGAGAACGTGAGGGTCTGCCAGCCCGACGCCGTCTCGTTGGTGAACGTCCCCTGCGCCTTGCGGATGCCGTCGTGGGTCCAGAGGCTTCCCACGTGCGTGCCCGTGTTCCCGGGCCCCTTGTAGAAGCGGATGCCGGAGACCCATCCGGCCCGGTCGGCGGTGAACTTGACGCCCACCTCGATGGCCCGGGTGTCGCTGTCGGCTACGGTCGTGGGCACGGCGTCGCTGGGGAAGAGAGTGCACGGGCACGCCCCCGACGTCGTGAACGACCATTGCGTGGTGCCCGCCATCACGTTGCCCGCCACGTCCCTGGCACCGCTGACCCTGGCCGTATAGCGGGTGGCGGCGGCGAGGCCGGTGGACGGGGTGAACGTCAGCGTCCGCCCGGTCGCGTCCAGGACCGCGGTGCCCGCGACCTCCTGACCGCTGGGCCCGGCCAGGGTGAATACGGGCGTTCCGGAGCGCACCGGCTCGTTGAAGGTCACCTTGACCTTGGCCCCGGTCGGGACGCTGGTGGCCTCGTTCGAGGGGCTGCCCTTGGACACGGTCGGGGGCGTGGTGTCCGGCGGGGGCGTGAACACGACGTCGACCCAATAGTTCGTCGCGCCGTACGACTGGTTGGGGAAACCCCGCGGGCCGTACTTGTAGACGCCGTTCCCGCCGCCGTTCCCGTTGGCGAGGGCCTGGAGCGGCGGGTTGTCCACGGCGCCGCCGAGCCCGCCATACGTGGCCGAGTACCAGCCCTTGGTCGTGTGGTACGAGGCGACGTACGTCTCCCCCGCCTGCACCTGGACGGGCGTGGAGAAGGTGACCTCCTGCCAGCCCAGGGTCGACTCGTTCGAGAACGTCGCCGTGGCGAGCTGCCCCCCGGTCTTGCTCCAGAGGGTGCCGATGTGGGGGCCGTCATTGTTGCGGCCCTTGTAGAAGCGAACGCCGTTGACGAACCCGTCGCGGTCGGCGGTGAAGCGCACGCCCAGCTCGATCTCGTTCGCGTCGGCGACGCCCTCCACCGCCGGGGTCGTGTCGTCCGGCCAGATGCTGCACGGGCACTGCCCCGGGACGGGCGCGGGCTTCGCCGTCGTGAAGGAGTAGCCGAAGCCCTCCATCGTGTTGCCCGCGTCGTCGCTCGCCCCGGCGACCGAGGCCGTGAGCCTGGTGGAGGCGGGCAGCGGTGAGGAGGGCGTGAAGGTGAGGACCGTCCTGGAGTCGTCCAGGCTCGCCGTGCCCGGGATCGCGGTCGTGCCGTTCCTCAGGGTGAACTGCGGCGTCCCCTGCCGGATCGGCTCGCTGAACGTCACCGCCGGCCTGGTCGAGGTCTTCACGCTCGACGAGCCCGCGTAGGGCGTGTTGTCCACGATGGTGGGCTTCATCGTGTCCGGCGGCTTCACCGTGACGAACGTGACGTCCACGTAGTAGTTGCCGCCGTTGAACGTGGACGTGGGGAACCCCGAGTAGCCGGAGCGGTAGACGCCGTTGCCGCCCGGCGTGTCCGCCTTGAGCCCCGTCAACGGCGGAACGCTGTGCTCCTTCAGGGCGAAGTAGGCGGGATCGGCCGCGTACCGGCCGTTGGGCGCGAAGTAGGACGCGACGTAGGTCGTGCCCGCCTGCACCTGGACGGGTGTGGGGAACGACGCCGTCTGCCAGCCCGACCCCGTCTCGTCCACGAACGTCGTGGACGACAGCCGGTTGCCGTCCTTGTCCCACAGGGTGCCGGTGTGCGTCCCGGTGTTGCCCTGGCCCTTGTAGAAGCGGATGCCGGTGATCCAGCCGTTCGAGGCCGCCCTGAACTTCACCCCGAGCTCGGTCGCCGTGGTGTCGCTGTCGGACGGCCGCGACGGCACCGCCGAATCACCGAACAGCCGGCACGGGCACGCCACGTCGAACGTCGTCCCGGCACCGGGCGTCTCGATGTTGCCGCTGTCGTCGACCGCCCGCGTCTTGATCGTCACCGGGCCGTTGCCGGCGGCGTCCCACGCGTAGGTCCAGTTCGCCCGGCCCTTCGCCGCCCGCCACGTCGTCCCGCCGTCGGTCGAGACCTCCACGCCCCCGACCTGGCCGCCGCCCACGTCCGACGCCGTACCGGAGATCGTCAGGGTGCGGCCGTTCACCACGTCCGTGCCCGGCGCCGGCGAGGTGACCGACGACACCGGCGGCGTCCGGTCGGCCGACGCCGACGCCCTGACCAGCCCGCTCTGCAACGTCAGCGGCTGCACGCCCATGTCGGCGAACAGGTTCACCGTCGCCTGCCGCACGTTCGGATCGGGGGACGTCGGCGCGTCCGACGGGCCGTCGTGCACCGCGTCCAGCCCCCACGACCACTGCACCGTGCCGCCGCCGAACACCAGCGCCCCGCTCGGCGCCCGGTACATCGTCAGCGAGTGCGTCGCCGTGCCCGGCGCCACCTCCGACCCGTAGTCGACGAGCTTCTCCGGCACCTCCGCCGTCGTCGACGACATCCGGAACAGGCCCGCGGGCCGCGCCCCGTTGTCGAGGTCCTCGTCCCACTCGTACCCGACCGTCTGGTCGACCAGCGTCATCGTCGACCCCGCCGGCTGCCCGGCCACGGCCGTGCCCCGCCAGAACCGCATCTTCCCGTCCGCCGCCGGCACCTTCAGCGCCACCCCGCAGCAGTTCACCGTGAAGATCGTCCCGGTCAGGCCGTTCTCCGGCCGGCCGCCGTCGTAGGGCGGGCTGAACCGGGGATCCCGCCACGTCCCCGTCCACTCCTGCGACGGATCGATCTTGGCGTTGGCGCGGGTCTCCTTGTAGACCACCAGCGTCCGGTGCGACGCCCCCGACGCGCCCGCGCCGTTCTCCCAGCGCGTCTTCCAGTACACCTCGTTGCCGCTGAAGAACGCCAGGTGCACGCCCGCGTCCCGGGCCGCCTCCACGTGCGCGCGCTCCGCACCCGACCAGTACTCGTCGTGCCCCACCGACAGGAACATCCGGTGGTTCCTGATGAGCTGCCCGCGCGCGTCGGCGTCCACGCCGCCGATATAGCTCACGTCGTAGCCGTTGGCCTCCAGGAACCGCACCATCGGGTACTCGTTGGCGAACACGAAGTCACGCCCCCACGGGGTGTCCTCCCGCGTCCCGAACGGCCGGTTGTAGCTCACCTTCACCGCGCGCCCGGACGCCGCCGTGCTGTCCCCCGCGTACAGGCTGTTGCCGCCCCACTTGTTGTACGCCTGCCACGTCGTGTCGGAGGTCTTGAACACCATGTCCGACCGGCTCGCGTCGTCGCGGACCACGAACACCACGTGGTTGTCGTCGCCCTCGCCGTCCGTCCGGACCAGATGCGCGAAGTAGATCCCCGACACCGCCGTGGCCGGCACCGGCCAGCTCGCCGACACCCCCCAGTTGCCGCAGTCGACCAGCCCGGACGCGTCGTCGGTCAGGCACGCGGGCTGCGGCTGCGGCAGCGCCGCCGACGGTGCCAGCTGCGCGATCTTACGCGCACCATTACCACCGTAATAACCCATCCGGTAAATGCCGATCGAGTAACCGGTGGCCGGCGTCCTGATTTTGAACTGGACGGTCTGCCCCACGTTCACGCTGAACGAGGTCGTGAAACCCTCGATCGTCTGGCCGCCTCCGGACGCCTTTTCCCATTCCGAAGGAGGCGAACCCGGCTTCGAATTCTCGCACGCCACCGGATTGCCGCCCGCGTCGCACGGCCCCGCCGCGGCCCGCACCGCGGGCGTCGCCAGCGCCGCCAGACACCCTGCTACCAGGGCGAACACCATCAGCAGACTGGCCCGCACCCGAATGGGGGCCGCGTTCATGACGATCGTGCCCTCACTGCGCGCCCCCTAGCGACCCCACCGCGAGCAGGACCACCGGAAACCCGAATAAGGACCGGCCCCGCCCCGAATACCGAGCTCCGAAAAACAACCCCGTACCGAAAGCGTCTCGACTATAAGCGCGGCCCCCGCCGAAAGAAGAGGGTCTGGCCGGTGGTGGCCTAGGGGGTCAGCGCGGCGCAAGATCCAAACATCCGGCGGCCGCCTCCACGTAATCCTCACCGGTCCGCGGGCACCGCCACCGGCCGCCGCCCGCGTCCTCCAGCGGCACCCCGGCCCGCCCCACCCACCGGATCCGGCGCGCCGGGGTCCCGGCGACCAGCGCGAAGTCCGGCACGTCCCGCGCCACCACCGCGCCCGCCGCGACCAGCGCCCACCGACCGACCGTCACCCCCGCCACCACCACGGCCCGCGCCCCCACCGAGGCCCCCTCCCGCACCGTCACGCCGAGCGCGTCCCAGTCCGCCGGCCGCTTCAACTTCCCGTCCACGTCCACCGAACGCGGATACAGGTCGTTGGTCAGGACCGCGGCGGGGCCGATGAACACCCCGTCCTCCAGCACCGCCGGCTCGTACACCAGCGCGTGGTTCTGCAGCTTGACCGCGTCCCCGATCCGCACCCCCGGCCCGACGTACGCGCCCCGGCTCACGATGCAGTCGCGGCCCAGGACCGCGTTCTCGCGCACCTGCGCCAGATGCCACACCGCCGTGCCGTCCCCGATCACCGCGCTCTCGTCGACATCGGCGCTTGGCTCGATCCGGACGCCCATGGATCTCCCTCCTGGTCCATACTCGCCACTTGTGGTGAGCATCGTGATCCCCGCACACGACGAGGCCAAGGTCATCGGCCGGCTGCTGCGGGGCCTGCTGGAATCGGCCCGGCCCGGCGACCTCGACATCGTCGTCGTCCCCAACGGCTGCACCGACGCCACCGCGGACATCGCCGCCTCATTCGGCGACGCGGTCCGGGTCGTCGAGACACCCGAGGCGTCCAAGGCCGCCGCGCTCCGCCTCGGCGACACCGCCGCCCGCGGCTTCCCCCGCCTCTACGTGGACGCCGACGTCGAACTGCGCACCGCCGACGTCCACGCCCTCGCCGCCGCCCTCGACCGCCCCGGCATCCTGGCCGCCGCCCCGTCCCGCGCCCTGAACATGACCGGCCGCCCCTGGACGGTCCGCGCCTACTACGCCGTGTGGACGCGCCTGCCCGAAATCCGCCGCGGCCTCTTCGGACGCGGCGTCATCGGCGTCACCGCCGAAGGCCACACCCGCATCGCCGCACTCCCCCAGGTCATGGCCGACGACCTCGCCGCCTCCCTCGCCTTCGCCCCCCACGAACGCGCCATCGCGAACGGCGCGCGCGTCGTCGTCCACCCGCCCCGCACCCTCGCCGACCTGCTCCGCCGCCGCGAACGCGCCGCCGCCGGCACCGACCAACTCGAAAGCGCCGCCCCAGACCAGCCCGGCGGCTCCGCCCGCACCGGCGTCGCCGACCTGGCCGCCATAGCCCGCCGCGCCCCCTGGCTCACCCCGCACATCGCCCTGTTCCTCACCGTGGCCCTCATAGCCCGCCACCGAGCCCGCCACGCCACCCCGACCACCTGGCAACGCGACAACAGCAGCCGAGCATGACCTGGTGGCGGGCCGGGGGGTCACTGGGCGGGCCAGCCTTTGGACCAGTCGCGGCGTCGTTTCCATAGTTCGCGCCAGTCCGCGCCCTTGGCGGTGGGTCTGCCCTGGCGGCCGGGGCGGGCGCTGACGACGCGGCTGAGCGCGGCGCGCAGGAAGACGCCCGTCAGGAGCAGCCGCACCGCGCCCTTGCCGACGTGACGGCGCATCACGGTCGCCTTGCCGGTGAAGAGCATGACGAGCTTGGCGGCGCCGCTCGACGACGCGCCCACCTCGTGCCGGAACGTCGCGCGGCCCGTCACCGTGGGCGTGTAGCCCAGACCGGCCGCGCGCAGGCACAGGTCGGCGTCCTCGCCGTACATGAAGAACGACCGGTCGAAACCGCCGGTCTCCTCCCACACCCGTTTGGACACCAGCATGAACCCGCCGGTGACCACGGGCACCTGCTGGACGTCGCTCGACCACGGCCGCGGCGCCTCCGGGTCGAACAGCCGGTTGCCGGGGAACAGCGAGCTGAGCAGGGTCGCGAAGCAGAACGCCGACCACAGGTCCGGACGTCCCCACCAGCTGCGCGGGTCGGTCGTGCCGTCCGGGGCGATGCAGCGGCCGCCCACGATCCCGGCCTGCGGCTCGGCGTGGGCGCAGTCCAGGAGGGCCTCGATGCTGCCGGGGGCGGGGACCGCGTCGGGGTTGACGAAGACCAGCCACTGGCCGCGGGCCCTGGCCACGCCCTCGTGGCAGCCGTGGGCGAACCCGCCGTTCCGGCCGCTGTCGACCACCCGGGCGTCCGGCGCCACGGTACGGGCGAGTTCGGCGGTGTCGTCCGGGGAGTCGTTGTCCACGATGATCAGTTCGGCGGCGCCGTCCCGGGCGGCGCGGCGCAGCGCGGCCACGCACGCCTCGACGTGCCGCGCGCTGCGGTACGTCACCACGATGATCGACACGCCGTCGCCCGGCGGCTCCGCGTCCGCGAAGCGGCCGTCGCCGTCCTCGTCCCGCACCTGGACCTCCCCCGTGCCCGCCCTCCGGGGTCAGCGTCCCGCATCCGCCGCCCGCAACCGGCGCCCTGACCGGTCGTGGTCAAGCGGGGCGAGGCCGCGTCTCCGAGTCCCGGCCTACGGCGCTCGCCCGGCGGCTCGTCCCTGACCGGCCGCCGCCCTTTCCCATGAACAGCGGCAGGGACCGGGTCTTTCCTTTCCAGAAATGGCATGCGGAAAGGAAATAATGGGTGGGGCGGGTGGGATTCGAACCCACTCAGCGCTAGGCGACTGGGTTACAGCCAGCCCCGACTCTCCAGCGTCGGCGCCGCCCCTCGTTCGGCTGGGATTTCTACCGCGTACCCCCGGCGGGATTCGAACCCGCACCATTCCTGCTCCTCGGGCAGGCGCCTCTGCCTGTTGGGCGACGGGGGCGTCGTGCGGCTCCCGGGAGTCGAACCCGGAACATCCACGTCCTGAGAGTGGCCTCTCTGCCTGTTGGAGTAGAGCCGCGTGACAAGGATCGAGGTAGGGCGTCACTGCGATCCGCGCGGCCGGCGAAGCTCAGGAGGCGGGATAATACCGGCCGGCGGGGGCGCATGACGCCTGGGGCAGTCGATAAAGTAGTCGCCGCACGGCCGGCCTCCTCTCAGAAGTCTCGCTGTCATTCCCGTTCCGGGCTGACGGGTACTACAGTGCCATCATTCCCCGGTTAACGCAATCCCTTTTTCTTTAGGGCGTCGAACCCGAAGTGTCATCGCCGATCGCCCAGCCGATGGCGATCAGGACCCAGAAGGCCACCATGATCCAGCCGAGCGCGATCCCGGCCGCGGCCATTCCGGCGCCGCGTTCGCCGGTGCGTTTCACCTTCACCCAGCCCATGTGGCCGGCGATGATCGCGGGGATCGACGGAAGGCCGCAGGTGAACATCCCCAGCACGCCGAAGGTGATCGCGTAGACGGCGGCGCTGTTGTAGCGCGGCTGGGCGTAGCCGTGCGCGCCGGCGTGCGTGGGGGCGGGGGTGTTGTACGCGACCGGCCGGTTGTAGGCGGTCTGGTACGGGGCGCGGTTGTAGGTCTGCTGCCCCGCGGCGGCCCGGCGGTACCAGTACTCGGCCTCGGCCGTCTGGCCGCGCCACTTCAGCAGGACGCCCAGGTTGTACATGGCCGCCGTGTCGCCGGCCTCGGCGGCCAGGCGGTACTGCCGCTCGACCAGGGCGGCGGACTCGTCCGAGCCCATCGCGGGCGGCGGGAGCGGCTGCTGCACGTGGACGGACGGCGGCGGCGGAGGCGGCGCCGACTGGGTGCCCGGCTGGGTCGCGGGCTGCTGCGTGCTGGAGACCAGGCGCTGGAGGAGCTGCTGCGCGGTGGGACGGCCGGCGGGGTCCTTGGCGAGCGCGGCCCGCACGACGGTCAGGAGCGTGCCGTCGAGGCCGCGCAGTTCGGGCTCGGCCGTGAGGATCTGGTGGATGATCGCGGGCAGCGTGCTCCCGCCGAAGCAGGGCCGGCCGCTGGCGGCGAACGCGAGCGTCGCGCCCCAGGCGAACACGTCGGAGGCGGGGGTGGCGTCGCGGCCGTTGAGCTGCTCGGGCGACATGAACGTGGGCGTGCCGACCAGCCCGCCGGTGGCGGTGAGCCGGGTCGCGTCCGCGCCCCGCGCGATCCCGAAGTCGATCACCCGCGGCCCGTACGGCGACAGCAGCACGTTGGCGGGCTTGAGATCGCGGTGCACCACGCCCGCGTCGTGGATCGCGGTCAGCGCGGAGGCCATCCCGACGGCCAGCGCCTCCAGGTCGGCGCCGCGCAGCGGGGCCGCCTCCTGCAGGCTGGACCCGGAGACGAACTCGGTGACCAGGTAGGGCGGGTCGGCGCGCGGGTCGGCGTCCAGGACCGGGGCGGTGCAGAACGGCCGGACGCGCTGCGCCGCCGCGACCTCCGACTCGAACCGGGCCCGGTAGCGGGGGTCGGCCGCGTGCTCCTTGCGGATGACCTTGATGGCGACCTTGCCGCCGGAGTCGTCGGCGCCCAGGTACACCGTGCCCATGCCGCCCTCGCCGAGCCGGTCCAGGATCCGGTACGGACCGATACGGGCCGGATGATCAAGGTGCGACGGGCCCGGCACGATGCGTTCTCCTTGCGGGTCGTGGGCGGCAAGCCTCACAAGGTTCGCATATCACAGGAGTTCCGGCGTCACTGTTCGCCCGGCCAGCGGGGCGGGACGGACGCCGGACCGGCGCCGCCGGCCGCGAACCGGGTCGGCCGGTAGGCGCGCAGCCAGGCGGATTCGGCGCCGTGCACCTCGGCCGCCACCTCCTCCGCGAGCAGGGCGGAGAGGGTGATCCCGCTGTGCGTGGCGACGACGTAGACGCGGGCGTGGCCGTCGGCGAAACCGGCGACCGTGAGGCCGTCGGCGGGCATGGCGCGCTGCCCGACCACGAGCCGTTCGAGGCGGGCGCCCGGCACCGGTGCCAGGACGCCCGGGAGCCGGGAGAGCAGCTCCGTCCCGATCGCGGGCGCGGGCTCGGCGGCCGGATCGGCCGTGGCGTCCAGGTCGAGCGCGTGCAGCATGATCCGCCCGCCGCCGTCGGGCCGCAGGTTGAGGCGGCCGGTGGTGACGTGCCGGGACAGCCGGGCCGGGATGGGGGCGGTCACGCCCAGGTAGGCGTTGACGGCCGGGCCGGACACGCGCGGGTCGAGCATCGGCACGGTCAGTCCGGCGGACGCGGCCACCTCCTGCGTCCACCGCCCCGCGCACGTCACCGCGACGTCGGCGGTGAGCGTGCGGCCGCCGGCGAGCGCGAGCGTCACGCCGGAGGGCGAGGAGGCGATCTCGCGGACCTCCGCGCCGGTCTCGACGCGGGCGCCGCCGTCGCGGGCCTCGCCGAGGAAACGGGCGAGCAGCCTGATCGGGTGGGCGTGCGCCTCCTCGGGGAAGAACGCGTAGTCGGCCCCGTCCGGCCGGACCAGGTCAGGCTCCAGCTCGCGGACCTCGTCCGCCGTGAGGTAGCGCACCGGGTAGGCGCGACTCCGCAGCTTGGCGACCCGCTCCGCGAGCCACCCGCGGTGCTCGTCGCTCGCCGCGACCTCCAGGCTGCCGGTGGGGACGAACCAGTCGCCGCCGCCCGCCGCCAGCGCGTGATGCGCCCGGACGCCCGCGTGGTTGAACGCGAAGTAGTGGTCAGGGTCCTTGTTGTTGGAGTTGATCCAGGCGATCGTGGTGGCGGTCGTCCCGGCCCCCGGCACGTCCCGGTCGAGCAGGACGACCTCCGCACCCCGCCGGGTCAGCCCGGCCGCGACCGCGGCCCCCACGACCCCGGCCCCGATGACAGCGACTCGCATGACCCCATTGGACTACAGGTTCAGGGTCAGGCGGCCGGCGCTCGCTCGTGATACGCAGATGAGGATCGAGCCGTCGTCGGGGTCGGAGGGGGCCCGGCGGTCGGCGTCGCCGGCCAGGAGGGGGGTGCGGCAGGTGCCGCAGAACCCCTGGCGGCAGGAGTAGGGCACATCCGGCAGGGCCTCGCGGATGACGTCGAGCGCGGAGCGGTCGGCGGGTATCCGAAGGGTGAGCCCGCTGCGGCGCAGCTCGACCTCGAACGGGCGGCCGTCGACGACCGCGGGCGGGGCGAAGCGTTCGAAGTGGAGGGTGCGGTTCCCGTCCGGGACGAACGCCCCCCGCACGGCGTCGATCATCGGTGCGGGGCCGCAGCAGTACACGGCCGTGCCGGGCCGCGCCCCGCGCAGCAGCCCGGCGCCGTCCGGCACCCCGACCTCGTCGTCGGCACGGACGGTGATCCGGTCCGCGGGGAGCGCGGCGAGTTCGTCCAGGAACGGGAGCGAGGCGCGGGTCCGGCCCGTGTAGACCAGGTGCCAGTCCGCGCCGAGGTGGTGGGCTGCCCGCACCATCGGGAGGACGGGCGTGATGCCGATGCCGCCGGCGAGGAACAGGTAGCGGTCGCGGACCAGGAACGGGAAGGCGTTCCGCGGGCCCTCGACGGTGAGGGTCGTTCCCTCGTGCAGCTCGTGGTGGATCTCGGTCGAGCCGGCGCCGCCGGGGATCATGCGGACCGCGACGCGGTACGCGCGGCGGTCGGCCGGGTCGCCGCACAGCGAGTACTGGCGGCGCCGCCCGGACGGGAGCCGAACGTCCAGGTGGCAGCCCGGCTGCCAGCGCGGCAGCGCCCGGCCGTCGGGGGCGCCGAGCCGCAGGCTCACCACGCCGTCCGCCTCGGGCCGTACCTCCTGGACGACCAGGCGCAGCGTCCGGTCCACCGGGGGCACGTTCGGGATCACCGGCGCGCGCAGGGACCGCACCCGCTCGATCCCCCGGAAGACGGCGCTGACCGTCACCCAGAAGGGGTCGCGGGCGCGGCGGCCGCGCAGGTCGGGCGGCATGGCGGTCATCGCAGCGCCGCCTGCGCGGCCGGGGACGTCGCGAGGTAGTCCAGGGCCCTGGACGTGGAGCCCTCGTTCAGCGGGCTGTAGGAGCGTTTGAGGTAGCGGCCGACCGAGCGCCCAAGGAGGCGGCCCTGGGGCAGCAGGCCCGCGCGCCCCGCGCGGTACATGTGGCGGAGGCCGCCCTTCACCGGGTGGCCGGCCATGAGCGGGTCGCGGGCCATGAGGAAGCGGTGCCCGCGCTGCCACAGGGACGTCAGCATGGTGATCGTCTCGGCCATGGCGCGGATCCGGGCCGCGTACGAGCCGTCCAGGTGCATGAACAGGTCGTGGGCGACGTGCCGGTGCTCGACCTCCTCGGCGCCGTGCCAGCGCAGCAGGTCCATCATCATCGGGTCGGCGCCCGCCGCGTCCAGCGCCTCGGCGCCCAGGATCCAGTCGCCGAGGACGCCGGTGAAGTGCTCGATGGCGGCGACGATGGCCAGCCGCTCGTTCAGCCAGACGCGCGCCCGGACGCCGGTGAGGTCGCGGTCGCCGAGCAGGCTCCCGAACATGAAGTCCATCTGGCGGACGAACGGCCGCACGTCCAGGCCCTGGGCGACGAAGTGGTCGAGGACGGCGTCGTGCGAGGCGGCGTGGACGGCCTCCTGGCCGATGAAGCCGAGCACGTCCTGGCGCAGCCGCTCGTCGCGCACGTACGGGAGGGCCTGCTTGAGCACGCGGACGAACCACTGCTCGCCCGCGGGCAGCAGCAGGTGCAGGACGTTGATCAGGTGGGTGGCCTCGGGCTCGCCCGGGATCCAGTGCAGCGGCACCCGGGACCAGTCGAAGCGCACGTCGCGGGCGCGCAGGACGATGTTCTCGGGTTCGGCGAGCTCGGGAGGGGGCATCGGCGCTCCTATTGACATTTGGTCTAAGACGCTACTCCCGAGCCCTTCCATGAACAACAGTGAGCCTGCTCACGCGGGGAGCTCCGCGCGGACCGTCCCGGCCACCACCCGGGCGGTCACCTTCAGCGGCTCGGTGTCGTGCGCCGCGCGGCTGAGCACGATCGCGCCCTCGAACGCGGCCAGCACGTAGGTGGCCAGCTCCCCGGCCGGCTCCGGCGCGATCCCGGCGGAGGCCAGCCGCCGCGCGATCGCCTCCCGCCACGAGGCGAACACCTCCGCGCACGCGTGCCGCAGCGGCTCGCTCGTGCCGGACGCCTCCAGCGCCACGGTCGCGATGGGACACCCGTCGCCCCACTCCGACCGCTCCAGCGCGTCGACGCTCAGGTGGAAGAAGTCCTCGATCGCCCGGGCGACGCCCTCGCCGCCCTCCGCCCGCTCGTAGACCAGGTCGAACAGCCGCAGGTAGCGCTCCCCGGAGTGGCCGACCGCCTCGACGCCCAGCTGCTCCTTGCCGCCCGGGAAGAAGTGGTAGAGCGACCCCCAGGGGGCCTGGGACGCGGCGGTGATCTGTTTGAGGCCGGTCGCCGCGTATCCCTGCTCCCGGAAGAGCTGCGCGGCGGCCTCCAGCAGCCGGCGTCGCGTGTCCGTCGCCATGCCCGGAATCCTAGCCCTTGTTCTTGCTAGATCGATCTATCTAGAATGCCGTTCGAGTCGACCCGGGAGGCCGTCATGCCCAGCAGCACCATCCGCACCGAGCGCCGCGACGCCGTCCAGATCGTCACCCTGGACCGGCCCGGACGGCGCAACGCCGTCGACGGCCCCGCCGCCGAGGCGCTCGGCCGCGCCATCGCCGCCGCCGAGCGGGACAAGGGAGTCCGCGCCATCGTGCTCACCGGCGCGGGCGGCACCTTCTGCGCGGGCAACGACCTCAAGGCGATGGCGGCGGGCGACTTCCCCACCCCCGCCGAGGACGGCCCGCCGCCCATGAACGTCACGCGCGCACCCGCGTCCAAGCCGGTGGTCGCGGCGGTCGAGGGCTACTGCTTCGGCGGCGGGTTCGAGCTGGCGCTGTGGTGCGACCTGCGGGTGGCGTCCACGACCGCCGAGTTCGGCGCGCTCAACCTGAACCACGGCCTGCCGTGCATGGACGCGGGCACGGTACGGCTGCCCCGCGTCGTCGGCCAGGCGCGGGCCCTCGACATCCTGCTCACCGCGCGCCGCGTCCCGGCCGCCGAGGCCCTCGCCATCGGCCTGGTCACCCGCCTGGTGGAACCCGGGGAGGCGCTGCCCGAGGCCGTGCGGCTGGCCGCCGCGATCGCCGCCCTGCCCGCGCCCGCGCTGGACGCCGTCCGCCGCTCGGTCACCGAGCAGTGGTCGCTGCCGGAACCGGACGCCGCCCGCAACGAGACCCGGCTCGCCCTCGCCCTCCTGGCCGGGGCGGACGCGGGTCAGCCCGCGCCGCCCCCCTCCGCGGCGTCGTCATAGCGCCGCTGCGACACCTGGATCGTCGGCATGCTCGCGGCGATCCAGTCGACCAGCTGCTGCAGCGACCCGGCCAGCTCCTGCCCGAACGGGCTGAGCCGGTACGACACGCGCGGCGGGCTGGACGGCTCCACCTCGCGCTCGATGATCCCGTCCCGGGTCAGCACCTTGAGATTCTGGGAGAGCATCTTCTCGCTGATCCCGCCGATGCGGTCGCGCAGCATGTAGAACCGCATCGGGCCGTCGCGCAGCGCGATCAGGACGAGCATGCCCCAGCGCCCGGAGATGTGCTCGAAGACCGCGCGCCCGGGGCAGTCGCTGCGGAACACATCGCTCAGGTCGCCCGGGTCGCCCAGCGGGCCGGCCTCGCCCGTAGGGCCCCCCGCGTCGGCTCTCACGTCCACCATCAGGAGCCTACCCGCGGGAAACGGCGCCAGGAGGGGCCCGGACGCGCCTCGATCACGCCTGTGGGGCGTGCCAGGTGAGCGCGACCTGGTGCTCCTGGAAGCCCATCGACCGGTAGAGCGCGGCGCCCTCCGCCGGGGCGTGCAGGTCGACCCGGGAGACGCCCTTGCCGCGGAACCACGCCAGCAGCTCCTGCATGATCAGCCGCGCGTAGCCCCGGCCCCGGTACAGCGGATCGGTGACCATGCCGAGCACGTAGCCGGCCGACGCGCCGCCCTGGTACGGCCCGGGGAGCCGGTACTCGATCACCCCGAGCCCGCAGGCGGCGAGCTTGTCCTCCTCGCCGTCCACGACGAACACGCCCAGCGACCCGCCCAGGCGCTCCTTCAGGTCGCGGGCGAACTCCTCGCGCCAGTTCCCCTCGCGGGGCTGGTCGGCGTCCTGGTCGGCGGAGTCCATCACGCGCCGGAACAGGAGCTCGCGCAGCCGCGTGAGCTCGGGAATGTCGTCGGCGGTCGCCGGGCGAACGATCACACTGACACCCTAGGCGACCGGTGCCACTCCGCGCGCCCCCGACGGAGATCGTCCCGGGCGCCGCGACCCGTCCCCGCGCCGGCGGCCGTCCCGGCGGCTCACGCGGGCCCCGCCATCAGCAGCGGACCGGTGACGTTGAAGCGCTCGACCCCCTGCCGGGTGAGGTTGACCCGCAGGTCGATCCAGCCGGGCCGGCCCTCGAACCGGCAGTCGGCCCCGCCGCCGGGCGGGAAGTGCAGATCGCCGACCGACAGCTTGGCGCCGCGCACGTGGACGGGCAGCAGGATCCGCGACCCCGGGCCGAGCCGCGCGATGCCGCAGCCGCCGATCTCCCGGCCGCGCTCCTCGCTGCGCAGCGCCTCCCGCGCCACCTGCCCGTACAGGGCCCCGTAGGTGACCGAACCGGGCCTGATCCGGCCGAGCAGCGCGCCGTCCTGGACGGCGGGGGCCGCGGCGGGGACGGGCGCGGGCGCCCCGGACGCGGGCGCGCAGCCGATGACGCCGGGATGGCCGTGCGGCGCGTACACGCCGTCGGAACGGCCCACGCCGAGCACGTCCACCACGATCACGTCGCCCGGCTCCGCGCCGACCACCACCAGCGGGCCGCACAGCACGGCCTCCTCGCCGGGCTCCCGGCCCTCGCACTCCATCCGCACCGAGCCGCCGGTGATCACCTCGGCGACGGCGGGGATGTCGGGATGCCAGCGGTTGTGCCCGGGTACCGAGCGGGTCGCGGAGCCGGCCGCGGCGGGCGGGCCGGGAAAGCGGACGACCGGCGGTGCGGCCGCGAGCGTGGGCGCCAAGGCAGGGTCCTTCCGGAGCGGGAGAGCGGAGAAGATCAGATGAACAGATCCTGCCGACCGTGCTGTTTCCGGCTGGTTTCGGCGTTCTGACAGTTGAGTAAGGCCGGGATCACCGAAGTTTTCCGGAACCTTCCACGACCGGCCGGCGTCTAAGGGCAATGCCGTCCCGAAGGCTCATCGCATGCCTCCCGCTGGCGCTGCTGGCGGGTGCGTGCAGCGGCGCCGCGCCCACCGGTCCGGGCCCGGCGGCCCCGGCGATGGCGCTGGTCGCCTACAACGGCTGCGACGAGTTGCTGAAGGGCCTGCGGGCCGCGACCGAGCGCGACGTCGGCCCGTACGGCCTGGGCGGCTTCGAGCTGGAGTCCGGTCGCCTGCCGCTCGGCGCGGTTCCCGAGGGCGCCGTCCCGGACGGCGCGGCCCGCGCGCAGGGCTCGGCCCCGGGCGCGGCCGCCGAGAAGCAGGCGCCCGGCCACTCCGGCACCAACACTCACGAGGCCGGCGCCGACGAACCCGACCTGGTGAAGACCGACGGCACCCGGATCGTGACGCTCGCCAAGGGGCGCCTCCAGGTCATCGACGCCAAGACCCGCGCGGTCGTGCACCGGCTCGACCTGCGCGAGGCGTCCGGCACCCCGGGCGAGACCTCGCCGATCGGGTACGGGCAGTCGCAGTTGCTGCTGAGCGGCGACCGCGTCCTGATCGTGACGCCGCGGAGCCGGCTGCTGAGGCCGCTGCCCGACGGGCCCGCGCTGTCCAAGCCGGTCGTCCCGTTCGCCCGGAGCCAGACCACGCTCACGCAGGTCAGCCTGGCCGGCACGCCCCGCGTCGTCGGGACGATGACCGCCGAGGGCACCTACGTCGACGCCCGCCAGACCGGCTCCACGGCGCACGTGGTGGTCACGTCCACACCGCGGATCGACTTCCCCGACCTGCCCGGCAGGCCCGGCGGGCCCGACAGCGAGCGGCAGGCCACCGAGCGCAACCGGCAGATCGTCCGGTCGGCGCCGCTGGACGCCTGGCTCCCCCGGTTCGAGGTCCGTGCCGGGACGGCGGCCCCGAAATCGTTCCGGACGCCCTGCGAGCACGTGAGCCGTCCCGGCTCGCAGCCCGGCACCACCATGCTCTCCGTGCTGACCCTCGACCTGGCCCGCGACCTCGGCGACCCCCGGCCGGTGACCGTCGCCGCCGACGGCCAGACCGTCTACGGCAACGGCAGGAGCCTCTACGTCACCGGAAACGGGACGGGGGCGAGGGAGGCCGCGGCGCGCGAGAGCACGCACGTCCACCGGTTCGACGTGACCGGCGGCGCACGCCCCCGCTACGTCGCGTCCGGATCCGTGCCCGGCCGGCTGCTCAACCAGTACTCGATGTCCGAGCACGACGGCAGGCTGCGCGTCGCGACCACCACCTCACCGGCGGCGTCCACGGTGCGCCCGGACGGCCCCGCCGCGTCGAGCACCGCGCCCCGCTCGCAGAGCGCGGTGCACGTCCTGGCCGCCGACGGCCGCGCGCTGCGCGAGATCGGCAAGGTGGACGGCCTCGGCAAGGGCGAGCGGATCTACTCGGTGCGCTTCATCGGCACCACCGCGTACGTGGTCACCTTCCGCCAGGTCGACCCGCTCTACGTGATCGACCTGAAGGACCCGGCACGGCCCCGGGTGACCGGCGAGCTCAAGATCACCGGCTATTCGGCCTACCTGCATCCCGTCGCCGGCGGCCGGCTCCTCGGCGTCGGCCAGGAGGCGAGCACCGACGGCCGCACGCGCGGCACCCAGGTGTCGCTCTTCGACGTCAACGGGCCGCCGCGCCGCGTCGGCGCCTACCACCTGCCCGGCTCCAGCGCGACCGCCGAGTTCGAGCCGCACGCCTTCCTGCACTGGCCCCAGACGGGCCTGACCGTGCTGCCGATCAGCCATCGCACCGCCGAGAGCGAGGCGCTGGTGCTGAAGGTGGACGCCGCGGGCGTGCACCGCGCCGGAACGGTGCGGCACCCCCGCGACGGCGCCTACCCCGGCCCGATCCGCCGGTCCCTGATCGTCGGCGACACGCTGTGGACGCTCTCCGACCAGGGCGCCCGCGCCACCGACACCGCCACCCTCGCCGAGCGCGCCTGGCTGCGCTTCTGAGGGGGCATCGATCACCCCGGTCCCGGTCCGTGGGGGTTCCGGGACCGGGGTTACGCTTCAGCGGAGGCCGGTGGAGCGCCGGAGCGCGGTCTGGATGAGCCGGTCGACCAGCGCTGGGTAGTCCAGCCCGGTCGCCGCCCACATCTGCGGGAACGCCGACGCCGGGGTGAACCCGGGCATGGTGTTGATCTCGTTGAGGATCCAGCGGCCGTCGGGCGTGTAGAAGAAGTCGACCCTGGCCAGGCCCTCGCAGTCGAGCGCGTCGAACGCCTGCGCGGCCAGCCGCTGGACCTCCTCGACCGCCGCCGGGTCCAGGTCCGGCGGGATGTCCAGCCGCAGCGAGTTGTCGAGGTACTTGGTCTCGAAGTCGTAGAAGTCGTGGCCGCCGCTCATGAGGACCTCGGCGGGCAGGCTGGCCTCGGGCGGGCCGTCGTCCAGCCCCTGCAGCACCCCGCACTCGATCTCGCGGCCCTCGATCGCGGCCTCGACGATCACCTTCGGGTCGTGCTCGCGGGCCGCCTCCACCGCGGCCTCCAGGTCCTCCTCGGCGGTGACCCGGGTGATGCCCATGCTGGACCCGGCGCGGGCGGGCTTGACGAACACCGGCCGGCCCAGGTCCTTGATCTCGTCGATCTTGCGCTTGCGCTCGCGGCGCCACTCCCGGTCGCCGACCAGGACGTACGGGCCGACCGGCAGGCCGCGCGCCTGCCAGACCAGCTTCATGAAGCCCTTGTCCATCCCGACCGCGCTGGCCAGCACCCCGGCGCCGACGTAGCGGACCCCCGCCAGGTCGAGCATGCCCTGGATGGTGCCGTCCTCGCCGTACGGGCCGTGCAGCAGCGGCAGCACCACGTCGACCTCGGCGAGCGTCGCGGGGACCCGGCCCGGCTCGATCACCATCAGGCCGCGGCTGTCGGGATCGAACGGCAGCGCCAGCGCGGCGCCGCCCTCGGCGGTCACCTCGGGCAGCCGGCCGTCGGCGATCTCCAGCCGCTGGTCGGGCGAGGCCAGCACCCAGCGGCCGTCGCGGGCGATGCCGACCGGCACCACCTCGTAGCGGTCCCGGTCGATCGCCGCCATGACCGCGCCGGCGGTGACGCAGGAGATGGCGTGCTCGGAGCTGCGCCCGCCGAACACCACGGCCACGCGGATCTTGGGTGAAACCTGCGACATGACGCCCGACCCTACCGTTGATCAGGCCGGCTCGGCCACGAGCGGGACGCCCGCGTCCCGGGCGCGGTCCTCCCGCAGGTCACAGGCCTCCCGGGGGTCACAACCCGACCCGCGAGGTGCCCTTCTGAGCGGACTGGTGAGCGTGGTGACTCCCATCATCCGGGTCGTCAGGGCACCTCTTCCTCATCCCGCCTCCGCGCCCGAGAGCCCGCTCGGTCTATCCGGGCCTATCCGGGCTCGGGCATCGAGCTCAGCGGCCGATCTCCACGACGATGCCGTTCTCACCCCGGACGATCTTGCCGCCCTGCGTCCTGGCCTTGGCCGCTGCGTCGGCCGGGGACAGCGAGGGCGTCGACATCGCACGCTCGGCATCGGTGTAGCCGCTGATCTGGCCGTTCTCGTCCAGAACCGGGATCTGGTCCGGGAGGGCGGCGGTGTCGACATTCCCGTTGCCATCCACCCACGTGGGATTGGCGGAGGATTTCCGCGCCGTGTGGATGGTTTCCGGGAAGGTGTGCTCACCCGACCAGACGGGCCCGCCCTTCCAGAACCAGCCCTTCCAGTGGGCGGTGATCGCCACGCTGCCGTAAGTACCCGCGCCGCAGGGCGGCTCGGAGAAGTCCTCGAGCCTCACCGCGAAGGAGAAATAATGGTCGGGGTTGAAAAGAAAGCCGGTGTCCCGGCAGATTCCCCAGAACGGGCCCTGCCGCTTGAGATAGAGGATCCGCGCCGTGATGTTGCCCGGCTCCTGGATCTCCCACTCGCCGCAGGGTCCGTTGGCGCCGGTGAACGCCTCGCCCTCCGCGAACGCACCGCCGTTGCCGTTGGTCGGCAGTACATACGACCTGGTCAGGTGGCAGGCGCCGGTGTCACTGCGGTAGGTCCACGCCTCCTTGCCGACCTCATGCGCCGACGCCGGCGATGCCGCGAGAGCGATCCCCGAACCCGTCGCCGCGAGCAGCGCGGCCACACTTCCGAGTCGCTTCCCGGAAACCTTCTTGATTCGCACCTTCGACTCCTTTCTTCGGTGGCAGGCCAAGTCCACAATGTTCACTGATAAGACGGCCGCCGCTGGTGATCTCGGATTGCAAGGGCCACCGGGCCCGGAGCGGTCTGCTCCGGGCCCGGCACGGACGACACTGCGGAACTGTCCGTTGCCCGACTTCAGATCTCTACGCGGTCGTCACCGTCCGACCACCGCCACGTCGGCGAGCGTCACTGGATCTTGCAGATGCTGCCCGAGATGCTCTGGGGGAAGGTGGCGAAGCCGTACCTGCGGATGGTGGTGGCGGCTCCGGAGTTGGCCCGGCAGATGTAGCCGGGGCCGGCGTTGGGGTTGCTGGTCTTGTCGCCGTAGAAGCGGAGCGCCTGGTCCGACTTGGGCGTCACGCCGTTGTAGGAGATGTTGTAGACGCGCCGGACGCCCAGGAAGTCCGAGGGCTCCTTCACCACGTTGGGGTTGGGGACGAGGTTGGGCGTGGTCCCCGACACCGGGTTCAGGTTGCCCGCGGTGGTCTCCTGGGTCATGAACACCGAGCTGGCGCGCTTGTCGGTCACCACGGCGTTGCCCTGCGCGATCCACTGGGCCACCGAGTAGGGCAGGACGGCGGTCCCGTAGTCGGCCGCGGCGACCTGCGTGCCGTCGTTCTCCTGGACCTTCTTCAGGGCACCGCAGCTCGTGGACGGCTCCGCGCCCAGGACGGTGTTGACGAAGAACGACCGGGTACCGGAGTCGTCCTGCGGGATGTAGCGGACGATGGTGCCGTTGCCACCGCCCACCTGGTTCCAGTTGGTCTTGGTGCAGGAGTAGATGTCGCGGATCTCCTGGATGCTCAGCGAGGCGGGGGCGACCGAACCCGGGAACTTCACCACGCCCACCGCGTCCAGCCCGAAGGCGTAGTACTCGAACGCGGCCGGGTCGGAGCTCGACGGGCCCGAAGACGACCGCGCACCGTCGAAGCAGCCGGTCGTGGCGTTGTCGGTCGGGAACGGCGCGACACCCTGCAGCGCCCGCTTGCCGTCGGACGACCCGTTGGGCGCCGGGTACGGCGGCGGCGTCGCCGGGGCCAGGGCCTTGTCCACGTAGGCGCGAGTACCGCAGTTGGCGTCGCCCGGCACGGAGAAGCCCGGAGCGGCCCCGGGCAGCACCGGGACGTTCTTCACCACGTCGCCGTCGGGGTTGTAGGTGGTGTTGGTGTTGTACTCGGCCGCCAGGGCGTCCATGACGTCCTCGGTGGTGTCCGAGCCGCCCATCGTGATCGTCTGAACGATGCCGTCGCCGGGCGCCACCGCGTTCGCGGGCGCCGCCATGAGGCCGCCCAGGGCCACGGCCGCGGCTCCTGCGAGCAGCACCTTTCTGATGCCAAGTCTCATGACATCCTTCCGGTCACTCGGCCCGGGCCCAGTTACCCGGGGCCAGACCCCATTGAGAGGTCCGTGGGTAACGCCCGACAGGCCGAGAAACGGACGGCCGACGGCCCCACCGTTCAGGCCCGACGACCGGAGGAACGGTCCTGATCGGGGTTCACCCGGCACCACCGCCGGGATCCGCGGCGAGGACCGGCGGCGCCTCGATGGCCGGCGTGAACGCCGCGATGCCCGGCCGGCGGAGGTACCGCCGGCCGGGCATCGTCGGCCACGTGCGGCCCCGGGGCCGGGGCCGTTCAGAGCGCGGAGGCGCTCAGCCGCTCACCTCTTGATCAGACGGGCCCGCCGGGCCAGCCACCGCGTCCGGGCCCGCAGGGCCGCCCACCAAGCCAGCAGGTCGCCTCCCCGGTGCCGGCCGGACGTTCCGTACGCGGTGCCCGAGGTGATCGCGTTGGTGAGGACCAGCGCGGAGATCGGCACGATCAGCACGAGCGCCGCCAGCCCGGCGAACAGCGGGATATGGGTGCCCTGCGCCCCGGCCAGCGCCTGCTGCTGCCCGGCCTTCGTCACCGGCCGCGTCGGATGGTCCCCGTCCGCCCCGGCCGGGTCCGGAGTGTCCCCACCGGGGTTCGAGGCGGGAGTCCCGCCGTTCGGCCCGCCGCCGTCGGGGTCGCCGCCGGGGTCGCCGCCGGGAGGGTCACCGCCGTCCTGGGCGCAGGGTCCCGTGGTCTGCGCGCCGACCTTGTCCACCGCCTTGGCCGCCTCGCTCTTCAACCCCTCGGGCAGCGCCGCGAACCCTGCCGGCAACCGCTGCTGACCGGCCCCGGCCATGTAGCCGAGAACGTCCCGCACCCGGTCGGCGCCCGCGAGACCGGTGCAGGCCGGCGCGTGGGCGTACTCGACGTAGGTGAGCGGGTAGGCGCCCTTGCCGTCGGCCGCGGGGTCGGGCACCAGGGCGCCGTCGGGCAGCCGCTTCATCTGCCCCGCGGCCGCGGTCATGGTCGCCGGGGTGGGGGCCACGTACTCGCCCGCGGCGTTGCGCAGCTTCACGACCGGAAGCCCGAGGTGCGCCGCGGTGGCCGCGTCCGTGAGCACGAAGTTGAGGCATCCGGCCTCGATCGAGCCGCAGTCGCCGACGAAGTCCGGGTTGTCGAGGATCTTGCCGAGGCCGACCCGGTCCCCGGCCAGCGAGAGGAAGCGGCCCCCGGAGGGGTTCAGCACGTCCAGCCGCCACAGCTCCCCGATCGCCTCACCGGGGTCGTCGTACTGGCTGGGGACGTCCGGGTAGCGCCAGTCCTGCGGGGCGTGCCGGGCCAGGTGCCGCGACAGCACCCAGTGCCCGACCTCGCGGGTCGCGTACGCGGCGATGTCCGCGTTCTGCAGCCGGCCGGCGAGAAGCGTGGCCAGCTGCGGGTTGGCCTCCCTGACCGCCGCCTGGTGCCGGCCGGTGACGAGGGCGCCCGACGTGGTCACGAGCTCGGCGAACTGCTCGGGCGTCAGCTTGATGTCGTCGATGTAGGCGGGCCGGTTGAGGCCGCCCATGCCGGACGCCGGGTACTGTCCCGTGATCGCCAGCACCTGGGCGTTCAGCGCCACCGGGACGCCCACCGACGGGCGTTTGGCGACGGCCGCCGCCTGCTCCCCCGCCGTCACGCCGCCGCCGCCGAGGAACACCGTTCCCTGGCCGTCCCGGAAGCCCTCCCGGGCGGTCACGTCGTCGTTGGCGGTGTACTCCATGTCGATGGCCTTGCCGCCGCCGCAGCGGCTCTGCACCCACCCCACGTACGCCGGCGCCAGCCGGTGCGGCCCGACCATGTCGACGACCTCTCCCGGCTTGGGCTCCTCGCACCCCTCGAAGGCGTTCGGCTGCTTCACCGTGAAGGCCAGCGACGACGCCTCCTGGAGGTACACCAGATCGCCGGCCTCCGTGAGGTAGAGGATGGTGAACCCGACTGAGCACCGGCGGCCCGGCTCGCAGGAGAGCGCGGGGGTGTCGGTCGCCGGGTAGGTGTTCTCCCCCTCGGGCGGGACGGTGATCGTGAACGTGAACGTGCCGCCGGGATCGGGGGGCGTCTGGTCCGGCACGTCGATCTTGAGCACGTTCTTGCACACGGTCGGGTAGTTCTCCTCGTCCACGCCCGCGGGCAGCGGAGAGGGGCACAGTTGCGGGTTGGTCAGCACGGCGACCTGGGCGCCGGGGACCTTGAACTTGATCTCCACCCGCACCCGGTCGCCGGGACGGACGTCCGCGAGGTCCGCCAGCGTGGCGGCGGAGATCTCGTAATCCGTCGGGGCGGCCGCCGCGGTGCCGCCCGGGACGATCGACAGGGCGGCCGCGCAGACCAGTAGCACGACCACGCCGGCCGCCTTCCGCAGCCGGTGCATCCAACCCACCACTACCGGTCCTCCCCGTGATCGCGGTCCGCGCGGTACCGCCGCGTCGATGGACCGGGCGCGCGCCGCCATGGCCCGCCGCCAGCGTCCGGCGGCGGCGTGGAGGCGGTCAACGGCGCTCGGAGTCGGTTCACCCGCCGCCCGTCGCGTGTTCACAGTGGTGCCCGGCGCGGGCGCGCGGCCGTGCCCGCACCCGCGCCGGGTGGTCCGGCGATCCGCGGTCACGCCGTGCCCTCCCGCGTCCAGTCACGGCCCGTCCAGTCACGGCGCACCCCGGCGGCATGGGACCGTTCCGCTGCGAGAGAGCCCCCGCCGTGGCCGATCTGGATGACCTTGTCCACCACCTCGGCGTCCCGGGCGCCCGTGCGGAACCGCTGCGCCGCGGCCTGTGCCTCCAGCCGGCGGCCGTAGGCGTGTGCGCTGACGGCGACGCGGCGGCCGTCGAGGCGCATCGTCCACGTCCACTCGCCGCCCTGCACGCTGGTCAGGTCGATCACCGCGGTGGCGGCGTGCGCCCGGACCGCACCGGCGGCCTCGGCGACCTCCTCCGTGCTGGCGAAACCTTCCGCGGCGATCGCGACGATTCGGTGGTTGCGACTCAGCATCCGCCAATAAAACGCAGCGTCGGATGATCGGTAGATTTGGAACCTCATGACATCGCCCTCGGCTGGAGTCGGCTGGAGGCATTCGTCAGACTTTGATCAACAGCAGTAAAATTCAGGGCGCTTTTGAAAGTTCAATGAACGTGGACTTAACGCGCGACGTGGCTGCATGTCGCAGATAATTCACCTGGCTGTATCAGGCCATCAGGTAAACCGCGTCAATGGTGGCGCGTCGGGGGTCGCGCCTTCCCCGCCGGGACGGTCCGCCCCGCTGACGCCACCGGCCCGGCCCCTCGGTGAGAGGCCGGGCCGGCGCGCGGGAGGCCGAGGTCAGGGCCGGGTCAGGGCCGCGTGTGGAGGGCACGGCGGCGGGCGGCGACCATGACGCCTCCCCCGGTCGCCGAGAGCCCCGCGCCGGCCAGCACCAGCGGGACGATGGCGCCGCCGGTCTTCGGCAGCGCGTCGTCGTCGCCCGTGTCGGCGGGGTCGCCACCGCCGCCGTCGGGCGGCGGCGTGGTGCAGTCGGTCGGCGTCGGGCTGGGCGACCCCGTGTCCGTCGGCGTGGTGGTGGGCGTCGTCGAGGCGGTCGTGGTGGCCAGGGCCCGCCGCTTCGCCGACAGCCCCATCGCCCCGTCGCTCGAGTCGCTGGACGTCGCCGTCGGGCTCGTGGTGGGCGTGCCCGTGTCGGTGGGCGTGGGCGACGCGCAGTCGGACGGCGGGTCCGTGGGGCTGCCGGTGGGCGTGGGCGAGCCGGACGTGGGCGTCGTGGTCGGGGTGGTGGCCGCCGCCCGCGCCTCCTGGCTGCCCGTCCCGGTCGGCACGCCCGCGTGCAGGAGCGACACCGTGACGGCGCCCAGGTCGGCCCCGGCGAATTGGCCGGAGGGGAAGGCGTCCGCCCCGGACGCGGTCAGCGTCGCCGGGATCTCGCTCCAGGTGACGTCGCGGCCCGCCGACCGCGGGGGCATGCCGAAGGTCTTCAGCTCGCCGATCTCGGTCTCGGCGGCGGCGGTCGCCGTGGGTGCCGGGGTGCGCGGCGCGCGCGCCTGCCCGGAGGGCTCCCCGCCCGTGCCGGCCGGCCCGACCACCGCGCTCAGCACCGGCCGCGCCGTCCCGCCGAGCTCGGCCACCGGGTCCCGCAGCGTCACCTCGCCTTCGGGGTAGGTGAGCACGACCCAGCCCTCGTACGACACCCGCGCCGCGCCCGAGCGCGTGTCGTAGGTGCCGTTCTCCGCCTTGAACCGGACCGAGCCGTCCTTGAGCACGGTCGCCCCGTCACCGGCCTCCAGCGACGGGACGGGACCGCCGGACCGGGCGGGCCGCCAGTCAAGATGGCCGCCGGTGACACCGGCCACGGTGGCGGGCGCGACCGGCGGCGCGGGCGCGGCCGGGCCGGCGAAGGCGACCCCGCTCACCCCCAGCGCCGCACCGGCCGCCAGCAGCGCCGCCCCGACGGCGGTCATCACGCGGACGCGCGGCGGGGGATTCTTCGAGTTCTCCGTACCGACTTTGCTCATCGCGTGCCGACTTTCCACGAGAGGACATCGAGAGACAACAGTCATGGATTATTATGCCGAGCGCTTCGCCATTGAATTGCGCGACCTTTTTCACCATGGCCCGCCGTCGGCTCTTAACCGTCCATTCACCTCCGCTTGAGAAGGGGGCCGGTCACCGCGATGACACGCTCCTCCCCGATGGTCTCCGGCGCGGCCGGCCCGCACGATCCCCGGTTCCCCGACGACCCGCCGCCCCTGGTCAGCCGCCGGACGGTGTTCGCCGCCGGCGAGATACTGCTCACGCTGGGGCTGGTGGTCCTGCTGTTCGCGGCCTACGAGTTCGCCGGCAAGGCGTGGGCCGCCGACCGCGCCCAGAACGACCTGGACCGGCGCTGGGAACAGGGGCTGCCCGTCCCCGGGCAGCCGATCGGCCGGCTGCACATTCCGCGGCTGGGGAAGAAATGGGTCGTCGCCGAGGGCGTCTCGCGCGGCGCCCTCGCCAAGGGCCCCGGGCACTATCCCGATTCGGACGACCCGGGCGAGGTCGGCAATGTCGCCATCGCCGGTCACCGGATGCCGTCGGTCTTCTGGAACCTGGACCGGCTGCGGGCCGGGGACCCGATCGTGCTGGAGACGCGCAGCGGCTGGTTCGTCTACCGCACCACGCGGTCGAAGGTCGTCCCGCCGACCCGGGTCCAGGTCGTCGCCCCCGACCCCGACAGGCCGAGCGCCAAGCCCAGCCGGCGGCTGCTCACGCTGACCACCTGCAATCCCAAGTTCGACAACTACCAGCGGCTGATCGTGCACGCCGAGCTCAGCCGGGCCCAGGCCAAGAGCGCGGGCCGCCCGCCCGAACTGGCCCGCCGCTGACCGGAACCCGGAACTGGAAGAACTCGGAGGACATCGCGGATGTACGCCTGGATCTGGCACCGGCTGCCCGGCGCCCGGCCCGTCAAGATCGTCGAAGCGGTGCTGCTGGCCGCGGCCGTGCTCGCGCTGCTGTGGTTCGTGGTCTTCCCGCTGCTGGGACCGCTGCTGCCGTTCGACGACGTGACCGTGGACTGAGCGACCGTGGACCGAGCGCCCGCGGACCGACGCGCCCCGGGAACGCCGGGGCCGTCAGGTCCAGGCGGGGAGCAGGCGGGTGCCGGCCTCGGTCGCCAGCACCAGCAGCGCCACCAGGACGGGCGCGCTCAGCACGTAGGTCGACACCATCAGCCAGCGCCGGTAGAGCATGACGGAGGCGTACGCCGCCCCCGCGAACCCGCCCCCGAACAGCAGGAACAGCGGCAGCGCGGCCGGGTCCCCGTGCCGGCCGTCGTGGCCCTCGGAGAGGGTGGCCTGCGGCGTCGCCGGATAGGGCAGCCCCGACATGGCCGCGACCACGACGTAGGCCCGCCCGCTCTCCCAGGGCGCCCAGCTCGCCGAGGTGATCAGCGTGAGCCGGTCGTCCCGGCTCGGCGCCTGGACGTCGCGGCGGGACAGGTTCGTCCGCGCCACCGACCGCACCTTGTACAGCGCCTGCCCCTGCACGGTGAACACGATGATGTCGTCGCCCGGCCGCAGCGAGGTGAGCCTGAGGAAGGGCGCGCCGAAGCCGTGCCGCCGCCCCGCCACCACGGAGTTGCCCGGCTGGCCGGGGCCGGCGGTCCCCGCCACGTGCGCGGGCCCCGCCTGCGTCCCCCCGGGGTCGGCGCCCTCCACGATCACCTGCTGCAGCTTCAGGCGCGGGATCTGCACGATCGCGACGGGCTCGCCGTACCCGGGGACCCGGGGCGTCTCCTGCTTGGCGAACAGCGTCTGCTGCAGCCCCACGGCGCGGGCGATGTCACCGCGCATGTCGTCGAGGAGGGCGCGCTGCTGGCGGCTCTCCATCAGGCCGCCCAGGCCGTACACGACGAGGGCCGCCGAGAGGACGACCGCGGCCGTCCACACCGCGGCGAGCGCCCGGACCCGGCGCCGCGTCCACGGCACGGGCGCGGCGGGCCCGGGAGGCAGGCGGCGGCGGCCGCCGTCCGGGTCCTCGCCCGGGGCGGTCCTGTCCTTGACGGCCTCGATCACCACGACTCCTCGATCACCGGGACTCCTCGGACGCGCGGGCGCGTCCGCCCCTGTGCCGGGGCCCGCCCAGCTTCAGCGGGCGCGCGCGACAGGGTCAACGCCGCCCGGAACCGCTTCACCGTGGTCCCGTCGGGCCTTAACTCCCGCGCCACCCATGCCGGTCGCCGCGCGCGCACACTTGCTGATCAGCGGATGCGGCCGCCGCCGGTGGCGCGGCCGGACCTCCGCGTGTCCCCGACCGACCGCAGGCCCTGCTAGGAGCCCGATGACGACCCTCGCCGGCCCTGCGCCGCCGCCCGAGCCGCCCGCGCCGTCACGGGAGCCGCGTCCACGGCCGCTGACCGAGCGGCTGGGCCGGGCGGACCGCGTGTTCCACCGCGTGGCCGCCGGCGCCGGGGCGGCGCTGTTCCTCCTGCTCGTGCTGATCGGCTTCTTCCTGCTGCTGCGCTCGGCACCGGCGCTGCGGACGGCGGGCTTCGGCTTCTTCACCACCATCGAATGGCGCACCGACGTCGACCCGCCGGTCTTCGGCGTGCTCGGCATGCTGTCCGGAACCGTGATCGTCGCGCTGATCGCCTGCCTGGTCGCGATCCCGGTGAGCCTGCTGGCGGCCCTGTTCATCACCGAGTACGCCTCCGCGCGCCTGCGCGACACGCTGACCGGTGTGGTCGACCTGCTCGCGGCGATCCCGAGCCTGCTGTACGGCCTGTGGGGGATGGCCTACCTCAACGACCGGATCGTCCCGCTGTCGCGCTGGCTGGCCGACAACCTCGGCTGGATCCCGATCTTCTCCACCCGGGCGGAGGCCGAGCTGACCGGCTCGATGTTCATCGCCGGGCTGATCGTCTCGCTGATGGTGATGCCGATCACCACCTCGATCATGCGGGAGGTCTTCGCGCAGACGCCGCCGGGCGAGAAGGAGGCGGCGCTGGCGCTGGGCGGCACGCGCTGGGGCATGATCCGCAACGTGGTGCTGCCGTTCGGGCGCGGCGGCCTGGTCGGCGGCTCGATGCTCGGGCTGGGCCGCGCCCTCGGCGAGACGATCGCGGTCAAGCTGATGCTGCCGCAGGTCCCGATCCTGTCGGGGCACGTCCTGGAGAACGGCGGCGCCACGATCTCGGGCTTCATCGCGCACAACGCCGGCGCCAACGAGAAGATCACCGGCGCGCTGCTGGCGTTCGGCCTGGTGCTGTTCGCCTTCACGATCGCGGTCAACCTGGTCGCCTCGTGGATCATCGCCCGGAGCAGGTCCGGATCGGGAGTGGACGCCTGATGACCATCACACGAGACCCCGGCCCCACCGCCGCCGGCACCGGCACCGGCACCGGCCGGGACGGTGGCGCGGCGCCCCTCCCCCGGCCACAGCGCCGTATCCGCGGCATGACCAGGGAGGACGTCGGGGTGCTCGCGGGCTGCGGGCTGTCCTCGTTCACGCTGATCTGGCTGATCTTCGCCCGGCTGTCGGACGGCGCCGGATGGCTCGGCTTCCTGGTCGCCTGGTACGCGGCCTTCCTGGTCATGCTGTACGTCGTCACCTGGGAGCGGCGCGGCCGGCTCGCCGCGGCCGACCAGGTGGCGGGCACCGTGATCAGGACCGGGATGCTCATGCTGGTGCTGCCGCTCGGCTGGCTGCTGGCGTTCGTGGCGCTGGAGGGCGTGCCGACCCTGCGGCTGACCTTCTTCACCACCGACCAGACCGGGGTCACCCCGGACATGCCCGCCACCGCGGGCGGCGCGCTGCACTCGATCGTCGGCACCCTGGAGCAGGTCGGCATGGCCCTGATCTGGGCGGTTCCGCTGAGCGTGCTCACCGCGATCTACCTCAACGAGACCCGCTCGCGGCTGCGCCGCCCGCTGCGGATCCTGGTGGACGCCATGAGCGGCCTGCCCTCGATCGTGGCGGGCCTGTTCATCTACGCGGCGCTGATCATCCCGCTGGAGGGGGCGCTGTTCAACTTCAACGGGCTGATGGCCAGCCTCGCGCTGAGCATCATCATGCTCCCCACCGTGACGCGCACCATCGAGGTCGTGCTGAGGCTGGTCCCGCAGGGGCTGCGGGAGGCGTCGCTGGCGCTGGGCGCCTCCCGGGCCCGGACGGTCTGGTCGGTGGTCCTGCCGACGGCGCGCACGGGCGTGACCACGGCCGTCGTCCTGGGCATCGCCCGCACGGTCGGCGAGACCGCCCCGCTGCTCTACACCTCCTTCGGGCTGGACCTGTTCAACGCCAATCCGCTGGCCGAGCCGCAGGACAGCCTGCCGCTCTTCGTCTACTCGAACGTGCAGAAGCCGTCGGCGGCCGCGGCGGAACGCGGGTTCGCCGGGGCGGTGGTCCTCATCGGGGTCGTCCTGGGGCTGTTCGCCCTGGCCCGCTACGTGGGCCGGGACCGTTCCCGGAGGCGCTCCCGATGACGCGCCCCTCCCGGCACCGCCGATCACAACGCCGACAAGGAGACCACGTGCCCGCCGTCCAGAAGCCGGAACCATCCGCCGAGCCGCCCGCCGAGCCGTCCATGGAGCCGTCCATGGAGCCGCCCGCGGACGTCCCCACCAGGCGGACGGGCCTGACCACCTCCGACCGGGAGATCGTGCTCACCGGCGGCCCTCCGCCCGGCGCCGCGGAACTGCTGGCCAGGGACGTGTGCGCCTGGTTCGGCGGACGGCTCGTCCTGGACGGCGTCTCCCTGCGGATGGAACCGCGGCGGGTGACCGCCCTCATCGGGCCCTCCGGCTGCGGCAAGTCGACGTTCCTGCGCATCCTCAACCGGATGCACGAACTGGTGCCGGGCGCCGAGCTGGCGGGCGAGGTGCTGCTGGACGGCGAGGACGTCTACGACCCGCGGCAGCGCGCCCAGCAGGTGCGGATGCGGATCGGCATGGTCTTCCAGAAGCCCAACCCGTTCCCCGCGATGAGCATCAAGGAGAACGTGCTCGCCGGCCTCAAACTCGCCGGGATCAAGTGCGGCGACAAGAACGCGCTCGTCGAGCGGAGCCTGCTCCGGGCCGGGCTGTGGAAGGAGGTCCGGGACCGGCTGGACTCCCCCGGCGGGGCGCTGTCGGGCGGGCAGCAGCAGCGCCTGTGCATCGCCCGCTCGCTGGCCGTCCGCCCGAACGTGCTGCTGATGGACGAGCCCTGCTCCGCGCTCGACCCGACCTCCACCCGGCGGATCGAGGAGACCATCGCCGAGATCGGCCACGAGGTCACCGTGGTGATCGTCACGCACAACATGCAGCAGGCGCAGCGGGTCTCCGACCACTGCGCGTTCTTCCTCGCCGAGGAGAACCAGCCGGGACGGATCGTCGAGCACGGCGAGACCGACCGGATGTTCAACTCGCCCACCGACCCTCGCACGCTCGACTACGTCCGGGGCCACTTCGGCTGATCCGGCGCCGCCGCGCCCCCGCGGCGCGGCCGGCCCGCCCTCGGGAGGTACCGCCGTCATGTCCGTCCGCACCGGCCCCGCGCGGCGCTTCCAGCGCGCCGCGCTCGCCGCGCTGCTCCTGCTGTGCGCCTGCTCGGCCGGGCTGGCCGTCGCGGCCGCCCCGGCCGGGGCGGCCACCCTGGTGACGGGTTCGGGATCCAGCTACGTGGCGCTGGCCATGGACGACTGGGTGCGCAGCAGCCAGGTCCGCGGGATCCGGGTCACCTACAACGGCAACCTCGGCTCACCCGGAGGCGTCGACCAGTACAGCAGCCGCCAGGTCGACTTCGCCGGGACCGAGGCCGAGGTGCGCTCGCTCATGAACGGCGACCCCGACCTGCCCCGCGGCTACCAGTACGTGCCCGACGTCGCGGGCGCCGTGTCGATCATGTACAACGTGCGGGACGCGGCCGGAAACAAGATCAACTGGCTGCATCTGAGCCAGCGCACCGTCTCCAAGATCTTCACCGGCGCCATCTCACGCTGGTCGCATCCGGAGATCTCCGCCGACAACCGCGGGGTCAGGCTGCCCGACCAGCCGATCAAGGTCGTCTACCGCACCGGCCGGTCCGGCACCACCGCGCTGTTCTACGACTTCGTCCGGGAGGCCGCGCGGGACGTCTACGAGCCGTGGCGGGAGCGGCACCGCCTCCCCGACCGCCGCATCGTCGAGCTGCCCGAGCGCGGGCCCTCCGGAAGCTTCGCGCCCAACATCGTCGGCATGACCACCTCCGACGCCATGGCCGCCTACGTCGCCAGCCGCAACGGCGAGTGGAGCATCGGGTACGACGAGTTCGGCTACGCCATCAAGCACAACGCGCCCGCCGCCTACATCAGGAACGGCGCGGGCAAGTGGGTCCAGCCGTACGCGGAGAACATCGCCGAGGCCCTCAAGGACGCCGATCTGCGGGCCGACCTGAGCCAGGAGCTCTCGGGCGTCTACACCTCCCGCCGCGCCAAGGCGTACCCGATCTCCGCCTACAGCTACATGATGGTCCAGTGCCATGCGGGGCGTGGCCGCGACACCTGCCGGGGCCCCTACTCCGACGGCGGCAAGGCCGACACCCTCGCCAAGTTCATGCGGTTCGTGGCCTGCGACGGACAGGTCAAGATGGCGCGGATCGGCTATTCCCCGCTCCCCCCGAACCTCTCGCAGGAGATGGTGAACTCCATCGCGCGGATGACCGGGCGGACGGCCGAGCAGCTGTCCCGGGGCAACTGCGCCAACCCGACGTTCTCCGGCGGCCTGGGCGAGGGCGCCAAGGCCCCGGACGACCCGTTCGACCGGCTGAACGGCGGCAACGGGCCGGGCGGGAACGGGCCGTCGGGCGGCCCGTCCGCCGGCGCCGGGGCCACGGCCGGAGCGGGGGCCGGAGCGGGAGGGCCCGGGACAACCGGTCCGGGCACGGGCACCGGGCAGAGCCGCGGCGCCAGACCGGTGGGCTTCAACGGCCCGGCCTCCCCCGGACTCGGCGCACTGCCCGTCCTGGTGCTCCTGCTCACGCTCGCCGTGCCGCCCGCGGTGATCGCCGCCGTCCGCCGGCGCGGCTGAGCCGTTGGCCCGGGGCCGGGGCGGTCAGAGGCCGTACCGCTCCGGCTTGGGCGAGCGGGAGATCAGCGCGCTGGCCGCGTCGGCGATCGGGACGCCCTCGTACAGCACCTGCACCACCGCCTCGGTGATCGGCATCTCCACGTTGTGCTTGCGGGCCAGCTCGTGCACGGCCCCGGACGACTTCACGCCCTCGGCGGTCTGCTTGGTCACGGCGACCACCTGCTCCAGCGTCATGCCGCGGCCGAGGTTCTCCCCGAACGTGCGGTTGCGCGACAACGGCGAGCTGCACGTGCCGATCAGGTCGCCCATCCCGGCCAGCCCCGCGAAGGTGTGCTCGTCGGCGCCCAGCGCCGCGCCCAGCCGCGCGATCTCGGCCAGCCCGCGGGTCATCAGCAGCGCCCGCGTGTTGTCGCCGAACCCGAGCCCGACCGCCATCCCCACGCACAGCGCGACGATGTTCTTCACCGCGCCGCCCAGCTCCACGCCCACCACGTCGGTGCTGGTGTAGACGCGGAAGTACGGGGTCATGGTGGCGGACTGGAGCCGCCGCGCGGCGTCCTCGTCGGCGCACGCCGACACCGCGGCGCCCGGCTGGCCGGCGGCGATCTCCCGGGCCAGGTTGGGGCCGGAGAACACCGCGACCCGCTCGGCGGGCACGTCGGCGACCTCCCCGATCACCTCCGACATCCGCCGGCAGGTGCCCAGCTCCACCCCCTTCATCAGGCTGACCAGCACCGACTCGGGCGGCAGCAGGGGCACCCAGGCGGCGAGGTTCTCCCGCAGGGTCTGCGCGGGCACCGCCAGCGCCACGAAGTCGGCCCCCGCCAGCGCCTCGGCCGGGTCGGTGGTGGCGCGCAGCCCGGCGGGCAGCTCCACGCCGGGCAGGTAGTCGGCGTTCTCGTGCCGCTCGTTGACCGCCTCCACCACGGGGGCGCGGCGGCCCCACAGCGTGACCTCGCCGCCCGCGTCGCACAGCAGCTTGGCGACCGTCGTCCCCCAGGACCCCGCGCCCATGACGGCGGTACGGAAGGTCACAGAGCCCCCTCGCGTGTCATGACGCCTCCTCCCCTGCGGCGCCGAGGCCGCGGCGCCGCTCCTCCAGCACCCTATGGTGGTCGTAGAGCTCCTCGGGCGGCTCTTGGCCGCGCAGCTCCCCGAGCAGGGCGGCGATCTGCCGCATGATGTCGTCGGCGGCCTCGCGCAGCACGGCCTTGTCGAGCGGACGGCCCTCGTACCGCGACAGGTCGACCGGCGGCCCCGCGATCACCTTCATCGTCTTGCGCGGGAACGGGTGGAAGCCCTTCTTCAGGGATCCGGCCAGGCCGCGCCGCTCGCCCTTGGTGTAGGGCAGCAGCTCGTGCGCGCCCCAGCTCGCCACCGGCACCACCTTGGCACCGGTCTGCAGCGCCATCCGCGCCACGCCCGTCTGGCCCGTCATCGGCCACAGCTCGGGGTCGCGGGTGCAGCTGCCCTCCGGGTAGAACATCAGGCACTCGCCGGCCAGCAGCGCCTCCTCGGCGTCCCGGAGCGCCAGCGCGGCGTCGGCGCTGTCGCGGTAGACGGGGATCTGGCCGGTCCCGCGCAGCACGGTCCGGACGAACCGCACGTCGAACAGCGTCGACTTGGCGAGGTAGACCGGGTAGCGGCCGGACGCGTACACGAAGTGGGCCAGCGCGAGCGGGTCGGCCTCGGAGATGTGGTTGGCGGCGATGATGACGCAGCCCTCGCGCGGGACGTTGTCACGTCCCCGCCACTCCCTCTTCAGGAGCCCGTTGAGCAGGGGCCGCAGGATGACGATCGTCACCTTCCGCCAACCCGGCGAGTACGCGTGACCCATCCCGTCCCCTCCTCGGTCGCTCCACGGTGTGCGTGGGGTGTCCTCAAGTGTCGCGGCGCTTGCGCATAGTGTCGAGTTGCCATGTCTACAGCAGAGCGCAGTACACCCCAGCACCCGGAGCCTCCGCTCCGATGGTCGCTCGTCGTGCCGGTCAAGGTGCTGGCCCGGGCGAAGACCCGAATGTCCGGGGCCGCCGGGCCGCACCGCGAGGCGCTCGCGCTGGCGGTGGCGGCCGACACCGTGGCCGCCGCGCTGCGCTGCGACCGGGTGCGTCGTGTGATCGTGGTCACCGACGACCCGGTGCCGGCGGCCGAGCTGGCCGCGCTGGGGGCGCGGATCGTACCGGACGAGCCGGACGCGGGCCTCAATCCGGCCCTGGTGCACGGGGCGTCCCGCGGCCGCGAGGACGCCCCCGGCGACGGGGTCGGGGCGGTCTCGGCGGACCTGCCCGCGCTGCGTCCCGGGGAGCTGGCCCGGGTCCTGGACGCCGCGGCGGGGTGGCCGGAGGCGTTCGTGCCGGACGCGGCCGGGATCGGGACGACGCTCTACACGGCCCGGCCGGGCGTGCCGTTCTCCCCGGCGTTCGGGCAGGACTCGCGGGCCGCGCACCGCGCGCGGGGGGCGCGGGAGCTGCTGCCCGGCGACATCGACAGCGTGCGGCGCGACGTCGACACCCTGGACGATCTGCGCGCCGCGCTCGCCCTGGGCACGGGCCCGCGGACCGCGGCCGTGGCCGAGCTGCTGCCCGCCTTCCGCGCCTCGGCGTGACGATCACCGGCGCGGGGCGGCGGGACGCCTGAGTAGGGTGCTGGCCATGCAGGCAACGGTGCGGCACTTCGACGCCGGGACCCGCTCGGGCAGCGTCCTGCTCGACGACGGGACCGAGCTGCCCTTCGACACGGAGGCGTTCGACGCGGGGGGCCTGCGGCTGCTGCGCCTCGGCCAGCGGGTCAACATCGCCGTCGAGGGCGCGGCGGGCGACGCGAGCGGGGCCGGGCCCGGCCGGATCACGGTGATCACCCTGTCGACGTTCCCGCTGCCCTGACCCCGCCCCCGCCACCGGATCGGAACCCGGGGGCCCTGGACGCGAGAACGCCCGGGGCCGCGGACGAAACCGCGGCCCCGGGCGCTGTCGAAGGGTGCTACTTCTTTCCGGCCACCAGGTTCTTGAAGTCGGCGCCCGCCTTGAACTTCGGCACCGACGTCGCGGGGACCTGGATGGTCTTGCCCGTTGCGGGGTTACGGGCCGTACGGGCAGGCCGGTCGGCCTTCTCGAACGAACCGAACCCGGTGATCGCGACCTTGTCGCCCTTGGCGACGGCGGTCTGAATCGTGTCCAGGATCGCGTCGACGGCCTCGGCTGCGGCCTTCTTGCTGCCCAGCCGGTCAGAGATCGCGTCGACCAGCTCACGCTTGTTCATGGGTTACTCCTCTAGTTCCCCCCTTGCCCGAACGAAACTAAAGGGTCGATAGCACCGACACAATCACCTGCAAGCAAGAGTTCCCGTGTCGCAGGCGTTTTTGTCGGTCTCGCCCCCGTCTCGCCGGGCAGCCGGACCGGATCCGGCCACCCCGCACGCTAGCGGGCGTCCGGCGCCCTGCGGAAATCGGTGAGGAAGGTCTCCAGCCTGCGTCCGGCCAGCGCGGGGTCGCGTTTGGCCAGATCGGTGATCGCCAGGAGGTGCCGGATGAGCCGGCGCCGGGTCTCCTGTGGCAGCGGCGCCACCAGCCGGTGGGCTTCCCTCAGCTGCTGGGCGAGGCGGGTGAGCGCAGGGTCCTCCCACTCAGGACCGGTCCACGGGTCCCTGTCCCGTGCCTCCGGTTCAGTCAATGTCCAAGCCCCCAACGAGTCGAGCGTGTCTCCGCACCTTATGAATTGTCGTCGGTGAGGAGACACGCTCGTGCATCCGGGGGGCGGTCGGCGCCCCGAAGCCCTAGGCCGTGACGGGGAGCCAGGAGGCGCGGCGGCCCTCGTAGGCGGCGATGTCGTCGGCGTGGCGGAGGGTCAGGCCGATGTCGTCCATGCCCTCCATGAGCCGCCAGCGGGTGTAGTCGTCGATCTCGAAGGAGGCGGTCAGGTCGCCGCTGCGCACTTCGCGGGCGCCGAGGTCGACGGTGATCTCCGCGGTGGGGTCGCTCTCGGCCTGGGCCTGGAGCGCCTCGACGGTCTCGGCCGGCAGGATCACCGGCAGCAGGCCCATCTTGGTGGAGTTGTTGCGGAAGATGTCGCCGAAGCGCGGCGCGATGACGACGCGGAAGCCGTACTGCTGCAGGGCCCAGACGGCGTGCTCGCGGGACGACCCCGTCCCGAAGTCCGGCCCGGCGATCAGGACGCTCGCGCCCTCGTACTGCGGCTGGTTGAGCACGAAGCCCGGGTCCTCGCGCCAGGCGGAGAACAGGCCCTTGTCGAAGCCGGTGCGGCTGACCTGCTTGAGCCAGACGGCCGGGATGATCTGGTCGGTGTCGACGTTGCTGCGGCGCAGCGGCACGCCGCGCCCGGTGTGGGTGGTGAACGCTTCCATGATCGTGGAGTCCTCGGTGCTCAGAGGTCGGTGTCATTCTGGGGGGACGACCCCCCAGGCCCCCCGGCGGCTCCGCCGAGGTCAGAAGGGGCGGCCAGGCGGCCGGTGACGGCGGTGGCCGCGGCGACGGCGGGCGAGACCAGGTGGGTCCGGCCGCCGGGGCCCTGCCGGCCCTCGAAGTTGCGGTTGGACGTGGACGCGCTGCGCTCGCCCGGGGTGAGCTTGTCGGGGTTCATGGCCAGGCACATCGAGCAGCCGGCCTCGCGCCACTCGGCGCCGGAGGCGGAGATGACCTCGTTCAGGCCCTCCTCCTCGGCCTGCTTCTTGACCTTCATGGACCCCGGCACGACCAGCATGCGGACGCCGTCGGCGACCTTCCGGCCCTCCAGGACGCCGGCGACGGCGCGCAGGTCCTCGATGCGGCCGTTGGTGCAGGAGCCGACGAAGACGGTGTCGACCTTGATCTCGCGCAGCGGCGTCCCGGCGGTCAGCCCCATGTACTCCAGGGCCCGCTCGGCGGCCTGGCGGTCGGTCGGGTCGGCGTAGGAGGCGGGGTCGGGCACCGACTCGCCCAGCGGCAGGCCCTGCCCGGGGTTGGTGCCCCAGGTGACGAACGGCGTCAGCTCGGCCGCGTCGATCACGACCTCCTTGTCGAAGACCGCGTCGTCGTCGGTGCGCAGCGACGTCCAGTACTCGACGGCCCGGTCCCAGTCCGCCCCTTGCGGGGCGTGCGGGCGGCCCTCCAGGTAGGCGAAGGTGGTCGCGTCCGGGGCGATCATCCCGGCGCGGGCGCCGGCCTCGATGGACATGTTGCAGACCGTCATCCGGCCCTCCATCGACAGCGCCCGGATCGCCTCGCCGCGGTACTCGATGATGTGGCCCTGGCCGCCGCCGGTGCCGATCCGGGCGATGATCGCCAGGATGAGGTCCTTGGCGGTGACGCCCTCGGGCAGCTCCCCGTCCACGGTCACGGCCATGGTCTTCGGCTTGATCTGCGGCAGCGTCTGGGTGGCCAGGACGTGCTCGACCTCGCTGGTGCCGATCCCGAAGGCCAGGGCGCCGAACGCGCCGTGCGTGGAGGTGTGCGAGTCGCCGCAGACCACGGTCATGCCGGGCTGGGTCAGGCCCAGCTGGGGGCCGATGACGTGGACGATGCCCTGGCCGTCGTCGCCCATCGGGTGCAGGCGGATCCCGAAGTCGGCGCAGTTCTTGCGCAGCGTCTCCACCTGGGTGCGCGACACCGGGTCGGCGATCGGCTTGAGCAGGTCGGTGGTCGGGACGTTGTGGTCCTCGGTGGCGATCGTCAGCTCGGGGCGGCGCACCTTGCGGCCGGCCATCCGCAGGCCGTCGAACGCCTGCGGACTGGTCACCTCGTGGACCAGGTGAAGATCGATGTAGAGCAGGTCCGGTTCGCCCTCGGCTCGTCGCACGACGTGCGCGTCGTACACCTTCTCGGCCAATGTGCGGCCCATCGCTCCACCTCACCCTGGTTGGTCCTCCGGCGCGCGGCGCGCGCCGTGGTCTCTGTCACCTTGCCGTCCCCGTCGGGGGTCCGGGGGTCGCCCCCCGGGTCGGCATCACGGGCAGCGGCGAAGGCGCGCGTAGCGCGACGAGCGCCCCTACCCGAGTTGCATCTCATATGACGAGACGGCAATATCAAGACATGGACAACTCTAGCGGAGTCGGCGTACTTGACAAAGCGGTTCTGGTCCTGAACGCGCTGGAGGCCGGCCCGGCGTCGCTGGCACAGCTCGTCCAGACGACCGGTCTGGCGCGCCCGACCGCCCACCGGCTCGCCGTCGCGCTGGAGCACCACCGCCTCGTCCACCGCGACACCCAGGGCCGTTTCATCCTGGGCCCGCGGCTGGCGGAGCTGGCCGTGGCCGCCGGGGAGGACCGGCTGCTGGCCATCGCCCAGCCCGTCCTGGTCCAGCTCCGCGACCTCACCGGGGAGAGCGCCTCCCTGTTCCGCCGCCAGGGCGACGTGCGGGTGTGCGTGGCCGCCGCCGAGCGCAGCAGCGGGCTGCGCGACACCATCCCGGTCGGGGCCGCGCTGCCGATGACCGCCGGGTCGGCCGCGCAGATACTGCTGGCCTGGGAGGAGCCCGACCGCCTGCACCGCGGCCTGCGCGGCGCCAAGTTCGAGGCCACCACGCTGTCGACGGTGCGGCGGCGTGGCTGGGCGCAGAGCGTCGGCGAGCGCGAGCAGGGCGTCGGGTCGGTGTCGGCGGCCGTCCGCGGCGCCGGCGGCCGGGTCATCGCGGCCGTCTCGGTGTCCGGGCCGCTGGAGCGGCTCACCCGCTCCCCCGGCAGGTTGCACGCCGGTCCGGTGCTGGCCGCGGCCGAGAAGATCTCCGAGTCGATGCGCCGCACGACCTCCTGACCTGCTCTAATAGCCCTGTGGACGCGGAGGGCCTGGAGGCCGATCTGCGGGGGCGGCTGGCGCGGCTGTCCCTGGAGGAGAAGGTCGGCCTGCTCACCGGCGCCGGCTTCTGGACGCTCCGCCCGATCGAGAAGATCGGCCTGGCGCCGCTGGTGCTGTCGGACGGCCCCAGCGGCGTGCGCGGCACCGCCTGGGACGAGCGCCGTCCGAGCCTGCTGTTCCCCAACCCGACCGCGCTCGCCGCCACCTGGGATCCGGACGCGGCCGAGGAGACCGGACGGCTGAACGGGGCGCAGGCCCGCGACAAGGGCGTGCACGTCCAGCTCGCCCCGACGGTGAACCTGCACCGCACCCCGCTGGGCGGCCGCCATTTCGAGAACTACTCCGAGGACCCGCTGCTGGCCGCCCGGATCGCGGCCGGCTTCGTACGCGGCGTGCAGTCGGCCGGGGTCGCCGCGACGGTCAAGCACTTCGTCGGCAACGACTCCGAGACCGCGCGGATGTCCTACGACGCCCGCATCGACGACCGCACCCTGGACGACCTCTACCTGCGCCCCTTCGAGGAAGCGGTCCGCGGGGCCGGGGCGTGGGCGGTGATGGCCGCCTACAACCGGGTCAACGGCACCGCCATGACCGAGCACCGGCCGCTGCTGACCGGCCTGCTCAAGGAGGAGTGGGGCTTCGACGGCGTGGTGGTCTCGGACTGGACCGCGATCCGCTCCACCGAGGCCAGCGCCGCGGCGGGCATGGACCTGGAGATGCCCGGCCTGCCCACCGGCCGGTGGGGGGACCGGCTGGCCGCCGCCGTCCGCGACGGGCGGATCGGCGAGGAGGTCATCGACGACAAGGTGCTGCGGATCCTGCGGCTGGCCGCCCGGGTCGGCGCCCTGGGCGGCGTCCCCGGGCCGCCGCCCGCCACCACGCCCGGGGACGCCCGCCGCCGGCTGCGCGACCTGGCCGTGCGCGGCGCCGTGCTGCTGCGCAACGACGGCGTCCTGCCGCTGCGGGGGGCCGCGCACGTGGCGCTGATCGGCCCCAACGCGGTCCGGTTCGCCGCCCAGGGCGGCGGCAGCGCGCACGTGCACCCCGAGCGCGTGGTGACGCCGTACGAGGGGCTGCGGCGGGCGCTGGGCGAGGACGCCGTGATCACCGTCCGGTCCGGGGTCGACCCGCACGCCCGGCTGGCGCCGCTCCCGCTCGCACTGGCGGCCGACCCGGTGACCGGCGAGCCCGGCACGCGCGTCGACTACCTCGACGCCGCCGGGACGGTGCTGCTGTCCGAGCACCGCCGCACCGCCGCCCTGCTCTTCCTGGGCGGGCTCCCCGAGGGCACGCGGCGGATCGTGCTGCGGGCACTGGTCACCCCGTCCGAGGACGGCGTCCACACCTTCGCCGCCGCCGGGACGGGCCGCTTCGACCTGCGCGTCGGCGACGACATCGCCGAGACCCTCACCCTCGTCCCCGAGGGCGGCGGCATGGTCGAGTCGCTGACGCGACCGCCCGAGCGCCGGGTCACGCTCGGGCTGCCCGCCGGGCGGCCGGTGCCGGTGGAACTGCGGCACTCCTTCGACGAGCCGGCGTTCGCGGTCGCGTTCGGCCTCGGCTACCGCGAGCCGCGGCCGCCCGAGGACGAGGAGTTCGCCGCCGCCGTCGAGGCCGCCCGCGCCGCCGGCACCGCCGTGGTCGTCGTCGGCACCGACTCCGGCGTCGAGAGCGAGGGCTTCGACCGGACGAGCCTGGCGCTGCCCGGCCGCCAGGACGAGCTCGTCTCCGCGGTCGCGGCCGCCAATCCCCGCACGGTCGTGGTGGTCAACGCGGGCGCGCCCGTCCTGATGCCGTGGCGGGAGGAGGTCGCCGCGGTGCTGTGGGCGTGGCTGCCCGGCCAGGAGGGCGGGGACGCGATCGCCGACGTGCTCACCGGCCTGGCCGAGCCGGGCGGGCGGCTGCCGACCACCTTCCCGGCCACCCAGACGGGCGTGCTGTCGCCGCTCCCCGGCCCGGACGGGACGCTGGAGTACGCCGAGGGCGCCGCGATCGGCTACCGCCGCTACGCCCCCGAGGACATCGCCTACCCGTTCGGGCACGGCCTCGGCTACACGGCCTGGGAGTACGAGTCGGTCGCGGTCGCGCCGTCCGGGGAGGCCGCCGAGGTGACCGTGCGCAACGCGGGCAACCGGCGGGGGCGCGAGGTCGTCCAGTGCTACGCCTCGGGCCCGGTCCTGTCGATCAGGCTCGCGGGCTTCGCGGTCGTGGAGGCGGGCCCCGGCGAGCGGGTGACAGTCACGGTGCCGCTGGACGGGCGGCTGCCCCGCGCGTACCGGCTGCACGCGGGCCGTTCCATCGGCGACCTGATCGTGGACACCGAGGTCTAGAGGGGCAGCGGCCGGTAGATGGGGACGCCGGAGCGCTCCAGCTCGTCCCGCAGCGCGAAGTAGGCGTCCCCGAACGGGTCCTCGCCGGTCAGGGCCATCAGGCCGCGCCGGATGGCCACGTCGTGCGGGGCCAGCGCGGCGGCCTCGTCCAGGTGGCGGCGGGCGGCGGCGGCCCGTCCCTCCCGGGCCAGCCAGACCGCGAGCCGGGCGTGCGCCCGCGCCCGCCGCTCCTCGGCGGTCGGCACGCGCAGATGCTCCCGGACCTCCGCGGCGGTCAGCCCCGGGTCGCGGTCCAGGACCCAGCGGCGCAGCGCGGCGTGGGACGCCTCCGAGTCCAGGCCGTTCATGGAGCGGAACAGGTCGGTGGCCGTCTGGCTGTCCTGCGGCCGGACGATCCGGCCCTCCTCGTCGATCCACACCACGGTCGGCACGTTGATCACGTTGTAGAGCTCGGCGGCCACGCCCTCGGCGTCGACCAGCGCCGGATGGGTGACCTTCGCCTCCTCGATCCAGGGCCGCGCGTCGGCGGCGGACCGGTCGAGCGCCACGCTCACCACGGTCAGCCCGTCGCCCTCCAGGGCCGCGTGCCGTTCCTGCCAGGCGGGCAGGTCGTACCGGCAGCCGCACCAGGACGCCCAGAACACCAGCGCGACCTTGCGTCCCCGCAGGTCCGACAGGGCGACGCCGTCCAGCGTGAAATCGGGCGCCTCATCGGCGCCGAGGGCCTGCGCGGCGCCCTCCGCGAACGCCACCGCCCGCTCGTCCGGATCGATCACGGCGACCTTGCCGACCAGGCCGGCGAACGCGGCGACGTCCACGCCCCCGGGGGTCTCGGCGGCGGCCGCGCGGGCGGCGGGCAGGCACGCCTCCTCCCGGCACCAGCCGTGCGGCTTGCGCTCCCAGCCGAGCAGCGGCCGGTCCGGCGCGGCCAGCAGCCGCCCCCGATCGTCGAGACGCGCGTCCAGCCCGTAGGCCCGGCCCGCTTCCACGGCGGTGAACATGGAGACCCCTTCATTGGATAGTGACAGTATCCAATACTTGGATAGCTCTAGTATCCAAGTCAAGGGGGAACGCCGATGCAGATCTCGGAACTGAGCGACCGCAGCGGTCTGACGGTCCAGACGATCAAGTTCTACATTCGCGAGGAACTGCTGCCGAAGGGCACCGCCTCGGGCGCCACCCGCGCCGAGTACGACGAGGGCCACCTCGAGCGGCTGCGCCTCATCCGCGCGCTCCGCGAGGTCGGCGACCTGCCGGTCGCCGCCATCCGCCGCATCCTCGCCGCCGTCGAGAACGACGCCGTCGGCATGCACGACCTGTTCGGCACCACGCAGTACGCCATCGGCCCGCACGTCACCCCGCCAGACGACCCGCACTGGCGCGCCGCCCGCCAGGACGTCGACGCCCTCATCGCCGAACTGGGCTGGCACGTCACCGACCGCGCCCCCGCCCGCGACCTGCTCGCCCAGACCTTCGTCGCGCTGCGCCGCCTCGGCTTCCCGGTCACCCTCACCGACCTGCGCCCCTACGTCCACGCCGCCGCCGAGGTCGCCGAGCACGAGATCGGCCGCGTCACCGACGGCGCCCCCCGCAGCCGGACGGTGCACTCGATGCTGGTCTCCACCGTCCTGTACGAGCAGGTCCTCACCGCGCTGCACCGGCTGGCCCAGGAGGACGCCTCGGCCCGCCGCTTCGGCACCGCCGAGGGCTAGGACATTCCAGCCATGACAAGTCGGAATTGCGCAATTCATCACCAATTCGGCGTTTAAATTGCCCATCGCCTAATATGGTGATTGATGACCGCTATGGAAGGTGAACCCCACGGCAGCCGGTGGACGGACCGGCTGCTGGCCGAGGGCGACGATCCCGACCCACGCTTCACGCTGGCCAACGAGCGGACCTTCCTGGCCTGGATCCGCACCGCGCTGGCCGTGATCGCCGCCGGGATCGGAGTCGCGCTCAGCGGCGACGCGCTGGCCGTCCTGCTGCGCAACGGGCTGGCGATCGCCTTCTCCGCCACCGGCGCGCTCCTCGCCGCGCTGGCGTTCCGCCGCTGGCTGCGGACCGAGCGGGCGCTGCGCCGGGCCGAGACGCTGCCGCCGCCCGCACTCGCGCCGATCATGTCGTACGGGCTGGCGCTGGCCGCCGTGGTGCTGCTGGTGGCGCTGCTGGCGACCCGATGAGCGCCGGGCGCGGGCTCAGGGACCCCGGCGCCCAGCCGGAACGCACCGCACTGGCCTGGAACCGCACCACGCTCTCGCTCATCGTCGCGGGCCTGCTCTGCGTGCGGCTCGCGCCGTCCTCGACCACCGCCGCCCTGGCCGCCGCCACGGTCTGCGCGGCGGTGTCGCTGCAACTGCGCCGATCCCTGACCCGCCACCCGGGACACCATCGGCGCCCGGTGGCGGCCGACCCGGTGTCGGTGCTGATGGCCACCATCGTGACGATCATGCTGGGCATGCTCGGCCTGCTCTTCGCGCTGCACTGAGGGTACGCTCGGGGGCCGTGTTCATCAGCCTGACCACCGACTTCGGGGACGCCTACACCGCGACCTGCGCCGGGGTCGTCTACACGATCGCACCGGCGGCGACCGTCCTGGTCCTCAGCGACGAGGTCACCCCGTACGCGATCGTCGAGGGCGCGATGCTGCTCCGCCAGGCCCTCCCGTACCTGCCGCGCGGCGTGCACGTCGGCATCGTCGACCCCGGCGTCGGCACCCCCCGCCGCCCGGTCGCGATCACCACCGGCCGCGGCGACGTCCTGATCGGCCCCGACAACGGCCTGCTGCCGCCCGCCGCCGAACGGCTGGGCGGCGCGGTCACCGCCCACCTCCTGGAGAACCCGGCCTACCGGCTGCCCGAGGTGTCGTCCTCCTTCCACGGCCGCGACATCTTCTCCCCCGCCGCCGCGCACCTCGCCGCGGGCACCGCCCTCACCGACCTCGGCCCGGAGATCGACATCGCCGACCTGGTGCGCCTCGACCTCCCCGCCCCGGTCATCGGCGACGGCGAACTCAAGGCGACCGTCCTCTACACCGACCGCTTCGGCAGCCTGATCACCTCCGCCGACGAGAACGACCTGACCTCAGCCCTGGGCCCCCTCCGGCACGGGACCGTCCTGGAGGCGTCCTGGCATAACGGAACGGCCCGCCTGCCCTACGAGGCCACTTACGGCCGCGTCGCCAAGGGCGAGGCACTGATCTGGACCGACTCCTCCGGCCTCCTCGGCCTGGCCGTCAACCAGGGCTCCGCCGCCGAGCACTTCGGGCTCGGCGACGGAGCCGTGCTGACCATCCGCCGGGCGCTGGCACACTGATCGCCATGGAGGACCTCGACGTCGTCGCCTGGGTGCACGTCTCCCGCGACCGGATGCTGGCGGTACGGTCGCGCGGCCGCGACCTGCTCTACCTGCCCGGCGGCAAGCGCGAGCCCGGCGAGGACGACTGGTCGGCCCTGTCCCGCGAGGTGCGCGAGGAACTGGCGCTGGAACTGGACCGCGGCTCGTTCCAGGAACTGGGCGTGATCCGCGCCGCCGCCCACGACCAGCCGGCGTTCGACCGGGTGCGGATGGCCTGCTTCACCGCGGGCTACGCGGGCGACATCGCCGCCACCGGCGAGGTCGACGAGTACCGCTACGTCGGACGCGCCGAACGCGCCCTCCTGGCCCCCGCCGCCCGCGCGGCCCTGGACCTGGCGGTCGACAGGGGGCTGCTCTCCTGAGCCCGACCCGGCCACCGAACACTGGGAAACAAAACTCCGCCGCTTTCCCGCCAATTCGGCCCGCCGGGCTCCGAAGATTATTGGGGGCGAGAAGTCCAATGAGGAGATCTTCCTACCAGTCCTTTGCTTTCGTACACTTCTCCTTTGTGCTGTCACGAAGGGGGAGAACGTGAGCACAATTGGTGGGCGCGGTGAACCGGACGCTTCATCCGGACAGGGTTCCCTACCTCCGCCACCCCCACCCAGCTGGGGCAGACCCGCTCCCCCGCCGCCGCGCGACGACAAGCTGGTGGCGAGCTGGCGCAGCTCCCCGTCCAAGCCGGCGGGCCCTCCCCCACCCCCATCCTCGCGTTATGGCAGGCCGAAGGGCCCAAGCGTCCCGCAACTCCCACCGCCACCCTGGCTGAACCAGGCACCAACCCCCCAACCGACCCCCGCCCCACCCCTGCCCGCCCCCATCCCCACCGCCACACAGCCGCCACCCGCCAAGCAGGCGCCGACACGGACGCGAACACCGGCACAGGCGCCACCCGCAGCACCGCCCTCACGCCAGCAGGCGTCACCTCCCGTACAAACTCCGCCCCCCAAGCAGGCGCCGCCCCCACCGCAGGCACCGCCGCCCTCGCGAACACCGGCACGCGCTACGGAACGACCGTCCCCGGCGCAAACGCCACCACCGGCGCGGACAACGACGCCATCCACCCAACCGCCGTCACCCCCGCAAGCATCACCAACCGCGCAAACACCGGCGCCAGCCTCCAGGCAGGCGCCGACACAGGCGCGACCCCCTGCACAGGCACCGCCCCCCGCAGGGCCACCCTCGCCTCAGCAGCCGCCACCCGCGCAAACACCGCCGCCCCCCACAAAGTCACAAGCCGCACCATCGCAGCCACCCGCAAAGCCGTCATCACCTACGCAGCCGTCACCCGTCACGAACCCGCCAGCCGCGGCACAGGCGCCACCACCCCCGCGCACCACGACGCCATCCACGCAACCGCCGTCACCCCCGCAAGCACCACCACCGGCCCCACCGCAGGCACCGCCGCCCGCGCGAACACCGGCACGCGCCACGGAGCGACCGTCCCCGACGCAAACGCCACCACCCGCGCAAACACCGCCAACCGCCGCAAAGCCGCCAGCCGCGGCACAGACGACGTCACCACGCGCACGAACGACAACGCCGTCCGCGCAACCGCCGTCGCCCCCACAGCCGTCACCGCCTGCGCAACCGTCGGCCCCACCGCAGGCACCGCCACCCGCACGCGCCATGGAGCGACCGGCCCCGGCGCAAACGCCGCCAACCGCCGCAAAGCCACCAACCGCGGCACAGGCGCCGCCACCCGCGCGAACCACGTCGCCATCCGCGCAACCGCCGTCACCACCTGGGCAAACAACGCCGCCCCTCACGAAGCCGCCAGCTGCGGCGCAGGCGCCGCCACCCGCGCGAACGACGACGCCATCCGCGCAGCCGTCATCACCCGTACAAACTCCGGCCCCGAGGCAAACGCCGCCCAAGCAGGCGTCGGGGCCACCGCAGGCACCGGCGCCCGCGCGAACGCGCGCCATGGAGCGACCGGCCCCGCAGGCGCCGGCCGCGGGGGCGGCGGTCACGCGGGGTGAGCCGTTCGAGCGGCCCCACGCGGCCCCCACGCCGCCGAGCGGGCGCGGCGGCGGGACGCGCGTGTTCAAGCCCGGGGTGGTCTCGGGCATCGCCGTCGCGGCGGTCGCGGGCGTGCTGATCGCCGGGGCGGTCTCCCTGGTCCGCGACGGCGGCTCCGGCGCGGCCCGCGACGGCTCCGCCGCCGGCGACGGCGCCCGGCCGGCCGACAAGATCTTCGCGGTGGCGCCCGCCCTGTACGACGGGCACGAGCAGTCCCTGCACGGTGCCGCCGTCCGCGGCCGGACGGTGGTGACCGTCGGTGCCGAGACGGCCCGCGGACAGTTCCTCGTCTCGGCCGACGGCGGCCGGGAATGGCGGCTCGCCACGGTCCGCACGGCCTCCGGCGACGGCACCGCGCCCCCGGACGTGCCGCGCGTGATCGCGGCGGGCCCCCGCGCCTGGGCCGCGCTCGGCGACGGCGACGCGGGCGTCGCGACCTGGACCAGCCCCGACGGCCGCACCTGGACCCACCGTCCGGCCGGCGGCGGGACGTTCGCCCCCGGCGACAAGGTGACCGCGCTGGCCGCCACCCAGTCCGGGTTCGCCGCCATGGGCGTCTCCGCGCAGGGCCGGCCGGTCCTGTGGACGTCGGCCGACGGCGCCGCCTGGCAGCGCTCCGCCCCCGCCCTTCCCGAGGGCGCGGACGCCGAGCCCGCGCGGCTCGCCGCGTCCGGCTCGGTCCTGGTCGCCCAGGCCCGCGACAACGGCGACCTGTGGCGGTCGGCCGACGGCGGGCGCACCTGGTCGAAGGCGGACATCCCGCAGAGCGACGGGTCGTACGGCCCGGTGGTCGCGCTGACCGCCGGTCCCGGCGGCGTGTACGCGGCGCGCGAGGGCCGTACCGGCAAGGACCGCAAGCAGGCGGTCTTCTTCCGCTCCGCGGACGGGGTGAGCTGGGGGCGCGCCAGCGTGATCGAGCGCGGCACCTACGACCGCCTGGCCGCGCTGGGCGGCTCCGACAGCGGCCTGGCGGCGCTCGTCCCGCTGTCGGACGGCCGGATCGCGGTGCACCGCAGCGCCGACGGCTCGTCCTGGACCCCGGTCGAACGCCTGGAGGGCGAGGGCGGACGCAAGCCCGAGGGCGCGGCCGCGCTGCCGCAGGGCGTCCTCGTACTCGGCCGCCAGGACACCGGCGCCTACCTGGCCGTCCCCGGCGCCCGGGGCGGCGACATCGACCTGCTCGCCATCCCCGGCGCGGTCACCCCCGACCGGACCGTCACCCGCCTGGTCTCCGGCGGCGGAACGGTCCTGGCGATCGGGAGCGGCGGCGGCGACGGCGCGATCTGGAACACCCGGGACGCGCGGACCTGGTCGCGGGCGGGCGGCGAGGGCCTGGCGGGCCCGGGCATGCAGCGGCTCGCCGCCGCCGCGTACGGGCCGAACGGCTGGGTCGCGGTGGGCCGCGGCGCCGACCGCACCAAGCCCCTCCTGGTCACCTCGCAGGACGGCACCGCGTGGAAGCCCGGCCAGGCCATCGACCAGGAGGGCGAGCTGAGCGGCGCCGCGCACGGCACCGGCGGCTACGTCGCCGTCGGCACGGGCATGGCCTGGCAGTCCGGCGACCTCGCCACCTGGACGGCCGGTACGGGCGATCTCAAGGACGCCGCGCTCCGCGACGTCGCCGCCGTCTCGAACGGCTACGTCGCCGTCGGGGACCGCAAGGACCAGGGCCCCACGGCCTGGACCTCCGCGGACGGCAAGAAGTGGACCGCCGTCGCGGTCCCGCGCCCGCAGGGGATCACCTCGGCCTCGCTCACCCAGGTCGCGGCGCGTGGCGACGCGCTCGTCGCCATCGGCAGCGGCGGCGGGCAGGCGTTCGTCGCCTCGTCCGCCGACGCGGGCAGGACGTGGCGCACCCAGGCCCTCCCCGCGGTCGCGCTCACCACCGTCATGGCCTCGCCGCGCGGCTTCACCGTGTCCGGGGACCCGTCGGGCGCGGGCCGTTCGGACGTCTCGCTGTGGACGTCGGCGGACGGATCGTCATGGCGCCAGTCCCGCCCCCGGGGCCGCGGCCTGGACGGCGACGGCCTCCAGCGTCTCACCGCCCTGACCGTCCACGCCAACGGCCTCCTGGCCGTGGGCACCGACGGCACGACCCCCACCCTGTGGCAGGCGCCTCTCCCCTGAAAAGCCGAAAAGGCTCCGGCCACTCACGTGGTCGGAGCCGATCTGTACCCCCGAGCGGATTCGAACCGCCGTTACCGCCTTGAGAGGGCGGCGTCCTAGGCCACTAGACGACGGGGGCCTGTCCAACTCCCGGAGATCATCCTCCGGGCCTTACCGTGAGCCTCGAACTGCGAGAACTCACCGTACCCCCGAGCGGATTCGAACCGCCGTTACCGCCTTGAGAGGGCGGCGTCCTAGGCCACTAGACGACGGGGGCCAGACCTTACAAACCCGAAAACGAAGCCGAGTAAACCTCAGCCGCGCACCCGCGAAGGCGAAGCCTTCGCGGCCCGGGGGTTCCAGGGGGTCGCCCCCCTGGGCTAGCACTGCGGGGGTCGCCCCCCTGGGCCAACACTGCCAAGCCTCGGCGAAGCCGCCAAAAAGCGGCAAGTAGCCTCAGCCAGCTGGGGTACCAGGACTCGAACCTAGACTAACTGAACCAGAATCAGTCGTGCTGCCGATTACACCATACCCCAGTGCGGTAAGCGGGCCCTTCGGTTGTGAGGCCGTCCGGTCGCTCGCGCCTCGATGAGAATACAGGACCTTGGGAGTCGAACCAAAACGATTGCCGGGGTCGGCAGGGCGGTTCAGCGGGCGAAGCCGGGCGGGCCGATGTGCTCCTCGCTCCAGCGGGCGAGTGGGAGCAGGCGGCGCCAGGACGCGCGGACGCGCTCGACGGCCTCATGCGTGGCCATCCACGGGTCGGCGGGCCAGCCCTCGCGGGCGTACAGGGAGCGGTGCCGCAGCAGGTCGAGGCGGGGGTGGTCGGCGCGGGTGCCGCGCGGACGGGTCTTGAGGCGGTCTCCGGCGATCTCCATTCCGGAGGCGCGGAGGGCCTCGACGAGGGCCTCCAGCTCCTTGCCGGTGGAGTCGGCGTCGACGGCGGCGCGGTAGCGGCGGAGCTGGTCGGGCTCGGGGGCGTACAGGCCGCCGGCGACCATCAGGCCGTCGGCGTCGATCTGGACGTACAGGCCGCGGCGGGAGTGGGCGCCCTGGTGGGTCTTGTACGGCGTCTTGTCGGCCGCGAAGCGGACGTCGCGGTAGGGGCGGAACAGTTTCGCCGGGCCGAACTCGTCCTCGAGTTCGGCGCACAGCTCGGCCAGGGGTTCGCGCACGTACCGTTCGTAGGCGTCCTTGTGCGCGGTCCAGTAGGACTTGGTGTTGTCGGCGAGCAGCCCTTCGTAGAAGGCGAAGGTCTCGTCGGTGAATCCGCGGAATGCCATGGCGCCCCCTCACATGTCGTACGACCTCCAGGGTACGGAGGCCGTACGACGTCCAGGGGCGGGCGTCACTCGCGGGCGATGACGCGGTTGGTGAGGCTGCCGACGCCCTCGACGGTGACGGTGACCTCGTCACCGATCTCCAGGGGGCCGACGCCTTCGGGGGTGCCGGTGAGGATGACGTCGCCGGGCAGCAGCGTCATGACCTGGCTGACGTACTCGACCAGCGCGGGGATGTCGTGCACCATCTGGGAGGTGCGCGCGTCCTGCCTGGTCTCGCCGTTGACGGTGGTGCCGATGGCCAGGTCGGACGGGTCGGCCTCGGTCTCGATCCAGGGGCCCAGCGGGCAGAAGGTGTCGAAGCCCTTGGCGCGGGTCCACTGCCCGTCCTTCTTCTGCAGGTCGCGGGCGGTGACGTCGTTGGCGCAGGTGTAGCCGAGGATGACCTCGGCGGCGCGGGCGGCGGGGACCTCCCGGCACATCCGGCCGATGACGACCGCCAGCTCGCCCTCGAAGTCGACCCGTTCGCTGAGCTTCTCGGGGTAGGCGACGGCCTCGCCGGGGCCGATCACCGCGGTGGACGGCTTGGCGAAGATCATCGGTTCGGCGGGGGCCTCCCCGCCCATCTCGCGGGCGTGCGCGGCGTAGTTCTTGCCGATCGCGATGACCTTGCTGGGCAGGATCGGGGCCAGCAGCCGCACGTCGGCGAGCGGAAGGCGCTGCCCGGTGAAGGTGAGTTCTCCGAACGGATGGGCCGCTACGGCGGCGACGGTGTTCTCCTCCACCACCCCGAAGGACATGCCCTCGTCGGTGGCGAACCTCGCGATACGCATGGTCAAGAGCCTAGTGCCAGCCGGGTGAACCCGTTCAACCGGTCAGAACCCGCAGGGTGCGCCGTTCAGCCGGCAGCCCTTCGGGTCGGCCGCCGCCCCCTCGGCGCCGAACTGGATCTCCCAGGTGGCGCCGGGCGGGATGGTCCGCGCGTTGTCGAGGTTGCGGATCTCGACGCTGCCGCCGCCGCGGACGAGCCGGGCGCCCCAGATGTTCTTGACGTTGCCGCCGGGGGCCTGGAACGTGATCGTCCAGTCGGTCATGGGGCGGCCGGTCCGGTTGGTGAAGACGAACTTGCCCTCGTAGTAGCCGGGGTCGCGCTGGACGAGCTGGTAGGTGATGCCGTTCCCCTCGACGACGGGTCCGGCGGGCGGGGCGCTCGGGGGCGGCACGGCCTGTCCCGGTGCCTGGCCGGGGTCCTGGCCCTGCGGGGGCGCGGGGGCGCCGGTCGTGCCGCCGGGCGCGGGGTCGCCGGTGGTGCCGGGCGAGGCGGGCCCGGTGGGCGCGCCCGTGTCGGACGGGGCCGGGCCTGCGGGCGGCGCGGAGCGCGCGGCGGGCTTGCGGTCCGGGCCTCCGGAGTCGGACGCGGTGACGGCGGCGATGATCGCGCCGACGCCGATGACCAGCATGGCCGCGATGACGGCGGCCAGGAGCACTGGGCGCCGCGGCTTCTCCTGCGGCGGGGGTCCGGCGGGTGCGGCGGGGCCGACGGGCGTGCCCGGCGGCAGCCCGGACGACGGGGACGCCGCGGGAGGCGGTGTCGCGTTCTCGGCGGGGGCGGCG
>NZ_JBHSON010000074.1:0-58390 GCF_042656285.1 Actinomadura rugatobispora | reverse complement strand
CCAGGTGCCGAAGAAGTCGGCGCAGTCCTCCAGGGTGGTGGCGTCCAGGTCCTCCATCGAGCCGATGGGGGTGTGCGCTGGCGTACTTCGCGGCACAGGCGGCGGGCAGCGTGATCCCGGTGCTGCCGGGCGGCCTGGGCGCGATCGAGAGCAGCATGGCGGCCTCGCTGGTCGCGCTCGGCGCGGCGCTGGCGCCGGCCGGGGCGGCGGTCGGGCTGTACCGGCTGATGTCGTACGTCGTCGTGGTGGCGGTGGGCTGGCTGGCGTGGGCGGTGCTGCACGAGGGCGCGCGGCTGCCGGTCCGGGCGCGGCGGTGGCTGGCGGGCGCCGGGCGGGGCGTGCTGGAGGGCCTGGCCACGGTGGCGATGATGACCATGCTGACGCCGTACACGACGGCGCGCGGCGTCCACCCCGCCGCACCGCGCCGCGGCTGACCGCCGCGGCCGACCCCCCGGGTTCACCTGACTTGTTGCGGTGGTCCGCTGCTGCTAATCTCCCAAGCGAGCGCTTGGTCATACGCGAACTCCTGGAAGTCCTGACAGCGGAGCATCACCGGAGGCTCGATGACGTCCCTACGGGTCAGCCTTGGCTACGAACTCGAAGTGCGCGGGCGGTCCCGCGAGGTCGAACGGCGGGCGTTCGAGAACGTCATGGACCAGTGCGTGCTGGCCGACGGGCTCGGCTTCGAGACCGCCTGGTTCGTCGAGCACCACTTCACCCGCGGGTTCTCGCACTCCTCGGCGCCCGATCTGGTCCTGGCCGGCATCTCCCAGCGGACCGAGCGGATCCGCCTGGGGCTGGGCGTGGTGCTGCTGCCGTTCCAGTCGCCCATCCGCACCGCCGAACGCGTGGCCACCCTGGACGTCATCTCCGGGGGCCGCGTGGAGTTCGGCACGGGCCGCGGCGCCTCCCCCCTGGAATACCAGGCCTTCCAGCGCCCCTTCGAGCAGTCCCGCAAGCTGTGGGAGGAGTCGCTGGAGGCGGTGCTCGCCATCTGGAACGCCGACGGGCAGCCGGTCACGCGCTCCAGCGAGTTCTTCGAGGTCCCCGACGTGTCGGTCTACCCGCGTCCGGTGCAGGAGCCGCACCCGCCGGTGTGGGTGGCCTCCACCTCCCTGGACGGCTACCTGGCCGCCGCGAAACAGGGCTACAACCTGCTCGGCATGACCATGCTCAAGGGCCTGAACGAGGTCGCCGACGACATCGCCAAGTACAAGGAGTGCCTGGCCGACAACGGCTTCGACCCCGAGACCCGCCGCATCGCCCTGATGATCCCCTGGCACGTGGCGCCCACCCAGCAGGAGGCCGTCGACACCTCCGCCGACCCCGTCCTGTGGTACCTGCGCCGCCAGATCAACCTGGTCGCCCCGCCCGGCTACACCGACGCCCGCCACGCCACCCACCGCGTCCTGGGACAGCAGGCCGTCGGCATGCCCCCCGAAGAGGCCATGGGCATCCTGCGCGACGAGACCATGGTCGTCATCGACGACGTCGAGGGCTCCCGCAAGGCCCTCGAACGCATCGCGGCGGCCGGCGCCACCGACATCATCATGCAGGCCCAGGTCGGGGGCCTCGCCCACGAGGACGTCTGCAACTCCATGAAGCTCTTCATGCGCGAGGTCGTCCAGGAGGAGGAGGCGAAGTGACTTGGCCCACCCGTAACACCTTCCCGGCCGGCGGCCCGGCGCAGGGCCTCCTTCTGGTGTCCCCCGAGGGCGGGCCGGTCGTCCCGCTGAACGCCGCCGACCGCGCGGCGGCGCTGGAACTGGCGTCCGCGACGCTGACCGCCGCGGGGCTGGGCCGGAACGACCGCGTCGTCGTGGCGCTCAACAACGACGGCGACCTGACCGGAGCCCTCCTCGCCGAAGCCGCCGCCGGCGTCGCCCAGGCGGCCGCGAGCGTCGGCCCGCGCGGTCGCCTGCGCCTGCACACCGCGCTGGAGAGCGTGCGCGCGACGACGCTCGTCACCACCCCGACCGGGGCGATGGACTTCCTGGCGCGGCTCCACCTGGAATTCCTGCTCGACCCGCTGGACCTCGAACTGCGGCACATCCTCCTGGTGGGAGAGGTGCCCTCCCCCAACACCCACCGGCAGCTCGCGGCCGAATTCGAGGCGTCGGTACGGGAGCTGTACGCCGACCCCTACTCCGGCACGCCGATCGCCCAACGCGACCCCGCCAGGGAACCCGTCCTCTCCCCCGTGCGGGAAGGGCTGCTCGGGCTGGCCCCCCTGGACAAGGACGTGCTCCTGGACGCCCCCTACAGCGAGGGCCTCGCCGAGCTCGTCATCACCCCCGCCTGGCACTCCTCCCTCGGGGACGCGACGCTGCGCACCGGCCAGGCCGTACGCCTCGAAGGCGGCGAAGCAGGAGTGCCCGCCCCCGCCCACACCGTGGGCGAGCACGTGCTCGTGCGGGGCCGCTGGCTGCCGGTCCCCAAGGTGGCGGCGGCGCTCAGCCGCATCGACGGCGTCAGCCACTGGGACCTGCGCGTCAGCCGGGAGGGCACGCTCGACGCCGCCGCGCTGCACGTCACGTTCAACCGGGACACCCTCGTGAAGAACCCGATGTGGAAGTCGCGGATCGCGCAGGCCCTCTACGCGCTCACGCCGGTCTCCGTCGACGTCGTCATCGAGGAGGCGGTCTCCGAGGAGCGCCGCCCCGGCACGGTCACCGACCTGCGCGGCCACCACCTCGGCCGGGACCGTTCACAACCGTCCTAGCCCGTCTCAGGCAGTCGTCGTTCGTCGCCGCTCCGAGGAGGCGCGATGGAAGTGCAGCCCGTACCCGACTGGCGGACGATCCCGCGCATGCTGCGCGACCAGGCGGCCCGGCACGGGGACACGGAGGTCGTCGTCTCCGGCGACACCACGCTGACCCTCGCCGCGCTCGCCCGGCGGGCGGGCGAGGTGGCGCGCGCGCTGATCGCCCTGGGCGTGGAGCCCGGCGACCGCGTCGCGGTGTGGGCGCCCAACACCCCGGACTGGGTCGTCGCCGCCTACGGCGTCTGGGACGCCGGGGCGATCATCACGCCGCTGTCCACGCGCTTCAAGGGCATCGAGGCGGCCGGGCTGCTGCGGAAGGTCGGCGCCAAGGTCCTGCTGGTCGCCGAAGGGTTCATGGGCACGTCCTACCTCGACATGCTCGCCGGGGAGCGCGACTCCCTGCCCGATCTCCGGCATGTCGTCGTCCTCGGCGGACCCGCCGCCGGGCAGGACGGCGCGATCGGCTGGGACGAGTTCCTCGCGGAGGGCGCGGGCGTCTCCGCGGAGGCGGCCGAGGAGCGCGCGGCGGCCGTCGGCCCCGACGACCTCGCCGAGATCATGTCGACCTCCGGCACCACCGGAACGCCCAAGGGCGTCATGCTGCACCACGAGCAGCTCCTGCGCGGCTACTGGGACTGGGCCGAGCTGGTCACGCTGCGCGAGGGCGACCGCTACCCCGTCATCGCGCCGTTCTCGCACGGCTTCGGGATCAACGCGGGGCTGCTGGCGTGCGTGCTGCGCCGCGCCACCATGATGCCGATCGCGCTGTTCGCGCCGGACGAGCTGATGGGCCTGATCGAGGAGCACCGGGTCAGCGTGCTGGCCGGGGCGCCCCCGATGTTCTTCAAGATCCTGGACGAGCTGGACGGGCCCGCGCCGCGCGAGGTCTCCTCGCTGCGGGTGGCGATCTGCGGGGCCGCCGCGGTGCCGCCCGAGCTGATCCGCCGGCTGGACGACCGGGTCGGCCTGGACCGCATGATCAACGCGTACGGGCTGATGGAGGGCACCGTGGTGTCGATGACCCGGCCGGAGGACCCGGTCGAGGTGATCGCGGGCTCCACGGGCCGGGCCGTGCCGGGCGTGACGCTGCGGATCGTCGACGACGAGGGCAAGGACCTGCCGCCGGGCGAGCGCGGCGAGATCCTGGTCGGCGGGTACGGCGTCATGCGCGGCTACTGGCGCGACCCGGAGCGGACCGCGGAGGCGGTCGACGCCGACGGCTGGCTGCACACCGGCGACATCGGCACCCTCGACGAGGCGGGCAACCTGGCCATCGTCGACCGCAAGAAGGAGATGTTCATCGTCTCCGGCTTCAACGCCTACCCGGCGGAGATCGAGGGGCTGCTGCTGCGCTGCCCGCTGGTGGCGCAGGCCGCGGTCATCGGCGTCCCGGACGAGCGGCAGGGCGAGACCGGCCGGGCCTACGTCGTACCCGCCCCCGGCGGCGCGGCGACCCCGGACGCGATCATCGCCTGGGCCAGGGACAACATGTCCAACTACAAGGTGCCGCGCCGGGTCGTGCTGGTGGACGCGCTGCCGGTCAACGCCAACGGCAAGATCGACAAGCCCGCCCTGCACGCCCGCGCCGCCGCGGGCGCCGGCTAGCGGCGGGGACGCCAGTTCACCAGGGTCGTCGACTCGTCCACGTCCGCGAACACCGCCTCGACGGGGAGCCCCGGCTCCAGGACGGCCGGCTCCCCGTCGGTGAGGTCGCCGTACATGAGCAGGTCCTCGCCGTCGTCCAGGCGCACCAGCAGCACCGGGAACGGCACCCGGCCGGCCATCGCGGGCATGAAGACCTGGTGGTTGACGATCCAGCTGTAGACGCGGCCCCTGCCGCTCACCGGCACCCACGCCGACTCCCGGCTCCGGCAGCGGTTGCAGATCGCCCGCGGGGGGAAGCGCAGCGTGCCGCACCCCTCGCAGCGCTGCACGGTGAGCTCGTGCCGCCGCACGGCCTCCCACCACGGCGCCGAGTCCCGGTCGGGCTCCGGCCTGGGCAGCCCCTGAACGCTCACGCGTCACTCCTCAGGATCAGGGCGGACGTCCCGGCGAGCACGTAACCGGGCTGGGAGGTCGACAGGGCCACCTCCGCGCCCGGCACCTGCCTGTCACCGGCCGTGCCGCGCAACTGGGACACCGCCTCGGCGACGTGGTTGATGCCGTGCACGTACCCCTCGGACAGGAAGCCGCCGTGGGTGTTGACGGGCAGCTCGCCGTCCAGGGCCAGCGCCCCGGACGCGGCGTAGGGCCCGCCCTCCCCCTTGGCGCAGAACCCGTAGTCCTCCAGCTGGACGAGGACCGAGTAGGTGAAGCAGTCGTACAGCTCGGCGACGTCGATGTCGCCTGGGCCGACCCCCGCCATCGCGTACAGGCGCGGCGCCAGCCTGGCCGCCTCCGTCACGGTGAGGTCCGTCCCGGACGGGACGCTGCCCGCGCCCGAGAAGAAGCTGTCGCCGCCCGCCCACGCGGCGCCGGAGATCAGCACGGGGACGTGCCGCAGATCGCGGGCCCGCTCCCGCGAGGTCACCACGACCGCGCAGGCCCCGTCGGTCTCCAGGCAGCAGTCCAGCAGCCGCAGCGGCTCGGCGATCCACCGCGACGCGAGATGGTCGTCCAGCGTGATCGGGTCGCGCTTGAGCGCGCGCGGGTTCTTCACCGCGTTGGCGCGCTGCCCGACCGCGATGTGCCCGAACTGCTCGGCGGTGGTCCCGTAGGCGTTCATGTGCGCCCGCGCCGCCATCGCGAACTGCTGCGGCGGGGCGAAGTACCCGTACGGCGCCTGGTACTGGACGTCGAAGATGGGCGCCGGGGCGCGGCCCGTGCCGCCCATCCGGAACTCCGAGCGCGCGTTGATCGCCCGGTAGCAGACGACCGTCCGGGCGACGCCGGACGCGACCGCCATCGCCGCCTGCCCGATCACCGAGTGCGAGACGCTGCCGCCGCCGAACTGGTCGAGGTACCAGGTGACCTCCGGGATCCCGAGCGCGGGCGCCACCACCCACGGCGGCGTGGAGTCGCCGACCCGGTGCGTGGCGAGCGCGTCCACGTCGCCCACCTCCAGGCCCGCGTCGTCCAGCGCGGCCAGGACCGCGTCGACCGCGAGGGTGAGCGTGGAGACCCCGGAGTCCTTGCTGAACGGGGTGTACCCGACGCCGGCGATGGCGGTGCCGTCCCGAAAGCCGCCCACGATCCCCTCCAACCGAGCAAGCGCTTGGCCACAAATTAGGGCGGCGCAGCACCCCCTGTCAACGCCGCGAACGCCACCGGCGCCCCTGACAGCGGAGGGGCACTCGGCTTGACACCGCGAACGGCACCCCCCTATCGTCCAAGCAAGCGCTTGGCTAAGAGAAGGGATCGGGCCCGATGGCCGAAGCAGCCACCGCACGCTTGGACGCACCGGCCGGACGACCCCCCGGCCAGGGAACGGAACGCCGCATGCACGGATCCCCCAACGGATCGGCACGGGTGACCGACATCGACTCCGCCCGCTTCCGGTCCGTCCTGGGCCGGTTCGCGACCGGAGTGGTCGCCATCACCGCCCTCGACCCCGCCACCGGACGCCCCACCGGCCTGGCCGCCAACTCCTTCACCTCGGTCTCGCTGGAACCGCCCCTGGTGGCCTTCTGCGTGGCGCACACCAGCACCACCTGGCCCCGGCTCCGCGACGCCGACCGCCTGTGCGTCAACATCCTCGGCGAACCCCAGCTCGAGGTCTGCAAGCAGCTCGCCGTCAAGGGCGGCGACAAGTTCGCCGACATCGAATGGACCGGCTCCCCCGGCGGCAGCCCCGTCATCGAGGGCGCCCTCGCCTGGATCGAGTGCGAGGTCGAGAACGAGTACGTGGCCGGCGACCACGTCATCGTCGTCGCCCGCGTCCACCACCTGGACAAGCACCACGAAGGCGACCCGCTCCTCTTCTACAAGGGAACGTACGGAAGCTTCGCCAGCTGAGCACAACCCCACGACGACCCCGGCTTTTCCACTGTCCGGCCCGGAGCGGAGCGCCAGCGGAGCGGAGGGACGGGCAGGCGGCGGGGAGCGGGTCCGCAGCGAGCCCCCAGGCGAGCGGAGAAGGCGTTCACCGCCGTCCCGGGGGGTGTGGGGGGGCGCCCCCCCACAATGAAAAGAGGCGCTTCACGCCGTCCCGGGGGGCGTGGGGGGTCGTCCCCCCACAATGACACTGTCTTCGGGGGTCTTGAGGCGGGCCAGGACCTGTACCGGGTCGGCCAGGACTTCGGCGAAGGCGAATTCGGCGGCGCCCACCAGGGTCGTGTCATCGCCCAGGGCCGCGGTGCGGAGGCGGACCTTCTCCCTGGGGGCGGCCAGGGCGCCGGTGGCCAGGACGCTGCGGACCTGGGCGGCGGCGCCGAGGTAGATGTCGCGGAGCGTGCCGCCGAAGACGACCAGGCCCGGGTTGAAGATGTTGACGAGGTTGGCGACGCCCCAGCCGAGCCAGGTGCCGACGCGGTGGAGGGCGTCGCGGGCGACGATGTCGCCGCGGTCGGCGGCGTCGACGACCGCGCGGACGGCGTCGCGGCCGACGAGGTCGGGGGACTCCTCGCGGCCCGCGTGGTCGAGGAGGGTGCGCTCGCCGACCTCGGCCTCCAGGCAGCCGCGGGAGCCGCAGGCGCACAGCCGGCCGCCGGGGTTGACCATCATGTGGCCGATCTCGCCGCCGTAGCCCTCGTCGCCGCCGAGCAACCGGCCGCCGACGATGATGCCGCCGCCGACGCCCACGTCGCCGTGCAGGTAGATGAGGTTGTCGCAGCCGACACCGGCGCCGCGCTCGTGCTCGGCGAGGGCGCCGAGATTGGCGTCGTTGCAGACGGAGACGGGGATGCCCAGGCCCAGGCGGCGCGAGAGGGCGTCGCCGAGGGCCGGGTCGCCGACGTCGAGGTTGGGGCCGAACATGATCTGGTGGTCGGCGCGGCGGACCGTGCCGGGGAAGGCGAGGGCGGCTCCGACGCAGACGGCGTCGCGCCCGGCCTTGCGCATCAGGGAGCGCGCCGCGGCGGCGAGGGCGCCCACCACCTCGCCGGGGTCGGACGGGCCGCGGGTGCGGGACGCCTCGCGGCGTTCGAGAATGGTCCCGCCGAGGCCGACCCGCGCCACGCCGAGCCGGTCGACGCCGACGTCGAAGGCCAGCACGTAGACGCGGGTGGACTCGGGGCGCACGACCAGGGAGGGCCGCCCGGCGCGGCGGCCGGGGCGGCGCGGCAGTTCCTCGCGGACCAGCCCGGCCGCGGTGAGGTCGGAGGTGAGCGCCATGATCGTGCTGCGGTTGAGGCCGAGCGACTCGGCCAGCGTCGCGCGGGAGGCGGGGCCGCGCAGATGGACGTAGCGCAGCAGCGTCCCCAGGTTGTGGCGCCGGATCTCCTCTTGTGACGGGCCCGCCTTCATCATGCGGGCGGTCCCGCCGGGGTGTCGGCGTCGCGCGGGAGCCCGAGGTCGCCGCTGCGCCCGGAGGTGATGAGCTCCACCACCTGCGCGTGCGTCACCTCCGAGGTGCTGACCTGGGCGGCCATCCGGCCCAGGTAGAGCGCGGCGATCCGGTCGGACACCGCGAACACGTCGTTCATGTTGTGCGAGATGAGCACGACCGCCAGGCCCTTGTCGGCGAGCCGCCGGACCAGTTCCAGGACCTGCTGGGTCTGGGCGACGCCGAGCGCGGCGGCGGGCTCGTCCAGGACGACCAGGCGGCTGTCCCACAGGACGGCGCGGGCGATCGCGACGGTCTGCCGCTGCCCGCCCGACAGCGCCGACACCCGCTGCCGCACCGAGCGGACGGACCGGACCGACAGGGCGGACAGCGTCGTGACGGCCAGCTCCTCCATCGCGGCCTCGTCCAGCACGGGCCCGCGGCGGCGCTCGCGGCCGAGGAACATGTTCTGGACGATGTCCAGGTTCTCGCAGAGCGCGAGGTCCTGGTGGACGACCTCGATGCCGAGCGCCGCGGCGGCGCGGGGGCTGTCGGGCCGCACCGGCCTGCCGTCCCACAGGTACCGGCCGGAGTCGAAGGAGTGGATGCCGCCGACGCACTTGACGAGCGTGGTCTTGCCCGCGCCGTTGTCGCCGACCAGCGCGGTCACCTCGCCGGCGCGCGCGGTGAAGTCGACGTCGTGCAGGACCTTGACGGGACCGAAGCTCTTGTCGATTCCGCGCAGGTCCAGAACGGGTGTCTCTGACATGCCGAAGGGCTCCCACCGTGCCGCGCCGCGGTCGCGCGGAACGCGGTCCTGCCAGGTGAGCGTAGCAGCAGCGTTCGGCGCCCGGAAAGCGGTGACCTCCGCGCGCGGCGGGCCCTCCGGGCGCCGGTCGCTCATCGTCCCGCCACCGCTCTCCGGCGGCGGGCCAGCGCGTCGATGCTGGCGGCCAGCAGCAGCACCCCGCCGGTGATGAGGAGGTTGGCGTACGCCTTGGCGCCCAGCAGGCCGAGGCCGTTCTCGATGGTGGCCACGACCAGGCCGCCCAGCACCGCGTCCCGGGCCCGGCCGCGCCCGCCGAACAGGCTGGTGCCGCCGATGACGGCGGCGCCGACCGCGTACAGCAGGGTGTTGCCCGCGCCCGCGTCGGGGGTGATGGAGTTCAGCCGGGACGCGGCCACGATGCCGGCGACCGCCGCCAGCGCCGAGCAGATCATGAACACCGACATCCGCAGCCGGGTCACGTTGATGCCCGCCCGGCGGGCCGCCTCGGCGTTGCCGCCGATGGCGTACAGGTGCCGCCCGTAGGCGGTGCGGCCCAGCACGAACGTCGCCACGATCAGCAGCACGCCCACCAGCGGCACGCCCCACGGGATGCCGGCCAGGGTGACCAGCGGGCTGGGCGCGCGGTCCAGGCTGAGCAGGTAGGTCCCGAACAGCAGCGCCGCCGCGACCACCGCGACCTGGGCGATGACCAGTTGGACGGGCTTGGAGGCCAGCCCGCGGTCGTGCTGCCGCTTCCACCGCCACAGCTGGAGCGCCCCGTACACGGCGGCGCACGTCACGGCGAGCGTCCAGCCGAGCCAGACCGGCATGTTCTTGTTGGCCAGCGCCACGATCACGTCGTCGCGGACCGGGACGGTGCCGCCCTCGCCGATCAGCCGCAGCGTGATGCCCTGCAGCCCGAGGAACAGCGCCAGCGTCACCACGAACGAGGGGATCCGCACCACCGCGACCAGCCAGCCGATCGCGGTCCCGATGATGATCCCGGTGGCGACGGCCGACAGCACCGCCACGTACCAGGGCTGGCCGGCGTCGACCATCAGGTTGGCCATCACGGCGCCGCAGACGCCGCTGGCCACCCCGGCCGACAGGTCGATCTCGCCGAGCAGCAGCACGAACACCAGGCCCATCGCCAGGATCGTCACCGGCAGGGCCTGGGTGAACAGGTTGGCGATGTTGCGCTCGCTGAGGAAGGTCTCCGGGCGCAGCGCGGTGAACAGCACGACCAGGCCGGCCAGGCCGAGGATCGCCGGCAGCGCGCCCAGGTCGCCCGAGCGGACCCGGGCCCAGTAGTCGCGCAGCGCCGAGGGCACGTCGTGCACGCGCCGGTCGGCGGCGAAGTCCGCTTCCGCGAGCTTCACGGCGGCCCCTGCCGCCTGCTTGTCGATGGACATCGAGGCCCCTTCAGATGCTCTCGGCGGCGGTCGCCGGCGCGAGGCCGAGATCGCCGGTACGGCCGGCGGTGATGAGCTCCACGACCTGCCCGGTGGTGACGTCGGCGCGGGGCACGTCCGCCGCCACCCGGCCGAGGTAGAGCGCGGTGATGCGGTCGGACACCTCGAACACGTCGTTCATGTTGTGCGAGATGAGTACCACCGCGTGACCGGTGTCGGCCAGCCGGCGGACCAGGTCGAGCACCTGCCGGGTCTGGGCGACGCCGAGCGCGGCGGTGGGCTCGTCCAGGATCACCACCTTGGAGTCCCACAGCGCGGCCTTGGCGATCGCGACGGTCTGCCGCTGCCCGCCCGACAGGCTGGCCACCTGCTGCCGCACCGACTTCACGGTGCGCACCGACAGCCGGGCCAGGGTCTCGCGGGCCGCCTGCTCCATCGCGTCCTCGTCCAGGACGATGCCGCGGCGGCGCTCGCGGCCGAGGAACATGTTCTGCACGATGTCCAGGTTGTCGGCCAGCGCGAGATCCTGGTAGACCACCTCGACGCCCAGCGCGGAGGCGTCGCGGGGCCCGGAGATCTCCACCGGACGGCCCTCGAACTCGATCGTGCCCGAGTCGATCGGATGGATCCCGGCGATGCACTTGACGAGGGTGGACTTGCCCGCCCCGTTGTCGCCGACCAGGGCCATCACCTCGCCGCGCCGCACCGCGAAGTCCACGTCGTGCAGCACGTGGACGGCGCCGAAGCTCTTGTTGAGCCCGGTCAGCCGCAGGACGGGCGCCCCGCGGCCGGGGTCGCCGCCCGCGGGGACATCGTCCGCCGCCGTGGTGTCCACGGGGGTGTCGCCGACGGGTTCACCGTTGTCTGACACGTGTCTCCCTTTCCAGGGGCCGGAGGGCCCCAGGGGTACGCCCGTGGCGGGTCCCGGGCGCCCAGGCGCCCCAGCGGCGGGACCCGCCACGAGGGCTCACTGGATGCCGGCGTCCTGGCACTTGGCGGCGTAGGCGCCGGCGCACAGCTCGTCCTTCTTCACGAAGCCGTCGTCGACGACCCGCTTGATGTTCTCCTTGGAGACCGGGACCGGGTCGAGCAGGACCGAGGGGACGTCGCGCTTGCCCTGCGGGTCGTTCACCGTCCCGGTCGTCTCGGCCTTCTGGCCCTTGAGGACGGCCAGGGCGAGCTTGGCGGCGGCGTCGGCCTCCTGCTTGACCGGCTTGTAGACCGTCATGCACTGGGTGCCGTCCAGGATGTTCTGCAGGCCCTGGAGGGTGGCGTCCTGGCCGGTGACGGGCACCTTGCCGGCCTCGCCGTTCTTCTTCAGGATCGAGATGGCCGAGTTGCCGACGCCGTCGTTGGCGGCCAGCACGCCGTCGATCTTCCCGCCCTGCTGGGTCCACATCTGCTCGAAGATCGTGGCGGCCTTCTGGTTGTCCCAGTCGGGCACGGCCTGCTCGGCGACCTTCTTGTACGTGGTGACCTTGTCCAGCACGCTGTGCGCGCCCTGCGCGAAGAGGGTGGCGTTGTTGTCGGTGGGGGCGCCGTTCAGGTAGGCGATGTTGGCGTTCTTGTCGCCCAGGCACTTCTGCAGGCCCTTGCCGAGCTCCTCGCCGACCTTGGTGTTGTCGAAGGAGACGTAGTAGTCGCCGACGCCGCCGAGGGTGAGCCGGTCGTAGTCGATGGTCTTCACGCCCTGCTGCTGCGCCTTGCGCTGCACCGCCGCGGCCGAGTTGGAGTCGATGCCGTCCACGACCAGCACGGTGACGCCGCCGGTGATCATCTGGTCGGCGATGGTCTGGAACCGCTGGGTGGAGCCCTCGGCGTTCTGGATGTCGTACTGGACGCCCGCGGCCTTGAACGCCTGCTCCAGGTAGGGCCGGTCGAAGCTCTCGTAGCGGACCGAGGACTTGGTGTCGGGCAGGATCACGCCGATCTTGCCCGCCTTGGAGCCTTCGGCGCCGCCGGAGTCGTCCCCGCAGGCGGCGAGGGTGAGCACCGCGGCCGCCGAGAGGGCGGTGAGGCTGAGGATCCCCTTGCGCATGGGCCCGGGTCCTTTCTGGGGGTGGGTGGACGGGCCATCGGTGATCGACCTCACACCGATGAATGTTGTGCCCCGCAACTTATGTCGCGAAGGCCCGATTCGTCGAGAGGTGATTTGTTGTCGGCGGTAACAATCCAGTAACACGCGGGGTGAACAGGGGGTTCTTCCGAGCAGAGGCAGCGTCCGCTCGACGGGGGCGCCGGAGGCGAGTATGTTCGCCGCCTCAACATTCGGTGATCGAGACCCGCGCGGAGCCCGGCGGCCGGGCCGGTGGCGGGGCCGCCGCGGCGCGTCCCGTCCGTCCCGCCGGCCGCGCCGGCGCCTCGGACACGGGTCGCGCGTTCGCGAATGCCCGGACGGCATCCGGGATATGTTGCGCGTAACAGTCGACGGGTCGAGATGGGGGCGGGAATGACGGCGTACGCGGGATCGAGCCCGGAGCTGCCTCGGGACCTGACCCGGCCCGACCTGCCGCTCCCCAAGCCCGGCGAGAGCAGCACCACGGCGCCGCCGCCGCTGCAACCGCCCGTCCCGCCGCCGTCCGCCGCGGGCCAGGCCCCCTCCGCCGCCAGCGGCCGGAACTGGCACCGCTACCACTACCCGATCGGCGCCTTCCTGGTCGCCTACGGGGTGACCGGATTCGCCACCGGGCTGCTCGGCTGGAGCGACCGGCGCGAGGAACTGGCCGGGTACGTCGGCTCGGGGCTCGCCACGCCCGCGCTGGCCGCGGTGAAGCTGATCGAGCTGCTGCTGGTCGCGCTGACCCTGGCCGGTCTCGCCCGCCGGCGGGACGTGTGGTTCCTGCCCGTGCTCACCGGCTGGCTGGCGGGGTTCGCGGTGTTCGCCGTCCTGGACGTCTTCAAGGGCAAGTGGCTGAGCCTCCTGGAACACGCGGTGTTCCTGGGAGGCTTCGGACTGCTGCTGTTCGTGTCGTACGGGCTGAGCGTGAAGGCCCGCGTGGGACGTGCCGCTGCCGCACCTCCGCCGGCGCCCACGGCCACGGCCACGGCCGAGGCGGGCTCGGAGGCGGGCTCGAAGGCCGCCCCCGCGCCCGCCGCCTCCGCCGCCGCTCCGGCGCCCGTCCCGGGGCAGCCGGGCGGGCTGACGCGCACGCAGGAGTTCGCCCTGGCCGCGCTCAACCGCTGGCAGCAGCGCGCCACCTCGTCCCCCGCGCCGCCCTCGGCTCCACAGCCCCCGGCCCCCGTTCCGGCCCCGGCCCCGGCGTCCGCCGACGAGACCGTGCTGGACGCCGAGCTCCCCAAGCCCAAGGCGCCCGAGCCCAAGCCGGAGCCCGCGCCCGCCCCTGAGCCGGAGCCGGAGCCGGAGGCGTCGTTCCAGGCCGACGAGACCGTGCTCGACGCCGAACTCCCCAAGCCCGTACCCCCGCCCCCGGCCCCGGTCGCTCCGGCCAAGCCCACCGTGCCGCAGCGGCTGCCCGAGCCGCCGCCCGCGGCCAAGCCGGGAGAAGGGGAAGGGGAAGGAGCCGCGAAGAGCGACGAGGCGGCCAAGAAGACCGTGCAGACGCCGCTCCCCCGCAAGCGGCGCGACTCGTCGCGGCAGGGCACCGCTCCCCTCCCGCTGCCCAAGGCGCCCGACGCGCAGGACGACCGGGACCAGGACCAGGGCAAGGACGACTAGCGGCCCGCGCGCCCGCTCACGGCACCACGACGATCTTGGCGTGCCGTTCGGGCACCGCCAGTTCCTCGAACGCCCCGGCGACCCCGTCCAGGCCGACCGTGCCGGTGATGATGGAGCCCGCGTCGATCCGGCCGGAGGCGATGTCCTCCAGGGTGGCCCCGTACTCGGCCGGGAGCGCGCCGAAGGTGCCGCGCACGGTCAGCTCCTTGCTCACCGCCACGCCCGGTTCCAGCCGGTCGGTCTGCATGCAGACCCCGACGAGCATGATGGTCGACCCGGCGGGGGCGCCGTCCAGGGCCGCGCCCAGCACCCCCGGGACGCCGACGCACTCGAAGATGACCGCCTCGCGCACCTGGGTGCCGAGCAGCTCGGCGGCGATCCGGTCGGTGATCCCCGTCGGCACGCCGAGGTCGGCCCAGCGGTCGTAAGGGGAGGCCGCCGCCGGGTCGATCAGCTCGTCGGCGCCCAGTCCCTCGGCCAGCGCGCGCCGCTTCGGCGAGAAGTCGACGGCCAGCACGGGGCCGTGCCCGCGGGCTTTGAGCGCCGCGACGACGCCGAGCCCGATCGGCCCCAGGCCGAGGACGACCGCGACGTCCCCGGCGCCGATGCCGCTGCGGCCGACCGCCCGGGTCGCCACCGAGAACGGCTCGGTGATCGCGGCGACGCGGGGGTCGAGCCCGTCCGGGACGGCGAAGGTCAGGCCCTCGTTGAGGATCATGTACTCGCCGTAGCCGCCGGGGAACATCGGGGCGTACCCGATGATCCCGGCGCCCTGCGGCCCGAACCCGATCGGCGGCCCGCACACCACGGTTCCGGCGGGCAGGGTGCGCTGCGTGCCGGGGCCGTGGTCGACGATCTCCCCGGCGAACTCGTGGCCGAACACCAGGCCGTCGCGGGGGTCGTAGGGGGTGCCGCCGGAGCGGCGGGTGGTGTCCATGAACGCCTCGGGGTCCTGGAGGGCGTGCAGGTCGGAGCCGCAGATGCCGCAGGCCAGCGTCCGTACCAGGAGCTGGCCCTCCTGCGGCACCGGGTCGGCCACCTCGGTGACGACCATGGTGTTGTCCTTGGTGAGCGCGGCGCGCATGCGTGGCCTCCGGGGGTGGGCGGCGAACAACGTCTTCACCCGCACCGAATCATGCCGGGCCCGGCCGCGGTACCCCCGACGCCACCGAATACTGGCACGTTTGTTGTCAAACGCCCCCGCCCACCCGACCGGCTGGGACGATCTTGGCAATACTTGCCCTTGGTGAACGATTCGGCCGCTGTCACCCTTTCCGCACATGAGAGCCCGAAAAATCGCGTGGTCGGTGATGCTGACCGCGTCGCTGGCGGCTCCGGCCGCGTTCGCGGCGACGGCCGCGGCGCAGCCCGCCGCCCCGGCCGGGGCGCCCGGAGCCTGCGACCCCACCCAGACCGAGCCCGTCTACCGCGGCAAGGTCCCCTCCCCCGAGCAGGTCCTCGGCATCGAGCTCGGTGAACGGGCGGTCACCGCCGCCGAGTCCGACCGGTACCTGGAGACGGTCGCCGCCAGGAGCGAGCGCGTCATCTCCGGGACCCTGGCCACCAGCGGCCAGGGCCGTCCCCTCAAGTACGCGATCGCCGGACGGCCCGAGCTGCTGACCAAGGCCGGCCTGGCCAGGGTGCGCACCGAGGCCGGGCTGCTGCGCGACCCGCGCACGCCCGAGGCGCTGGCCAAGAAGATCGCCGAACGCGGCGTGCCGATCCTGTGGGTCGCGGGCAACGTGCACGGCGACGAGCCCAGCGGCACCGACGCGGCCCTGCAGGTGCTGCGCAACCTCGGAGACCGCACCGACTGCGCCGCGACCGGCGTGCTGAACAACGCCCTGGTCGTCGTCCTGCCCACGCAGAACCCGGACGGGCGCGAGGCGGAGACCCGGCAGAACGCCTACGGCTTCGACATGAACCGCGACTGGTTCGCGCGCACCCAGCCCGAGACCGACGGCAAGCTGGCGATGCTCAACCAGTACCCGCCGGTCCTGTTCATCGACGCCCACGAGATGGGCGGCGACTCCTACTTCTTCCCGCCCAACGCCGACCCGATCTACCACGAGACGCCCGAGGAGGCGGTCGGGTGGATCAACGACGTCTACGGCGCGTCGATGATCGCCGAGTTCCGGCGGCAGGGCATCGACTTCTTCAACCGCGACGTCTACGACCTCTTCTACCAGGGGTACGGCGACACGGTCCCGACCACCGCGTTCCACGCCGCCGGGATGACCTTCGAGAAGGGCGGCGACAGCCCGTACCCCGACAGGTTCCGGGAGCAGTACCTCACGCAGTGGGTGTCGCTGTCGGCGGCCGCCGCCAGGCGCTCCACCATCCTGACGCAGTGGCACAAGATGGCCGTCGACGCCTACGCGCAGGGCCGGGCGGGGCAGCTTGAGCCCAACCAGGTCTACAACCCGCCGAACCAGATCGACCGTCCCGTGCCCGACCGCAAGGTGCGGCACTACTTCCTGCGCGCCGACGACAGGGCCAAGGCCGACGAGGTGCGCACCATCGTGCGGCGGCTGCAGCGGATGGGCGTTCAGGTCCAGCGGCTGTCCAAGCCCCTGGCCGTTCCCGACTTCAAGCCCTACGGGCGGCCCGAGGCCAAGACGACGCTCCCGGCGGGCACGTACTGGATCTCCATGGCCCAGGGCCAGAAGCACTGGATCCAGGCCATGCTGAACGAGGACTCCTACACGCCGTTCCCCTACTTCTACGACGTGACGGCGTGGAGCCTTCCGCTGCTGGGCAACGTCGCGGGCGGGTCGTCGGGCGCGGAACTGCGGCCGCGCGCCTCCACCGTCCCGCCGCTGCCCGCCGAGAAGGCCGCGCGCCCCACCGGCAAGGCCCCGAAGATCGGCGTCCTGCAGCTGTCGACGACGTCGTCCTCGGCGCGGCAGTCGGCCGGCTGGCTGCGGCACAAGCTCGACCGCGAGTGGAAGCTGCCGTTCACCCTGCTGAGTCCGGCGGACGTGGCGGCGGGACGGCTCGGCGGGGTCGAGGTGCTGCTGGTGCCCAACGGCCCGGCCGCGACCGCCTACGACCAGCTCGGCGACGGCGGGCGCGCCGCGCTCCAGAAGTGGACGCAGCAGGGCGGCCGGTACGTCGGCTGGCAGGGCGGCACGCAGCTGGCCGCGCGCCTCGGCCTGACCACCGCCCAGCTCAGCGAGCCGTCCTCCGACGTCCCCGGCACGCTGTTCCGGGTCGCGGTGGACGGCGGCAGCCCGCTGGCCCGGAACGTCGGCGCCAGGGCCTGGCAGTTCTACTCCTACGACCTGGTCATGCGGCAGTCCGACCCGGCCAAGGTCGCGGTCTCCTACCCGGCCGTGAACTCGCCCGACTGGTTCGTCTCCGGGTTCGAGCGGGGCGCGTCCGAGCTGGGCGGCACCGCCGCGGTCGTCGACGAGAGGGTCGGGAAGGGCCGTTCGGTGCTGTTCGGCGGTGAGCCCAACTTCCGGGCCTTCACCGACGGGACGGCGCAGCTGCTGGTGAACGCGATCATCGGCCCGGACCCGTCGCCGCGGGTGGCCGGAACCGGCCTGCCCGCCCCGTCCCCGTCCGGCGCCGCCGCCGTGCGGGCCGGGGCGCTGCCCCAGGCCGAGTCGCCCATCCGGGTCTCGGTCAAGGCCGCCGACGCCGCCCGCACGGCCGCGCTGCTCCGTTCGGTCGGCGCGCAGTGGCGCGAGCGCCGCACCGGGGACGCGGTGCAGTACGTCATCGACAACCCGCGGGGCCTCCCGGCGGATCAGCACCCGTTCGCGGGACGCCTGGCGTCCCAGATCCGTAAGTCGGGCATCGACCCGATCGCGGTGACACTGCCCTGACACCGTGGGGGCGCGGCGGGCCGGGAGAGCGTCCCGGCCCGCCGCGGCCCACGTGTCTCAGGCGGTCACGATCCAGCCGATGGCGGTCATCGTGCCGGGCGGCACCTCGGTGAACCCGGCGTCGCGCACCGCCACCGTCGCCTGCTCCACGCAGCGCCGCCACGGGACGTCGCGGGCGATGTGCACCCGCAGCCCGCCCTCGATCCACGCTGCGACCCGCGCCGGGTCCGCCTGCCGCAGCAGGAGCTGGGCGGCGTGCCCGGACTGGGCCGCGGCTTTGCCCGTCGTCATCGGCACGTCCGGGTTGAGGGCGATCGCCGCGTACGGGGGCTCCGGCGGCGGCTTGGGCTCCTCGTCGTCGGCCAGGTCGAGCCCGGCGACCTGGAGCTTGGCCAGTTCCGGCGGCACCTCGGTCACCGGGCCCGGCACGAACGCGCGCACCTCGGCGCCGTCCTCGTCCACCGTGACGCCGGGCAGGGCCTGCGCCTCGGGCCACCGCACGCCCCGCGCCCGCCGCGTCACCTTCCGGATCCGGTGCGACTCCCAGTGGTGGACGCGCTCGTGCCACTCCCCCTCCGGATCGGCCGCGCGGGGGTCGGTGAGCAGTCTCACGACCGCCGTCGCGGCGGGCGCGCACACCGCGGAGTGCGCGGGCGGCGCGGCCTTCTCGGACCGTGCCACCAGCTGCATCGCCCACGGGGGATCGTCGGGGGAGTCGTCGGATACGCGCACGGCAGGAGTATTCCACCGCGCATCGGCGGGATTCACGGTGACTTCCCGCCGACCGATCTGGGTACGGCAACTCCTAGCGTTTCCCGATCGTTCAACGTGGTGCGCATCGAGCCGGAGGAGGCCGACGGGACACGACGGACTGACACGACGGGACGGGACGGAACCCGACGGGAGAGGTCGGGGCGCTGGCCTGATCGGAGGTCGCCGGTGACCAGTGGTGCCTGGAGCAACTCCATCCCGGGCATCGGGACGTACTTCGTGGGGATCGACGTCGCCCCGGGCCGCTACCGCTGCGAGGACGGCAAGGGCGGCTGGTGGGTGCGCTTCACCGGCCCGGGCGGGGGCGACCCGGTCGGGTCGTGGCCGCTGCCCGCCGGGCCGACCGAGATCGAGATCGCGCCCACCGACTTCGCGTTCGAGACCCATGTCGGCACGTACTGGCACCGGATCGGGTCCGCGGACGCCGGCGACGGCGTGTCGGGGGCGCGCGAGCTGCGCCCGGTGGCCGATCCGGCCCTGCGCGCCGAACTGGACACCATCGTGGCGCGGCGCCGCCCGCTGGTGTGGCTGGCGCCGCTGACCGTGCTCGGCATCGGCGTGCTGGGCGCGCCGCTGCTGGGGTCGCTGTGGCTGCTGGGGATGGCGATGATGGCGGTGCTGGTCGCGATCGGCTCGCCGTCGGTGTCGCTGGACCTGCAGCGCGCCCGCGAGCTGTCCCGGCGCCGCGACCGCTACCTCACCCCGCAGGACTTCGACGACGACGGCCGCGCGCTGCTGGCCCGCGTGCAGGCGGCGGTCGACACCGTGCGCGACTCGCGGGTCAACCGGGAGGGCCTGCTCGACACGGTCGACAACGCCGTCACGCTGCCCCGCCAGGAGTGGGAGATCGCGCAGGTGCTGGCCCGCCAGTCCGGCCTGCGCGCCGAGCAGCGCGCGGCCGCCTCGCCCGCGCTCCCGGAGGTGGAGGCGGCGCTGCGGCCGTTCCGGGAGAAGCTCGACCTCTCGGTGCGGGCGGTCACGCGCCGGGTCGAGGCCCTGGAGCGGTACGCCGAGCGGGTGCGGGCGGCGGACGAGGCCCTGGTCGCCCAGCGCCGGCTGGAGGCGCTGTCGGCCCGCGCGCAGGAGTACGACGACCTGCTCGCCGACACCGTCCGCGACGATCTGGCGCTTCCGGCGATCGAACGGCTCACCGAGCAGAGCGACGCGCTGGTCCGGAGCCTGCGCGACCGCCTGGCGGAGGCCGCCGAGGCCGGCGGCGAGGCCGGAGTCGAACTCCCGCCCAGCACGCCCCCACCGCCACCCGGCACTCCCCCGGGGCCGCCCGGCGCTCCGCCGCCTCCGCCGGACGCGCCTCCGCCGTCCGGCGAGCGGCGGCCGTGACCGCGGCGGGCGCGCCGGTTCCCCGGATTTACACCAAGCGCTTGCTACCCGTCGTAACCTGGTGTTGACACGCAACCTGAGCAAGCGGTTGTGCGTGCACGGCATAATGAGAGGGTGACGACCACGAGCACCAATTCCGGAGGACCCAAAGCCCGTACCGGCGGTGAGGGGGGTGCCCGGCGCCGCGGCAAGGGCTCGCCCGGCCTGGCCTCGGAGCGACGGGAGCACCTGGTCAGGCTCGCGGCCGAACTCTTCGCCGAGAAGGGGTTCCAAGCCACCACGGTCCGCAACATCGCCGACGAGGCGGGGATCCTGTCCGGCAGCCTCTACCACCACTTCGACTCCAAGGAGTCGATCGTCGACGAGATCCTCTCCGGCTTCTTCGAGGAGATCATGTCGGCGTACCGCGCGGTCATCGACGAGGGCAAGGAGCCCCGGGAGACCATCGCGGGCCTGGTCCGCATCGCCTTCGGCACGCTGGAGCCGCACCGCGCGGCGATCACGGTGATGCAGAACGACTGGAACTACCTCAAGGACATGGAGCGCTTCGCCTACCTCACCAGGGCCGAGGACGAGGTGGAGAAGATGTGGGTGAGCACCATCAAGGCCGGTCAGGAGCAGGACGTGTTCCGCCCCGACATCGATCCCAAGCTCACCTACCGGATGATCCGCGACACCGTCTGGGTGGCGGTGCGCTGGTTCAAGCCCGGCGGCCGGCTCAACCCCCAGGGCCTGGCCGAGCACTATCTCAAGGTCATGTTCGACGGGATCAACACGCACTGACGGGCGCGGGGCATGGAGGCCGCCTTCCTCGGCACCGGGGACGCGTCCGGCAACAGCGGCCGCTGCGACCACACCGGCGGCGCGCTGCGGGCGGTGTCCGACACTGGCCGGACGCGCGCCCGGACGCGCATCCGGACGCCGGATCGCTCCGGCGACACCGTCCGGGCCGGCACTCTCATGGAGCGTTCCCGCGGCGCCGACCTGCTCGTGCGCGAGGACCGCTTCCAACGACCGCGAGGTGCCGTACCGCCTGAGCCACCGCCCCCTGGCGGCCGGGGCGCACCGGCCGCGCCGCCTCCGGAACGTGCTCACCCCATGACTCCGGCCATGCCCGGACGCGAGAACATCGGGCACGAGCGCGCCCATGGCGGCATGGTGGTAGCGCTGGGACCGCGGCCGCCCGGCACGCGAAGGAAGCCGCGGTGTTTTTCGTCACAATTTGACAAATCGTGGTGATGTTCCGGGCGGACCGGGCGCTGTTACGGGTGAGATGGAGGGGGGAGGCGACATGACGGGGCAACGGGGCACCGCCGGTCACGAGGAACCGACACCGGCGCAGCTGCGGGCGGCCACCGTCCGCAGCCTCCAGGGCCAGTTCCCCGGCGTGCGCGTGTGGTACGGCGAGGCGACCGGGTCATGGTGGGCGATGGTCCCGCTGCGCGACGGACCGCGGCTGATCGAGGCACCGACGCCTCAGGAGATCCGCGACCTGATCCTGAGGGCGCGGTCACTGGGGTGACCGCCGCCGGGCGCGGCGAGCACCAGGGCACGACAAGCCGGAACACGGCCCGCCAGGGCACGGCACATCACGGCACGGCACGTCTCGGGCACCGCACGGGACGTGCCGCGGCCTTACGGTGCGGTGAGGATGGCGGCGCTGCCGTAGCCGCCGCCGAAGCCGGTGCACAGGGCCACGGAGGCGGCGCCGACCTGGCTGGTGCCCGTGCCGCGAAGCTGGCGCACGGCCTCCGCCACGTTGTTGAGGCCGTGCACGTAGCCCTCTGAGAGCAGCCCTCCGTGGGGGTTCACGGGAACGCGTCCCTTCCAGGAGAGTTCGCCGGTCTCCAGCACGGCGCCCAGGTCGGCCCGTGCGACCAGGCCGAAGTCCTCGAGCTGGCGCGGTACGAGCCAGCTGTAGGCGTCGTACAGCAGGGCCACGTCGACATGCTCGGGCTTCATCCCCGCAGCCGCGTAGAGGGGCGCCGCGAGGTAGGACGAGAAAATCCGGGTGACGTCGTCGGCCTTGTCCATGGTGGAGGCGCCCGGGCCTCCGCCTCGTACGACCGCGTGGATCCTGGGCGCGGCCGGGGCCCGGTCGGCCTTGGTGACGACGAGGGCGCACGCGCCGTCCGTCTCCTGGCAGCAGTCGAGACGGCGCAGGGGCGAGGCCACCATGGGGTCGTCCAGGTACTCGAAGATGTCGATCCTCTGGCGCCGCAGTGCCCTCGGGTTGCCGGCGGCGTGTTCCCTGGACTGGGCGACGACGGCGTAGGTGTGGCGCTCGGCCAGGCCCGTGTCGTAGAGGTAGCGCTGTCCGGCCAGGGCGAACTGGTGGACGGGTCCGGCCATGCCGTAGGGGTGCGTGAACTGCTCCTCGGTCCCCTCGCCCAGTTTCAGTCCAAGGGCGTTCATGCGCTTCCCGGAGCGCCCGTTGAGGGCCCGGTAGACCAGGACCGTCCCGGCCAGCCCGGTGTCGATGAGCATGGCGGCGTCGGCGAGGATCGAGGCGCTCTGCGTGCCGCCGCCGTAGATCTCGTTGTGCCAGCCGATCTCGTGCAGGCGCAGGGCGCGGGCCAGGTAGAGGACGGGCGCCGAGTCGTTGAGGTGGTAGCTGAGGATCGCGTCCGGGCGCACGGCCTCGCCGAGGGTCTCGGCGGCGTCGGCGAGGGCGGCCTGGGACGCCTCCAGGGCGAGTTCCAGTTCCGTGCGGCCGGAGGCGCGCGACAGGGCGGTCATCCCGACGCCCGCGACCGCCGCCTTGCCCGAGAAGCCCTGCCGGGCCGCGGGGCCGTGGCCTCCGATCACGCGTCCTCCGTCACTTTCCGGGCCGCCGCTCCGGGCGGCCGGTCCGGGGCGATGCCGCCCGCCGGAGACGGGGCGCGATCCGTCCCCGGCGAGCGGCGCCCTGGATTGGCAGACCGGGGGACGAGGGGGACGTCCCCCGGCGGTGCCGTCGCAGGCGAACCTAACCCGCCGCCCCGGCTCTTCACAAGCGCTTGCTCGGTTTCACTCGCCCGCGTCCAGGTATCCCCGGTTGGACGATCTTCGGGACGGCGCCCCGCCCTTCCCGCAATGATGATCAACACGGGTCCGGCGCGGCCGGCCCCGGCGCAGGAAGAGGAGCCCGTGACCGAGCCCGTGAACGACGAGGAACTGCTGACGGCGGCCGCCAGGGGCGACGCCGCCGGGGTGCGGGACGCGCTGCAGGGCGGCGCGGCCCCGGAGGCCCGCGACAGCCGCGGCCGGACGGCGCTGCTGCTGGCCGCGGCGGCCGGCCATGTCGAGGCCGCCGAGGTCCTGGTGCGGGCGGGCGCCGATCCCGACGCGCGCGACCACCAGCGCGACACCCCGTTCCTGGTGACCGGGCGGACGGGGAACACCGCGATGCTCCGGGCGCTGCTCCCGGCCCGCCCTGACCTGACCCTCAGCGACCGGGACGGCGCGGTGGCGCTCATCCCCGCCTGCGGGCGCGGCCACGCCGGCTACGTGCGGGAGGTGCTGGCGGCGGGGATCGAGGTCGACCACGTCAGCCGGCTGGGCTGGACGGGCCTGCTGGAGGCGATCGTGATGGGCGACGGCTCCCGGCCGTTCCGGGAGATCGTGGGGCTGCTGATCGAGGCGGGCGCCGATGTGAACCTGGCCGACGGGGAGGGCGTCTCGCCGCTCCGGCACGCGCTGGACAAGGGGCACCGGGAGATCGCCGCGCTGCTGCGCGCCGCCGGGGCGCGCTGAGCCCGGCGGGCCCGGGCGGCCCCGGCGGCCCACGTCACATCTCGTACTGGACGGCGGCGCGGCGGTCGAGGATCGGCTTGATGTAGCCGTCCACGACGGCGCGGTGGGCCGGGTGGTCGCGGTAGGCGATGTAGGCGTCGCGGTCGGCGAAGTCGCCGACCACCACGAAGTCGAAGTTGCCCGCGTTGACTCCGGCGTCGGCGCCCAGGCTGAGCGAGCCCACCTCGGGGATCACGGCGGGCAGCTCGGCCAGCCTGGTCCGGACCTCCTCCTGCTGGGACGTGGTCGTCCCCTCGGCCCACGCGAACATCACCACATGCCGGAATCCGCTCATGGGGATCACGGTAGCGTCCGTGCGGGTCAGGGACGTGCGGATCAGGGCGCGCGGATCAGACGGTGCCGAGCTCGGCGGCCACGGTCGCGCCGAGTTCCCAGCACTCCTCCAGGCCGGCCTTGCCTGGCTCGCCGGTCACCACCACGGGCGGGCGCACGGCGCGCCACTTCAGCCCGGTCGTGATCGACTCCAGCGCGCGCAGGGCTCCGGCGGCGTCGCTGTTGCCGTGCAGGTAGGCGCCGAAGGGGCGGCGCACCGTCTCCTCCAGGCACGGGTAGTACACCAGGTCGAAGAAGTGCTTGAGGGCCCCGGAGAGGTAGCCGAGGTTGACCGGGGTGCCCAGCAGGTAGCCGTCGGCCTCCAGGACGTCCACGGCCGAGGCGGTCAGGGCCGGGCGCGCCACCACCTCGACGCCCTCGATCTCGTCGGTGGTGGCGCCGGCGCGCACCGCCTCGTACATGGCCTGCAGCGTCGGCGACGGCGTGTGGTGGACGATCAGGAGCCTCTTCATCAAAGGACCTCCGAGGAGACCCCGGCCTTGATTTGAGGCCGGGGACGAATCGGACCCCTGCGAAGCAGGGCAGGCAAAGGAGACTCGCCCCCGGGGCGGATACCGGTTGACCAGGCACCATCCAGCACATTTTCGCCCATGTGTTCGAGCGTGCACGCTAGGCTCGCCTCGTACCGCGCTACCGCCTGGACCCCACGCGAGAGCAGGAGCAAGCCTTGGTCTCGCATTGCGCGCACGCCCGGTACGTGTGGAACCTGGCCGTGGAGCAGCACGGCTTCTGGTCCCGGCACCGGGGCGGGGCGCCCGGCTGCAACGCCCAGTCCCGGCAGCTGACCGAGGCCCGTGCCGAGTTCGACTGGTTGCGGGCCGGGTCCCACACCGTGCAGCAGCAGGCCGTGCGTGACTTCGCGCAGGCGTTGAGCAACTTCTTCGCCGGGACGCACAAGCGCCCCACCTGGCGCAAGCAAGGCGTGCATGAAGGCTTCCGGCAGGTCGGCCTCAAACCCCACCAGGTCAAGCGGTTGTCGCGCAAGTGGGGGGCGGTGCTGGTGCCCAAGTGCGGATGGGTCAGGTTCCGCCTGTCGCGACCGGTACCCGAAGGCGTGAAGTCCTATCGGGTGACTCGTGATCGGGTCGGGCGCTGGCATGTGGCGTTCGCGTACATCCCCGACCCGGTCCCCGGGCCCGGCGACGGGACCGTGGTCGGGGTGGACCGCGGCGTCACCGTCAGCGCCGCCCTCTCGACCGGGGACCTGCTGCACGTCCCCGGCCTCACCTCCGGGGAGAAGCGACGCCTGCGACTGCTGGCCCGCTAGCTGGGCCGTGCCAAACGCGGCTCCGGCCGCCGCGCCAGGCTCAAGGCCGCGCTCGCCCGGTTCCAGGCCCGCCAGAGCAATCGCCGCAAAAACTGGGTGGAACAGACCTCCACGATGCTGGCCCGCCAGTTCGACGTGATCGGTGTCGAGGACCTCAACATCGCAGGCATGACCCGCTCGGCCAAAGGCACCACCGAGCGGCCGGGGCGCAATGTGGCCGCCAAGGCGGGGCTGAACCGGGGCATCCTGGCCGGCGGTTGGGGGATGCTGGTCGAGCGGCTGGAGCATAAGGCGCCCAGCCGCGTGTACAGGATCGATCCCGCGGGCACCTCGCAGCGTTGCTCGGCGTGCAGGATCAGGGACCCGGAGGCGCGTGAGAGCCAAGCGCGTTTCCGGTGCCGGTCCTGCGGTTTCGCCTGCAACGCCGATGTGAACGCGGCACGCGACATCGCCCACGAGACCACACTCATACTCATGGGTACGGCGGCCGGACCGGCCGTTGCTGCGCGGGGACGCTCCGGGTCGCCGGGGCGGACGAACCGCGAACCCCAACCTGTCCCCCTCTCCTGAGGCCACGGGTTGGAATCCCCCTCGTTCATTCACGAGGGGGAGGAGGTCAACACCTCCGACCCTAGCCAGCGCGGGGCGCCGCGGCGGGAGCGGATGACCTGTTAGGCTTCCCAAGCGAGCGCTTGGTACGTAATGATGGGTCATGGCGGCACCGGCGCGGCGGCGGAGTCCCCTCCCGCCCGCGCCTCCCCGCCAGGCCCGGCGACGAAGGAGCCGTACACGTGGCTGACCGCCCGATGAAGTTCTCGACCTTCCACCTGTTCCACCAGTTCGCGGGGCATACCGCGAGGGAGGTGTACGACTACCAGATCGAGATCGTCGAACTGCTCGAGGAACTCGGCTTCGACGGGGTGTGGGTCGCCGAGCACCACTTCCGGGACTACGGCACGGTGCCCAACATCTTCACCATGCTCTCGCATCTGGCGGCCCGTACCGAGCGGCTGCGGCTGGGCACCGGCATCGTCGTGCTGCCCCTGCACAACCCCGTCCACGTGGCCGAGGAGGCCGCGATGGTCGATCTGCTGTCGGGCGGGCGGCTGTCGATGGGCGTGGGGCGCGGCTACCAGAGCATCGAGTTCGAGAACTTCGGCCTGGACCTGTCGGAGGCCCGCGACCGGTTCAACGAGTCGCTGGACATGCTGATCGGCCTGTGGACCAAGGACGACTTCGAGTACAAGGGCCGCTTCTACGAGACCCACCACCCGCTGACGCTGACGCCCGGTCCCGTGCAGCGCCCGCACCCGCCGCTGCACGTGGCGGCGGTGAGCCCCGAGACGGTGGAGATGTACGCGGCGCGCGGCCTGCCGATCCTCGCCGACCCGGCAGCCCCGTTCAAGAAGATCGCCAAGGCGGCGGAGACCTGGCACGCCACCGCCGCCGCCGCCGGCATCGACACCGCCGGCGTCGAACTGGTCGCGAGCCGGTCGGTGTACGTGGCCCCGACGCAGGAGCAGGCCCGCGAGGACCAGGCCCGGTTCGAGGCGAGCTTCGACCGGTCCCGGATCTTCAACGTGCGCAGCGCCCCCATCGACCCCAGCACCGGCCAGGCCGCCAAGGGCTTCGAGTTCTACCAGGACCGCTACCTCAAGGGCGGGTCGGTGGACAACGAGTTCCGCTGGAACCAGCTGGAGGTCATCGGCGACCCCGAACGGGTCGTCGGCCAGATCAAGATGATCCAGGAGATGGGGTTCGACAACCTCATGTGCGACTTCGGCAGCACCCGCGAGCTCCCCCTCGAGGACATGAAGAAGGTCCTGAGGTTCTTCGCCGCCGAGGTCATGCCCGCCTTCCGCTAGCCCCGGCCCACGTCCGGCACCTGTTTCCGGCACCTGTTCGACCAGGAGGCGCGATGTCCGTCGTACACCGGCTCACACTCGGGGACGTGCTGAGCGAGCACCGCCGCGGCCGCCCGCTGGGCACCGCCGTCGTCGACGGCCCGGTCCGGCTGACCTATCCCGAGCTCGACGAGCGGGTGGACCGCCTGGCGGGCGCGCTGGCGGGCGACGGGGTCCGCGCCGGCGAGCGCGTGCTGTGGCTCGGCCAGAACTCCTTCCGCGTCCTGGAACTGCTGCTGGCCTGCGGCCGGCTCGGCGCCGTCTTCTGCCCGGCCAACTGGCGGCAGAGCGCCGACGAGCTCGCCCACGTCCTGGACGACCTCGCGCCCGCGGTCGTGGTGTGGGACGAGTCCGAGGCCGTGGAGAAGGCGCGTGGCGCCCATGAGACCAGGGGGCAGGTGTCCCTGGACGCCCGCTGGGTGAAGTCGGGCGACGAGTACGAGTCGTACGTGAGCGCCGCGCAGCCCGCACCCGTGACGGCGACCGAGGTCGACGCCGAGGCCCCCGTCCTCGCCCTCTACACGGCCGCGTTCGACGGGCGTCCCAACGCGGCGCTGCTGAGCCACTCCGCGCTGATCGCGCACAGCATGGCGCTGCTGCACATCCGCCAGATGGAGGACGGCTTCACGTTCCTGGCCTGCGGCCCGCTGTTCCACGTCGGGACGATGATGTTCACGCTGGCGACCTTCCAGATCGGCGGGAAGCTGGTGTTCACCCCCGCCTACGAGCCGGTCGAGGTCTGCCGGCTGATCGAGGCCGAGCGGTGCACGCAGGCGTTCCTGTTCGGCCCGATGATCGACGGGCTGGTGGAGGCGAACAAGGACCGCGCCTACGACCTGTCCTCGCTGCGCTTCGTGGCGCACTCCCCCGAGTGGGACGAGATGATCACGGTGGACGACAGCCCGTGGTGCGCGTCCACGATGGGCGGCTACGGCCAGACCGAGGTCGGCGGCATGCTGACCTTCCTCGGCCTGGGCATGGGCGGCGCGGGCTTCGCCGGGCGCAGTTCCCCGCTGGTCCACGTGCGGCTGCTGGACGCCGACGGCGAGGAGGTCCCGGCGGGCGAGGTCGGGGAGATCTGCGCGCGCGGACAGAGCGTCTTCTCCGGCTACTGGAACCGTCCCGAGCTGAACGCGGCCCGGGCCGCCGGGGGCTGGCACCACACCGGCGACCTGGGGCGGCGCGAGCCGGACGGCACGCTCACCTTCATCGGGCCCCGGCTGCGCATGATCAAGTCGGCCAACGAGAACATCTACCCGGCCGAGGTCGAGCGCGCCCTGAAGTCGCATCCGGCGGTCGCCGACGCGGCCGTGATCGGCGTGCCCGACGACCGCTTCGGCCAGTCGCCCAAGGCGATCGTCGTCCTGGCGGAGGGCGCGGAGGCGACCGCCGAGCAGATCGTCGAGCATGTGCGCGGGGAGATCGCCTCGTACAAGAAGCCGCGCGATGTCGAGTTCGCCGGGTCGATCCCGAAGAAGGGCTACATCCCCGACTACGACGCCCTGGACGAGCAGTACGGAGGCGGCGCCTATCCCGGCTCGTAGCCGCCGGCAGGGACGCGGGAGGGGCCCCGGCCGTCGCCGGGGCCCCTCCCCCTGTACGAGGGTGCTCCGCTCACAGGACGGCGATCGGGTTGATGGGGCTGGCCGTGCCGCCCTCGATGCGCAGCGGCGCCGCGACGAACAGGAACTCGGCCCGGCCGGCCTCCGCCAGTTCCTCCAGCCAGAGCATCTCGGCGAGGTACACGCCGTGCCGCCACAGGAGGATCATGTGGAGGTCGTCGGCGAGGTCCTCGTCGGCGAGCTGCCGCGCGTTGAGGCCGCCGATCGCGGCGTTGTCGGCGGCGACCACGCACACGTCGCGGGCGGCGAGCCAGCGCCCGCCGTCCGCCGACAGGCCGGGCTGGCCCGCCCAGTACCCCTCCGGCCCCTCGCTCTGCCAGACGAGCGGCCACCCCGTGCGGACCACTGCCACGTCCCCCGGACGCAGTTCGACCCCTGCCTCGTCCAGGCATGCCTGGAGTTCGTCGGGGCCGATGCGGTCGTCCACGGCGAGGTGGGGGACGCCCTTGAGCCGCGGTATGTCGAACAGGACTCCCCTGGCGACGACGGGTCCGGCCTTGTCGATGCCGCAGCGTCCTGCGCCGTACGATCGGACCCTGTCGGCGGAGTGGCCGTTGTAGAGGCGGTCCCCCGACCACATGTGGCACAGGGCGTCCATGTGGGTGGTGGTGCCGTGCGGTGTCACGACCAGGGCGTCGTCCGCCATTTTCAGGCCCGCGCCCACGGCCCTGGTACCGGCGGCGTAGTCTCCTCCGTCCACCGACATGAAGTGCTGCGGCAGCGGCCGCCCCCGCAGGTGCGGGACGGTCGTGGGGGCGGGTGAGGAGGTGGCCCCGCGGATGGGCAGGGACAGCTCCAGCACGCGCCCCTCGCGGACGCACCCGGCGGCGGCCGCGACGACCTCGGGGGTGAGCAGGTTGAGGGCGCCCCGCTCGTCGTCGTGACCCCACCGTCCCCAGTTATCGGATTCATCGAGCATCATTCGGTTTCAGACCTTCCAGTGAGAGGACCGCAAATGACGACTGTCGAGGGCACGTGCGATCCGGCCTTCTCCGGCGTGCGGGACGTCTTCGAGCGGAACTTCGCCGAGGGGCGCGAGCTCGGGGCCGCCGTGGCGGTGTACGCGGGCGGCCGCAAGGTCGTGGACCTGTGGGGCGGTGTCGCCGACCGCCGCACGGGCCGAGCCTGGGAGGCTGGCACCCCCTGCTTCGCCTTCTCCTGCACCAAGGCGCTGACGGCGACGGCCGCGCTGCTGCTGGCCGAGCGGGGCGCCTACGACGTGGACGGGCCGGTGACCGACTGGTGGCCGGAGTACGGCGCGCGCGGCAAGGAGGGAACGACGGCCGCGCATCTGCTGTCGCACCAGGCGGGGCTGCCCGCGTTCGCCCGTTCCGTCTCCGCCGAGGAGGCCGCGGACGCCCCGGCGCGGGCCGCCGAGCTGGCGGGGCAGGAGCCGGAGTGGACGCCCGGTGAGGGGCACGGCTACCACGCGCTGACGTACGGGTGGCTGGCCGGGGAGATCGTGCGCAGGCTGTCGCCGGGGAACCGCACCGTCGGCGAGTTCGTCCGCGACGAGTTCGCCGGGGACCGCGACCTGTGGATCGGCTCCCCCGACGACGTCATCGAGCGCGCCGCCAAGCTGACCGCCCGGCGCCCCACCGCGTCCAGCGACGCACCCGCGGGCGGCGGCACGACCCCGGGCGCGCCAAGCGGGGACGACAACATCCTCAGCCGCCTGGCCAACGCCTACACCGACCCCGGCAGCGGCTTCAACCGCGCCATCAACAACCCCCACCCTGGGAAGGGCGGTTACAACAACCCCGTGGTGCTGCGGGCGGGCTGGCCTGCGGCGGGGATGCTCACCACCGCTCCGGCGCTGGCCGGTTTCTACCGTGACCTCGTGGCGGAACGGATTCTCAGGCCCGAAACGCTGCACGAGGCCATCAAGCCCAGGGTGAGCGGCCCCGACCGCACGATGCTGGTGGACAGCGCCTTCGGCCTGGGCTACATGCGTCCGGCGATGACGTTCTTCGTCCCCGCGGCGGGACGGGAGTCGGCGTTCGGCCACACGGGTGCGGGCGGCTCCATCGGCCTGGGCGACATCGAGGCGGACCTGGCCGTGGCCTACCTCCCCAACCTGATGGGCGACCAACTGTCCGGCGACCTGCGCGCCTACGGAGTGCTGGAGGCCGCCTACGGCGCGCTCACGCCCTGATCCCCTCAATGCATCGTGATGCCGCCGCTGACCGAGATGGTCTGGCCGGTGATGTACTCGGCGCGGTCGGTGCAGAGGAAGGCGACGAGTCCGGCGATGTCGTCCGGGCGGCCTATGCGGCGCAGCGGGATCTGCTTGGCGAGCTTGTCGAGCAGGCCGGGGTGCTGGTCGGACACCGTCCGGACCATCGGGGTGTCGGTGGGGCCGGGGCAGACGACGTTGCTGGTGACGCCGCCGCGCGCCGCCTCGCGGGCGAGGGTCTTGGCGAACCCGAACAGCCCCGACTTGGTGGCCGAGTAGGCGCCCTCGCCGCCCGACCCGGCGCGCGCGCCGTCGGAGGAGATGAACACCAGGCGCCCCCAGCCGCGCTCGGTCATGGCGGGGAGGAGGGCCCGGGTCAGCAGCATCGGGGCGCGGAGGTTGATCCGCCACATGAGGTCCCAGTGGTCGGGGTCGCTCTCCACGAACGGCCCGACGATGCTGACGCCGGCGTTGTGCACCAGGATGTCGGCGGAACCCGTCTCGGCCGCGAAACGGTCGATGTCGGCGGGGTCCCCCAGGTCGACCCTGAGGGCGGCGCAGTCGCCGCTGAGGGATTTGGCCGTCTCCTGAGCGGCGGGCAGGTCGAGGTCGGCCACGACCACGCGCGCTCCGAGCGCGGCCAGGTCTGCGCATATGGCGCGTCCGATGCCGCCCGCGCCGCCGGTGACCACGGCGGTGCGTCCCGCCAGGGCGGTCCCTTCCATCAGGTCCTCCATGCCGCGATGAGGTCGTCGGTCGTCACCCGGGCCGCCAGCAGGCTGATGGTGTTCGCCATGACCGCGTCCCCGTACTCGGCGGGCATGCCCGCCACCGCGTCGGTCAGCACGACGACCCGGTAGCCCAGGTTCACGGCCTCCAGGCACAGCCCGGGTATGCCGAGGTTGAGGGAGAGCCCCATGACCACGACGGTGCGCGCTCCCAGCGAGCGCAGGGTCTGGTCCAGGGACGTCCCGGTGAACGGGGAGAAGCCGTGGTAGCGGCGGGCCTCCAGGTCGGCGGGGTCGTCCAGTTCGGGGAGGACCTCGACGGCGCCGGTGCCCTCCAGCATGTGCCCTGGGTCGCGGAGCAGCCCCTTGATGAACGGGGCGTTGTCGGTATGGCTGCCCGCCCGGTCGGCGCGGAACGCGGCGGTGCACTGCACGACGCGTACACCCGCGGCGCGGGCGGCGGAGGCGGCGCGCGCGGCGTTGCCGACCACTCCGCGCTCCGCGCAGGTCTTCACCAGCTCGGGGAACTTGGCGAGGTCCCCGACGACGCCGCGCTGCATCTCCATCACCAGCAGCGCGGTGTGCCCGGGTCCGGCCAGTTCGGCAAGATCGATCGCCACATCACGCAATCTAGCACTTGCTTGGGAGTCTGTCCGGGGGCGGAACGGTAGCGTTCCCTGCATGGAGGTACGCGACCTGCATCCGTGGCCCGGCACCCCCGAGGAGGCCCGGGCGATCCAGGACCGGCTCCGTCCCCTGCTCGACCTGGACGACCCCGCCCCCGTCTCCCCGCGCACCGTCGCCGGGCTGGACGTCTCCTACGCGGGCGACGGCCGCGACGACGGGACGGCCGCCCGCCTGGCCGCCGCCGTCGTGGTCCTGGACGCCGGCTCCCTGGAGGTCGTGGAGGAGTCGGTCGTCACCGGCACGGCGGCGTTCCCGTACGTGCCCGGCCTCTTCGCCTTCCGCGAGCTGCCCGCGCTGGTCGAGGCGCTGCGGCGGCTGAACACCGTGCCGGACCTGCTGGTGTGCGACGGCTACGGGCTGGCCCATCCGCGCCGCTTCGGCCTGGCGTGCCACCTGGGGGTGCTGACCGGGCTGCCGTCGCTCGGGATCGCCAAGAGGCCGTTCGTGGGCGCGTACGACCCGCCCGGCGAGGAGCGGGGCTCGGCCGGGCCGCTGCGCGACGGCGGCGAGGTGGTCGGGCGGGTGCTGCGCACGCGGCAGGGCGTCAAGCCGGTGTTCGTGTCCGTGGGCCACCGCATCGGGCTGGACGAGGCGTGCCGGGTCGCGCTGGCGCTGAGCCCGGAGTTCAGGCTGCCGGAGACGACCCGCCGCGCCGACCGCCTGTCCCGCGACGCCCTGGCCGGCCTGCTGCCGTCCTGAGGTGGCCGCGCGGCCGCGGAGCGGGGTATTGTCCGTCAACCAAGCGTGCGCTAGGTTGGCTCGCGATGGACCAGCCGCGCCCCGTACCAGCGCCGAACCCGCGCACCGAGCCCTACTGGGCCGCCTGCGGGCGCGGTGAGCTGGCGCTCCAGCACTGCGCCGGATGCGCGCGGTACGTGCACTTCCCCGAGCCCCGGTGCCCCTACTGCGGCGCCGCCGACCTGCCGTACGCGACGGTGGGCGGGCGCGGGACCGTGCACACCTTCAGCGTCGTGCACCGCTCGTTCCTCCCCGGCTTCGACCCGCCCTACGTCGTCGCGTGGATCGACCTGCCCGAGGGGGCCCGGGTCTTCGGGGACGTCACCGGCTGCCCGCCCGAGTCCGTACGGATCGGGATGCCGGTGGAAGTGCACTTCGGCGAGCTCGAAGGCTTCGGCCCGATCCCCCACTGGAGGCCCGCGTCATGACCCGGATCGGCAATGTCCTCTACGGCGCCAGGGACGTGGAAGAAGCGGTCCGCTTCTACCGCGACGCCCTGGGGCTGGCCGTGAAGTTCCAGGACGGAAGCCGGTTCGCGGCACTGGACGGAGGCGGCACCACCTTCGCCATAGCCGGCCCTGAAGAGGACGTCACCGGGGGCGAACCCGCCGTGTCGTTCAAGGTGGACGACGTCGCGGCCATGGCGGACAAGCTCACCGCGGCGGGCGCCAGGCTCGTCCGCGGCCCGGAGGAAGGCCCCCACGAGGTGCGGGCCGTGTTGCGCGACCCCGCGGGAAACCCCTTCGTCCTCTACGCAAGCCGCACCTAGACCCCCTCACCCCCACACACGGCCCCTTGTGACCACCCGGCAAGGAGACGAGCCATGGCGCGAGTGAACTCCCCCTACAGCAACTACGCCCACGCGATCCTGACCGCGAACGCGCTTCGCGCCCCCGACCGGACGGCGCTCACCTACTGCGGCGAGCAGAGCTTCACCTACGACCAGCTCAACCGGAAGGTCAACCGGGTCGCGCACGCGCTCCTGGCGGCGGGCGTCGAGCCCGGCACCCGCGTGGCCTCCCTCATGAACGAGACGCTGCACGTCGCCGAGGTCTACCTCGCCCAGATGAAGATCGGCTCGGTGGTGGCCGCGCTCAACCCGTACTGGCCCGCCGACACGCTGCGGCAGGTCGTGGAGCACTCCGAGTGCACCGCGTTCGTGTACGACGCCACCGTCGAGAAGCTGATCGAGGAGATCCGGCCGGAGTTGCCGGGCGTCAAGCTGTGGCTGCGGGTGGGCGGCCCCGCCGAGAGCTCGGTCGACCTCGACGCACTGGCGGAAACGGCGAGCGAAGCCGAGCCGCCGCTCGGCGGGTACGGCGACGACCTGTGCGCCCTCTACTACACCTCCGGAACCACGGGCCTGCCCAAGGCCGTCATGCACACCCACGCCAGTTCGCTGGCCAGCGCCCAGATCTGGCTGGACGTCGACCGCGACCAGGACTCGGTGATGGGCACCGGCGCCATCATCTGGGGCATCGGCTTCCCCGCCCTCGTCGGCCCGGCCTTCTACGCGGGGATGACGCTGGTGCTGGAGCAGGACTGGGGGCCGTCCAACTTCCTCAAGGTCGTCCCGAGGGAGAAGGTCACCCACGTCAGCCTGATCCCCAGCTTCTTCTCCGCGCTGCTCGGCTCCGACGAGCACGAGGGCGTCGACCTGTCGTCCCTCAAGGCGATCGTGCTGGGCGGCGAGCCGCTGCTGCCCGCCCTGCGCGAGCGCATCATGAAGCGGGTGCCCGGCTCGGCCATCTACAGCTACTACGGGCAGACCGAGGCCCCCTACACCTGCTTCGGGCGCCATGACGACGGCAGCCAGGACATCTCCTCGGTCGGCCGGGCGCGGATGTCGTGCGCGGTGCGGGTCACCGACCCGTCCGGCGCCCGGGTCGTCGGCGAGGTCGGCGAGATCAACCTCAACGGGCCCAACGTCATGGCCGGCTACGACAAGCAGCCGGACAAGACCGCCGAGGTGCTGCGCGACGGCTGGTACGTCGGCGGCGACCTGGGCCGGATGGACGAGGACGGCTTCGTGTACGTGCTGGGCCGCCGGGAGGACTCCATCCTGAAAGGCGGCCAGTGGTCCCAGCCCGTCCAGATCGAGGAGGCGGCGATCGAGGTCGACGGCGTCGCCGAGGCCGGCGTCGTCGGCGTCCCCGCCCACCCGGAGGGGCAGGACGCGGTCGAGCAGAAGATCCTCGTCGCGGTGGTGCCGCGATCGAACACCTCCCTGGACGCCGACGCGGTGAAGGCCGCGCTGGCCGGCAGGCTGCCCGCCCACCAGGCGCCCGACACGGTCGTCGTCGCTTCCGAGCTGCCGCACACCCAGGACGCCTCGGGCGGCCCCGGCAAGCTGCTGCGCCGCGGCATCCGCGACCAGTACGCCGACCGCGTCCGGTGAGCACGCAGCCTGAGCACGCCGTCAAGGAGTGGATCTCCGGGTTCGGCGTGAACGTGCCGCGCGGCGCGACCGCCCCGGACCCGGCGTCCCTCCAGGCCGCCGCCGCCGGCCTGGCGCCGCCCCTGGTAGTGAAGGCGTACGGCCCCGGACTCCTGCACAAGAGCGACGCGGGCGCCGTCCGCCTCGGCCTGGACTCTCCAAGGGCCGCGGCCGAAGCAGCAGCAGAGATGCTGGCGCGCGGCATCGTCCCGGACGGTTTCCTGGTCGAGGAGCAGGCGGACTCGGGCGTCGAGGTCATCGTGGGCGCCGTGCGCGACCCCGCGTTCGGTCCCGTCCTGCTGGCCGGGCTGGGCGGGGTCTGGACGGAGGTGCTGCGGGACACGGCGCTGCGCCTGTGCCCGATCACCGAGGCCGACGCCCGCTCGATGCTGGACGAGCTGCGCGGCCGGGCCCTCCTGGACGGCTTCCGAGGCGGCCCGCCCGTCGACAGGGACGCCCTGGTCAAAGTCCTGCTGGCAGTAGGCGGCCCAGGCGGAGTCGTCGAATCCCTAGACAACCGACTCACCGAGTTCGAACTCAACCCGGTCATCTGCGGCCCCTCCGGAGCGGTAGCCGTAGACGCCCGCCTCCTCACAACCGAAGAACCCCCCGCCCCCTCCCAGAAAACCCGTGACACGGACTTCGAGCGACTCTTCGCCCCCCGCGGCGTGGCCGTCGTCGGGGCGTCCACGAAGAGGCCCGGCTTCGGGAACATGTTCCTGAACTTCTACAAGGCCGCCGGTTTCACGGGGCGGCTGGTGGCCGTCCACCCGACCGCGCCCGACATCGACGGCGTGCCCTGCGTGCCGTCCCTCTCCGGGGCGGACGTGGACTACGCCCTGGTCGCGGTGCCCGCCGCCCGCTGCGCCGATGTCGTACGGGAGGCGGCCGGGATCCCCTTCGTCCAGGTGATGAGCGGCGGATTCCGCGAAATGGGCGAACCCACCCTCGAAGAGGACCTGCTCGCCGCCGCCCAAACCGCAGGCGTGCGTCTCCTGGGTCCCAACTGCATGGGCGTCTACTCTCCCGCGGGCGGCCAGACGTTCCTCGGCGGCGCCCAGGGACGTCCCGGGCGGATCGCGGTGGTCTCGCAGAGCGGCGGCCTCGCGGGCGAGGTCATCAAGGTCGGCGAACGGCGCGGACTGGCCTTCTCCAAGGTCGCCACCGTCGGCAACAGCGCGGACGTCACCCCCGCCGAGCTGCTCCGCTTCCTCGCCGCCGACGACGACACCGCCGTGATCGGCCTCTACCTGGAGGACCCGCGCGACGGCCGCGGCCTCTACGAGGCGCTCACCACCCTACGGAAACCCGTCGTCGCCCTGGTCGGGGGACGCAGCGGGCAGGGCCGCAAGGCCGCCGCCTCGCACACCGGGGGAATGATCAGCGACACCCGCGTCTGGTCCGCGCTGGCCGAGCAGACCGGCATCACCCTCGTCACCAGCCAGGACGACCTGATCGGCGCGCTGGACCTCCTCGACCTGCACGCCCAGCGCCCCGCGCCCGACAACCCCGGCGTCCTCGTCATCGGCCCCAGCGGCGGAGCCAGCGTGCTAGCGGCCGACGTGTTCGACACCGCCGGCCTGGACTTGTCCCCCCTCCCCGCCCCCGCAACCGCCGCCCTACGCGACCTCGGCCTAGGCGCGGGCAGCTCGCTGGCCAACCCCCTGGAAATCCCGGTCGGCCCCCAGGGCAACCCCGAACTCATACAGCGCGCGGTAACGGCAATCCTGGCCGCCCACCCCTACCCGGACGTCATCGCACACGTCAACGTGCAGAGCTTCTTCACCTTCGGCGACAGCGCCGACCCCCTCCTCGCGTACACGCGCAGCGTCGGCGCCCTGCAACAGGAACTCGCCGCCACCCGGATCACCCTCGTCATCCGGAACGCCGAATGCGCCCCACCCGGCGTGGAGGACGCCGTCCGGGAGCTGGCGCGGGCATCCGGCGTACCGGTCTACAGGAACATGGAAGCCGCCTCGGTGGCGGTGACCGCGGGCAAGAGGAGCGCGCATGGGACAGCTTGACGGCAAGGTCGCCCTGATCACCGGCGGCGCGCGGGGCATGGGCAAGGCCCACGTCCGCCGCTTCGTGGACGAGGGCGCCAAGGTCGTCTTCGGGGACGTCCTGGACGAGGAGGGCGCCAAGCTCGCCGCCGACCTCGACGGCGCCGCCTACGTGCACCTGGACGTCACCGAACCCGCCGACTGGGAGGCCGCCGTCCGCGCCGCCGTCGACGCGCACGGCGCCCTGCACGTCCTGGTCAACAACGCCGGGATCATGAAGCACAAGACCATCGAGGAGATGACCCTCGAGGAGTGCCGCCGCATCATCGAGGTCAACCTGGTCGGCCAGTGGCTCGGCATCAAGACCGCGACCCCGGCGCTGCGCGACTCCGGCGGCGGCTCCATCATCAACGTCTCGTCCACCGAGGGTTTCATCGGCGCCGCCGGGATGTCCGCCTACAGCTCCAGCAAGTTCGGCGTGCGCGGCCTCACCAAGTCCGCCGCCCGCGAACTGGGCCAGTACGGCATCCGCGTCAACTCGATCCACCCGGGCGGCATCATCACCGCCATGTCGATGCAGCACGACGTCGTCGAGGCCACCGCGCACCGCGCCGAGGCCATCCTCGACAACCTCCCCCTCCGCCGCCTGGGCGGCACCAAGGAAGTATCCGGCCTGCTCGTCTTCCTGGCCTCCGACGACTCCTCGTACTGCACCGGCAGCGAGGTCCTGGTAGACGGCGGCCTGGTCACAGGCTTCTAGCAGGCCACCGCTCCGTCCACCCCTCGACCGCCTCAAGCTGTGCGGCCAGCGAGATCAACATCGCCTCGTCCGAGTCATGCCCCAGCAACTGCGCCCCAATGGGCAGACCCCCCTTACTCAGCCCGGCAGGCACGTTCACCCCGGGCCACCCCAGCACATTCCAGGGCCACGCATAGGGACAGGCCGCCGCAACGCCTCCTTGCGTCTTGCGCCACCCCACCCCCTCGTACTCGCCCACCCGCAAGGGCATCTGCGCAGTAGTAGGCGTAAGCACAACATCGGCATACCGAAAAATGCGCCCCACCCTCCTCTGCAACCGAGGCTCCAACCACTTCGCCACAGGCAGCAGCCTCCGCCCGACAACCCGCCCCAAACGCGCCTCTGCAAGCGTCCGAGCCTCGAACACACCCTCCTCCATCGCCTCAACCCAGTCCGCCACACCCGCCGTCCCCCGCGGCACAAGGCCCAGCCCCACGGGCCCATAGTCGGGATCGGCGGGAAACACCTTGTGCCCCAACGCGGTCAGCCTCCGCGCAACCCGTTCAACGGCCCCCCGTATCTCCGGATCCAGCTTCCCCCCGAGCGCCATCCGGAACGAAACCGCCACCCGCAACCTCTGAGGCTCAACCCGCGCAGCCTCCTCAAAAGACTTAACGGGCGCATCCAGCCGATGCACATCCTCCGGATGACTCCCCGTAAGCACGTCCAACAACAACGCCGCATCCCCCACACTCCGCGCCAGCGGCCCATAAACCGTCAACCCGTAAAACGGATCGGTGTGCGGATAGCCCGACACCCTCCCCCGCTGGGGCTTGATCCCCACCAGCCCGCTCCAGGCCGCCGGAATCCGGATCGACCCCGCCCCGTCCGACCCCACCGCCCCCGCGACGATCCCCGCAGCCACCGCCGCCGCACTCCCACCCGAAGACCCACCAGGCGTACGGGCAACATCCCAGGGATTGCGGGCACACCCGGTAGAAGACTCACTGAACGGCCACAACCCGACCTCACACGTGGTCGTCTTCCCGACGATCACCGCCCCCGCCTCCCGCAACCGCCGCACCACCTCGGCATCCCTCTCAGCCACGGGATGCCGCCCCCCAACCGCAAACGGCGTGGTCTCCCCAGCCAGATCCGTATCGTCCTTGATCGCGACCGGCACCCCCAACAACGGCAGCCGCTCCCCCGCCCCCAACCGCCGGTCAGCCTCCCGAGCCTCTAGAAGCGCCGCCTTGTGACGCACCACCCGAAAGGCCCCCAAATCACACCCCTCCTCGGCGGCCTCCAACGCCGAGGCAACGAGCTCCTCCGCCGAAACCTCACCCCGCCCCAACGCCACCGCCTGCTCCCGCAACCCGAGCACGCACAACCCCTCTCGTTCGTTCGAACGAACGATACGCTGGACGTCTCCGATGCGAAAGACTGTGCGACCGTGACCACACCCCGCGAGCGGATCCTGCAAGCCGCCCTGCGCCTGATCGGCGAGCAGGGCGTCGGCGCCGTGACCAACCGCGCCGTGGCGCGCACGGCCGGCGTCTCCCTCGGCTCCCTGACCTACCACTTCCCGAGCCAGTCGGATCTCCTCCGCGAGGCCCTCCAGACGTTCGTGGACGGCGAGATAGCCCGCGTCACCGCCCGCGCCGCCCGCCTCCACGGCGCCGGCCCCGACCAGGCCGCCGACGAGGTCGAGAAGGCCATCGTCGACTTCGCCCACGGCCCGGAGCAGATCGCCAACCTCGAACTCCACCTGCACGCCGCCCGCGACCCCGCCGTCCAGGCCACCGCCACCCGTTCCGTGGAGGCCTACGACCGCCTCGCCACCGCCATCCTCGACACGCTGGGCATCCCCGACCCCGAACGCCACGCCCCCGCGGTCGTCACGATGCTCTACGGCCTGGCCGTCCGCCGCCTGGCCACCGGCGACACCTCCGCCACCGGCACCGCCGACGCCCTCCGCCTCCTCCTGCGGGGCGCCCTCCCCTGAAAAGGCTTCTGGCCCGTACGGCCCCAGAGCGGGGTTACAAGGCCGTACGAGCCAGAAACCAGTCTCAATCAGGAACCTCAGTCGGAACCTCAGCCGACGTTCGCTCTGCTTCCGCCTGTGCACCTCCGCCGTGTCTCCGATGTGACACCCAGAACGCTAGATCCCCCCACCCCCCACCGGAACTCCCTTAAGCCTCACTTAGGGAACCCCTGAGTCAGCCTTATTCGCGCCCCGTCCGGCACCGTCCGGGGAAGTCGACCAGGGAGCCGCTCACCTGCGAAAACAAGGGAAGGAGCCCACGGGACCAGTCCAGGCCCGTCCAGCACCGTCGCATCAAACCGACTGACGCTGGCTCCCCGGATTGGCTCCCGTGGCTCCCCCCTCTCAGCAGGGAGGAGGCCACACCCATGGCCCTAGAAATCACCGCAACCAGGATGACCGCCACAGCAGCCGGCAAGGTCATCGTCACCGCCACGCGAACCGACTGTGGTTGGCACGTCACCACATGCCCACGCCCCGTCGACCGCAACACCGCAATCACGGCCCTGATGCTCGCCGAACGCCTCATCACCCACGGCGAAGACGACCCGTGCGCCCAGGACCTGCGACGGGAGCTGAGCCGTGACTGACCGCCTCATCCGCATCACAACCGCGCTCGCCGTGGTGGCGGTAGCCACGGTGGCAGCCGTCATCTCGTACCGCCACGCCTACGAACTGGTCCACTCCCACGGCGAGTCCGGCCCAACGGCACGCCTCGTCCCGTTCACAGTTGACGGCCTCATCTGGGCAGCCTCCATGGTGATCCTGGACGCCAGCCGCCGAAAGCACCCCGCACCACCGTTGGCCAAGTGGAGCCTCGCCGTAGGCATCGTGGCCACGGTAGGCGCCAACGTGGCGCACGGCGCGACCCACGGCCCCATAGGCGCGATAGTCAGCGCCTGGCCGGCCCTCGCCCTCGTCGGGAGCTTCGAACTCCTGATGACCCTCACCCGCGCCGCAGCCAGCCCAGACCTCACCCAGAACGAGCAGCGCACCGAAGTGGAGCAAACGCCAGAAGAAGCGGTACTGCACGAGTACAGGGCGAGCCTGGACGGCCCAGGCCGTCCCCTTTCCCAGCGCTACCTAGCAGAGAAACACGGCATCGACCGCCGGAGGGTCAAGCGGGTCATCATGAACACGAACTCGGAGCCGATCTAGAGATACAAGGCTGCACCGCTGACGCACAGGAGGCCTCGGCGGTGCAGCCCTCCCACGCCCTCATAGATCGGTGTAAACCCCACCGCCGTCCCATCGATTTGCGAAATCCAGCAGACTCGGGTGGATATATTACAATACCCAGCCCGACGCCTCACAAAACAGATCGGTTCACAAGATGCTCCTGACCCAATGTGGCCACCTTTTAAAGGACAGACGAGATATACAATCGATTGCTATGGCGGGAGAGGATTCACAGCTAATCGGCCAAATTGGTCTTCACAATGCGAAGCGATGGCTGGACAAGTCAACCCGAGTCGCTAAAGCATGGTCCCACGAAGACCTTGGACTAAAAGAACTACTAGAATTCACTTGGCCACACGACAATTCATTCTCATTCGACCTGGGCGGGCAGTTTCGCGGCGAAAAACTAGAAGGACAATATTTTCTTGCCGAGATCAAGAACTACAAAAGCGAGAGCAATCTGCCCGAGCATTATCGATCCTTCCTCGCCAAATGCTATGTAGCATTCACCAAAAAGCCTCAACTCTGTGATCATTTTCTATGGATCTCTTGGTCGCCTTTCCAGGCGCGAAAATGGGATCACCACACGACAGCCGCGACAGTAAAGGAGTCTGTTCTCCACGAGAGGAAGAGAATATTTGACACGGACGATCAGGGACAGGCCCTCGCGCTTCTGGACGTGGCCGCCGTTAGCGCGGTTGCGGACAGACTTTGGCTAATAACTCTGTGCGACAAGCAGTTGCAGTTGGTCCTTTCTCCTGAACATCACGGAGAAGTCCTGAAGCTCATGAAGGTGAACGAAGGATAAGAAAGTGTCTCAAGTTCTTTCCCGCGCCCTAGAAGTGGCTTTTTCTCATCCTTCCCCTGACGACAGAGTTGCTGCGATAAAAACCGCGATCACTGGCCAACTAGAGCAAACAGATACCGGCGCACAGGTACGTCACACCGAGTATTTTAACAACACCATTGCACCCGATCTCGTTATGCACTGGCCGCGCGAGAATCGAGAGCGATTGGTTTTTCTTCGGCCGAGTCCTGCGCCAACCTACTTCACCGAAGATCTCGAATGGATCTCTCCCAGCAAGCCACTTGTCATCACACTGAACACTGCATTTGATAACGGAAATAGAGAGAGCTTTGATGAGCTACGACAGCTCGCCGTTAGCAGTGACACCCTAGTTGCCGACCCAAGAGCAATCGGCGAACTTGGTGAGCGAAATGCCAGCGAGCCAGCCGCAGGACTGATGGCCCAAGCTGTACTTCGAGGAGGACGAGGCCTCCTGGATGAAAAGACGACGCGTGAAGCTATCTCGAAGACTGTGGAAGGATTCCACGGAGCCGAGTTTGTCAATCTAGAAAAAACTCGCCAAGCCACTAACCTAGTATCTTCTCTGCTTCAGCCCGAGCAAGCTGGCCGAATCAGTCGCGTGCTGCAATCTGTTTGGGAGGGTCACGGCGGAAGCGCTTCGCATTTCCCTGGCTCGCCTGACCTGGCTGGGGCGATGAGCGAAGGGGATATTGAATTTCTCATAGAGAACGTTCCTACAAGAAGCACTGACTTTTGGCACAGGATCGGGCGCGGGATCACGGCGACCCAGATCGGACGTCTACAAATAGAAGCCTACTCGACAAACTTTCAGCTTCTAATTACAGCGAACAGCGATGTTCTCCTCGCTAAAGCAATGCGGGTCTTCCGCGGGCAGCGCCGACTCGATGAAGAACACGAGACTTCCACCCCTTATTGGATCACCTCTCGCGGATGCATTGTTCTCAGAGGGGACGGCTGGGAAGCACACATCGCACCGAACAGTATCAACGACCTACCGAAGAGCGTTAGGCAAGACGGACCTTCTCTCGACGACGTCAGAGATAGAGCTGACAGTCATGGGACTGTCATTGGAAACTTGAAGCTCGACACCGGCGATCGCCTCATTTCTTATTCATCTAAGGCAGGAGAGGATGTCCTGCATGATGAGAGAATCGCGCAACTGGTAGGTCAACCGACCGTACGCGTCAGCCGAGCCACACTTGCCCTTCCCGGAGGAAGTCGACTGATCTGCGACTTCAATACGATGACAGCGTCTGGCCAAACGAGCGCCACGTTCGCGGTAGGGAACATCTCCAAATTTGCCCTCCCCATTCTAATGAAATTGCGTGAAGAAGATGATGCCCACCTTGAAAATCTCAACGTTTCTCTCGCTCAATCTGGGGCCGCTGAACAGCAAGAGCTGGACCTAGATCTAGACTTGGATTAAGCCCTTTTCCTTGCAAAGGGCCCTGAGTCATACACTGGAGGAGCACGCCCAAACGCGTTCGAAGCTCTCCAGGTGCGTGCTCGCCATGTCACCGTCTTCTGTCCGCCGCAAGTGAAGGACAGGAGCGTGGGCTGCGGCGATGCCGTAGGCGTGCGGGTTGATCAGTAGGTCGTCATCGGCGCGGTAGACGGAGTTATAGAGCACGGTGTCATGAAGCCGGATATCAACTCCCGCCACCTCGCGTAGGGCGCGGTAGTGGACCAGGGCGTTCCGGATCTTCGCGGCCATGGATTCGCCTACGCCCTCGTCGCTCCCGCGCTCGGCCACGCACGCGCCATCCGGGTCGCCGAGCAGGATGCGAACAGCGACGCCGGCGCGCGCCCGCTGTGCGAGCACGCGCATGATGCCCATGTCTTCGGCGAGGAAGAGTCCCGCGTAGGCCAGGACGCCGATCTCGTCGCGCGCGGCCCGGAAGAGCTGATGCCACACCGGACGAGGCACGGCCATCGGTGCGGGTAGGTCGCCAAGACGTCGATCGCTGGTGGCTCTACCCGGACGTTCGTCATGGCGAGGTGCGGCCACAGGTCGGCCTCGTCTCGTCCGACCAGTGAGGCGACCCGCGTTCGGTGGCGTGGGTAGGGCACGCGCCCGGCGACCCACCGTTGGACGGTCTTGGGGTCCACACGCAACCGCGCCGCAACGTCGGCTTCGGTCAGGTGCGCGTCGGCAAGGGCACGTCGCAACAAGTCGTTCACCGGGCCTCCCGCGATGCAAGTGAGAACGACGCATGACCGACGCTAACAGAAGACGTCCCTAGACGTCCCTGGATGCCGATAGAGAGGTCCCCGTACCGGACGGAAGGCTCAGGACACAGGCGAACACGCCACCTCGTACCAACGAACCCGCAAGACGAGGAGCCCACCCCATGTCCACCGAACAGCCCCCTCAGACCACTCCCGATGTCGTCAAAGCCGAAGCAGAGGCGGCAGAGAAGGCGCTCGCCGACTTGCGCCGGGACTTCACCGGATACCGCATATGGCGCGCCACCCGGTGGGACGGGCGTCTCGGGGACTGGGTGGCGAGCTTGCACGACCCGCGCGCCGGCGTGGATCCGACGGTGATCGCATCGAACCCCGCCGCGTTGCGTGAGGCCCTCGTCCACGAGGGCGAGCGCGCCAAGAACCCGCGCCCAAGGACCCGGTGATGGCACGGGAGCGAGCCCCGCAACTGTCACCGGAGGAGGCCGTGATGGGGAGCACGGCCTCATGGGGTGGGGAGGAGGTGGCGCGGTTGGTGCTGCTTCCCTCGAACGCACCGACCGCGCTCCCTCCGCCCACCTACAGCGGTCCATGGCGCGCATGCTGGCACCTCACGCGTCTCGCCCTCGTCCTGCGCTGTGACGGCTGGACGACTCAACTCCGCACCGAGACTCCCCACACGCTCCTACGCGTCTACTCCAAAGGCGCGCCCACCATCGGCGAGAGCATCTCCGTGGCCTGGGGCAAGGGCACCTGGTGGTACCTGTCCAGCACCGGCCTATGGCTCACGCCGCGCAAACGCCTCTGCCTCGCCGCGGACAAGTTGAACATCCTGCTCCAACCCTGGGTTGCGGCGGCATTCGATCCCCTGAGAGACGAGCAGCACTGACATGACCCGCCGCACGGCATGGGGCACCCACGTGCACATCACCCGCGTGCTACGGCACCGCCTCACAGATGGCAGCTACACCCCAGGCGCCCGCCTACCGAGCGAAGCCGCCCTCTGCGCCGAGTTCGGCGTCGTCCGCAACACCGTGCGGCGGGCCCTGTCAGTCCTACAAGCCGAAGGACTCATCACCGTCCGCGCTGGCGTGGGCCGATTTGTCCCAGACCCCGACACCCAACCGCGCACGAGTACAGAGCACATCGCCGCAAGCCTGCGCCACCAGATCGAGACCGGACGCTTCCAAGCGGAAGACGCGCTCCCCAGCGAGAAGCAACTCGCCCGACGCCACGACGTATCCCGCTCCACCGCCCGCGCAGCCCTCCTTGCCCTCGAAACCGCCGGCCTGATCACGTGTGTGCACGGCAAGGGACGTTACGTCAGCCAGGACGTCCCAAAATGACCCCCGTGTGCCCGTGGACGTCCACCCGCATCCTCGTAGCGTCGAGCTCATGAAGAAGAACACCGCGGCCTGGGCAAGCGACCTCGCGCGCAGTCAGCTAGAGATCCCACTCCCCCGCCGCTGGGCACACACCCAAGGCGTAGCCCATCAGGCCCGCACGCTCGCTCCCCTTCTCGGGGAAAACGCCGACCTCCTAGAGGCAGCAGCCTGGCTCCACGACATCGGCTACGCCCCTGGTCTCATCAGCACAGGCTTCCACCCACTAGACGGCGCCCGATACCTCCGGCAAATCCACGACACCCACGAACAACTGTCTCGTCTTGTCGCCCACCACTCGTGCGCCTTGGTCGAAGCACACGAACGCGGACTAGCTCACGACCTCATTCAGGAGTTTGGTTCAGAACCTCCCTCTCTGAGTGTTCCTCTCACCTATTGCGACATGACCACCGGCCCAGGCGGCGATCGGCTCTCAGTGGAGGAACGGATCAGCGAGGTTCTAGCCCGCTACGGAAACGGACATATAGTAGCAAAAGCTATCCAAGTTGCACATCCCACACTCGTCGGGTCGGTGCAGGTAGTTCACCAGAGTCTTCTCATATCCCAACGAACCGCCTAAACTGAGCAATCCGCAGCAGCTGCTCACCCGAGACCGCAGCTGACTTGCTCGATGAATGGCGGACGCTATGCATGGGGAGACAGGCGCCGAGTTTGAGGTTAGAGCCTTGAAGCTCGCTCGGGCGATCCATGATCCAACCGACACCCAAGGTGCAAGCATGCAAGGAGGGAAAGAGCGGGACGCGGTCTTCATCACTAACGAATCAATTCATATTTACGAGTTCACAGTATCGCGCACCAAAGACAAAGCAACACAAGACGCCAAGAAGATCATTGAGCTGATTGAAACCCTCCACAAGAGACCCGAAAATTCTTACAAGAATTTTACTGGATGGTTTGTCACACGAGAAGAACCTACAGCAGATCAACGCCAGGCGATTGCAGTTCTCCTCAAGAATAAGCACGTTACGGTACATGCAATTAGCATTGCAACACTATACAAGCGCTTGTGTGACTCAGAAGCCTATCTGGCAGCGCGCGAAAACGCTCCCTTTGGGAGCATCGTGTATGCCTCTCAACAGGCACTTCCGCAGACAAAGGTCGAAGTGTCGTTCACTCGGCACGATAGCCAAAAGCTAACTGTTCGAAAACTTTCCGAAAAGCTTATTTCGGGTTCCAGGAACCTACTCACTGGAGAGTTTGGTGTAGGCAAAAGCCATGCCCTTCGTGAAATCTACTTCGAACTACGCAAGCGCTACTTTAAGGGTAACAGACTCACGCCTTTCCCCGTGCACATCAACCTGCGTGATTGCACCGGACTGCGATACCCCTCCGAAATTCTGCGCCGCCACGCGGAAGAGATCGGATTCGCCGATGATAGGAGTCTCATCTCGGCATGGCGTGCCGGTGCCTGCATCCTCCTACTGGACGGATTCGATGAGATTGTCCCCTCGCGGTGGCTGGGTAGCGCATCTGACCTCAAGGGAGTCCGCTGGGAAGCCCTATCACCAATACGGCGTCTAGTCGAGGAAACCCCGCATGGGGCAGGCATTATCGCTTGCGGTAGGTCACACTACTTCTCTTCACCATTCGAGATGGCCGATACGCTGGGTTTCGAGTCAGAGTCCGAAATTATCTCTCTTCAAGATTTCGACCAACAGCAGGTTGCAGATTATCTCGAACTGGCGGGCGTCAAATGGAAAGTGCCTGAATGGATGCCTACACGCCCACTGCTTATCGGCTATCTAATAGCCATGGGCTCTTTTACAGACATAGATGCCAGTAATACCACTCAAGCAGACGCATGGCGCAAACTTTTCCATGCAATTTGCCAACGGGAATCTCGTATCTACACTGCCGTGCGGCCAGAAACAATAAGACTAATCGTCTCTCGCCTTGCCACTCTTGCACGGTCCAAGGGACAAGAAACCGGCCCTGTTGACATGGAAATGATGAAATCTGCCTTCGCCGACATAAATGGGCGTGAGGCGGACGAGGAGGGAATTCAGCTGCTTCTGCGTTTGCCAGGCTTCGCTATCGGCGGTTACGCTGGCACGCAAGAACAGAGAGTATTTGCGGACCGCAATCTAGCGGAGACCGCTTACGGCGAAGACCTCGCAACTTACCTAGTATCGCCTTACGAGGGCCATCCCCTCTCTCGCACCGCGTCCTGGGGTACGGCAGCAAATAGCCTCGGAGTGGAAATCGCGGCATCAGCGTTGCTTGAACAACGAGTTCCCGCATCAACCGCCCTTGCGGCAGCTAGCCGACGTCAGGACAATCACCAGTTTGATGCTGTCTTGGCGGATTCCTTGAGGGTAAGCAGTGAACTAAATCCGACCGACGAGCAAGTCCGTCACGGATTCTTGGTCGAGGGCGTAATCGTCCCATTCCTCGCTATTAACGGCGACGACCCAGTACTCTCGCGAACTATTTTTCGCGACAGCCTGATCGATGTCCTGGATTTGTCGGGGATCTCCAGAGGAGAACGTTATCCTACCTTCCAAAGCTGCATTTTTGGCTACGTTGACGGAATGTCTGGATTTCCATCATGGCTGAAAGAGAACTTCATTGATTGCGAAGTGGAGAAATTCTCCACGGTATCAGAAACAACCTCCGGGATAATGGACCTGAAAATTTCGCCCGAGAGAAGGGTTGCACTTACCGTTCTCAAAAAGGTATACAATCAACCGGGCAGTGGCCGCAAAGAAGAAGCACTATCGCGCGGCCTAGATATGGCGAGCCGCGAACTGGTTCCCAACGTACTAAATAGACTCGTTTCAGACGGATGGCTTCATCCGGTATCGAGTCGCGGCAAAATAATATACGTGCCAGTTAAGGGTCGGCGCGCAGCGGCATTGCAAGCTTTGGAAAGCCCGAACAGTTTCCATATCTAGCAAAGGCTCGACAGTTCAGGCGATCTCGACTCGACTCGACCCTTTATGCAAGTATCTCGTGATTCGTCTTCTCATGGATTGATCCATTTGTCTGCTGAGAAGATTCGCATCGATCGGAACCCACTCCACCGAACTTGATTCTGCACTTCTCCGCATACGGCCTCCAAATGGAAGCGCAGCAAGCAGAATAGAAAACTCCTGACGAACTTCGTTGTTGCTCGTGTAGCGAATGACGTGTTTCGGATCACTGTAGATTCCGACTAGACCAGTGACCTCTACGTCAATGCCGGTCTCTTCCTTGGTTTCCCGAATGGCGGCTTGGGCAACAGACTCTCCCAGGTCAATAGCCCCACCTGGGAGCGCCCAATTTTCATTGTCAGTGCGACGGATCATAAGGATCTCGCCTTTGTCATTCTCGACGACGACATTGACGGAGGGGACGAGGCTGTTGGCCTTCGGGGCGTTGGGGTCGTCGTAGTAGTCAATTCTGCGGCCCATGCGTCAGTCCCCCGCGATGGGTGTGGCGCCTTCCCAGACGCGTTCGAAGCTCTCTAGGTAGGTGTTGACCAGATCTCCGCCGGCTATGCGGCGTAGGTGCCAGACGGGGGCGTGGGGGCCGGTGACGCCGTAGACGTGGGTGTTGACGAGGAGCTGGTCATCGGCACGGTAGATGGAGTTGTAGAGGACCGTGCGGTGAAAGCGGAACTCGACGCCGTCTTGCCTGCGCAGGTTCTTGTAGAGGACCAGGGCGTTGCGGATCTTTGCGGCCTGGGCGTCGCCTACGCCCTCGTCGTCGCCTCGTTCGGCTACCTGTGGGCTGTCCGGGTCGCCGAGGAGGATACGGACGCGGACACCGGCCTCCGCTTTCTCAGCGAACGTGCGTTGGATGCCGGAGTCTTCGGAGAGGAAGAGGCCGGAGTAGACCAGGACGCCGATTTCTTCTTTGGCGGTGGCGAAGAGACGTCCCCATGCGTCCCTCGGGACGGATGTCCGGTGCGGGTAGATCGTCACTAGTTCGCTGCTGGACGCTGCGGTGACCTGCTCGTTAGAGAGTGCGTCCGGCCATAGGAAGGTCTCGTCTACGCCCAATCGCGAAGCTACTGCGTAGCGATGCCGCCGGTAGGGGGTGCGGTCCTTGGTTATCCACCGTTCTACCGTTTTTGGGTCAACGTCGAGTGACTCGGCGAGCGTGGCGATAGTCAGGCCCTGCTCTAGTAGAGCGGCGCGTAGGCGTTCGTTCGGCATGCACCCGTCCGGATTCCGGGACGTCCTAGGACGCGGTCAAGCCTATGAGGACGTCATGAACACGTCCAGTCATGTAGTGATCTCGTCCCGCAGGTCAAGCGCACTCTCTTTCTCGTAGACACCGACCGCCCGGACCGTCCCCGCCGGATACGGGCCTTACGAGAGGAGTGGTCACAGATGATCCTCGTTCTGGCAGCGATCCTCGCCGTCTTCCTCGCTGGCTCCACCTGCGGAATCTTCGCGATGCTCGTCATCGGCATCCACGCCGAAGAGCGCCGGACCGCGCGAGGGCTCGCCGAGACGTCCCCGCGTCGGCACCGCCTCTAGGCGAGTGCTCAGCACCCGCACATGTGACGACATGCCGGCCCGCGTACCGGCGGGGCGGTGACCATGCGGATGCCTCGCGCCATCACCGGTCACACGTGCCCCTGTGGCGCACGCGTCGAGCCCGGTAGCCGGAGGTGCCGCAAGTGCCGCGCCCGCGCCCGGTGGCTCCGCCGCGGGCGCGGCCCGCAATACCCCGTCCCGTGGCTGTGAGGAGGTACGTCAGTGAACGTCTCTCTTCCCCTGGTGGCGATCCTCGGCGCCGTGGTGTGGGTCGCGTGGCGGTACATGGGACTTCGCGGCTGGCACATCGCGGTGTGCCTGCTGTTCGGGTTCTTCCTCGCCGCGACCAGCGCCGCGCCGGAAATCCGCCGCCTGGTGGCCGTCCTCGTCCGGTCCCTTTCTCAGCACTGACGTCCCCTACCGAAGGGAGGGATGCCTTGGTGCCTGATACACCGCCGCATGTCCAAGTCAACATCAAGAGGTGCGTACGCGGAGCCTCGCAGCGCGTGAGATCCTCTCCAGCCTTTCCGAGGCGATGCCGTCCATCGAGGATCTGTGGGCGCGGCTCTACGCCGCGCTCGCCGATGTTCCCCAACTCCTCTCCGAAATCTCCCGGCTCTCGTCCCTGCTCGCGAAAGTCCGGCGGGACCGCGCGAATCTGGCGGCTGCGGGGCGAGCCACTCTCCGAGCCGACCGCGACGGCGAACCGGATCCGCTGTACTACCTGCGCGATGAACTACGCGCGCAAGGCCACCTTCCCCCGGAGTCCTGGGGGCGCTCATGAGCCGGACGCGTCAGATGCGACGGCATGCCCAGAAGATGCGGCGCAGTGGGTTGCAGCCCATGGTGATCATCGACCGTGACGACCAGTTCCCGGACGTGGCCGGCGTGCTCCTCGCGCGGGCCCTGTGGCGGTACCGGTCCGAGCTGGGGCCGGTCTACCTGGTGGCCGCGCTTGCCGTGGGAGGTACGGTCCTACATCTCACCCATCCGGAGTGGTGGCCGTGGCTGTTGGCCCTTGCCTCTTTGGCTGCGTGGGCACTCGCCATGTTCGGCGAGAGGTTGGGCCTCTCTCCGCGAATCGAGCGGCTGTATGCCGCTGGCGTCGTGATGGGGGCTGGTGGGTGGCTGTCTGCGGCTACTGCACTCGGGCCCACGGTCTCGCCGCTTCCTGGGATGCTTGCCGGGGGCGTAATCGCGCTCGCCGCGCCGTGGTGGGCGCACCGGAGGCGGCGCGCCAGAGTGCGAGTCGACCGGCAGATAGCCGCGTGGCCGGAGATCGCGCGGGACGTCGGCCTTGCTGGCTCGCGCGCGCAATCCGCGGTGGTGGACGTGTGGGGATGGCGCGCACGGTTCGCCCTGGCACGCGGCCAGACGATCCAGGACGTCATCGCCAAGGTTCCGGCTATCGAGTCGGCGCTTGGGACGTTCCGGGGTGCTGTACGCGTCGCACCGACGCGCGACGGCAAGGCCAACCGGTTCGAGTTGCGCGTGCTCGACAGGGACCCGCACGCCGACGCGATCCCGTGGCCGGGACCGTCCGTCTCCTCCATCACCGAACCGATCGACCTCGGCCCGTTCGAGGACGCGACCGGCGCGCGTGTTCTGCTGCTGCGACGCCACGGCCTCTTCGGGGGCGTGGCCGGCTCCGGGAAGAGCGGCGGGATCAACGTCCTGATGGGCAACCTCAGCGCATGCCGGGACGTCGTTATCTGGGCCGTCGATCTCAAGCGCGGGATGGAGCTCCAGCCGTGGGCATCCTGTATCGATCGGCTCGCCACCACACCGGAGCAAGCCCGCGCCATGCTGCGCGACGCCGTCACCGTCCTGGAGGCTCGCGCCGAATGGCTCACGGCCAACGGGCGGCGCGTGTGGGATCCGACGCCGGAGCATCCCGCGCTCGTCATCGTCGTGGACGAGTACGCCGAACTCGCCGATGACGCTCCCGACGCCGCAAGCGACACCGACTCGATCGCGCGGCGGGGGCGCGCCGTCGCCGTGACGCTCATTGCGGCGACCCAGCGGCCTACGCAGAAGGCCATGGGCAAGGGGGCCGTCCGGTCACAGATGGACGTCCGCGTGAGCTTCCGCGTCCGGGAACGCAAGGACGTCGATCTCATCCTCGGGCAAGGGATGCTCAGCGCTGGATGGCACGCCCACACCCTCAACGCCCCCGGCAAGTTCCTGCTCTCCGCACCCGAACACGACACACCTCGGCGAGGCCGCGCCTACCTGCTCACGGACGCCACCGTTGCCGAGACAGCAGAGCGCCACGCGTCCATCCGGCCGACGCTGGACGAGGTCTCGCTACGCGCGCTGGACGAGGCACACATGGCGCCCGTCTCTGAGCCGTCCGTCCTCGTAGCGCCGTCCCGTGAAGACCACGCCGAGACAGCACTGAGGGAGGCCCTGGACGGTGCGCCAGAGGAGGGCCTCCCGATCGCCCATCTGCTGATGCTCACCGGGCTGAGCCGTCCCACCCTCTACCGGCGCCTCGCCGAACTGGTGAAGGCCGGCCACGCCGTCCAAGTCGGACGAGGCCGCTACAAGGCGTCCGATCACACCCCGTAATCGTCTCAACGTCTCGTCTCGCGCACGCGTCTGTACGTATGGGCGGCTGAGACGTCCATGAGACGAGACGAGAAACGAGCACACACCGCAACCGAGGAGATGATCCCCACCCACATCCGCGCACGGCCCCGGGACGAAGCCCGGGTGAGAGGAGGTGGTGTCCCCTGCAGGCGTACACCGTCGAGCAAGTGGCCGAGATCCTCAGCATCGGACGGGACAAGGTCTACTTCCTGATCCGCACCGGCCAACTCCGCAGCATCAAGATCGGCAAGCTGCGCCGCATCACTGACCGGCACCTCGCCGAGTTCGTCACCTCCCTGGAAGAGCCCTCCCTCGAAGAGGCCAAGCGCTGACACCCGCACGGGAGGCCCGTCCGGACCTCGCCCGTAAAAAGGGCCTCCCAACCTAGGGACGTCTTGGGACGTCTTGAGTTATGGTCGGTGGTGACCTCGATCGATACGAGGAGGGATCCGTTGGCAAAGATCCTGGTCGGCACGTACGAGGGGTCGATCTACGAGGAGGGCGACGGGTACACCGGCGCGCTCTCGCTCGGCTTCGGCCCGGACGGCAAGCGCAAGCGCAAGCGGCTCAAGAGGAAGGGGCGCACCAAGACAGAGGTCAAGGACAAGCTCAAAGAGGCCGTCGAAGAGCTGGACAAGGGCGTCAAGACGGACCGCAACTACTACGTCCGGGACGCGGTAGAGGAGTTCCTCGCCGCGTTCGCCAAGTCCGGCAAGTCACCGAAGACCAACGAGGTCTACCGGTCACTCGCCGATCACCAGCTCATCCCGTTCATCGGACGGACTCGCCTCAAGGAACTCACGGCCGACGACGTCGAGACGTGGCTCAACGGCAGAGCCGAACACCTCACATCGTCCTCGCTGGGCATCGTTCACAGCATCCTCAAGCGCTCGATCCGCAGAGCGGCGCGCCATGACCGCATCGGCCGGAACGTCGCCGAACTGGTGGACACCCCGGACGGCAAGCCCGCCCGAAAGTCGCGCTCGCTCAGCCTGGTGCAAGCGAGCACGCTGCTCGAAGAGGCAAGCAAGCCGATGCACCGGTTCGGTGCGTACGTCGTCTTGGCGATCGTCTCGGGGCTCCGCACGGAGGAACTCCGCACCCTCAAGTGGAGTGACGTTGACCTCGACAAGGCGACCGTCTACGTCCTGCGAGCCGACCGCCACAAGGGCGAGACCAAGACGGCGCTCAGCCGACGCGGACTCGGCATCGCAGACATGGGCGTGGAGGTGCTCCGCAGCCACAAGACGAGGCAGGGCGCCGAGAAGCTCAAGGCCGGCGAGGCGTACCAGGACAACGATCTCGTGTTCTGCCACGAGGACGGGCGCCCCTACACGGCGCAACACGTCCGGCACCGGTTCCGCAGGGTGCTCACAGCGGCGGACCTAAACCCCACAGAGTGGTGCCCTCGCGAGCTACGGCACACCTTCGTGTCCCTCATGAGCGACCACGACGTCCCCATAGAGAAGATCAGCATCCTCGTCGGGCACTCCAGCACGAAGATCACCGAAACCGTCTACCGCCACCAGCTCAAGCCTGAGATCCGCGACGGCGCTGAGCACATGAACGACATCTTCACCCGCAAGACCAAGTCAGCGTAGGGACGAGCGTGCTCCCGAGCTGGCTCCCCAAGGCATCGGACGGAAAGGCGCCCCTCCCCCACCTGGATCGACACAGAATCCAGGCTTGGGCCTCACTTAGGGAACCGCTGAGCCACCCTTATCCACCCAAGATCCGCCCCAGTCCGAGACAGCCCCCAAAGAGCCACTCACCTGCAAAAACACAAGAAGAGGACCGGGAACCCAGTCCAAGCCAGTCGACCGGCACTCATGTCACTACGAATCACCGAAGACACGATGACCGCAACCGTCAACGGCACGGCCAAGCGCACGCCCGATGGCTGCCACCCACCTGCGTCCCGCTCCCGCACAACTCGGCGATCATGACGCCGCCGGATGCCTGACTGCCTCATTCGCGCCACCACCGCGACCGCCGTCCTGGCTGTCGGTGGCCGCGGTCATCTCCTACCGGCATGCATACGAACTGGTCCGCACGCACGGCGGGCCTGGCAGAACGGCACACCTGGTCCCGTTCACCGTGGACGGCCTGATCTTGGCGGCGTCGATGGCGATCCTGGACGCGAGCCGGCCAAGCGCCCTCTACCACCGGCGCCAACGTGGCGCGCGGCCCCTTGGGCGTATGGGCAGCTCTCGCCTTGGTCGGCTCGTTCGAGTCCTCATGCCCCTCACCCGAAATACCGTGTCACCAGCAACCGGCGAACGGAGAGCAGGAAGCGTCTCCCTGGCTGGATCTGGACTCTAGCCGCACCAAAGTGACGCCAGCCCCAGAAGAGGCGGTTCTCGCTGACTACCTCCCGAGCCTGCAAGGACCAGGAAGGCCGCTCTCACAGCGTGCTCTCGCCGAGAGGTGGCACAACCCGAATCCAGCGTGAGCCACGACAGGCCCTGACCTGCCCAGCCAATGACGTGTGCCACCGTAAGCACGCGTTAGCCGTTGCGACCGAGCGTTGTTTGTACTTTTCTGCTGCACAGCAAACCCTCGGCCTGTGCCGGCATCCGCGTCTATCCCTTATCAGCGGCCTGGATGACGACGCTCGCCAAAGCGCCCGGGACGACCCGACACTGAGCCAGACCATGTTTCGCCGCTCGTGGCGGCGTGTCTCACTAAGTCGAGCAGGTGGATCGGCCGGAACGACCCAGTCAGCCCGTCGATCGGCTGACAGTGTCGAAGTGGCGGGGAGTATGCTGAGCAGCTGATATCTTAAATATCAGGTGGGAAGCGGAACACTGATGAGTATCATGACCACCGACGCTGTCATCCGGAAGTGGGGTGTACCGTTTTCATCGGTACCGGTGCCGGGTGATCGATACAGAGAGTTCGGCGGACGGGTTCCCGACGCCCTCTTGGAGGCTTGGCGGAAGTTTGGTTTCGCCGGTTTCGCCAAAGGTTTGTGGTGGCTGTGCGATCCAGTGGCGTGGCAGCCGGCGGTCGACACCTGGACCGCCGACCTTGAACTCGATCCAGGCCCGGATCGTTGGTGTGCGGTAACACGGTCGGCCTTCGGCCAGTTGAGTCTTTGGGGCGACCGAACCGGAATGGCATTGACGATCAACCCTGTTTTCGGGACGATCTTTCCTGATGACCAGTCCGACGAAATGGACAGTCAGTTCGACCGCGACCTGCAGCTTTATTCGGCATTGCTGACCCAGCAAGCACGGGCGCTGGACATCGATGGCGACGACGAGGTTGGATTGTTCGATCGGGTTCTCGAACGGCTGGGGCCGGTTGGTCCGGATACCATGTATGCTTTCGCGCCTGTTCCGGCATTGGGCGGTCCGATGATTCCCGAGAACGTTGAGATCGCCGACGCGGAAGTGCATATGCAGATATTGAGCGAGACGACGCCCCGTCAGATCATGGCGAATCCGTACCGGTGAGGTCGGGCCGATATCCTGCGGATATTGCTTGCCTCCCGACGCGCCGCGCCGGCGGGGCACCTTGATACCGAACAGCCCAATTCGGCAAGGCTGGTATACCACTGCAGTATCTCAATCCTCGAACCCGCCGGCGGTCGTCCAGGCCACTTGAAATTCTGCCGATGTGATTTCGCAGGCTGCGAAACCTGGTCGTCGAGATATTTCGGACACCATGGGTACCGGGTCATCGTTTAGCCATGTTGTTTCGCCTTCCTCGAGTCCGCCTGCGTAATCGGATCTGCCGTCAGGGAAGATCTCGACTTTACGATTCTCGTACCCCTCCTCATCGATCTCACAGAAGATGGTCACAGGATCGGACGCCGGATCATCGGTACGGTCGATTCTGATGTACCGCATCTCGTCGGACGGCGAAAAAACTGCTGACGCGTCGATGGCCTGCGGTGCGCATTCGCTGGCCTGTCCTGGGAATATGGCAGTAGCATCCGGCGCCGAACTGCCTGAGGGATAGCCGCGCTCGTAGATCAAACGCTCTGCCTCGGCTATCTCGTCGCGCATCCATTGGGGGATCCTCGATCGCGGATACCTCTCAAGGTCAGCTTTGAGCGCAAGGCCGATCGGACTCTTCATTGATGGCCGATCATCGTAGTCAAAGCTCGTGCTGACGTCGCCGTCCGATGTGATGGTCAAATACATCGTAAACCAAGTTCCCGCCCCTGGCATGTACATGACATCCCGCAGTTCGTGCACCGAATCGGTGTCGACAAGCTCGGGCGGAAAGCCGTCATACGGACCCGTTTCCGTCTCAATGGCAATTCGGCGATGAAACCAATTACCTGCGAGCATGTAAACCGCATCAATCCGGGTCCACTTCAATGGCGCCCGGCTGGCCACTCCGCGGCTTATATGCCGAACCAACTCATGTTGCCTGACCAGCTTGGGGGTCCCACCGTCGCGGGACATCATCGATCAACTCCAGTTCTCATATCCTGGTGCGGCCAGTCGGGGTTGGACGTGTTCAGAAAGCGCCACGTGGTCATCTATCCTGCCATGCTGCGGCTTGTGGTGGATGGCGGTGAGGGAGCGGGCTCAGTTGGCGTCCCATGTTTGGTCCGGACCGGTGTGGTACCGTCCGAGATGGCGAAGTATTCTCCGGGGTGACCACACTTTCCTTGTTCTCCCGTAACCTCCTCGGCCGGGCAAGCTCGACGTAGTCGACCGTGTCACCCGGCATGGCCAGGGCTTCAAACGGAGATTGAACATCGGGGAGAACGGTGGTGCTCGGCGATAGCTTGTTCCAGCGACTGCATGAAGGGGCGGCCACCCGGCGCCCCCGCTTGCGGGGCGCCTGTCGAAAGTCTTCATCCGGCGAGGAGAGGATCACCGGGTTCGGTGGCGTTGCCCGCCGGCGAATGACGCCTCACAGTGCGCGATATGCCTTCGTCTGACTGACTCGCCGCAGGTCGTGCTGTCAGATCGTGGACAAGATGAATCAGCCGGAGCCGGGGTCCACGATCTCCGTGCAAACTGATGGGGTCGCGAAGGTCTCTGATCGGCCGCTTTGCTGACAGGATTTGGGTCTCTGGTGGAGCGACAGCGCCGTACTGGGGTCATGGCCTCGGCAGCGCCTCGAACGCACCAAGGCTTCCTTCCCGAAGTCGAAGAGGGCATCTTGCAACAGGGCGAACGCAGCCGATATCACGATGCCGTCGTGGCCGGTCCGGAGAGGAAGCGGTCGGCCTCGTCGAGTGTTCGCGGTTGCTCGGGTGTCACCTTCAGGACGTCGCGCCGGTAGTTGCGGATCTCCAGCACGCTGCCGGG
>NZ_JBHSON010000073.1:0-58915 GCF_042656285.1 Actinomadura rugatobispora | reverse complement strand
CGGCCGGCGGCCGGGCCCGCCGCCGCGCCGGCGCCCGCGCCGCCCGCGCCCGCCGCGCCGCCGCCCGCGCCGCCGGAGCGGCCCGTCCAGGAGCAGGCGGCTCCCGGCGGACCGGACAGCGTCGAGACGATCCTGGCCGAGCTCGACTCCCTGGTCGGCCTCCAGGAGGTCAAGGACGAGATCGGGAAGCTGGTGAAGTTCCTGCGGGTGGTCGAGCGGCGGCGCGCGGCCGGGCTGCCGGCCGGCCCGGCGATCGGCCGCCACCTGGTCCTGTCCGGCGCCCCCGGCACCGGCAAGACCACCATCGCACGCCTGTACGGGCGGCTGCTGGCGGCGCTCGGCGCCGTCCCGGACGGCCGCTTCACCGAGGTGTCCCGCGCCGACCTGGTCGGCAAGGCGCTCGGCGAGACGACGCAGAAGACCACCGCCGTCTTCCGGAAGGCGCGCGGCGGCGTCCTGTTCATCGACGAGGCCTACACCCTGTCCCGCCGCTTCGGGTCGGGCACGGACTTCGGGCAGGAGGCCATCGACGCGCTGGTCAAGCTGATGGAGGACCACCGCGACGAGGTCGTGGTCGTCTTCGCCGGGTACGCGGCGGAGATGCGGGAGTTCCTCGACGCCAACCCCGGGCTGCGGTCGCGGATCTCCCGCACGATCCAGTTCGAGGACCACGGGCCCGCCGAGCTCGCCGCGATCGTCCGCGGCCTGGCCGACCAGTACGGGTTCCGGCTCGACCCGGCCGCCGAGGAGGCCGTCCAGCGGCACTTCCAGAACGTCCGCCGCGGCGAGGGCTTCGGCAACGGCCGCGAGGCCCGCCGCATCTTCGAGGCCGCCCTCGAACAGCAGGCGCTCCGGCTGGCCGACCTGGACGACCCCTCGGCCGCCGACCTGTCGCTGCTGCTCGCCGAGGACCTCGACGGGGTCGTGGACCGCGGGCTCGGCGTCCGCTACGGCGACGCCCGCGACCCCGGCCAGCTCCAGTCGATCATGGAGCGGCTGGAGGCGATGGTCGGCCTGGCCGAGGTCAAGGAGCGCATCCACGACCTGCTCGCCGTCATCGAGGCGACCCGCCGCCGCGAGAAGGCCGGGCTGCCCGCCGACCCGATGCCCGGCCACCTGGTCTTCTCCGGACCGCCCGGCACCGGCAAGACCACCGTCGCACGCCTGTACGGGGAGCTGCTGGCGGCGCTGGGCGTGCTGGCCCGCGGCCAGGTGGTGGAGGCCGCGCGGGCCGATCTGGTGGGCCGGTACGTGGGGCACACCGCCGTCCAGACCGCGCAGGTCTTCGAACGGGCCCGCGGCGGCGTCCTGTTCATCGACGAGGCCTACACCCTGGCCCGCCCGTCGAACACCGGCCACGACTTCGGGCAGGAGGCGATCGACACGCTGGTCAAGCTGATGGAGGACCACCGCGACGAGGTGATCGTCATCGCGGCGGGCTACACCGGGGAGATGGCCGGGTTCCTCGCCGCCAACCCCGGGCTCGCCTCCCGCTTCTCGGCCACCATCACCTTCCCCGCCTACGGCCCGGACGAGCTGCTGGCGATCCTGGCGGCGCAGACCGAGACGTCCGGGTTCGTACTGGCGGAGGAGACGGCCGGGGCCGTCCGCGCCCATCTCGGCGCCGCCGCCGAGGTGTACGCGCAGGGCAACGGCCGGGAGATCCGCAAGCTCTTCGAGGCCCTGAAGACCGCGCACGCCCGCCGCATCGCCCGCCTCGAACGCGGCGGCGCGGAGGTCACGCTCGACGACCTGCGGCTCATCCTGCCCGAGGACGTCCCCTCACTCTGACGCCGGGACCAGTCCGCTCTGCAGGAGGAGGCGCATCCACGCGTCCCGGGGGCGTCCCTTCCGGTCGCGGCGCGTGACGGGGGCGCTCCCCAGCACGACCTCGACGAGCCGCGGATAGCGCTCGCCCAGCACGAACTCGTCGAAGAACGTCACGATGCCGGGCGCGAACTCCTCGATCTCGACCTCCTCCACCTCGACGTTCTTGTAGGCGAAGACGTACTCGTCGGGGTCGCAGTAGTACACGCTCCCGTCGTCGAGGTCCAGGTTCACGGGCGCGGCCTCGACCTTGTCGGGCCCGCCGAGTTCGGACCCGATGACCAGCGGACTTCCCAGCGGGCAGTGGGGATTGACATCCCTCGCCTCCCACGCCTCCGGGCTCTCGATCTCGGCCGGCCGCCGGAAGACGAAGCCGTCACCGCGCAACCGGTCGAAAAGGCTGAAGACCTCGATGACGCCCTCGGGAATCCCGGGAATGGGCTCCAGTTCTCGCGGCTCTCCGATGACGACTCCGAAACGGTGCTCGGCCTCGACCCGCCTGACCAATTCCAGCTTCGCCTCGACCTCTGCCAGCCCGCCCACGTCCACCGCTCCCTTTCGCCGTCCGCAGTCCGCCCCACAGGGCAGCACGGGTGGACCGATCCACGCATCCTCCTCGCGGACGACTTCCCGCTCACTCCTTGGAAACACCCCAGTTCATCCACAGGTACATTGCGCTGCGTAATCGATCGAACACAGAATTGGGCATCGGTTCGCGGGGCCGATGGGTCCCTTTTCCAGAGAGGACAACGCATGCGCGGCACGATCATCACCAGGCGCCGGCTCGGCACGCTCGCCCTGGCGGGCGGGGTCGGACTCGGCGCTCTCGGGCTGGCGGCTCCGGCCCAGGCCGAGAGCTGCTTCTGGACCGAGTTCGGGCAGACCGGCTCCAAGCGCTGCTACAACGTCAACGTCAAGAGCTTCACGAACCACACCTTCCCCAACGGGGAGCCGATGAGGAACGCCAGCTCGTGGCAGAACCTCAACTGGTCGTGGAACGAGGTCGTCTACAACGGGGCCAACTACACCGGCGCCTCCCAGGAGCTGGAGGACGAGTCCGTCGGCGACCTGAACGGGGACCTCAACAACAGGCTCGCCTCCTACGACGCCGCCTAGCCTGACCCACCCCGCGTGAGCGCCGGGTCCGCTCCCTCCCGTGCGGACCCGGCGCGCCCGAACCAAGGAGTCCTGTGGTGAACCGCCATCCGACGGCGGGGCTGCTCCTGGGCGCCGGCGTCCTCCTCGCGGGATGCGCCGCGCCCCAGGGCGCGGAACCCCCCGTCCGGCCCCTGAACGTCCGCGACATGAACACCTTCACGTTGCCGCTGGACGCGTACACGCCCGCCCCGGCGCAGCAGAACACGCTGCTCGCGGCCGAGAAGACCCTCGTGGCGCGCTGCCTGGAGCGCCGCGGCCTGGACGCCGACGTGCCCGACCCGCACCCCGCGGTGTCCGGCCGCAACGCCCGCCGGTACGGCATCGTCGACGAGGCCCGCGCCCGCACGCTCGGCTACAGCGTCCCCGAGATCAGCAAGCGCGCCCCGCACCCCAGGATGCCGGACGAGATCAGGCGCGCCGTCCGCGGCGACGGCGGCTGCGACGACGAGGCCGGCCGCACGCTCCGCGCGGGCGTCCCCGATCTGACCGCGCAGCGCAGGACGCTCGACCGGGCCGCGTTCGGGGCCTACGAGCTCGCCCTGCGCGACAGCCGCGTGCGCGCCGTCTTCGCCCGCTGGAGCGCCTGCATGAAGAAGTCGGGCCACCGGTACGCGACACCGCCCGACGCCGTACGCGACAAGCGCTTCCTCGACGACGCGCACCACACGCCCGGCCCCGCCGAGATCGGCACCGCCGTCGCCGACGCCCGCTGCAAAAGGGAAACCGGCGTCGTCAACGTCTGGGCCGGGGTGGAGACGGCCTACCAGGACCGGGCGATCGCGAGGAACCGCGCCGCGTTCGACGCCCTCCGCACCGCCCTCACCCGGCGCCTGGCCAACGCCGCGAACGTCCTCAACCGCTGACCGGGGGGCCGCCGAACCCGATCTCGTTCCCTTCCGGATCGCGGTAGATCGCCTTGCGCACGCCGTTGGAGTAGGTCTCGCGCTCCGCGGGCTCGATCCCCCGCGCGGCCATCGCCGCGACGCGCTCGTCGAAGTCGTCGACGAACACCGTGTGGAAGGCGCGCCCGGCCCGCTCGGGCCGCTCCTCGACGACCAGCGACCGGTGTTCGGCCAGCTCCCACAGGGCCTCGGTGTCGCTCACCACGTACGTGGGCGGCGACCCCAGCAGCCGTTCGTACCACGCCAGGGCCGCCGCGTAGTCGACGACCGCGATGCCGGCGAACAAGTCGAGTGCCATGCCGCGATCATAAGGACGCCCGAGCCGCCGCTACGCCTTCAGAGGATCCCCGCCTGCCGCTCCCGCCGCACACGCCGCGTCATGAGCGCACCCGGGATGGCGACCGCGAACAGGACCGGGACCGCGGCGGCGATCCCGAACCAGAGAAAAATGGCGAGGTAACCGTAGGCGGCGTTCGCCACATCCTTGTCCGCCTGTGCAAGGAGGACAATGCTCGCCACGAACGCGACCACCACGAGGACCGCGATGATGACCGCAAGCCAGAGGAGAATGCCGGCCCATAGCCGGTAGCCGGTGCTGACCCCCCTGGTTTGCGGTGGCGCGTAGGCATGGGGCGCAACGGGCATCTGGGCCGGGTAAGGGACTGGCTGCTGGTCAGGCATGGTGCCAGTTCTACCCGAGACACCGCCCTCACCGCCGCTGCGACCGACAGTCACTTCTTGCCGGCGTCCCACGAACCGAGGCCGAAGCTGCGCAGCAGGACGACCAGCGCGGCCCCAAGCCGCCAGTCCAGTCCCGGCGCGTGCAGATGCAGCTTGTCGCCTCTGGATCTGAACTCCAGCGGCATCTGCCCGCCCGCACGCCACCTGATGCGCCGAGGGCCGCGCGCGACACCGGCCTCATTGCCGGGGATGCTGTCGAAAATGGTGAACACGAGGATCAGCACCTGCAGGGGCAACGACGACCACCACAGGCACCACCACAAGATCCGGCCCTTGAAGCCCACCGCCTCGGGGCCGCCGGCCTGTGTCACGGTCCAGCGGGTGCGCAGGCCCCTGCCACGGAGCGCCTTCTCGCGCACGAGCGTGCCGATGAGCTCATTGTGCGCACCGAACACCTGGAACGTCGCGACACCGCCGGCGGCCGACAGGGTCACCACGGTGGCCGCCCGCTTCTGACGGTGCGCGTCGGCCCACAGGACGAAGGACCGAGCGCCGCTGCCGCGGGCCGCGAGGTATGCGGGCAGGCCGCCCGGCGGCAGCTCGCGCTCCGCGTACGCGACCACCTGGGTCGGTCCCGATTCTTCGGTGAGGTAGACCAGGGCCCTGGTCGGCGCAGCGGCGTCGCGGGCTCTTTCCCGGGAGACTCTCATGGTCAGTACATTGCTCACCCGACGTGCTCCTTCGTGCTCGGGCAATGCGGGAGGCCGGCAGGCATGGTGAACGCCCGCGGGGGGCGCCACCCGACCGCCGGAGATGTGCGGGGGGCATGCGGTATCAGGCTGACATGCACATGATCACAACTCTATACGCTCACCATCCCCCGGCCCCCGCCCGAAGCACTCGTGCGAAATCGCCGGACGCCTTCAAGGCGGCGGGCGAGAGTTCTGGTGCCTACGGGGCATCGACGGCGGGTGGGCTAGCGTGGGGCGGGTGGGACGACAGGACTGGGTGCCGCCGGAGCAGTGGTTCGCGTCGCTGCCCTCGGTGTGCGTGGCGTCGAACGTCGTGCTGACCGACCGCGACGACAACGTGCTGCTGGTCAAGCAGAACTACCGCGACCACTGGGCGATCCCCGGCGGGGTCGCCGACGAGGGCGAGGGCCCGCACGAGTGCGCGGTGCGCGAGATCGCCGAGGAGGTCGGCCTGCGCGTGACGCTCGACGCGCTCCTGGTCGTCCAGTGGATCCCCGCGAACGGCGAGCAGCTCCGCCCGTTCCTGGCGTTCGTCTGGGACGGCGGCCGCGTCGAGGACGGCGCCTCGATCCGCCTCCAGGAGGAGGAACTGGACGACGCCCGGTTCTACCCGTGGGACGAGGCCGCCAAGCTCCTCTCCCCGCTGCTGGCGCCGCGGATCCCGGCCGCGCGGGAGGCCCGCGAGCGGGGCCGCACGGTCTACCTTCCGGGCGCCGGTCGAACCTGATCGCGCGCGGGCTCGTATCTCCTCTCAGTGCCCAGCCCTTGGAGGTACGAGGTGGCCGGATCCATCGACGCGAACCTGCTGCGGCAGAACGCGCACAGCCCGTCCTTCTTCGCGCTCAACCGCGCGGACGGCGGGCACGGGACCGAACTGGTCGACTTCTGCATCCCGTGCAACCCGTACTTCCCGACGCCCGAGATGTTCGGACGGCTGCGGGACAACCTGGAGACGATCCTCAAGTACTACCCCAGCGACGCCGACACGATCACCGCCGAGCTGTGCGCCACGCTGGGCCTCAACCCGCAGACGGTGGCGATGGGCAACGGCTCCACCGAGCTCATCACCTGGATCGACCACCTGCTGGTGCGGGAGAGCCTGTGCACGCCGATCCCCACGTTCGGGCGCTGGACGGACCAGCCGCTGGAGACCGGCAAGCGGGTCGACATGTTCCCGCTGCCGGAGAGCCGGGACTTCGCCCTGGACCTGGACGCCTTCGTCGGCTTCCTGCGCGAGCGCCGGTCCCGCGTCGCGGTGATCTGCAACCCGAACAACCCCGACGGCGGCTACGTCCCGCGCCGGGACGTGCTCCGGATGCTGGACGCGCTGGTGGACCTGGACCTGGTCGTGGTGGACGAGTCGTTCATCGACTTCGTGGACGCCGAGCCGCACACCAGCGTCGCCGACGAGGCCGCGATCCGGCCCAACGTGGTCGTGCTGAAGAGCCTCGGCAAGAACTTCGGGCTGCACGGCATCCGGTTCGGGTACCTGGTGGCCAACCCGGCACTGGCGGGCCGGATCAGGAAGGCGCTGCCGAAGTGGAACCTGAACTCCTTCGCCGAGATCGTGGTGTTCCTCCTGAAGGAGCACCGCGCCGAGTACCAGGCGAGCCTGTCCCGGCTGGCGCTGGACCGCCGGTCGATGGCGCGCCAGCTGGCGTCACTGCCGGGGCTGCGGGTGTTCGCGTCCCAGGGCAACTTCATCCTGATCAAGCTGCCCGACGACAAGGACGGCGTGCGGCTGCGGGACTACCTGCTCAGCGAGCACGGCGTGTTCGTCCGGGAGTGCGGGAACAAGCTGGGCAGCACCAGCCGGTTCCTGCGCCTGGTGGTGCGTCCGCCGCAAGACGTGCACCGGCTGCTGACGGGGCTGGGGTCGTTCCTGTACGGGACGGAGAAGGCGCACCTCATCAACACCGTGATGCCTCCTGAGGCCGGCGCCTACGAGCAGCCGCCCCGGCTCCACGCCACCCCGGTCGAGGACGTCTACCGCACCCGCGCCGGGTAATCGTCAGGTTCGGCGGAGCCGCGGGCCGTAGAAGGGCCACGCAGATCCGTAGGGGTCGCCGAGCGAACTGTTGGTCATGCCGAGGCCGACCCCGGTGAGCTCCGCGACGAGGAGTTCGACGAGCGGGCCGAACTTCTGCGCCTCGCCGTAGCCCGCGTTCACGACGGGCCACCTGTCGGGGTCGGCGTCGTGGGTGTCCCAGAACAGGGTGTCGCGGCCCTCGGTGCTGCCGCAGTACAGCAGACCGCCGGGTTCGGGGTGCAGCGTGTAGCGGCGTCCCGGGGCCGCGGATGGGAGGACGTCCAGGTCGTCCCGGAGAATGTCGGCCTGGTCGGGATGCTCGGCGGCGATCCCCTGCGGGGTCTCGATGAAGATGCCGTTGAAGACGATCCAGTGGCCGTGGCCGCCGTACTCCTCGTACAGGCGCTTGTAGTCGGACGGCAGCCCGGGGACGCCCAGCCGGCGTTCGGCGGCCTCCCAGTCGAAGGTGGCCGGTGTGCCGGGGCCAACGATGGTCCGCAGCTGGGCCAGCGAGTCGCGGGCGGTCTCGCCCGCGGGCGGCGCGGTGACCGGGTGGCCGGGCGGGGTGAAGGTCCGCTCGCGCGGCACGGGCGGCAGGGAAAGGACCGGCAGGTCGAGGCGGCCGTCGAGCCACTCGTCGAGGAACTCGGTGGTGGTGAGGTTGAGCTGCTGGTGCCCGTGGCCGTTCAGCGCGACCAGCCACCGGCCGGGGTCGTCGCCGAACGGCAGCCACCAGCACGTCTCCCCTCCGGCGAACACGCCCCAGAGCAGCGCGTCCTCGTGCGGCGGCAGGTGCCCGTCGCCGTCCCCGGGGGTGAGGAGCCGGAGGACGCCCGCGAGCGTCCCCGGGCCCGTCCGGGAGAGCAGCTCGACGTAGTCCGCCGGGAAGGTCCCGCCCGGGAACCGCGGCTCACGGCTTCCCTCGGGCACGCCGCGGAGCGTCGCCGCGAGTCTCCGGCCCGCCTCCCGGAGTCCCTCCACCGTGGGATAGGCATCGTTCATGCCGTCAGACGCTAGCGCCACCGTCCGACATCGGCACCGCGGACGCCATGCCGCCCATGACGGAAGCGCCGCGGGAATCCGCCCCAAAGAACACACCGCCCGAGACCGCCATTAACGCGGGGTGTGACCATTTCGAGCGGGATGACTTTCATGGTCGTTCTGTTGCGCACCTAGCGGCGCGGCCGTCAATCGGCGCGCATGACATTTCCATGGCACCACCATGATCATCTAAAGTCTGACGGCTCGCCGAATAGCGGGGCAACGCACGCGGGTAGTCGGTTATTCGGAAAACGCTACACTCGACGCCCGCCAACAGAGGACGCCCTATGGACATCGCATCGCACGGCCCGAAGGCATTCCCGCCGCATCATCGCGGTGGAAAACCGCGTACCCGTTCCAAACGGGCGGCGCGGCTGGTGCCGCAGACCGCCTCGTGCCTGCTCGCCGCGACGATGTTAGTGACCGTCCCGGCCGAGGCGCCCGCGCAGGCCGCGGAGGCGGTCAAGCCGAAGCCCACCTCCGCCCAGCGGTTCGGCCTGGACGCCAGGACGCTGCGCAAGGTCCGCGCGTACACGACGTACCGCCGCAAGATCACCCGGCAGGAGAAAAGCGCCCGCGCCGCGCTCCGGTTCGCCCGCGAGCAGATCGGCAAGCCGTATCGCTGGGGCGCCGCCGGGCCGCGGGCCTACGACTGCTCGGGGCTGGTCATGAGGTCCTGGCGGAAGGGCGGGGTGCGGCTGCCGCGGGTTTCCTATTCGCAGTACAGCGCGGTCCGCCGGAAAGTGGGCATAAAATCGCTGCGACCGGGCGATCTGGTCTTTTTCCGCGGCCGTGCGCACGTCGGCATGTACGTGTCGAAGAATCGGTACATCCACGCGCCGAACAGCGGGTCCCGGATACGCATCGACCGGCTTTCCGGATTCCGCACAAGGCAGTTCGCGGGGGCGGTCCGGCCCGGCGCCCCGCAGCCGAAGAAGTTCCCCGCCTCGATCCCGCGACTGGCCCGCCAGCTCGAGCGGACCGAGCCCGCGGGCCGCACCGAGGCGGAGGCGCCGCCCGCCGCGCCCGCGCCGTCCAGGGCCCTGCCGGGCCACGACCTGCCGGCCATGACCCCGCCCAAGTCCGAAGACTTCGCCGTGGGCGACTTCGACCCGGGCTTCGCCCAGTCCGCCCGCACCACCGAGCCCGGCACCGACACCGACGCCGACCGAAAAGGGGACTGACCGTCATCGGTTCCCGGCGGGCCGCCCAACGAACGAAACCGGCGGCCCACCGGGAATCACGTCTGCGGTACCGGCGGGCCTGGGACGTGCACCCAGCCGTGCCGCTGCCTGCCGCGCACCCGGACGCGCACGCCCGTGTCGTAGCCCCCGGCGTCGATCCCTCCGTACCCGTGCAGCACGATCGAGCGGTAGATCTCGTCCGAGACGACCACCGCCAGCGCGCCGTCCGCCCGCGCGAGGGTGCGCTTCACGCGCGGCGCGTCGAGCAGCCGGAACGCGACGTCGAGATCCTCGCCGAAGAAGCCCTGCCCGTCGTCGTGGACCTCACCGGCGTGGATCACCATGCGCAACCGCAGGAGCCGCGCCGGGTCACCGGTCACGCCGGCGTTCCAGTCCTCCAGCAGGGAGCACAGCACGGGGGTGAAGGCGTTCAGCAGCAGCGTCTTGGGCACCTCGTCGACGGGCCTCACCAGTGCGAGGACACCGTCTCCGCGATCGGTGAGCCGATCCAGGTGCTGCTCGCGGATCCCGGCCTTCCGCAGCGCCTCATCGAGGACGAGGTACGTACGACGCCGCAGTTCCTCCTTCACGGGATTCGTGCGAAGCGTCGACTTCTCCATGTCGAGGGCGACGATCGCGCGGTGCACCGGCAAGCAGGGAGCGGGGACCGGCTCCCGGCGGGCTCCGGCCGCGCGGGCCGTCCGGGCCCGGCCGGCCGGCGGCGGAACGTCGAGGGACGTGACTTCGGCGATGGTCAAGACCGCCTCCTCAGGCGAGATGTGGTGGACGTCGTGGTGAGCTCACATCTCCAGCCTGACCCGGCTTCACTGTGCATGGCCGCAGGTGCACGGTTTACGAGCGGGATGGACAAGTTTGTACGTGGCGCCCGTGGGCGTGCACGGCGGCGCTCGGGCATCGGTGTTCACCGGTGTCGTTGAACGCTCGGATGCGCCGTTCTCAGGACTTCCGATTCGCACGTCGCAAGCATGGACGCCCCACCATTACGTCGGCTTCACAGGAACAGATGTTCGGTCATTGCGCGACCATGGAGTGATGCTGAGAAGATTCTGGTCCCGATGCACAGTTTTTGACATATTTGAACAATCGTTTCTCGTGCGAGGGGGCCGCCGATGGGGTCGATCAGGCGTAGCCTCACGCCCCCGGGGCCGATCACCGAACTGTTCGACCGCCTCAACGAACTGCACTTTCGCGCGGGCGAACCGTCCGTCCGCCAGATAGCGCGCGGGATCGGCGAGGGAACCGTCAGCGCGTCGACCGTCTACAACGCGCTCAGCGGCCCGCGCGTCCCCGCCTGGGGCTTTCTGGAGCTGATCGTGGAGCAGCTCGGCGGGAACGTCACCGAGTATCAGCCACTGTGGTACGCGGCGCGGCGCGCCGAGCAGGCGGTGCAGAACCGACCCCCCCGCGCCGGGCCGGCCGTTCCCATCGCCATCGCTCCTCACGCGTCCGCGCCCCTTCAGGCGTCCGCTCCCGCTCCGTCGTCCTTGACCGACCAGGTACGCGCTCCGGGGCCCGTACCCGCCCCGGCCGCCCCCGGCCGGCCCGGTGCACCGCCCGCCCCGCCGTCCCCGACCGGAGGGAGCCGCGCGCTCTGGGGCCCGGTGGTGCCTCCCCGCAATGGGCACTTCACGGCGCGCCGCGCGGAGCTGGCGACGTTGCGCGACCGGTGGCGGCAGCACGGTGACGCTCCGCACGGCCCGCTCGCACAGGTGCTCTACGGCCCCGGCGGCATAGGCAAGACGGAGATCGCGCTGGAGTACGCGCACCGCTACCGCGACTACTACGACGTGGTCTGGTGGATCCGCGCCGAGCAGGAGGACCTCATCAGGGACGCCCTGATCGAACTGGGCCGCCACCTGGAACTCCACGACCTGCGCGGCAGCGACAGCGACCACCTCATCCAGTCGACCCTCGGCGCGCTGCGCACGGGCGTCCCCTACCGGAGATCACTACTGATCTTCGACAACGCCATCCGGCCGGAGATCATCTCCCGCTACCTCCCCGAGGGCGGGTCCCATGTGCTGATCACGACGCAGTACCTGGGCTGGCGGGGCACGCTGCCCGCGGAGACCCTCAACGTCCTGGAGTTCGACCTGGCGGAGGCCGTCGAGTTCCTCCGGCACCGTGTGCCGCTCCTCGCCATGACGGAGAAGGAGGACCGGCGGATCACGGCCACGGCCGATGAGGAGAGACGGCGGACCGAGGCGGTCGAACTGGCCTCCGCGCTCGACGGGCTGCCGCTGGCGGTCGAGCACGCGGCCGCCTACCTGAACGAGACGGAGGTGACCGTCGGCACCTACCTGGAGCGATTCCGACGGGTCTCCGAAGAGTTCTTCATTCCGGACGCCGAATACCCGCACGCCGTCGCCGTGTGCTGCGTCCTCTCCCAGAACGCGCTGGCACGCCAGGCCCTGGCGCTGCTGCGGACGCTGGCGATGATCTCACCGGAGCCCGTCTCCGGTGATCTTCTGGTGCAGCCCGACCTGCTGGACGAGCTGCCGGAGGATCTGCGCGCGGTGCTCTCGAGCACCCTGCGGCTCAGGAACGCCGTGCGGGAGCTCGCGCGCTTCTCGTTGGTGCGTTTCGACGGCGTCCGCAACGAGACGCAGATCCACCGGATCGTGAAAGCGATCGTGCAGGGCGGGCTGGGCCTGGAGGGGCCCCGCGCGGAGGAGCGGCACCGGCATGCCGTGCACGTGCTGCTCGCGGGCACCGATCCCGAGGGCCCGGAACGGGAGGAGAACGACGCCGTCTACGAGATGTCGCGCCCCCACCTGATCCCCTCGGGTGCGCTCACCAGCGACTACGCGCCGGTGCGCGCACTCGTGATCAACCAGGTGCGTCGGCTCCATCTCCGCGCCCGTTACAGCGAGGCCGCGGGCCTGGCCGCGTTCGCGCTGCAGAGCTGGCGGCGCAAGCTCGGCCCCGAGCACCTGCAGACGCTCGCACTGGCGACCGAACTCGGAGTCGCGCTCCAGCGGCTCGGGCATGGCGAAGAGGCGCTCCAGCTCAACACCGAGACGATGACCCTGCTGCGCGGTGAGTACGGCGTGGAGAACGATGTGTTCCTCGCCTGCGCCCGCAGTTACAGCACCGGCCTGCGCGCGTTCGGTCAGTACCGCGAGGCGCTGGAATGGGACGAACAGTGGTTGCCGCTGTACGTCCAAGTGTTCGGCTGGGATCACTTCCAGACGTTGGACGTCCTCAGCGACATCGCCATCAACCTGCGCTGCCTGGGGCGCTACGAGGAGGCGCTCAAGAACGACCGGCGAACGCACGACGAAAGGGTGCGCACGATCGGGGAGACTCATCTGCGCACGCTGGACTCGCAGTTCGCCCTCGCCCGCGATCTGCGGCGGCTGGGCCGGTACGAGGACTCCCTGGACGAGCTGATCCAGATCAACAGGACCGTGGAGCAGCGGGGTGAGCCTCTACGCCTCCCGGCCCTGATGTACTCGATGGACCTCGGCGTCGCGCTGCGCCGCACCGGTGACCGCAAGGAGGCGCTGAACCACCTGGAGGCCGTCCTCAACCGCCACCTCGCTCTGGTGGGGGCGCAGCACCGGCACTCTCTCGGCGTCGCGACCAATCTCGTCAACGACCGTCGGCTGGCCAAGGACCTGGCGGGCGCGCTGAGCCTGGGTGAGAGAACCGTGCGGGTCTGGACGGACGTGGTGGGCGGCGACCATCCCAACACGCTCGCGGCCGTGGCGAACCTGGCCGTCGTACTGCGGCTTCAGGGGAGGCCCGAGGAGGCGCGGGAGGCGAGCGCCCGGGCTCGGGCGAAGCTGTGCGAGATCTTCGGTGAGGAGCATCCGCACTGCCTCACGGTCAGCGCCAATCTGGCGAGTGATCTCGCGGCCTGCGGGGCGGTGGGCGAGGCCGTGGAACTCGGCGAGCGGACGCTCGGCCTCGGGCGCGGGGTGCGCGGGGAGGACCATCCGTTCACGCTGGCCACGGCGGCGAATCTGGCGCTCGACCACCGGGCCGCGGGCGAGGGGGAGCTTGCGTCGGAGCTGCACCGGCGGACTCTCGCGCAGTACCGGGAGAAGCTGGGGCCCCACCATCCGGAGACGCGTGAGGTCGCGCAGCATCTGCGGATCGATCTCGACGTCGAGCCTGACTACGTCTGACGGGCCTGGTCCGTCCGCCGGGCGCTGCTGGATCGTCTCGGACGGCGACGGGCCACCGCGATCCGATTCGCGGTGGCTCGTTTCCCTTCTCGGGGGTAAAGCTCCTGGTGGGGAGGGGGTCATCGGGGGTGGAAGCGGGGGGCGGAGAGGCCGGCGGGCACTGCCTTGCGGAGCGGGCGGTTCTGCCCGATGCCTTCGCGCGGGGCGGGCACCAGTTCGTCGTGGCCGTCCCAGGGGTCACGGCAGCACCATGCAACCCTGGGGTGACCGTTTTAATCCCTCATGTCTCTATTGCCCCTTTTATTCATTCGTGTTCGGATATTCAGGTCAGTGTCCTGTTACCGACCCACCCCACCCGCACCCACAACGCCGCCCCTGGCGGCAGCGGAGGTTCGGATGCGCGATCGGCTGCGCACGGAATTGCGCACTGCCACGCTGGAGAGCTTCGTCCTCGGGGACGTCCTCCGGGCGCAGGCCAGGGCCCACCGGGCCGACCCCTTCCTCAAGTTCCGGGACGGCGAGATCACCTACGGAGAGGTGGACGCGGCCGCGGACCGGATGGCCCGCGGGCTCGCCGCGCTCGGCGTCGGCCGCGGCCACCACGTCGGCGTCATGCTCCCCAACTGCGCCGACTTCGTCCCCCTCATCTTCGCGCTGGCCCGGCTCGGCGCCGTCGCCGTGCCCATCAACCCCGCCTACAAGGGCGAACTGCTGCGCCACGTGCTCGCCAGTTCGAACTCGCGCTGGCTGATCGCGGACGCCCCGTACGCCGAGCGGATCCCCGGCGTGGCCGGGCGGCTCCCGGACCTGGGCCTGGTCATCGTCCGGGACGGCACCGCCGCCGGGGTGCCCCTGCAGGCGCTCGGCAAGCCCGCCGTCGACATGTCGGCGCTGTCGGCGCGCGCCAACGGCACCGGCGAGGTCGAGGCCGGCGTGACCTTCTCCGACCTCCAGGCGATCATGTACACCTCCGGGACGACCGGGCCGTCCAAGGGCGCGATGGTGCCGCACGCGCTGGCGCTCGCCTGCGCGTACGACTCGCTGGACTTCCTCGACCGCTGGGGCAAGACGATCTACTGCCCGCTGCCGCTGTTCCACGCCGCCGCGCTGTGGGACGGGATGCTGTCGGCGCTGCTGGGCGGCGGATCCATCGCCATCGTCGACCGGTTCAGCGCCTCCCGGTTCTGGGACGACGTGCGCCGCTTCGACGCCCAGGTCACGATGAGCGTGTTCTCCATGATCCCGATCCTGCTGAGCCGCCCGCCCGCACCGGACGACCGCGACCACCCCATGGAGACCTTCTACATGGGCAAGTCGAGCCTGGACGAGCCGCTGCGGGAACGTTTCGGGGTGCGTTCCGTGGAGACCTACACCAGCACCGAGGCCGGGATCGCGACGGGCAGCCCGTACGGCGAATGGCGCACCGGGTCGTGCGGGACGGCGCACGACGAGCGGTTCGAGGTCGCCGTGGTCGACGAGCACGACCGCGAGGTCGGCCCCGGCGAACCGGGCGAGCTCGTGCTGCGGCCGAAGCAGCCGTTCGTGCTCACCACCGGGTACTACGGCGACTGGGAGGCGACGACCCGCTGCTTCCGGAACATGTGGTTCCACACCGGAGACCGGGTATGGCGGGATGACGACGGCTACTACTACTTCCTGGACCGGATGAAGGACGCCATCAGGCGTCGCGGGGAGAACATCTCGGCCTTCGACCTGGAGTGCGAGATCAACCTGCATCCGGAGGTGCTGGAGTGCGCCGCGATCGGCGTGCCCTCGGAACTGGAGGACGAGGACATCAAGGTGAGCGTCGTCGTGCGGCCCGGGTCGGATCCGCTGGATCCGGCCGAGCTCGTCGCGTTCTGCGAGGAGCGGCTGCCGCACTCGATGGTCCCCCGGTACGTGGAGTTCGTCGACGCCCTCCCGCGCACCCCCACCGACAAGGTCGCCAAGTACCGGCTGCGGGCCGAGGGCGACCACGGCCTCACCCCCGACACCTGGGACCGCGAGTCCCACGAACGGGAGGGCACGGCATGAACTGGGACGACACGCCGGAGGAGGCCGCCTTCCGCGAGGAGGTCAGGGCCTTCGTCCAGGAGAACTTCCCGCCCTCCTACCGTCCCGACCCCGAGGGCGAGCAGAGCCTGGAGCCGGAGGACGTGCGCGGCTACAACTGGGCCGAGGACCGCGCCAGCGACGACCCGGACCGCCGGGACGGCGCGCGCGCCTGGGCGCGGGCCCTCGCCGGGCGCGGCTGGATCACGCCGCACTGGCCCGCCGAGTACGGCGGCGCCGGGCTGTCGGCGAAGGAGGAGTTCATCCTCCAGGAGGAGCTGATGCGGGCGCGGGTACCGACGGTGAACGGCATCGGCGCGTTCCTGCTCGGCCCGACCCTCCTCGTGCACGGCACCGAGGAGCAGAAGGCCCGGCACCTGCCCGGCATCGCGCGCGGCGAGACGACCTGGGCGCAGGGCTTCTCCGAACCGGGGTCGGGTTCGGACCTGGCCTCGATCCGCACCCGCGCCGTCCGCGACGGCGACGACTACGTGGTCGACGGGCAGAAGGTGTGGACGTCCCTGGGCCAGTACGCCGACTGGCTGTTCGTCCTGGTCAGGACCGACCCCGGCGCCGAGCCCAAGCACCGCGGCATCACCTTCCTGCTCGTCGACACCGCCGCGCCCGGCGTGACGGTCCGGCCCATCACCGACCTGCGCGGCGCGGCGCCGTTCTGCGAGATCTTCTTCGAGGGCGTGCGGGTGCCGGTGGCCGACCGGGTCGGCGAGGAGAACCGCGGCTGGTACGTCGCCATGTCCGCGCTCGGCTTCGAACGGGCCGGGATCGGCGCGACCATCAAGTACGAGCAGGCGCTGCACGACCTGGTGGGCTACCTGCGCTCGGCGGAGGGCCGCGGCTTCGCGCGCGCCGACCGGGACGCCTACCGCAAGGAGATCGCGCGGCGGCACACCGAGATCCGGGTGCTGTACAACCTGGCCCGCTACACCGTCTCCAAGCAGGCGGCGGGCGAGGAACCCGGCTTCGAGGCGTCGGTCAACCAGCTGTTCGGCGCCGAGCTGCACCAGCGGCTGGCCCGTACCGGGGCCAGGGCGTTCGGCCGGGCCGGCGCGCTCTGGGACCGCGGCAATGTCGTTCCTGGGGGCGATCCCCCAGACCCCCCGAACGGCTCCGCCGCCTATCAGGGGGGCTCGCCGCTGAACGCCGCGTTCACCCACATGCGCCGCGACTCCATCGCCGCCACCTTCCTCGGCGGCACCTCCGAGATCCAGCGCAACGTCATCGCCACCCGGGGCCTGAACCTGCCCCGCTAAGGAGGACATCCTTCATGCCCGCGAACGCCGACACCGGCTACGGCCCCTACGAGACCGTCGACCTGAAGATCGAGGAACGGGTGGCGTGGCTGACGCTGAACCGCCCGGAGAAGCTCAACGCGCTCACCCCGACCACGATGGCCGAGCTGCGGAACTTCTTCACCGCGGTCGACGACGACGAGGACGTCTGCGTGGTCGTGCTGCGCGGCGCGGGCGAGCGCGCCTTCTGCGCCGGCATGGACCTGAAATGGTCGGAGTCGCTCACCAAGAGGGACCGGATCGAGCAGGGCCGCCTCGGCGAGAAGACGTTCGCCATGATGGAGCGCCTGTCCCTCCCGGTCATCGCCGCCGTGCACGGGTACGCGGTGGGCGGCGGCCTGGAGCTGGCGCTGGCCGCCGACTTCATCGTGGCCGCCGACAACGCCAAGATGGGCCTGGTCGAGATCACCCTGTCGGCGCGTCCCCCGTACCGGCCGAAGATGACCGAGGACGGCGACCCCGACCAGCCCGAGTTCGGCGGCAACGCGCCCGGCTGGGGCGGCGTCAAGCGGCTCCCCGAACGCATCGGCAAGGCCCGCGCCAAGCAGCTCCTGTTCACCGGCGCCCGCGTCGACGCCGAACGCGCCCTGGAACTGGGCCTGGTCAACGAGGTCTTCCCCGTGGACGAGTTCGACAAGGGGGTGGCCGAACTGGCCGAGCGCATCGCCGCCATGAACCGCTACAACCTGCGCCTGGTCAAGGAACTCGTCACCCAGGGCTACGACTGGATCGAACCCCACCCCAGCTGAACCGGCCCACGTAGAAGGGAGAGAGAGTGCTGATCTACCGGATCGATCATGTCGCTCAGGTGACGCCCGATCTCGACGGGCAGGTCGCGCTGCTGGAGGGATTGTTCGGGTTCCGGCCCGTGCGGAGCTGGGACAGCCCGGACGAGGGGACTCGCGGCGTGCGGCTGGAGGTGCCGGGGAGCTGGGGCCAGGCGTGGGAGGTGCTGGCGCCGACGGGTGAGGGCTCGCCGCTGCAGGCGTGGCTGGACGACCACGGCGGCCGTGCCGGGCTGCATCATGTGGGCGCGGAGGTGCCCGACCTCGACGCCGTCCGCGCCGACCTGGAGACGCGCGGCGTCAAGACGACGGCGGGGGCGCGGGGCACGTGGCTGGAGGCGTCGCTGTCGCCGCCCGAGCACGGGCCGGGGGTGCTGTTCCGGATGCGCGGGCCGGGTGCGCTGGGGATGTGCGGGGACGAGGACGCGGTGCCCGCCCCGCCGGGCGCCGGGGGCGGGTCGTCGCTGGGCATCGTGGGGCTCGACCACGTGTGCCAGGCGTTCCCCGACCGCGACGAGCTGGCCCGCTGGTACGCGGACCTGGCCGGGTTCGTCCCGGTGTGGCGGACGCCGCTGGAGGAGCATCCCGACATGGCGGACCTGGTGATGAACATCCCCGGGTCGGCGATCTGCTGGGAGATCATCATGCCGCGCGGGGAGGACTCGTTCATCGAGCGGTTCTGGGAGCGCAACGGCGCCGCCGCGCACCATGTCACGTTCGAGGTCGCCGACTGGGACCGGGCGCTGGCGGCGTGCGGCGAGCACGACACGCCCACGTTCGGGGAGAACGAGGGCAGCACGGACGGCGCGGCCTGGCGGGACGCGTTCATCCACCCCAAGCACACCGGGGGCGTGCTCGTGCAGCTGTTCTGGGAGGAGCGGCCGGGCGTGTGGGTGCGCTCGGACAAGATCCCGGCGCCCCAGGCCTGATGTCATGGATCTGACGCTCACCGAGGACCAGGAGCTGATCGCCTCCACCGCCCGCGAGGTGCTGGAGTCGCGGGCGGGGTCGGCCGGGGCGCGGGCGATGGACGGCGACCCGGCCGGGTATTCCGCGGAGCTGTGGAAGGAGATGGTCGAGCTCGGCTGGACCGGGCTGGCCGTCCCGGAGGAGCGGGGCGGGGTCGGCGGCGGGTTCCTGGAGGTGTGCCTGCTGTTCGAGCAGCTCGGGTACGCGCTGGTGCCGAGCCCGCTGCTGCCGTCGGTGGCGTGCTGCGCGCTGCCGATCGCGCGGTACGGGACGGCGGGCCAGCAGGACGAGTGGCTCGGCGCGATCGCGCGTGGCCGGGTGGTGAGCCACACGCCCGTGGCGTGGGACCGTCCGGGCGAGGGCCCGGTGGCGGCCGCGTCCGGGGACGGCTTCACGCTCGACGGGGCGGCGCTGTTCGTGCCGTACGCGGCGTCGGCGGAGGCGTTCCTCGTCGCGGCCGTGCTGGACGGGGAGCCGCGCGCGTTCCTGGTGGACGCGGACTCCCCCGGTGTCACCGTCGAGCCGGCGGCGGGCACGGTGGGCTTCGACCGCCCGTGCCGGGTCGCGTTCGCGGGCGTGCGCGTCCCGCCGGACCGCGTGCTGGGCGACGACCGGGCCGCCGTGGACGCGATGTCGGCGTACGGCGCGGCGGCGACGTGCGCGGAGATGGTCGGGGCGGCGCAGCGCGTGCTGGACGTGACGATCGCGTACGCGACGGAGCGGGAGCAGTTCGGCAAGCCCGTCGGCGCGTTCCAGGCCGTCCAGCACCACTGCGCGGACATGGCCATCGACGTGCTGGGGTCGCGGTTCATCGCCTACGAGGCGATCTGGCGGCTGTCGGCGGGGCGGGAGGCCGCCGAGGAGGTGTCGATGGCCAAGGCGTGGGTGAGCGGGGCGTACGAACGGGTGTGCGCGCTCGGCCACCAGGTGCACGGCGCGATCGGGTTCACCTGGGAGCACGATCTGCACCTGTACTCGCGGCACGCGATGGCGACCGCGCTGGCCTTCGGCGACGACGACCACCATCTGGAACGCCTCGCGGACGGCCTCGGGCTCGCCTGACCCGGGCGGGCTTGACCTCGACCGGGCTTGAGGTCGAAGAATCGCCCGCATGACCTCGACTACGGACAGGGCGCTGGTCCTTGGCCCCGGCGGGCTTCCCGGCACGGCGTGGCTGCTCGGCCTGGCCGCTGGGCTGCGCCGGGAGGGCGTGGACCTGGCCGCGGCGGATCTGATCGTCGGCACGTCGGCGGGCGCGATCGCGGGTGCGGTGCTGGCCACCGGGGGCGATCCGTCCCGCCACGCCGTGCTGCCGGACGCGCCGTCCGACGACGCCCCGGGAGGTAGGGGCGGCGGGGCTGCGGACGTCTTCGCCGTCCTCCAGGATCCGGCGCTGGAGCCCGCGGAGGCCCTGCGCCGGGCCGGGCGGATGGCGCAGGCCGCCGCGACCGTCCCCGGGGAGGTACACGTCGCGCGCATGGAGGCGCTGCTCGGAACGACGGACTGGCCGGAGCGGCGCCTGCTCGTCCCCGCCGTGGACGTCGAGGAGGGCGCGCTCCGCGTGTGGGATCGGGACAGCGGCGTCCCGCTGCACGCCGCCGTCGCGTCGAGCTGCGCGATGCCGGGCGTGTACCCGCCGATCGCGATCGGCGGGCGCCGGTACATGGACGGCGCGCTGGCGGGCGGCTCGCACGCCGGCCTGGCCGGGAACGCGGACGCGCTCGTGCTCGTGGAGCCGCTGGCGCACCTGTTCCCGCTCCCGTCGGCCTCGCCCGTGGGGACGGCCGTCGCCCGGATCGTCCCGGACGCGGCGTCCGTGCGGGCGTTCGGTGGCGACCTGGGCGACCGCGGGGCCTGGGGGCCGGCCTATCTGGCCGGTGCCCGCCAGGCCCCGGACGCCGCCGCACGGATACGCCCCCTCTGGTGAGCGCCGCGCACCGCCGTGCGACCGGTCATCTGGTCCAGACGAGCGGGCCGTCGTTGTAGCCGCCTTCGCGGTCGTCGTACTCGGCGCCGGTCACCGGGACGCCCTGGCGGGCGACCTGGAGCCGGCAGTGCTGGTACGTGGCGCCGGCCGAGGCGAACGAGGCGTCGGGACGGCCGCGTTCGCAGCCCGGCAGGGCGCCGGTGAAGATGACGGTGGCGCCGGTCGACCCTCCGTTGGGCCCGACGGCGTTGAGCAGCGGCGCGGTGGTGCGCGACAGGTCGGTGCCGCCCACGTTGGTGACGGTGTACCGGATGTAGTAGGGCGTCATGCCCTGGCCCCGGCTTCCGAACTGCTGCGTGAAGGCGGCCTGGTCGCCGGGTTCGATGGCGGTGACGGTGATGCCGAGGGTGCCGGTGGTCGAGGCCCGCTTGAGCGGCACCACGGCGCGCTGGCCGATCTTGAGGGACGTGCCGGGCGCGGTCACCTGCGCGTTGCCCGCCCCCGCGCCGGGCGCGGGCTGCTCGGGGGGAGCGGCGGCGGGCGGCGGCGAGGGCGGCGTGGCCGAGACCTGGCCGGCGGAGTCGGAGTCGGAGCCGCCGCATCCCGAGAGCAGCCCCGCTACGGCCACCCCCGCGACGCCCAGCGACGCGATCTGCATGCGGTTGATGGGATTCTCCTTTGGAACGATCTTGTTTTGGCTACGGGACAGAATGTCTCAGTGTCGAGATATTCTCGTCAACGCTTTTCCGGGCACCCGATATATGGGTTACATCACCGCCCTTGGATGATCGAGACGCCCGCCGGGTTCCCCTCCCGGGGAACCGTCCGGAAGAGAACCCATGCCGCAACCCGCCGCGCCGGGTCTAGGATCGGTGCACCGCCGATCGAGAGAATTGGGCCGACCATGCGGGAGCCGCCGGGACCGGACGATCCGGAGACCATCGGCCCTTACCGGGTGACCGCCCGGCTCGGGCGCGGCGGGATGGGAACGGTGTACCTCGGCGAGGCCGACGACGCGCCCCCGGTCGCCATCAAGCTCATCAACCACGAGTACGCCGCCGACGCCGCCTTCCGCGCGCGGTTCCGGCGCGAGGTCGGCGCGGCCCGCCGGGTCCGGTCGCACTCCACCGCCCCGGTGCTGGAGGCGTCGCTGGACGAGGACCCCCTCTACGTCGCGATCGAGTACATCGACGGCCCCGACCTGGAGTCGGCGGTCGCCGAGCGGGGCCCGCTGCGCGGCTCGTCCCTGGAGCAGTTCGCGGTGGGGGTCGCGACCGCGCTGCGGGCGATCCACGAGGCCGGGCTGGTGCACCGCGACCTGAAGCCGTCCAACGTGCTGCTGTCGCCGACCGGTCCGCGCGTCATCGACTTCGGCATCTCGCGGGCGGTGGACGAGGCCACCCGGATCACCGCGCACGGCCAGATCGTCGGCACCCCCGCCTACATCGCGCCGGAGCTGATCGACGGCCGCCCGCTGACCCCGGCGGCGGACGTGTTCTCGTGGGGCGGCGTGGTCGCGTTCGCCGGGACGGGGCGGCCGCCGTTCGACGGGCGGAGCCTGCACGAGGTGCTCAACAAGGTCGGCTCGCACCCGCCCGACCTGGACGGTCTCGACCCGCTGCTGCGGGACGTGGTCGAGCGGGCGCTGAACAAGCGCCCCGAGCTGCGGCCGACCGTCTCCGAGCTGCTCACCGGCTTCGCCGCCAGCCTCGGCGGGGAGACCGAGGCCGCGAACCCGGCGACCCGGATCCTGCCGACCGTGGCCGGGCCGTCGATCCCCCCGGGCACCAGGCCGCCCGCCCCTCTCTCGACCCGGCCGCCCCTCCCGCGCCCGCCCGTCTACCCCCGCCCTGGCGGTGCCACGCCTCCGCCGTACGCCGCCCGCCGGCGCCGCCGTTCGCCGCTCCGCGTCCTGACCGGGCTGGTCGTCGGGGTCGTGGCCTTCGTGGCGGTGATGTACGGGTTGTCATTCACCCCCGACATCTGGCGGACGATCGGCGACCGCGTGGAGGCGGGCCAGTCCGCCCGTGCCTCCGCCTCGGCGTCCCCGTCCCCGTCCGTCGACAAGCGCTTCGTCGGAGAGTGGAGCGGCATCGTCACCGAGTACAGGCCGAACGGGAAGCCCAGGAGCAAGTACGAGATGCGGGTCGAGATCCGCGCCGGAGGAGGGGTCGGCAACACCGTCGGCACGACCCGGTACCCGGGCCTCGGATGCTCCGGCGGGCTGAAGCTGGAGACCGCGACGCCGACACGCCTCAAGGCGCGGGAGCGGATCATCGAGGGACACTCCAAGTGCGTCTCCGTCCCCGTACAGCTCACCCGCCGCAAGGACGGCGCCCTCGACTACGAGGTGCTGACCGGCGCCGTCCACACCAAGGGCCGCCTGACCCGCCAGAAGTGACCTCGGCGGGGGTTCACAGCTCCTTGAGGAACCCGGAGTCGACGACGATGTCGGCGCCGGTGGTGCTGGCGGAGCGCGGGGAGGCCAGCAGGGCGACGGCGTCGGCGATCTCCTGGGGGTCGGCCAGGCGGCCGGTGGTGAGCGCCATCATCTCCGGGGCGACCTTGTCGATGACGGCGGCGCGGCCGGCGCCGGCCTGGGCGCCGATGATGTCGGCGGCGCCCCCGTCCTTGGTCCACCAGTCGGTGCGGACGGGGCCGGGCGAGACGCTGTTGACGCGGATGCCCTGCGGTCCGTACTCCTCCGACAGCCCCTTGGTGAGGTTGTTCATGCCGGCCTTGGCGGCGTTGTAGTCGACGTTCATCGGGGCGGGGTGGCGGGCGTTGACGCTGGAGACGTTGATGATGGAGCCGCCGCCGCGGGCGAGCAGGTGGGGAATGGCGGCGCGGATGGCGCGGACGGCCGAGAACAGGTTGAACTCGAACATGTCCCGCCAGTCGTCGTCGGTGGGCGTCATGAATCCGAAGCGGGGCAGGGTGGCGCCGGGCGGGGGGCCGCCGGCGTTGTTGACCAGGATGTCGAGGCCGCCGAAGTGCTGGACGGCGCGTTCGACGACCTGGCCGGGCGCGGCGGGGTCCATGAGGTCGACGGGGACGTGCAGCAGGCCGGGGCCGGCGAGGGCGTCCAGGCCGGGCCCGGTGGTGCGGGACGCGGCGGCGACTCGGGCGCCCTCGTCCAGGAGGGTGCGGGCGACGGCCAGCCCGATGCCCTTGGAGGCTCCGGTGACGACGGCGACCTTGCCGGTGAGACGCAGGTCCATGGTCGGCTCTTTTCTCTCGGGGACGATCTCACCGCGCTGAACCCCGGCACCGCGGCGGAGGTTGCGATGGGCATGATCCGTTTTGTCCGGCAACGAGGGAGGTGCGAGGTGGTGCCGGTCCCGCGCGGGCCGCGGGCGCGGACGGCGATCCTGCTGGCGCATTCGGTGATCACGCAGCTGCTCACGTTCGTGCTGCGGCCCACGATGACCTACCGGGCGCTGGAGTTGCAGGTGCCGCCCGCGGTGCTGGGGGCGCTGGCGGCGAGCTTCGCGATCGCGCCGCTGGTGCTGGCGCTGCCCGCGGGACGGCTGGTGGACCGGGTCGGCGAGCGTCGGGTCATGGTCGGCGGCGCGCTGCTGCTGACCGCCGCCTCGCTGGCGTTCCTGGTGCTCGGCGGCACGGTCGGCGGCCTGCTGGCGGCGAGCATGCTGCTCGGCACCGGCCATCTGGGCTGCGTGGTGGGGCAGCAGGCGCTGGTGGCCAACACGGCGGGGCGCGGGTCGTACGACACCGCCTTCGGCCACTACACCTTCGCGGCCTCGCTCGGGCAGGCCGCCGGGCCCGCGCTGATCGCGCTGTTCGGCGGGGCGCGGGCGATCCCGGACACCACCGCGATCTTCGCCTGGACGACCGGGATCGCCGCGGCGCTGGTGGTGCTGAGCGCGCTGCTGGCGGGCAGCGGCCACGCGCGGACCGGAGGCTCCCGCGCCGCCGAGGGCGGGGTGCGGACCCTCCTGCGGACCCCCGGCCTGCGGCGGGCACTGCTGACCAGCTGCGTCGTCCTCGCCACGCTGGACATCACGCTGTGCCGCCGCGCCCAGCGCTTACCTGCCCGCGCTGGGCGCCGAGCGGGGCCTGTCGTCGGGGACGGTCGGGGCGTTCCTGACCGTCCGCGGGCTGGCGTCGATGGGGTCGCGGTTCTTCCTGGGACGGCTCACCGCCGCGTTCGGGCGGCGGGCGGTGCTCGTCACGAGCACGACGGGCGCGGCGGTCGCGCTGGCGCTGGTGGCGGTCCCGCTGCCCGCGTGGGCGATCGGCGCGCTGCTGGTCGCGGTCGGGTTCGGGATGGGCGCGGGACAGCCGCTCACCATTTCGTGGCTGGCGGAGTCGGCGCCGCCGGGGCTGCGCGGGCGGGCGATGTCGCTGCGGCTGGCGGGCAACCGGACCGGCCAGATCCTCATCCGAGCGTGGCGGGGCTGCCGGCGGCGGGCACCGGGGCGGGCGGGGTGCTGTTCGCGTCCGCGCTCGGCCTCGGCTGGGCCGGTGTCGCCGCCCGGCGCCTGCCGTCCGGGCCGGGCTCATGATCCTCGGTGGGGATGCCCGGTCCCGCCCGCCGGGGCGCGTCCCCCCGTACGATGTCGTGCACCCACCCCAGCCGCCGGACCGGGCCGCGCGGCGATCATTGGAGGAAGTGGAGTGGGCGATATGCCGCAGGTCAGCGCACCCTCGGCCGGGCAGCTGCTGCAACTGGTCCGGCAGGGGCGGGCCCGGACCCGCCGTGACCTCATGGAGCTCACCGGGATGGCCCGGTCCACCGTCGCGCAGCGGGTCGAGCAGCTGGTCAGCGCCGGCTACCTGCGGGAGGGCGGGGTCGACGTCTCCACCGGCGGGCGGCGGCCCAACCTGCTGCGGATCGACGAGGGCTCGGCGGTGGTGCTGGCCGCGCACCTGGGCGCCACGCACGGCCGCGCCGCCGTCGTCGACCTGGCCGGCCGCACCCTCGCCGAGTCCGCCGGGCGGCTGAACGTGGCCGACGGCCCGGAGCCCACGCTGGCCTGGGCGACGTCCCGGTTCCACACGCTGCTGGCCGAGGCGGGACGGTCGACCGCGGAGGTGTGCGGCGTCGGCGTCGGCCTGCCCTGCCCGATCGACCGGCGCACCGGGCGGGTGATCCCCACCCCGATCCTGGCGGGCTGGCACGACCACGACATCGTGGCGGCGCTGGCCGGGCAGTTCCCCGGCCCGGTCGTGGCCGACAACGACGCCAACATGATGGCGCTCGGCGAGTTCACCGCGATCGACGACGACTCCTCCACGCTGGTGCTGGTCAAGGTCGGCACCGGCATCGGCGCCGGGATCGTGGAGGAGGGCCGGGTGCTGCACGGCGCGGGCGGCGCGGCCGGCGAGATCGGGCACATCCGGCTGCGCGGGTACGACGAGGTCGTCTGCGTGTGCGGCTCGCGCGGCTGCCTGGCCGCCGTCGCCAGCGGCGCCGCGCTGGCCCGGGAGCTGGCGCGCGAGCTGGGCGAGGCGGCGGGCCCGGTGCGGGAGACCGCCGACGTCGTCCGGCTGGTCGAGGCCGGCGACCCGGCGGCCGTCCACCGCACGCGGGAGGCCGGGCGGGTGCTCGGCGAGGTCCTCGCCACGCTGGTGAGCGTGACCAATCCCGGGGTGCTGGTGATCTCGGGCGGGCTGGCCCGCACCGGGGAGCATCTGCTGTCGGGCATCCGGGAGGTCGTCTACCAGGTCGCCCAGTACCGCTCCACCCGCGGGCTGCGGATCTCCGAGGGCCGGCTGGGCGAGCGGGCCGGGGTGATCGGCGCGGCGTCGATGGTGGTGGACCGGGTGCTGGCGGCCGAGGCGGTCGACGCCCGGATCGCGGAGCGGCGGCTCCCCTCCGGTTGACGCCCGGACGGGGCGTACGACCCGCCGCGCCGGGGTACGACGATCTCCATGGCCGCGGCTCCCGACCATGCGTCCACTCCTTCGACCCCGCCCCCGACCCCGACCGGCGGTGCCATGACCCGCCGATCCGTGCTGCGCGCCGGTCTCGTGACCGGTGCGGCGGCCGGAGCCGCCCCGCTGCTGTCGGGGTGCTTCGGGTTCGACACCACCGGGGGCGGCGGCGGCAAGCTGGTGTTCCTCTCCAGCCAGTTCATCGCCGTGGAGGAGGCGCAGCGGTTCCGGAGCGTGCTGCGGAAGGCCGCGCCCGGGGCGTCGTTCGTCCCGGCCGAGCCGTCCGCGTTCGCCACCCGGGTGTCCACGGAGGTAGAGAGCGGGCGGGTCGGCACGGGGGTCATCGGGGCGCTCTACGGGGAGCTGGCGCAGTTCGCGCCCGACCGCCTGGAAGACCTGTCCGACGTGGCCGCCAGACTCTCCGGCAACGGCTACACGCGCGACATGCTGGAGCTGGCCAGGTTCGGTACGGACAAGACGTACTTCATCCCCTGGATGCAGGCCACCTACATCCTCGCGGTCAACAAGAAGGCCCTGGAGCACCTTCCCCCTGGCGCGGACGTCAACAACCTCACCTACGACCAGTTCCTCGCCTGGGCCAAGGAGGCCCGCGCGAAGAACGGCAGGCCCGTGTTCGGGCTGCCGGGCGGGCCGAAAGGGCTGCTGCACCGGTTCGTCCAAGGGCACCTCTACCCGTCCTTCACCGGCGGCCAGATCACCACCTTCCGCAGCGACGACGCGGTGCGGATGTGGGAGTACGTCCGGGAGCTGTGGACGTACATGGTCCCGGCCAGCACCACGTTCGAGTTCATGCAGGAGCCCCTCACCTCAGGACAGGTGCAGGTCGCCTGGGACCACGTCGCCCGGCTGGCGGGCGCCCCGGCCGCCGCCCCGAACGACTACCTGATGGTCCCCAGCCCCGCGGGCCCCAAGGGACGCGGGTACATGAGCGTCCTGGCGGGCCTGGCCATCCCCAAGGGCGCCCCCAGGCGGTCCGAGGGCAAGAAGCTCATCGAGGCCCTCTCCAGGCCCGAGGTCCAGCTCGACGTGCTGCGCCAGAACGCCTTCTTCCCCGCCGTGAAGACCCCGATCCCCCGCGACCTGCCCATCGGGGTGCGGCTCGAGGCCCGCGCGGTCGACCTCCAGCAGCGGCACGGCCTGCTGGCCCTGCCCCCGGCCCGGCTCGGCACCCAGGACGGTGAGATGAGCGCCGCGTTCCGCAACACCTTCACCAGCATCGTGCTGGACGGGGACGACATCCGCGCCACCCTCGGCAAGCAGGCGAAGGTGATCCAGGAGCTGCTGGACGGCGCGCGGGCCCCCTGCTGGCGCCCCGACCCCGACAGCGGCGGCCGCACGTGCCGGGTCGCGTGATGGCGGGTCGCGCCGAGACCCCGGGCCGGTTCCCGCGGCTGCCCACGCCCTACCTGCTGCTCGTCCCGTCCGCGCTGTTCATGCTGGCGCTGTTCGCCTGGCCGCTGGTGCAGGGCGTCGCGACGGCGCTGCGCGACCCGTCCACCGGCACGGGGTTCGGCCTGGAGAGCTTCCGCCGGATGGTCGAGGACCCGGCCTTCTGGCCCGCCGTCCGCAACACCGTCCTGCTCATCGTGATCGTCCTGCCCGTGCAGTTCGCGCTGGCGATCGCGATGGCGCTGCTGCTGCGCGAGCGGCCCCGCCTGTCCGGCCTGTACTTCTACCTGTGGGCCGTGCCGCTGGCGATCTCCGACCTGGCGGCCGGGCTGGTGTGGCTGGCCGTCTTCGCCGACCAGGGGTACCTCAACTCCGCGATCGAGGCGCTCGGCGGCACGGGCCACGGCTGGCTGTCGTACCGGAACCCGGGGACGATGCTGCTGGCGGTCGTGCTGGCCGAGCTGTGGCGGGCGACCTCGCTGGTGTTCGTGATCCTGGTCGGCGGGCTCAGCGTGATCCCCAAGGAGTACGACGAGGCCGCGCAGGTCTTCGGCGCGACGCCGTGGCAGCGGCTGCGGCACGTCACGCTGCCGCTGCTGCGCCCCAGCATCCAGGTCGCGCTGATCCTGCGGACGATCCTGGCGCTCCAGGCGTTCGCGGTGGCGCAGGCCCTCACCGGGCGCGGCTTCCCGCTGCTGATCGGCGAGACCTACGAGTGGTACGTCAACCTGCAGAACCCCTACGTCGCCGCGGCGGTGGGCCTGGTGATCCTGGTGGTGTCGATGTTCACGGCCGTGGTGTACCTGCGGACGCTGCGGCAGCCCGACGTCGTCCGGGGCGCCCGGTGACGGCCGCGCGGGAGCGCCCGCCACCGGCCCGGCCCGCCCGGCGCGGCCGCCGCGCCCGCCGGAACCGCGCCCTGGTGCAGGCGGCGTGCGTCGCGATCTCGCTGTTCATGGTCGCGCCGATGTACCTGATCACCCTCGCCGCGTTCTCGTCCCCGGCCGCGCTGAACGAGTACCCGAAGTCGTTCCTGCCGACCAGCGTGTCGACGGAGACGATGAACGCGTTCCTGACCAGCACCGGCGTGGTGCCGGCGCTGCTCAACAGCTTGCTCGTCGGCCTGTTCACGGTGCTGCTGTCGCTGGCGCTGGGCGTCCCGGCCGGGTACGCGCTGGCCCGGTTCGTCTTCGGGGGCCGCGACTCCTACCAGCTGTTCCTGCTGTTCACGCGGGCGCTGCCGATCGTGGTGCTGTCGGTGCCGCTGGCCCGGCTGTTCATCACGATCAACGTGTCGGACACCGTCCTGGCGGTGACGCTGCTGCACACGGCGCTGGCGCTGCCGACCACCGTCCTGATCACGGCGAGCATCTTCGTCTCGGTGCCGCAGGACGTGGAGGAGGCGGCGCTGGTGTTCGGCTGCACGCCGCTCCAGGCGTTCCGGCAGGTCGTGGCGCCGCTGGCGCTGCCGGGGATGGCCGCGGCGGCCGTGTTCACCTTCGTCCTGTCGTGGAACGAGATCCTGGGCGCCGCCGTGCTGACCCTGACCCACCGGACGCTGCCCGCGCAGGTGCTCGGGTCGCTCCAGTGGAGCCCGCTGGCCTTCCGCTTCGCCGGGGGGTTCGCGCTGGTCGTCCCGGCCCTGCTGTTCATCTTCGTCATGCGCCGCTACCTGCTGAACATGTGGGGCACCACGCTCCGTTAGGGGGATCATGGCCGAGGTCGAGATCACCGGGCTGGAGAAGACCTATCCCGGCGGCGGGCGTCCCGCCGTCCGGGCGGTCTCCGCGACCGTGGCGGACGGGGAGCTGCTGGTGCTGCTGGGGCCCTCCGGGTGCGGCAAGACGACGCTGCTGCGGATGATCGCGGGCCTGGAGTCCCCGGACGCGGGCACGATCAGGATCGGCGGCGCCGACATCACCGACCGGCCGCCCCGCGAGCGGAACCTGTCGATGGTGTTCCAGTCCTACGCCGTCTTCCCGCACCGCACGGTCGCCCAGAACATCGGTTTCGGTCTCGCGATGCGCAAAGCGGCCAAGCCGGAGATCGAGTCCAAGGTGAAGTGGGCCGCCGGGCTGCTCCGCCTGGAGGACCTCCTGGACCGCTACCCCGCCCAGCTGTCGGGCGGGCAGCGGCAGCGCGTCGCGGTCGCCCGCGCGATCGTGATGGAGCCGGACGTGCTGCTCATGGACGAGCCGCTGTCCAACCTGGACGCGCTCCTGCGGCTCCAGTTCCGGGCCGAGCTGAAGAAGCTGCTCTCGGACCTGGGCACCACCTGCGTGTACGTGACGCACGACCAGGTGGAGGCGCTGTCGCTGGGGGAACGGGTCGCGGTCATGAACGAGGGCGAGATCGTCCAGGCCGGGGCCCCGCTGGAGGTGTACGACGCGCCCGCCTCGGTGTTCGTGGGCGGCTTCCTCGGCAGCCCGCCGATGAACTTCCTGGAGGCCGTCCTGGACGGGGACGGCATCGTGATCGAGGGGCAGCGGATCGCGGCGCCCCCGTCGTGGGAGCCGTCCGGGCAGGTCCTGGTCGGCGTCCGGGCCGAGACGATCACCGCGGAGACCGGCACCGGAGAGGGCGCGCTCCAGGCGACCGCCGAGGTGGTCGAGCCGCTCGGCAGCGCCACTTTGATCACCGCGCTGGTGGGCGGGCAGCGGCTCAAGGTGCAGGTCCCGGCCGATTTCAGGATCGCGACGGGTGACCGGATCCGGCTGCGGCCCCGCCCCGACCGGATGAGCCTGTACGACCCCCGCACCGGCCGGGTGATCTCCTAGTCCTACCCCGATGAAGCCGCAGGTCACACTGGCTTTGCCAACTATTGGGCAAGACTCGCGTCACCGGCCTCCGCCACCCCTGTCCGCGGCCCTCCCTGGCAGGTATGTTGCATAGGTGTTACGTCCGGGTTACGGTCCCTGCCCTTGCACCCGGGGACCCGTACGCGAGACTATGTCCGTCGTCGCGGACAAAGTGTCCGATTCTACGGACGAAGTAGGAGTTTCGTGACTGCAACCCCCTCGACCGAGGTCCCTCACCTCGGCCCTCGACCACAGCTGCAGAGGGTCGCCAGGCCGCAGCCTCGCGCGCTCACCAACGTCGAGACCGCGGCCAGGGCGGCCTACGCGCTGCGCGGCAACGACCGCGGCCGCCTCACCGTCGCCGCCCCGGGCCTTTACCCGCACATGTGGAGCTGGGACGCCGCGTTCATCGCCATCGGCCTGGCCCGGCTGTCCACCGACCGCGCACTGACCGAGCTGGAGACGCTGCTCTCCGCCCAGTGGCGCAACGGGAAGATCCCGCACATCGTCTTCTCCGACGGGGACGCCTCCTACGAGCCGGGCCCCAAGCGGTGGGCCTGCGGCGAGATCTCCGCCGACGCCCCCGGGGGCCCGGCCACCAGCGGCCTGATGCAGCCGCCGATCCACGGCATCGCGGTGCGCCGCGTGCTCGACTCGGCCCGCCGCGCCGGCCCGGTCGAGCGGCGCGCCGCCGCCGACCGGATCCGCGCCCTGTGGCCCCGGCTGCTGGCCTGGCACCGCTACCTGGCCGAGTACCGCGACCCCGACCGCCGCGGGCTGCTGACGATCTACCACGGCTGGGAGAGCGGGCTGGACAACTCGCCCCGCTGGGACGTCCCCTACGCGGCCGTCGTCCCGGCCAAGGCGTTCGTCCCGTTCCGGCGTGCGGACGTGCACGCGCTCGACTCGGTCGGCGGCGCCGCCGCGCAGCGTCCCACCGACGGCGACTACGCCCGCTACCAGTGGCTGATCGAGGAACTGCGGCAGGCCCGCTACGACGACGCCCGCGCCCGCGAGACGCTGAGCTTCCTGGTCGCCGACGTGTTCGCCAGCGCGATCTTCGCCGCCGCGGCCGGGGAACTGGCCTCCGTGGCCGACGAGCTCGCGCTGCCCGGCGGCGACGAGCTGATCGCCCAGGCCGAGCGGTTCCGCCGCGGCGTCGCCTCGACCATCGGCGACGACGGCTTCGCCACCGACCTCGACCTGCGCACCGGCCGCGTCCTGCGCACCAAGACCATCGCGGGCTTCGCCCCGCTGCTGTGCGGCGGCCTCTCGGAATCCCGGCGCCGCGGCCTCGTGAACGCGCTGTTCTCCCCCGACTGGTGCGGCCACCCCGGCCTGGCGGTGGCGCTGCCGCCCAGCACCAGCCCGTCCTCGCCCGCGTTCGACCCGGCCCGCTACTGGCGCGGCCCGCAGTGGCCCCCGATGACCTGGCTGCTGATCTGGGGCCTCGAACGCTCCGGCGAGCCCGAGGCCGCGGCCGTCCTGCGCGCCTCCGCCCTCGACCAGCTCTCCGACGGCCTGTTCGCCGAGTACTACCACCCCTTCACGGGCGAGCCCCTGGGCGCCCGCCCCCAGTCCTGGACGGCCGCCGTAGCCCTGGACCTGGCCCTAGCCGACTGACCAACCACGGCCCTGACCTCGTCGAGCGACTCCCGGATCTGTGCCAGGTCCGGCGATCCGGAAGGCGGCGATGGCCCCGGCCGGGTCAGCCTGCCACGCCGCGCCGCTGCAACTCGCCGTCCTTGCGGTCGCAGGCGCTCTGGCTCGTGCCGTGATCACAGCGGTCCTGAAGCCTCCGCAAGAAGCAGTGCCGCGAACGTGCCGCGGCACTGCTCCTCGGCTGCACGATGGTTCAGCCGGACTTCGTCACCGTGGTGGGCTGCCGGAGCCACGCCTCGCCCGTGATGGCGCTCAGGGAAGGCTGGTCGATGATCCCGATCGAGTTCCACGTGAACATTCCATAGCCCGGCTTCGACCCGTCGATTCCCGCGGGGACGTCGACATTGAGCTGTTGCGCCAGCCAGGAAAGGGAGCCGTAGCCGCACAGCGAGACGCAGTGATCCAGGTGCACATCTTCCTTGAACCCGGTGGCGAACCATCCCGTCGCGCCGTGTGTGCTGTGCCAGGCGGCTTCGATCTGGTCCGCCGCGATGGCGATCTTGACGGGGCCCGCGGCGATGGCGCTCTGCAGGATCCGGGAATCCGTCCAATCGACGGAATAGTAGGGGCCGTCATCGTAGGTCACGCCGGCGCCGGCGAATCCGTCGTCCTGCATCGCCTTCAGGACTTCGACGAGAGTGGCGCCCTCAAGAACACCGTGTGCCTTCGCCCATCTGATGACCTCGTCGTCCGAGATGAAGATCTCAGGGTCGTTGCACGCCTTGGCGAACGCTTCTTCGGCCGTGACGCAGTCGCCGTGCGTATCGTTGCCCCACATCGAGATCTTCTGGGGATACATCATGATGTTCGGGGGCGCCCCGATGCGGGCGGCATGGGGTACCGCGGCCGCGAGCGCGCTCCGGGGCGACGGGATCGCACCGCGTTTCAGTGCTTGATTCGGCATGCGGGTTCTCCTTACCTTGAGTTGAGTTCGCTAGATGCGAAGGCCTCAGGCCAGGTCACTCGTCCTTTTCGCTGTCGCTCTCCGGCGACGTGTCGGGTTCCCCTTCCTCGGCGTCTTCCTCGCCACCGTCCGGGATGTACGGCTCTGCCCTGTCAATTTCCGACTGGGGGCTCGGGAATGCGCCTCTCTTGGGCCTGAGAGGCCTGTCCGGCTCTCGTGGATCGTCCGATCCGCCGCCGCTTTCCGGTGTTTCCGTCATTGCATGCAGCCCTCACCTGCTTCGCGGACGGCGCACAATAGGGTCATCGCCGTCCCGCGCGCTCCTCATCCCCTGACCAGGACTTCAGTAACCTCGTTGCCGACAAAACGGCACATCTGATGCGCGGCGCCACCTCAATGGCCCAATTGTTTGGGCGAGTTTTATCCAGAATGGAGCATGAGCATACGGACGTACATCTGGGGCTCTCCGCGATAGTGGCGCGGCCACTCGATGCCGACACTGGGTGTGGCGCTCCCTGGAACGTTGCTGCCTGGTTGGCCTACTCCCGTTGGGCGAGGGTCGGGGCATGACGTTGAGAACTTCGCTGACGGTGGCGGCCGGATTGGTCCTGGTGACCGCCTGCGCCTCATCCAAGCCGGGCCCGCAAAACACGCACCCCTACGTCGGGATGTGGGTGACCAAGGACGGGCACATCCGCCAGGAGCTCCGTCCCGACGGGCGTTACGACGAGGCGCGCGGGGAGCGCCGCAGCGCGTACACCGGGAGCTACACGGTGCACGGCAGTCACATCGAGTACCGGGACGACACCGGTTTCACGGCCGACGGCGACTTCGCCGACCTGAACACCCTGCACCACGGCGGTTACGTCTTCTACCGGGAGCGATGAGAGCGGACCTCGGCGGCGTCCTCGACGGTCATGTCGAGCAGGATCATGGCGTCGTGGTCGGGGGTGCCGGGCTCGGCGTGGTAGACGCTGAGGCGGTGGCCGGGGGTGCCCTCAAGGATCATGCCCTGGTAGCCGAGGGTGAGGTCTCCCACGTCGGGGTGGTGGAGGGTCTTGGTGCCGGTGGTGTGGGGGCGGACGTCGTAGCGTTCCCAGAGCTTGGCGAACTCGGGGCTCTTGAGGAGGAGTTCGCCGACAAGGGCGGCCAGGTCGGGGGCGTCGGGGTCGGTGCCGGCCAGGGCGCGCAGGCGGGCGACGCAGCCCCGGACCTGGGTGTTCCAGGAATCGAACAGGGTGCGGGCCGTGGGGTGCAGGAAGGTGTAGCGGGCCAGGTTGCGGTGTTTGGCGGGCCAGTCCCCCATCCCCGCGTACAGGCGCAGCCCGGCGGGGTTGGCGGCCAGGACGTCCATGGTGCGGCTGAGGACGAGGGTCGGATGCGGGCGCAAGCCCTCCAGCAGCAGCTTGACGCCGGGTTTGACGGTACGGCTGGGGGCGGACGGGCGTTCGGGGAGGTGGCGGGCGGCGCGGACGGCCAGTTCGAGCAGGTGTTCGTGCTCGGGCTCGCCCAGCTGCAGGGCGCGGGCGAGGGCGTCCACGACGGCGGGGCTGGGCCGGGCCTCGCGGCCGCGTTCAAGCCGGGTGTAGTAGTCGACGCTCACGCCGGCGAGGGTCGCGATCTCCTCGCGGCGCAGCCCAGGGGTGCGGCGTAGCCCGGGGCCGACGGTGAGGCCGGCCTGGTCGGGCGTGACCTCCTCGCGGCGGGCCCGCAGGAACCGTCCCAGCTCCGTCCCGCCGTGCTTCTCACCTGCCATGACCCCAGTCTTATACCCACCGGACGGGCCGTGAGGGGCCCTCTCACACCCCCGAACAGCCCGGCCTGTCACCGAACGGGCACGCGCGGCAGTGTGGAGGTCGAGGGGAGTTGTCCATTGCGTGCGACGTTGATCTACGGCGCCGGTGACGTTCGGGTGGAGGACGTGCCCGACCCGGTGCTGCGCGAACCGACCGACGCGCTGGTGCGGGTGCTGCGCTCGTGCATCCGCGGCAGCGACCTGTGGCCGTCCGGCGTGGTCAAGGACACCGGGTCGCGGGTGTCCGGCCTCGAACGGGGCGACGTGGTCGTCGCGCCGTTCGTGTGGGCCGACAACACCTGCGATTTCTGCCGTGCGGGGCTGCAGACGTCCTGCCGGCACGGCGGCCAGTGGGGCGCGCCGGGGGTGGACGGCGGCCAGGGCGAGGCGGTCCGGGTCCCGCAGGCCGAGGGCACGCTGGTGAAACTGCCGGTCGGCGAGGACTCGGCGCTGCCGACCCTGTCGGAGGTGTTCCCCACCGGCCACCACTGCGCGGTGACCGCCGGGGTGAACCCGCGCGCCACCGTCACGGTGATCGGGGACGGCGCGGTCGGCCTGTCGGCGGTGCCGGGTGCCGAGCGGATCATCCTGATGGGACGGCACAAGGACCGCACCGGCCGGGGTCGTGACTTCGGCGCGACCGACGTGGTCGCCGAGGGCGTCGAGCGGGTCCGGGAGCTGACCGGCGGGGACGGCACGCACACCGTGCTGGAGCGCGTCGGGCTGGAGCAGGCGATCGAGACGGTGTTCGGCGCGGTGCGGCATGGTCAGCCGGGTCGGCGCCCCGCCGTACCGATGGGCTTTCCTCCTGCGCAACATCACCCTGACCGGCGGGGTGGCCCCGGCCCGCGCGTACATCGAGGAGCTGCTGCCCGACATCCTGGACGGCCGGATCGAGCCGGGCCGGGTGTTCGACACCACGATCGGCCTGGACCAGGTGCCCGACGGCTACCGCGTGATGGCCGGCCGCCAGGCCCTCAAAGTCCTCCTGACGAAAAGAGGCGCACCATGAAGCACACCACCCTGGGAGACCTGGACGTCTCCCGCATCGGCCTCGGCACCATGGGCATGTCCTTCGGCTACACCGGGGCGGGCAGCGACGACGCCGAGTCCATCCGCACCATCCACAGGGCGCTGGAGCTGGGTGTCACCTTCCTCGACACCGCCGAGGTCTACGGGCCCTACCTCAACGAGGAACTCCTCGCCCGCGCCCTCAAGGGCCGCCGCGACCAGGTCGTGCTGGCCACCAAGTTCGGCATGATCTCCCACGCGCACGGCGAGCTGGGACGCCTGGACAGCAGCCCGGCCAACGTCCGCAGGGCCGTCGAGGGCTCGCTCGCGCGGCTGGGCACCGACCACATCGACCTGTACTACCAGCACCGCGTGGACCCGGGCACGCCGATCGAGGAGACCGTCGGCGCCCTGGCCGAGCTGGTGGAGCAGGGCAAGATCGGCCACATCGGCCTGTCGGAGGCGGGGCCCGACACGATCCGCCGCGCCCACGCCGTCCACCCGGTCACGGCTGTCCAGTCGGAGTACTCGCTGTGGACCCGGGACGTGGAGGAGCGCGTGATTCCGGTGGTTCGCGAGCTGGGCATCGGCTTCGTCCCCTACTCACCTCTGGGCCACGGCTTCCTCACCGGGCAGATCCGCTCGCCCGAGCAGTTCGACGAGACCGACTGGCGCAGGACGAGCCCGCGCTTCACGGGCGAGAACTTCGAGCGCAACCTGGCCCTCGCCGACCAGGTGCAGGCCATCGCCGCCGAGGCGGGCCGCACGCCCGCGCAGGTCGCCCTGGCCTGGCTACTGGCCAAGGGCGAGCACATCGTCCCGATCCCCGGCACCAAGCGGGTCTCCCGCGTGGAGGAGAACGTCGCCGCCGACGGCGTCGAGCTGACCCCCGACCAGATCCACAGCCTCGATAACCTGCCCCCGGCCGCGGGCGACGACCACAACGAGGAACAGATGCAGATGATCGAACGCTGAATGGAGGAATCCGCCATGGAAGTCCTGCAGAAGCGCCCGTCCAGCAAGGGCCCGTCCGAGTGGTTCACCGGCGATGTCTGGTTCGACGTCATCTACGCCGGTAACGAACCGTCCCGCATGCGGGTCAACCTCGTCCGCTTCGCCCCCGGCTCACGTACCGCCTGGCACCGCCATGCCGTCGGGCAGACCCTGCACGTCACCGAGGGCATCGGCCTGGTCCAGTCCCGGGGTGGCGAGATCGTCGTGATGCGGCCGGGCGACACCGTCCACACCCCGCCCGGCGAATGGCACTGGCACGGCGCCGCCCCGGACCACTTCATGGCCCACCTGGCCATGTGGGAGGGCCCCGCCGAACCAGGCGTCCCCGAAACCGAATGGGGCGACCACGTCACCGACGCCGAGTACAACGCCCCCGCCTGACGCCCCGGTCCGAGGCCGTGTCTCGAAAGATCGCCGCCCTTTCTGGTGATCCTCTTCTAGCGCGAATGCAAACCGTCAGGGCTGCTCTTGGTTAGGAAACAGGTAATCGGGGACGGTGACCTGGTGGGCTCGCTCGTTGAGGGCCGCGGTGATCCGGTTGCAGGCCAGGTTGAACCCGGAGACGAAATCACCACCGACGCGCCCGGAACCGCCCGAGGTGAATCTTGCCTGGTCACGCAGTTCCTTCGCGAGTGCGTTGCGCCAGTCAATCTCCTCCTTGGCGATGCTCGCGCTAGACCATGCGTGAGCGATGCGCTGCTGGAGTTCACGGCGCTCATCCTCCGCTGCGCCGAGATAATCCACGACCGCATCCAGCAGATTCAGCTCTGGGAGTTGGAGGATGAGCCTGATGGCCGTCGGCATCCCGTCACGGACGCCGCTGTAGGCCCCCCAATGCTCTAGGACGGAGGCGGCCCTTTTGGCCAGCGCCATGTGCCAGGCGTCCCGATCATCGCCTATGGAATCGCGGAGTTCGAGCAGCCGCCTCAACTCAATGCTGGGCTTACTGAACCCAAGGGCCGAACTTGCAGAGTCCGCAGGTGTGGGAAACAACGCGTTGCTGCCGTCCCGCCGGATCTCGGCGACGCGTCCTTCCAAACGTTCACCAAAGGCTCGCACACCGGCCTCATAGCCCTCGATGAACCTTGGGTGGACAGGTTTTGCCCTGTCCAGAGCAGCGCGGGCCTCCGCCTGGAGTGCATCTGCCAGCCCACGGCCCGTTCCGCTGAACGCGACACCGAAATCACGTCCGCGTTCCTCGTCGATCTCCTTGGTGAGCCCGACGATGTCGCTCTCGACGCGAACCCACTGTTCGCGGGCACCGTCCAGCCTTCCCAGCTCGTCGGTGAGCACGTTAAGTACTTCACGTGCAAGCGCCCTGGGGACTTCGGGGTCGGATACTTGAAGCGTTCTGTGCATCGCATCGGCGAGCCTGGTCTTGCGCTGCTCGTTTCCTCCCGGAAAGAAGTCCCCGGGGTCGGGACGTCGTTGTTCTTCTTCTCTGCCACCTATCGACGACCGCACCACCAGCGTCCTCCACAAAGGACCGACTCGCCGAGTTCATCCCCGCAGACCCTAGCGTGCATCCTGCGCACCCCGAATACAACACAGTCGGATACGACAGGACACCGGTCCGCTGCCCGTGGCCAAGATCGTCGCCCACTGGGAGATGTGCTGTGGGGAGGTGGAGGAGGACGAGTTCCTGGACGAGGGCGACGAGCCATGGTGGCACCCGCTGTGGCTGCCGTTCGCCGAGTTGGACGGTGACTCGCAGATCATCGATCTGCGGCCGGGTCCGGGATACGGGCGGCTCGGCTCGGCAGCGCATGACGACGCCGGGAACGTCGCGAACGCGTGGCCCAGCCTCGGCGCCTACCTGACCGAGACCGCGGACGCGCTGGAGACCGGCGGGGCCGTACGGGTGTGGCACCCGTACCTCATCGGCGGCCGCGAGCTGTGGTGGACGTTCGCCGGTGAGACCGAGCTGCACGGCCGCCCCCTCCACCCGGCACCGCCGAACTGACCCGTCCCCTTGGACGGTTCGCGCTCACCGCTGGCCGGAGAAGCCCCGGAAAACACCGTCGCCGTCGGCGCTGTCGGCGAACTCGAAGAAGTCCATGTTCGCCAGCGAAAGGTTGACCTCGATCGACGGCAGCTCGCTCGGGATCACCCGGAACGTCCGGCCGTCCGACTCCCGCAGGTCCACGAGCAGGATCGGCATCTCGACCGATGAGATCGTCGTGCGGTCCACCACGGCGACGAACGGGTCTTCGATGGCCTCGGGGAGCCGGGCGAGGACACCCTCCACCGACGCGTCTTCGTACGTCCTGCGCTCCCAGAACTCCGGCGGGTACATGTACCCGATCTCGCCGGGCTCGTCGATCGCCGTCCGGACGGCCTTCCAGCGGCCCTCATCCGAAAAGTCCGTGCGAATCACCAACATGACGGCCTCCGAACCCGGTCAGACGTCCAACGCGCCGTCCTTGATCTGCGTCACAAGATCGCTGAAGCAAGCCGGGGCAAGAGCAAGGTGGCCGACCTCCTGAGCCTTGCTGTCCCGGACACCAACAGCCTTGCTTTCCAGATCCGCCAGCTCGACACAATTTCCCTGCTGCGTCCCACTGCGGCTGGACTTGCGCCACACCAACTCACTCACTTAGCGCCTCCATCACCTGTCGGATCAGATCCCTTGACGGCCCCTCGGGCAGGGCCTTCGCGCTGATCCGGTCGTACCGCACGTGAAATTTTCTCACGTCAGGAGGCGCGGAGACCAGCCGACCACCCTCGGGAGACTCAGCGTAGGCCACCTCACCGAAATCATCCCCCGACATACGGACAAAACTGCCATCCAGCCCAGGGCAGGCCCCCGTCTGCCAGCTCCGAGGGACCACCCGGACCACGAAGTTCGACAGTTCCGCGCATTCCAGGAGGCGAGCGAGCTGGGCTCGCATGATCTCAGGGCTTCCGATCGGCCACTCCAGCGCGTTCTGCGAGAGGATCGTGGTGAAGTGCGGAGGGGATACCCTGTTAAAGATCAGTTGACGTTCAATGCGCTCCCGCAGCAATTGATCAGCAAGGTTGGCGTCACCTGAGATCAGCAAGGCTCGCGCATAATCCTCTGTCTGCAGCAAGCCCGGAACGACCTGCGCCTCAAAGGCGCTGATGACTCCTGCACGCACTTCCAGATCCAGGTATTGGGCGAACCACTGGGGGTCGTGGCCGAGGCTGGCGTACCAGACCAGGAGGCCGAAAAGGCCTCCGGTGTCCCATTCTTTGTCGATCATCTCGGCCTCCTGCCAATCGAGCCGCTCCTGGCCGATCTCGATGCGGGACACCTTGGACTTGCCGACCTTCATGATGCGTCCCATGGCTTCGCCTGACAGGCCAGCCTGGTTACGACGAAAGCGCAGGTAGAAGGCGATGAAGGCCCACATGCTCGACTTGGGGTTGGGGAGCTGATCGGGGGTGCGCTTGGTCGCCATCGTTCCTTCTCCTGTCCCAGCTTTTCCCGTAACTACGCTGTACACACGACAAGTTACTCGCTGTAGAGAATCCTGTGGGCTAGATCACATGAATCGAGCGGGGAGGTCGAGATGGTGTCTGGGACGGTCGCATCTGGGGCGGTGGAGCAGCGGGATCTGCTGGCGGCTCGGGCCTCGGTGGGGGTGGCTCGGAGGTTCGTCACCGGGACGCTCCGGGGGTGGGGGTTGGAGCGTTACGAAGAGGCGGCGGTGGCGATCATCAGCGAGCTCGCCACGAACGCGGTGGAAGTCTCGGCGCCGGGCGAGACCGTGCGGGTCCACCTGAGCCGTCGGGAAGGGGAGCTCTGGCTCGGGGTTCGGGACGGGGCGGGCGGGGTCCGGCCCGTGCTCCGGGAGGTCGTCGGGTCGGTGGAGGACCTGGATGCCTCCGGTGCCGATTTCGGGGGGTGGGGGTTGCGCCTGGCGCGGCACTACGCGGACCGGTTCTGGGTCGAGGCGGCGGACGAGCCGGGGTGCAAGTGGGTGTGCGCGGCGATCGACATCACCCGAAGGGGACCTTGCGAAGCATGATGCGGTCCCGGAGGCGATCCGGCGCAGCGTGGGGGCGCCCTTGGCCTCGCGGCCGACGCGAGGCAGCCGTGGACGAAGGCCCCGGAAAATTCGGCCACCAGCGCCGTCCTGCCGTGCGGGTGCCGGCCACACCCGAATGGGTTGCACGTGGCCACTCGATGCGGACGGTCATGCACAGCCAGTAGAGCCACACGATGTACCTGGTTCGGCGACGGCGCCCGTCGGGTGGGCCGGAGGCCCGACTCTCTTAACTCCGCCCGCTCGGCTCACAGGGGAAGAAGGGGAGTTGATCACATGACGAACGCACAGGAGGAGGCTGACGCCCAGGTGCGCACCAGCCGTCCGTCCCTCAGGTCGGCCACGTCCAGGCCGGTGATGATCGTGGCCTCCGTCGGCGTAGCCGCGATGTTCGCGAGCTTTCTGGTCGGCCGCGGCACCGCGCCCGCGCCCGGTGACGGCTCCACCCCCGACCTTCCGGACGCGGCGCCGGGTGTCACCTCGCTCGACCAGGTCCGCTCGTCGTACGGGTATCGCGGCTGGCCCACCCTCGGCAACCGGAGCAACGACCGTGCCCAGGCCCGGGAGGCGCTGGGAATCCTGGTCGACCACGGCACCTCCCCCGGCACCAAGGTGCGTGCGTTGGGCGGCGCCTACCCCACGGACGTGGACTCCCCCGACGACGTCGAGCACTCCCGACTGCTGTTCTCCGGGACGGTCACCGACGGCGGCCACCGGAAAGACCTCTACTCGCCGGGCAAGCCCGAAGGCCCTCGTCCCGGGTGGGTCTCCCTGATGACGTCGAACCGCTACCTGCTGATGTACAACCCTGTGCGCAACGGAAACGGGACGGTCCTCACCGCGCCGCCGCATCCCAGCATGGGCGCCCGGCCGACCGGCGAAGGCCCGCCCGTGTCGCTCGTCTGGGACGCTCCGGATGATCCTTACTATTCCTATTCATCGGGGGACGTCACGCTCGTCATGCCGCCCTGGCTGACCAACCTGCGCTTTTCCAGCCTCGGCAATGTCCCCGCCGGAGGAGACCCCCTCGCCTGGCATCCGGCGAAGACTCAGGAAGGCGGTACGGCGACGGTGCCGCCGCAGGTTGAGATCGACCCTTCGTCCGGCGAGGAGAAGGACGAGGGCCCCAGGAACCCCCACGACGGGTGCGGCGAGGCCGTCCTGCTGCGTGCCGACGACCGGTCCGGTCCCGATGGGGTCCGCCAGGTGACCTACCTCTACAAACCGGGTTTTCCCTATCCCATCGAGCTGACCTACTACCCGACGCCCGAGGCGGCTCGGAAAGGGCAGCACGACGTCGCGGCGCTGGACCGGCTGCACATCCGCTACGCCGCGGGCGCACTGCTGTGCGACGAGGCGATCTCTGGCGGCGACATTCCCGTGGAAGTGACCTGGCGGGAGCTGTGGCAGGGTGAGACGGGCGGCGACGAGGGCCGGCGGAAGACGGTTCTCAGCGAGGACCTCACTCTCATCACGGGCCGCCGCGCGTCGTCCACCCTCCACACCGTCGTCGCCGTCGACACCGACGTGCAGATGGACGTCCGCTACCCGGACTACCGTGTGCTGACCGGCAGCCAGGACGTCACCGCGGCGTCCCGATCCACCAACGATTCCAGGCCGCGGCGGACCAGGGACGTGGCCTGCCTGCCCGACGGTGACCGGGTCAGAGTGATCGGACCGAAGAACGCCCGCGAGATTCGCCTGTTCGACCCCGCGAGCGGCCGCGTCCGGTCCACGGCGGGCAACACCGCCACGTTCCCCAAGGACGGGCTGCCCCAGCGACTCAGTGATCTTCAGGCGATCGCGGTGACCGGCGGAAACGAGCAGCCGCAGTCGGCGCCGTGCGGCGTCCCGCCTGAGAGCTGAGCCCTCAAACAGTCGCTCACAAGCCCGTCCGGCTGGACGCCCTCACAAGAAGGTGGTTCGGCTGCCCCGGCCAGGGCTTGGCCGCGCCGCTGCCGGGCGCACTGGGCAGAGCGGGCCTTCGTACCGGCCGACACCGCCGACCACCGGGCCGTTGCCGCCTGGGAGGAGCCTCACCGGTCGCTGTCGGCGTCCTGGCCGGTGCCGCGATCGTCGTCGTCTTCGTGTCGGTCGGCGGCGGATTGTGCCCGCCGGTCGAAGTCGTCCTGCGCTGAATCGCTGTGCGGATCATGCGCCGCGGCTGACTGGATCCGCGCCGCGGCGTCCTTGTCCATCGGCGTCTTACTCATACCCGGCCCCTACCCGCCCGGTTGTCCACGTCCACATCACTCGAAGGGGACCATGCGGAGCATGATGCGGTCCCACAGGCGGAGGGACGAGCCCGCGCAGGGTGGGGGCAGCCTGACCGGCCCGAACACGTTGGTCTCGAACTGGCTGCGCAGGTCGCCCACCGACAGTTCCTCGGCCACGCCGCCGAGGGCGTAGCCCGCGTTGTTGACCAGCGCGCCGGCGACGTTGTGCTCGGCCTTGACGGCCCGGACGCAGGACGCGTCGTCGGTGACGTCCAACTCCAGGGTGCGGCAGCCCCCCTCGGCGAGCGCGGCGGGCGGTGGCCCAGGTCGGGACGCCCGCGCGGGCCAGGGCGAGGGCGGCGTCCTCTCGGCCCGACGGGCGAGGGTCCGCCGTTGCGCCACCGGGACGAGCGGTCCCGCGCCCGCGCGGGCCTCATGTCGCTTGTTCGGCGGGCGGGACCCTCACGGGGTGACGATGTCGAAGTCGCGGTCGACATCGTCGAGAAGGCCGATCAGCGTGTTGAGCGCGCTGGGGTAGCCCTCGGTCTGGATGCCGTCGAGGTCGCCGGTCGCGACGAGTTGGAGCAGTTGCGGTTTGGTGAGGGTCAGGGTGAGGTCGGCCGGGGAGCCGTCGTGGACGCGGGTCCGGGTGAGGACGCCGTTGGCGAGGGTGAGCCTCATCTCCTGCTTCAGGTCGGTGAAGTTCCAGTCGATGGTGAGGCGGGTGTCCCAGGCGCGCGGGCCGTCGACCCGGATGGCGAGGGAGTCGAAGACCTGGTCGACGCTGAGGGCGGCCATGACGTCCGGCGCGGCGGTGTCGACGGCGGTGGGGGCCTTGTTGCCTCGCAGTTCCTCGGCGCCCTGCAGGTAGAAGTTCCGCCAGGTGCCGTTCTCGCTGCCGTGGCCGAGCCTGTCGTAGACCTGGGCGAGGAGTTCGCAGGCGGTGGTGTTGTCCGGGTCGGCGAAGACGACGTAGTTGAGGACCTGTGCGGCCCAGCGCCATTCGCCGTCCTCGACGGCGGTCGCGGCCTTGGCCAGGGCGGCGTCGGCGCCGCCCATGTACTCCACGTGCTTCTTCGCCGACTCCTCGGGCGGCAGTTCCCACAGGTGGGCGGGGTTGCCGTCGAACCATCCGAGGTAGCGCTGGTAGATGGCCTTGACGTTGTGGGAGACCGAGCCGTAGTAGCCGTGGGCGTGCCAGGCCCGTTCCAGCGCGGGCGGCATCTGGATCAGCTCGGCGATCTCGTTGCCGGTGTAGCCCTTGTTAATCATCCGCAGGGTCTGGTCGTGCAGGTAGGCGTACAGGTCGCGCTGCTGGGTCAGGAACGTGGTGAGCTCGCGGGTGCCCCACGTCGGCCAGTGATGGGAGGCGAACAGGACGTCGGCGCGGTCGGCGAACAGTTCGATCGCCTCGGTGAGGTAGCGGGCCCACACGCGCGGGTCGCGGACGAGCGCGCCGCGCAGCGTCAGCAGGTTGTGCAGGTTGTGGGTGGCGTTCTCGGCCATGCACAGGGCGCGGCGGTCGGGGACGAGGAAGTTCATCTCGGCGGGGGCCTCGGTGCCCGGAGTCATCTGGAACACGAGGCGGACACCGTCGACCACCTCCTCCTGGCCGGTCTCGGTGATGGACAGCGTGGGTTCGATCAGCGAGATCGTGCCGGTCGAGGTGTTCTGGCCGAGTCCGGCGCCGATCTGGCCGGCGGCGCCCCTGGGCAGCTCCGTCCCGTACATGAAGATGGCGCGCCGGTTCATGGCGGTCCCGGCGTAGACGTTCTCGGCGACGGCGTGCTCCAGGAATCCGGCCGGGGCGATGATGGGGATCTCCGCACCTTCGGGCACGACTCCGCGTACGCCGCCGAAGTGGTCGGCGTGCGAATGGGTGTAGATCACCGCCTTCACCGGTCGGTCGCCCCGGTGCTCGCGGTAGAGCGCCAGCGCGGCCTCGGCGCATTCGGTGGACAGCAGCGGGTCCACGACGACGACGCCCTCGTCGCCCTCGATGAAGGAGATGTTCGACAGGTCGAAGCCGCGCACCTGGTAGACCCCGACGGCCACCTGGAACAGGCCGTGCCTGGCGTTCAGCAGGGACTGCCGCCACAGGCTCGGGTTCGCCGTCTCCGGGCAGTCGGGTCCGAGGAAGTCGTAGGCGGCCAGGTCCCAGACGGTCCGGCCGGAGGCGTCCCGGATCGCGGGATTCGACGCCGTACCGATGAAGCCCTTGTCGGCGTTCTCGAAGTCGGTCCGGTCATCGGGCTGCGGCTGAACGTCCACGGCTTGTCCATTCCCGGCTTATCCCCAATTGAGCACCAGTCGGAGGGCAAGAGCTCGTGGAGGGCTCAGGTGGTGGGGGGCAGGACGGCCGCGTCGAAGATGGCCGCCACGTCGGGACCGAGCAGGGTGGCGGGGTCGGAGCGGGTCTGGAGCAGCGCCATCAGCAGCGACATCACGATGGGGACCAGACCTCGGGCGAACTGGTCGGGGTCGATGTCCGCGCGGACCTGCCCCGCCTTCTGCTGGACGCGCAGTCGCCGCGCGGTCTCGGCGCGCAACTGGTCCAGGGCGGGGATGGTCATGAGCCGCACGGTGTACTCGGGTTCGAGACCGGCGACGATGCGGCGGGCGAGCGGGTGCCGTTCCAGCGCGTCCAGGAGGGCGATGATCAGCGAGGCGCGCCAGTGGTCGATGGAGATGTCACCGGTGAGTCCGGCCAGTCCCTCCTCGATGACGGGTGCCGCGTCCGCGTCGACGGCGGCGATGAACAGGTCCTCCTTGCCGGCGAAGTAGGCGTACGGGGCCGTGCCGCTCAGCCCGGCGGTCCGGGCGATCTCGGCGACCGAGGTCCGGCGGTATCCGTCCCGCCCGAACCGGGTGATGGCCGCTTCGAGCAGGGCCTGGCGAGTCCGCTCGCTCTTCGTCATGGCTGCGCTCACCGCTTCACTCTACTCAAAATTGAGAGATTGAGTGAATCACTGAAATCGTCTACTTTGGGAGTGAGCGATCATCAAGGAGGGCCTCCGTCATGATCAGCAACGCGGTGCGCGTCGAGCGGCTCAACAGGGCCTCGCTGCGCCGGGTCATCGAACCCGATGTCGAGGTCGCCGGCGAGCCGACCCAGGAGCAGATCGTCCCCGACGAGCTGCTGTCGGTGGCCGGGCTGGACCTGGAGCTCGGCCCGGAGCAGCGGGCGCGGCTGGCCCGCGAGGAACTCGCGTCGATCTTCCACAACGGGATCATGTTCGAGGCGGTGCTGATGGCCGGGTTCGCCTACCAGATGGCCCTGGGCGCCGACATCACCGATCCGCGCTTCACCTACGCGCTCCACGAGATCGGGGAGGAGACCCGGCACTCGCGGCTGTTCGTCCGGCTGTTCCGGCAGCTCGCACCCGAGCAGCGCAACCCGTTCATCGGCGGGCGCTGGGCCACCCGGCTCTACCGGCTCGCCCTGCCGAAGCTGATCAAACGACCGGCCACCCTCGACGCCTTCGTGCTGGCCGGGGAGGAGGTCCCCGACCTGCTGCAGAAGCGGCTCGCCGAGCATCCCGAGACCGACCCCTACATCGCCGCGGTCAGCCGCTACCACCGTGCCGAGGAGGCCCGGCACCTCGCCTTCGCCCGCACCACGCTCGGCGAGCACTACGCCGCGACGACCTGGTCCGACCGCTTCGCGGTCCGCTGGATCGTCCCGGTGGCGGTCGTGGTGATGTTCGACCTGATGATCCAGCCGTACGTGTACGAGACCGTCGGCCTCCCGCCCTGGCGCACCTGGCGGGCCGTGCGGCGGCAGCGCGCCGAACTGCGCCGCGAGTGCGCCCGCGCGGTCCTCAAGGCCCTCACCGACGCGGGCGTCGTCCGGCCCGGCGCCGCGCCGCCCCTGTGGCGGCGCGTCACATGACGACGAGCGAGAGAGGATCGTCAGGCGTTGCCGCGGGCGATGTAGAGGTTCATGTCGGTGAAGTCGAGGGTGAGGTTGTAGGGCTTGTAGAAGGGGTGGAAGAGGGTGGCCGGCACGTCGAACCCGTAGGGGGCGACCGGCATCTTCGGGTTCGTTCCGCTGTAGGCCCCTTCGGCGACGGCGTCGCCGAGGCGGAGCTCCTTCGGGTAGCAGGGGTAGACGATCTGCGGGTGGCTGTGGCCGAAAGTCTCGAGCGGGCGGTCGTAGTCGGTGCGGATCTGCAACTCCTTGACCGTTGCCTCGGGCATGATCGCGGCGCTCTCGGTGCTTCCGCCGATGGACAGGCCCACCACCCGTGGGCCGGAGCCGGCGATGCTGCCCGTGCTGTGCAGCATCTGCTCACGGGCCAGCCACAGCGGCAGGGGCTTGGCGCCCGCACGGGCCGCGTCGGCGCGTGCCTTCCTGGCCGTTTCGGGAGTCCGGCGGCGCAGGATCAGCGACCGGCCCGCGTAGTCGAAGGTGGTCAGCAGGTGGTAGAAGATCCACGTGCCGATGACGCCGTCCCTGTCCTCCTCGGGCATATCCGTTTCCGTCCACACCACGGGGATGTTGCGCAGCTCGATGCCGCCCATCTTGAAGGACTCCAGCACCCCGAAGTACTGCCACGCGGTGCCGTCCAGGTAATCGATCTTCTGGCTGGCCACGGCGCGCAGCCCGGCCTCCTCGGCCACCTTCGCGGACATGCCCAGCCACGAGGCACCGGTGTAGGGCAGGAAGCGCTTCGGCGGTCCGCCGTTGACCGAACCCTCCACCAGCGGAAACGGATCCATCTGCTGCCATGGCAGCCGCGCGGTGTCGCCATGGATCTGGTACGGCTCGCCGCTGACCGCCGCGAACCACTTGGCGTAGACGTCCTTGCCGGCCGCTTGCCAGCGCGGGACGGAGAGGGCGAATTTGTCCTGCCGGATGTAGCAGTCCCCCAGGAACTGGTTGGTCTGCTTGTCGTCGGGTGCCAGTCCGAGGGCCATCGTGAGGTATTTCTCGGCCTCGGGGAACTTGTTGGCCAGTAGCCCTACATAGCCGCGCTGGCGTGCCGCGTGCACGTTCTCGGGGTCCTTTTTCAGGATCTCCTCGTAGGCGCGGCCGGCCTGCTCGAAGTTCCCGGCCTTGAACAGCGCGTCCGCGTCACCGCTGCGGGGCTCTGCCATGGCCGTCCTGCCCAGGAGGGGCACGGTCGCGGCGGCACCGGCCATCACGGCCACACCCCGAAGGACCGAACGCCGTTCCCATTCCTTGTCCACAGCCAATGTGCTCCCTTTCCGTGCGGATCCCTCGTCGCGATCTTTCTAACGGCCGAGGGGTCACAGCACGGTGCGGAAAGCTGTGACCCGGGTGTGACCGCGGTCCCCGCTCCGTCCGGGAAATGTCAAGGGACTAGTCCTCGGCGAGGACGATGACGTGGTCTTCGGCGGACAGGGTGAGGGGGGCGGCCTTGTCGGGGTTGAGGACGACGCCGTACGACGGCGGCTCGTGGTGGTGGTCGCGCAGGCGGTAGCCGAGGGCCGTCTCGCCGCGGCGGCGGGCGGCCTCGATGACCGTGGCGAAGTTGGCGGCGGCACCCGGGCGCAGGTAGCCGGAGGCGGGCTTGAGGTAGAGCTCGGAGCCCTCCGGGTCGAGCAGGTCGGTGAACACGTCCTGCAGGTGCCGGTTCTCGCTGAGCTGGGTGAGCATCAGGCTGATCAGCTTGTCGCTGACCACGAAGTCGTCGGCCTTGGTGACCTGCGCGACCTCGCGGTTGGCGTCGTCGTTGATCTCGCTGACGATGGAGAACGGGTCGCCCAGGCTCTCCTCCATGTCGCGCAGGTGCAGGAGGGTGACCAGGGTGCGGGCGTCGGCGTGCTGGGGGTCGCGGGTGGCGTCGCCCAGCACGATGATCTTCTGGAAGGAGCCGACGTCCAGGGCCTCCAGCCGGGTCCGGTCGGTGGGGTCGCAGTGGACGAAGTGGACCTTGATGTTGTCCAGGTCCGCGAAGTCGCCACTCGGGTCGCGGTCGCAGCGGGCCGCGACCACCAGTTCGGAGCCGGGCTCCACGAAGGAGTCCAGGAGTCGGATGATCTTCGGGGCCCGATCGTTCCAGCCGGCCAGCAGGGTGCGCTCGGGCTCCCGCTCCCGGTGCGCCGCCGTGGTGATCGCCGCCTCCTCCACCGGCACCGGGTGCTGCGCCAGCCGGATCAGCAGGTCGTCCTCGGCCAGCACGATGACCTCGTCGTCGGGCCCGATGACGGTGTCGCCGGGCGGGTTGACCGCGACCGTCCCGCCGGCGCGGCGCAGTCCCACCGGGACGCCCAGCTCGTAGGCGCTCAGGGCCTCGCCGTAGGTGGAGCCGGTCAGCGCCGGCTCGGGAAGCATGTAGAACTCGTGGCCCCGGTAGTTGAGCAGGTCGGTGCACACGGTGGACAGCCCGGACTGCCGGTGGGACTGGACGATCAGCTGGATCGCGATGTCGTCGGCGTCGATCACGTGCGCCTCCTCGCCGCCCGCCAGCCGGGCCGCGGGGAGGTTGGCCGAGTCGTGCACGGCGGCGACCACGTGCGGGCGCGTGTCGTCCCAGGCGCGGGCGCCCAGCGACAGCAGCACCTTGATCACGTGGTTGTCGGCGTCGGCGAGCGGCGGCGACACCACCATGATCGAACGGGCCGTGCCCGGGCTGACCAGCTCCAGGTCCGCGACCTTGAGCGGGTCGCCGCGCCGGCACACCACCCGGGTCCGCCCGGTGTCGCCGACCCGCGCCCGGATCGCCTCCTCCATGTCCACCTTGTCGCGGTCGGCGAGGATCGCCACGCACGACCGGCGGCGGCTCTGGTTGGCCTCCACCAGCTCGGCGATCACCGTGAACACCTGGTCGGACCAGCCCAGCACGATGGTGTGGTCTCGCTCCACGATCCGCGACCGGCCCTTGCGCAGCTCGGCGATCTTGCCTTCGAGGCCGGTGGTGAGCACGCCGATCAGGGCGCTGACGATGAAGATCCCGCCGACCGTGGCCAGCAGCATCAGGGCGAGGAAGGGCGCGGTGCCCTCGTCGTCGCCCATCGTGCCCGGGTCCAGGGTGCGCAGCAGGCTGCGCCAGACGACCCCGGGCCAGCGCCCGTTCTGCTCGGAGTCGCCCGGCGCCAGCACCACCGCCAGCGTGGCCACGACCAGGATGAGCGCGCCCGAGGCCAGGCCCAGCCAGCCGATCAGCGCGGGGGTCCCCCTCGACATGGTGTTGTCGAACCAGTACCGCATCCGATCACGCAGGCTGATGCGCGCCAACCCGGACCTCCCCCGTACCGAGCCCCACTGGGCCGACATCTTGCCGGAAACTCCTCCGGTACGGGCGGGGCCCGGGTGATGTCTCACATGCCGGAACCGGCCGGTTGAGGCACCGCGGGCGCTTCGGCGTCGCGTGCGGCCCGGCGGGAGACGGCGAAGGCCGCCAGCGCGGTGGTGATCGGCACGGCGGCGATCAGCCCGACCGTCCCGGCCGCGCCGCGCACGATCTCCTGCGCGATGATCGGGCCGGTGACCACCTCGCCCAGCGGCTGCCGTCCCACGGTGAACAGCAGCATCAGCGGCAGCGACGCGCCCGCGTACGCCAGGATGATCGTGTTGATGACCGAGGCGATGTGCGCCCGGCCGACCCGGGCCGCGGCCCGGTAGAGCCGGCCGAACCCGTAGGAGGGGTTGGCGCGGGCCAGTTCGGTGACGGTGACCGACTGGGTGACGGTCACGTCGTCCAGCACGCCCAGCGAGCCGATGATGATGCTGGCCAGCAGCAGCCCCTGGGTGCTGATCTGGTAGCCGAGGTCCAGGTTCAGCGAGCTGTCGTCGGTGATGCCGCTCAGGTGCGTCAGCCGGATCGACAGCCAGGCCAGCAGCCCGGTCAGCGCCAGGCTGGCCAGCGTGCCGATCACCGCGATCGAGGTGGCGACGCTGAACCCGTGGGTGAGGTACAGCACCGCCAGCATGATCGCGGCCGCGCAGACGATGGCGACGGCCAGCGGCGGGGAGCCGTTCAGGATCGCGGGGATCAGGAACGTCAGCAGCAGCCCGAACGTCACCGCCAGCCCGACCAGCGCGGTCAGCCCGCGCCAGCGGCCGAACGCGACCACCGCCAGCGCGAACGCGGCGCCGATCAGCCACAGTCCGGTGGACCGGTCGTGGTCGGACAGCTGGTACGGGCTGCTCCCCTCGGGGCCCGGTTCCGCGCCGGGGCCGCCGCCGGGCAGGTGCAGCAGGACGACGTCGTCGCCGGTCGCGAACGTCTGCGTGCCTGGGCCGTCGGGCAGGGCGACGGTGACGACCCGTCCGGCCTGGGCGCCGTCCTCCATCCTGACGTGGGCGTTCCCGCAGCGGCGCGGGTCGGTGGGACGCGGCGCGGCCCCCGGCTCGGCCGCGGGCCAGGCACCGGGCGGGGCGGCCGGGCGCGGGCACGGCTTGAGGTCGATGTCGACGATCGTGCCGCCGACCTTGGTCATGCCCTCGGCCCCCGTGCCGCCCGCCTTCACCTCGCCCGGCCACATCCAGAGGAGCGCGGCCAGCGTGGCCACCGCGAGCGGGACGATGACCGCCAGGACCGCCCGTACGACGGTGGGATCGGAGGGTCCGCCGTGGGAGTGCCCGTGCGCGTGTGCATGCATGTGCCCGTGTCCCTGTCCGTGTGGGTGCGGGCGGCCCCTCGTCCGGGGACGGCTCATCCGAAGACCGCCTCGGCCAGCGACCATACGGCCAAGGCCACCATGACCAGACCGCCGATCCGCTGCACGACCCGCAGCGGGACGCGGTCGGCGATGAAGCGGCCGGCGACCAGGGCCAGCGCGGACACCGTCATCAGCGCCAGCAGCGAGCCGAGGGCGACCGCCAGCGGGCCGCGGGTGGCGGCGAGGTTGGCCGTGGTGATCTGGGTGAGGTCGCCCCACTCGCTGATGAAGACCACGGTGAAGGCGGTCAGGTAGGTGGGCCACAGGCCGGTGACGCGCTTGGCGGGGGCGCCGTCCTCGTCCTCGTCGTCGTCCCCGCCGCGCAGCAGCGTGTACGCGCCGAACGCGAACAGCGCCGCCGCGACCACCTGCACCAGCGGCTTGGGCAGCAGCGAGAACGCGCTCCCGGCGGCGGTCGCGACCAGCACGTGCACCAGGAACGCGCTGGAGGTGCCGAACCAGACGTAGAGCGGCCGCATCCGGGTGCCCATGGCCAGCGAGGCGAACATGGTCTTGTCGGGCAGCTCGGCCAGGAAGATCACGGCGAACGCGGTGGCGAACGTGGCCAGATCGAAGGACAGGTCGAACGACATGGGGTCTCGGGGGCCTTCCCCTCAGGGCCGGGCCTCGACGGCCCTGTGGCGCGCCACCCGGAGGGAGGAGAGGACCGCTCGGCCCGGCACGACGGATGCGCCCGGTGGGTACCGGGCACGCCTTGCCAGACCGAAGGTCTCGTCCACCGCGGGCCCGCCGGACGGGCGGGACGCGGCCTGAGGGCCGGGCTTGCGCCAGTATGTCGACCACTCAGCGGATCGGGACTACTCCCCTTCGCCGCTCCCACTGTACCTGAGCCGTCAAGGATCGGGCCGCGGCGCCCCCTCCCGTCCCCCCGCCCGGTACATTTCCCAACAATTCCCTACATATCGCGCGAAAGGCATAAAAGACCGCTAGATACGGCAAGCACCCGCATAGCTCCGCGCACCCGCCGCGACCCGTCCCGGCGATCCGAAAATTCCAGGTGAACGATCATCTCCCCTGGTCACGCGAGTGAACCGGAGAAAAGACCCAGGTCGGAACGGGTACAACGGGCCCCGTGTGAGTGATCACCACCTTGACGATCGATCGCGTAGGCGATTTGCTGATCGGCGCCCGCGCCCGCGCCGCGCCCGCGTCCCCAGGCGGAGCGCGCGCTCGTCCGCGGCACCGGGCCCATGACCCCCACGCAACGAAAGCGATCATGACTGCTACCCCGCCTGACCCGCCCGCCGCGGGGCCTCCGGCGGCCCTCGCGCCCGCGGGAGGAGAGCGGGCCGCCGGGCGGCTGCTCCGGCCGGCGGTGCCGATCCTCGCCCTCTGCGCGGTGGTGGCCGTCGTGGCCGTGCCGCTGCCGTTCCTGGACGGGTCGAACCCGGCGGGGTGGGCGCTTGCGGTCCTGGCCGACCTGCTCGTGGCCACCGCCGCGGCCGGGGCCTGGTGGACGTACCGGGGGCACGCCACCGCGCGGGACGGCATGGCCCACTACCGCGCCCAGGCCGAGGCGCAGGCCGCCGCCCTCCACCGCTTCCAGCAGGAGCAGGCGCATCGCGAGCAGGCGTGGCAGGCGCACGCGGGCGACCTCGCCGCGCGCAACGAGGCCGTCGCCGCCGCGATGGAGCGGCTGCTGTCCGCGCAGCTCCCCGCCGCCTGGCAGGGCCGGGACGTGCCGCCGGCGGAGATCGCGGACGAGTCCCTCGATCCCGGGCTGGCCAAGCTGCGCGCCACCGTGCTCGACGCGGCGGCCGAGGTGCACCGCGACCACGCGGACGTCCTGGAGTCCCAGCAGCTCACGCTGGTGGCGCTGGCGCGGCGCGTGCAGTCGGCGATGCACCGCGTCCAGGAGGAGGCCGCGACCGCCGCCGAGCGTTACCGCGACCTGCCCGAGCTGTACGTGACGTGCCAGGTCATCGACCATCTGGCGGCGCAGTCGGCGCGGCTCGCCCAGGGCCTGGCGGTGGCGTCCGGCACCTGGGAGGGCCAGCAGTGGGACGCCCCGATGCGGCTCGCCGAGGTCGTCCAGGCCGCGCAGGCCCGGATCGAGGACTACCGGCGGGTCGGCGTCGAGGGCGACCCCGACACCGCGATCGCGCCGGTGGCGCTGGAGTCGGTGATCCACGTGCTGGCCGAGCTGCTCGCCAACGCCACCGAGTCCTCGCCGACGGCCACCCCGGTCACGGTCCGGGTCACGACCGCGGCGCAGGGCGCGGTGTTCCGGATCGACGACCACGGCGCCGGGCTGGAGGAGCCCCGCATGTCGCAGGCGCGGGCGGTGCTGGACGGCACCCGCACGGTGAGCCTGGCCGACATGGGCGAGGTCCCGCGGATGGGGTTCCCGGTCGTCGCGCGCTACGTCCGCCGCCACCGGCTCAAGATCACGCTGGACGAGTCTCCCTACGGCGGCCTGCAGGCGGTCGTGCTCGTCCCCCGCGACCTGGTCGCGCTGGCCCCCGCTCCCGCCGCGTTCCCCCACCCCTCCTCCGCGCCCGCTCCGGCCGACCCGCTGCCGCCCGCTCCGTCCGCCCCCGCCCCCGCCCCCGCCCCCGTCCCGGAGCCGGAATCGGAGCCGGACGGCGGCCTCGGGCGCGGCCTGCCGCAGCGGGTCTCGCGCCGGAACCGGAGCGTCCCGCCGCCCTCCGCCCCGCCCATGACCGCGCCGTCGCCCGAGACTCCGCAGGAGGCGGGCGAGCTGATGGGCGCGCTGTTCGAGGGCGCCGCGGCCGTCCCCCACCCCCCGCCCGCGACCGCGCCCGATGACCGTGACGACGACGCGAACCGAACGGGAGACGAAGGCCGATGACGGCTGATCAGGACTGGGTGGTCGGCAGGCTCGCACACGTCCAGGGCGTGCGGCACGCCATCGTGTGCTCCGTGGACGGCCTGCTGCGGGCCAGGTCCGAGGGCACCGGGCAGGAGGAGGCCGACCGGCTGGCCGCGCGCTGCAGCGGGCTGCTGTCGCTGGCCCGCGACCAGGCCGGCGAGTTCGGCACCGGCGACCGGGCCCTCTACCAGCTCATGGTGGGGCACGAGGGCGGCTACCTGTTCGTCCGCAGCGCCGCGGCCCGGTCCTGCCTGGCGGTGGTCACCGAGCCGGTGATCAACGCCGCGCTGATCGCCCAGGAGATGCAGGCGATGGTGCTCAAGCTGGGCGAGGAGACGCTGGCCACGCCGGCCCGCGGCACGAGCGAGCCATGAGCGGCCCCGGGGGGCGCCCGCGGGCGCCCCGGCGGCGGGCGGGGATGGTCGCATGAGCGAACCGGAGGGGCGCGGCTACCGGGACACGCCGCTGCGGTCCTACGTGCTCACCGGGGGCCGCGCGGCCCCGTCCGGCTCACGGGTCGGCGTCGACACGCTGCTGACCGCCACCCCCGCCGAGAGCCCGCTGCCCGCCACCGCCTCGCCGCAGCAGCGGGCGCTGCTGCGGGTGTGCGGCGGCGGGGTGCTGTCGGTGGCCGAGGCCGCCGCCCACCTGGACCTGCCGATCAGCGTCGTCCGGATCCTGGTCGGCGACCTGGTCGCCGCCGGACGGCTGCGGACGCACGCCGGCGCCTTCACCGATCCCGGCCTCGAACTGCTGAAAGAGGTGCTCGATGGCCTTCGCGACCTTTGACCCAGGGTCCGGGCCCGCCGCCGGCTACGAGGACGGCGAACCGCCCGAACCGGTCGAGCGGATCCCCTACCTGCCCGGCACGGTCGCGCGCACCGCCAAGATCCTGGTCGTCGGCGACTTCGGCGTCGGCAAGACCAGCCTGATCGGCTCGGTCAGCGAGATCGAACCGCTGCGCACCGAGGAGCCGATCACCCAGGCCAGCGCCGGCGTGGACGACCTGGACGGCCTCACCGGCAAGACCACCACCACGGTCGCGATGGACTTCGGCCGCGTCACCCTGAACCACCGGACGGCGCTGTACCTGTTCGGCACGCCCGGCCAGCGCCGCTTCTGGAGCATGTGGGCGGGCCTGGCCGAAGGCGCGGTCGGCGTGCTGGTGCTGGTCGACGCGCGGCGGCTGGCGGGCAGCTTCGACGTCCTGGACCAGATCGAGTCGCACGTGCCCGCGCCGTTCGCCGTCGCCGTCAACCACTTCCCCGACACGCCCCAGCACACTCATGACGAGCTCCGCCAGGCGCTGGACCTGCTGCCGGAGACCCCGATCGTGGACTGCAACGCGCTGGAGCGCACGTCCTCGATCCGCGCCCTGGCGGCGCTGACCGGCCATGCCATCGCCGTCCACGGACGGAAGGACCGGAAGGACCGCCCGCGATGACCACCACCGCGCCCCTCCCGCTGACGGCCACCACCACCTGCCCCGACCTGGGCCCGGTCTTCGACGGGCTGTGGAGCGAGCACGGCCCGGTCGCGCCGGTGGAGCTGGAGCCGGGCGTGCACGCCTGGCTCGTCATGGGGTACGAGGAGCTGAAGGCGCTCACCGGCACCCCGGACCTGTTCTCCCGCGACGCCCGGGACTGGAAGGCGTTCCAGGACGGAACGGTCCCACCCGACTCGCCGCTCGGCCCGATGATGTTCTTCCGCGACAACGTGATCGGCTACGACGGCGAGGAGCACCGCAGGCTGCGGCGCCCGCTGGAGGACGCGATCGCCTCCGTCGACCACCGCAGGCTGCGCCGTACCGTCGAGTCGGTGTGCGCGGACCTGATCGGCGGGTTCGCCGGGCGCGGCACCGCCGACCTGGTCGCCGAGTACGCCGCGGCCGTCCCGCTGCTGACGATCGGGAACCTGATCGGCCTGGACCCCGGGCAGAGCCGCGAGCTGCTGGACGCGATGCGCGCCCTGTTCGGCTCCCAGGAGGACTCCCAGGACGGCAACCGGCGCTTCGAGGCGCTGCTGTTCGGCCTGGCCGAGTCGCGCCGCGCCGACCCGCGCGACGACCTGACCAGCCTCCTGCTCGGCCACCCGGACCTGCGCACCGAGGCCGAGGTCCTCCAGTCGATCGTGGTGCTGGTGTCGGCGGGCAACCACACCACCATCAGCTGGATCGCGCAGACGCTGCGGCTGGTGCTGACCGACCCGCGGTTCGCCGGCCGGGTGCGGGGCGGGCGGCTGGGCCTGGACGACGCGCTGGACGAGGTGCTGTCCGTCGCCCCGCCGATGATCAACATGCCGGCCCGGTACGCGCTGCGCGACACCGAGCTGGGCGGCCGCGCCATCGCCCGCGGCGACGCGCTGATCCTCGGGCTGGCCGGGGTCGCGCACGACCACCGCGCGCACGGCGGCCGGGCGTTCTGGCAGAGCGGCAACCGGGCGCACCTGGCCTGGAGCGCCGGGCCGCACGCCTGCCCGGCCCGCGACCCGGCGCGCACCATCGCCCGCACGGCGGTCGCGACCGCGCTGCACTACCTGCGCGACCTGCGGCTGACCGTGGACCCGGCCGGGCTGGAGTTCGAGCCGTCCCCGTGGACGCGCTGCCCCGCCTCGCTGCCGGTCTCGTTCACCGCCACCCACGAAGCCCCCGGAGGCCGCCCTTGACCACGCCGAGCACCGCGCCGTCCACCGGGGACGTCCCGGTCGTCACCCTCGACCCGACCGGCGCCGACCACATGGGCGAGGCCGCGCGGCTGCGCGCCGCCGGGCCGGTGGTGCGGGTCGTCCTGCCGGGCGGCCTGCACGCCTGGGCGCTCACCACGCACGCCCTGGTCGGCGAGCTGGTGCGGCACGAGCGGGTGAGCAAGGACTGGCGGGACTGGACGGCGGTGAAGACCGGGGAGCTCACCGACGACAACCCGATCATCGGGATGATCAAGGTGACCAACATGGTGACCGCCAACGGCGCCGAGCACCACCGGCTGCGCCGCCCGGTCACCCGCACGTTCACCTCGCGCCGCGTCCAGGCCCTCGGGCCCGGCATCGAGGCGACCGCCGCCGAGCTGCTGGACGCCCTGCCCGCGCACGCCGACGCCTCGGGCGTGGTGGACCTGCGGGCGCACCTGTCCGTCCCGCTGCCGATGCGGGTGATCTGCGAGCTGCTCGGCGTCCCGGACGACCAGCAGGCGCGGCTGCGCCACCTGGTGGACACGATCTTCCGCACCGACACCACGCCGGAGCAGGTCACCGCCGTCCAGGAGGACATCCCGCGGTTCCTCGGCGAGCTGATCGCACTGCGCACCCGCGAGCCCGGCGACGACCTCACCAGCGCCCTCGTGGCCGACCCGAGCGGCCTGTCGGGCGAGGAGCTGGCCGGGACGCTCTGGGTGCTGCTCACCGCCGGGCACGAGACCACCATCGGGCTGATCACCAACGCCGTCCGCGCGCTGCTCACCCACCCCGCCCAGCTCGCCGCCGTCCTGGACGGCACCGACGACGACTGGGCGCGGGTCGTGGAGGAGGTGCTGCGCTGGGACCCGCCGATCGGCAACTTCCTGGCCCGCTACCCCCTGGAGGACCTGGAGTTCGCGGGCGTCACCATCCCGGCCGGGGACGCGATCATGGCCCCGTACACGGCGGTCGCGCGCGACCCCGAGCAGCACGGCCCGGACGCGCACCTGTTCGACATCTCCCGCGAGCCGCGCGCCAAGCACCTGGCGTTCGGCGACGGCCCGCACGTCTGCCTCGGCCCGCACCTGGCCCGCCTCGAAACGCGGATCGCCCTGAAGGCGCTCTTCGCCCGCCACCCCCGCCTGGAACTGGCCGCCGAGCTGGCCGCCGCTCTCGACGGGACGGCCACGCCGCTGGCGGACGCGCCCGTCGACCTGGCCGCGCTCGGCCCCCGGCTCGACGCCGACCCGTCCGAGGGCGTCCACGTCGTC
>NZ_JBHSON010000072.1:0-65862 GCF_042656285.1 Actinomadura rugatobispora | reverse complement strand
CTGGGTGCCGGGGGCCGACTACTCGATCGGGAGGTCAGGCGCGCTGGAGCGCCGCGACCAGGCGGTCACGGTGGAGGTCGGGGCCGCCCAGCAGTGCCCGCGTCGAGGTGGCCCGCCGGGCGTACAGGTGCGCCCGGTGCTCCCAGGTGAACCCGATGCCGCCGTGCACCTGCACGTTCTCGTAGGCGATCCGGTCCAGGGCCTCCGACGCGGTGGCCTGGGCGAGCGCGGCGGGCTCCGCCAGGTCCTCGCCGGCCAGGACGCGGGTCACCCCGTGGTACGCGGCGGACCGGGCGCGCTCGACGTCCACGAGCATCTCCGCGCACCGGTGCTTGACGGCCTGGAACGAGCCGATCGCCCGCCCGAACTGGACGCGGGTGCGCGCGTAGTCGACGGCCATCTCCAGGGCGGCCTGACCCGCGCCGACCTGTTCGAGGGCCAGCGCGATCGCGGCGATGTCGCCGATGCGCCCGGCCTGCGCGGCACCGTCGCCGGGGGCGGACACCTTCACCACGGGGGCGGCGTCGAGGCGTACCCGCGCGGCCTCCCGGCGCAGGTCCACGCCGGTGATGGGCGAGGCGGCATATTCGTCCGCGGTCGTCTCAACGGCGTACACCCCCACCTCGCCTGCGGCGTCGACGGCGGGGAAGAGCACGACGTCCAGGCTCTGGCCGTAGAGGACCAGCCCGAGCTCGCCGGTGACGGTGGACGAGGCGCCCGAGCCGCTGATCCGCAGGGGCGGCGGAGCCGTCCAGTCGATGCCGCCGAGGGCCGCCCCGAGGGACCTTCCCGGGGTGATCAGCCGCGCGGCGACCTCCGCGTCCACCCCCCGCAGGGCCTGTGAGGCCACCACGACGGGCAGGAGGGGGGCATCGAGCAGGACGCGGCCCGCCTCCTCGAGCAGGACGGCGGCGAAGCCGAAGTCCAGCCCCAGGCCACCCAGCTCCTCGGCCAGGAAGGAAGCGCCCAGCCCGAGCTCCTCGTCGGCGCGGCGCCACCAGCCGCGGATCTCACCGGCACCGGCCGACTCGGCCGAGGGATCGACCTTCGCGCCGAAGTACTTCCTGGTCAGATCACGGAACTCAAGGTGCTCCGAAGTCAGGTGAAACATGGACTTCCCCTCTACTCTTCGCCGGCAGCGGCGGACGAACCGCACGATCGCACCGCGGAGACCCAGGCCAGGGCGTTGCGGGTCAGGTGCACGAAGTGCGGGGACTTGAACGACGAGCCGTTGTCCCCCGGCTGGAGGTAGACGATCCGGCTGTTCCGCTCCCGCCGGACCCACGCGGCGGCGTCACTCACCAGGGACGAGGCGCCGGCGCAGGGTCTCTCCTCGCCTGTGAGCACCGTGTGCTCGCTGGACAGGTAGGCGCCCGCCTCCTCGTACCCCACCCGGCGGACCAGGACCTCGACCGAGTCCTCGAAGACCGGGCAGAGATAGGGCTCGTCGCCGGCGAGCCGGAACCTCTCCGGCAGACCCCGGGTGACCGGGTGGTCCCGGACGACCCGGAACTCCTCGGGCACGTGCTCGATGTAACCGGAGTCGGGATGGCGCTCACCGCGCACCGTGCCCGCCCGGTACAGGAAGATCCCGCCCATGATCTCGGCGAACTCCGGCCACTCGGGCCAGCTCGCCAGGGCGTGATGGAGGAAGACGACACCGGTTCCCGCGTCCAGGAGCCGCCGCCAGCCCTGCTTGAGGGCCGCGTCCGGTGCCTCGGTGCGGATCGGGTTCCGCAGTTTCACGGTGATGCCGGGCATGTCGTAGCAGAGCAGCGCATCGTAGGACGCGGCCTCGCCGGAACGGATCAGCGCGTTCCCGTCCGGCTGCTCCGCCCAGGTCACCTCGCACCCGTGGAGCTCGCCGAGGTATCCGCGGAACGCCTCCACGTCGTAGGAGTGGCCGCCTGTGAGGGCGAGGACCTTCGTGCTCATGCCGTGCTCCTCTCCGAGACCCAGCCGAGGCCGCGCCGGACGAGCAGCTGGAAGCCCGGCTCCTCCCAGGGGCCGCGGTCCACCTCCGGCCAGTAGTCCGTCTCGGGCTGCATGTCGTAGTGCCCCCGGGCATGGCCCAGGGTCAGGTAGTAGACGCACCCCGCGCCGTGATCATTGAGATAGGCGACGGGACGCGGTTCGTCGCCGGTCCAGTCGGAGTCCGCGAAGCGCGGGGTCACGCCGCTCCAGCGGGTCGTCAGGAGCGGCCGGATTCCCGGACGCAGCTCGCTCAGGTAGAGCTCGTCGCTCACCACCAGCTCGCCGACGCCGGCCACCAGCGGGTGATCCGGCTCGGCCGCGGTCACGGTGAACGGGGCGATCGGCGGGTGCGACAGGAACCGGCTCCCGAGGGCGTCCACGAACGCCTCCGGGAGCGGTAGCGCGGTGACCCGCCGCCCGCCGAGCTCGAGGGCGCTGTTGGTGGCGTGGAGGGCCAGCCATCGATGGCCGTCCCGCACCCACCGCGAGAGCGCCCGTGCCTGCTCCTCGGTCGGCCGGACGTCGCAGGTGTAACTGATCAGGAAGTCGGAGGCGGGCAGCCGTGCCTCGATCCCGGACCAGTCCGGGACGACCTGCATCCGAACGGATTCGTCCTCGGCCAGCAGCTGGAGCAGGCGGAGCCGGACGAAGTCGAAGTCGTGGAACCGCCCACCGCAGACCAGCAGGCCGCGTCGTGCTCGATGGTCCATGCGCTTTCCCGCTCTCTCTGCTCGGCGCCGCCGCGGAGCCTGCCAGACCGATCTCCCGCAGCGTACCAGTAACAAGAGATTGACTAAAGAAACATGATGGCGCTAGTTTCTGAGCACGAGTCGAGGAGGGCGCGAAATGACGGGTGTCGGTTTCTCGGTTCCGCAGCTGGGTCCTCATCTGGGCCGCGAGGTGCTGCGGACGTTCGCCGAACGCGCCGAGGCCAGGGGCTTCACCAGCCTCTGGGTGCAGGACCACCTCTTCTTCGCGCTGGAGCCCACGGCGCCCTACGCGGGCCAGCCCGGACGGGCGGTGCCCGAGCAGTACCGGACGATGCTCTCCGCGACGGAGTCCCTGTCCGCGCTCGCCGCGTGGACCGAGCGGATCGCGATCGGGACCAGCATCCTCGTCGCCGGCTACCACCGCCCGGTCGATATCGCCAAGCGGCTGGCCACCATCGACGTGATCTCCGGGGGACGCCTGGTCGCCGGTTTCGGCATCGGCTGGTCGCGCGAGGAGCACGACCAGATGGGCGTCGACTTCCGGACCCGGGGCCGTCGCGCGGACGAGCTGATCGAGGCGGTCCTCGCCTGCTGGGGCGAGGACCCCGTGGAGTTCCACGGCGAGTTCTTCGACATCCCGCCCTCGATCGTCTCGCCGAAGCCGGTCCAGCGCCCCCGCCCGAAGCTTCTCTCGGGGATGTTCTCCGAAGCCGGCCGGCGCCGAACGGCGAAGCTGTTCGACATCTGGAACCCGACCTTCCCCCTCGACGTGATCGTGCGGCAGCACGAAGAGATCAACGCGCAGCGCGCGGAGGGCCGGGCCCCGGTCGAGCTCTACTGGCGGATCTTCATGGAGCCCCCGGGCGGAGCCACCGAGGCGCGGCCCCTGCTGGGCGTGGACGGAATCCCGGAGCAGGTCGCCAGGGCCCGGGACGCGGGCGTCGCCGAGGTCATCCTCGACCCCAACTTCTGGACCGGGATCGATTCGCCGGAGGCATGGACCGGGCTGCCCGACCGGGTGGCGGACGCCTTGGGAATGTGACCCTTCGCCCGGTGCGCCATATATGAAATGACTAAAGTAACGCGCTAACCGAAGACGCCGATGGCAGGGCTCCGCATCCCGGAGCTCCTGCCATCGGCAGTCAGCCGTCCTGCGTCACATCGTCCGGGTGTCCGGCGAGGATCCGGCCAGGCGCTCGCCGACCTCGATGAGCGCCTCCACGATCAGGTCCTTGCGCCGATAGCCGGCGATCCTGCCGCCCGCGGCCCAGGCCTGGGACAGGTCCATGGCCATCCGTACGTAGGCGCGGGCCGCCAGGTCCGCCACCGCGAGGTCCAGTCGCGACTGGCGCCCCTGATCGCTCATCCGCCGGCGGGACTGCTCGACGTGCCGGGCCACGAACTGGTCCCGGACCGCCCGGGCCGGCTCGGGACCGGTGGCCGCCCAGGCGTAGAGCAGTCGCGTCTCCGCGGCGTGCTCGCGGTGGTACTCCCACACCGCCTGCGCCGCCCCGCGGATGTCCAGGGCCTCTTCGCCTCCGGCGGCCAGGGTGGTCTTCGAGATGCGCGAGCTGATCTCCTCGAGCGCGGCGGTGAGGAGCTCGTCCTTCGTCGGGAAGTGGTAGTAGATCGACGCGGGGCTCATGCCCGACTCCGCGGCGACCGCGGCGACCGAGGCCTTCAGTCCCTGGTCCGCGAACACGCGGATCGCCGCCTCCACGACCTGCGCCCGCCGGGACGGCCGGTGGGCGCCGCGGGGTACCCCTTCCTCAGGTTTGGTCATCCTCGAGTCCGTTCTGTCGGCTCCGTGCGCACGCCCGGTCCGGTGGGGGGTTCGGCTTCGTCCAGAAGCCCGTGCCCGAAGAGCCGTGATTCAGGGCCAGTGTCGGTACAGATCCTAGCCGCGGCGCCCGACGTGCTGTTCCCGACGGTTCACGGTGCGTCAGGTCACCATGGAACCCGCCCTGTGCCAGGGCCTCCGGCCCTTCGCCGATCTGGAGGACGACCGGACGGCTCAGTGCGCTCCGGGGTCGAAGACCACCCGCGGTTCGTCGATCGTCCTGGCGTGCATCCCGGCCAGGGTCGACTCAAGACCGTCGAAGCCGATCCGCATGGTGACCATCCCGGCGGCGCGCAGCCGTCCGTCGGCCGCGAACCTGACCGTGGTGGCGGTGTCGGACCTGCTGTAGCCCATCGACGCGACCACCTCGAGCTCACGGATCAGCCATTCGCGCACGGGGATGGTCGACGGCTCCAGCGGGAAGCCCAGCAGTGCGAGCCGGCCGCCCCGCCGCAGGAATTCGGACCCGGTGTAGACCAGCGAAGCGATCCCGGTGCACTCGATGCTCACATCCGCACCCAGTCCTTCGGAGAGTTCGCTGACGCGGTCGGCGGCCTCGTCGGGACGCACCGCCTCGTCCGCTCCCAAGGCGACCGCCAGTTCGCGCCTGGGCGCGGAGGGTTCCACGACGACCACCCGGCCCGCGCCGGCGAGTCTCGCCCACTGGGCGGCGAACTGCCCGATCGCACCGCCGCCCTGGACGACGACCAGATCGTCCAGCCGGATCCCCGCCCGCCGCACGCCGCGGTGGGCGACCGCGGCGGGTTCGACGAGCTCGCGCGACTCCGCGGGCATCGACTCCGGCAGTGGCAGCACCCGGCTCGCGGTGACGGCGATGCGATCGGAGAAGCCGCCCCAGGGAGAGGCGGCCGAGTCCCGGCCGCGCGCCTGCTGGAGCGTGCTCGCGCACAGGTCGCCGAGGTTGCGCCGGCAGGGCGCGCACGTGCCGCACGACGTGCCGACGGTCACCGCGACGAGCCGCCCGGCGTCGAGATCGGTGACGTCGGCACCGACCTCGGAGACCCGGCCGACCCACTCGTGTCCGAAGATCGACGGTGGGACGTCATGTCCGCCGGCCGCGAAGTAGTGCGCGTCCGTGGCGCAGATGCTGCACGACACGATGTCGACGACGACGCCACCGCGGTCGGGCGCGGGATCCGCGACCTCCTCGATCCGGATGGCTCCTGCCGCACTGATGAAGGCTGCTCGCACCGCGACTCCTCGTTGTCGGCTCCGGGTGACCCCGGCATGAACGCGGGGCACGGAGAAATCTAGGTGAGCATCAAGTTATTGGGCCGCACAGGTCAACTGCCTAGGGCGAAAGGCGGTGCTGTACTGCGGTGGACTGGGCCCACCTCACCTTCCCTTCTTACTGATACTACACTAAAGTAACTGGGACAATTGATCGGCAACGAGCAGGAGGAAATCGGTGGATCTGGGGCTGAACGGTCGTTGTGCCCTCATCACGGGTGGGAGCCGGGGGATCGGGCTCGCGATCGCGCGGGCGCTCGTCGCCGAAGGCGCCGCGGTCTCCATCTGCGGTCGTGATCCGGACGCGCTCGCCCTGGCGGCGAAGTCGCTCGGTGACGTGCACACGCAGCAGGTGGACATGGCCGACTCCGCGTCGATCGACGCCTGGGTCGGGGCGGCCGCCGAGGCGCTCGGCGGCATCGACATCGTCGTGAGCAACGTCAGCGGTCTCGGTGGCGCCGGTGTCGACGCGTGGCGCCGGAACTTCGAGGTCGACGTGCTCGGTTACGTGCATCTGGTCCAAGCCGCCCTGCCCAGGCTCGAGGAGTCGGACGCGGCCTCGATCGTGGCCATCGGCACCACGGCCGCGGTGGAGACGTTCGGCGGGAACCCCGCGGGCCCGTACGGCGCGCTGAAGGCCGCCACGATCCACCACACCTCCGGCCTGGCCCAGACCCTGGCCCCGAAAGGCATCCGGGCCAACGTGGTCTCGCCCGGCCCGGTGTACTTCGAGGGCGGAAGCTGGGCGACGATCAAGGAACAGAACCCCGCGTTCTACGAGTCGATCCTGGGCCAGATCCCGCGCGGCTCGATGGGCGCCGCCGAGGAGATCGCCAACGTGGTCGCCTTCCTGGCCAGTCCCGCCGCCGGCTTCGTCACCGGGGTCAACGTCGTGGCCGACGGCGGCCTGACGAAGAAGGTCACGATCGATGACGTGGTGCGCGCCGCCCCGTGGCCGGCGCCCGCTCAGTCCTGACCGGCCCGGGCGCTTTCGGCCGCTTCGAGATGCTCGATCAGGTTCTTCTGGAAGTGGATGACGCGCATCTCCGAACCCCCGACCGTCAGGTGCTCGAGCGCCGAGTTGTGCAGTCCCCGCTGGACGTGGGGGAGGTTGGAGAAGTCCTGGTCCAGGACCTGGCCCATGCTGACCTCCTTGACGTTCACCGCGATGGTCGGCGCGACCTCGGCGCGCTCCTCGTGCTCGTTGTCCCACACCAGCGTGTAGACGTCGAAGACGCACAGGTTCGGGTCCGTCGGGTGCGGACGCGAGCGGAACGTCAGCGCACCGCCGGCGTGGGCGTTGAACTTGAGGTTCGGGAAGATGTGGTAGTCGTAGTCGTCCACCATCTGCGCGTCGCTGAGTTCGGAGTAGTCGTGCCCGAGCTCGGCCGCCCTGGCGCGGTTCTGCTTGATCAGGTACTCCCTGACCGACTCGTCGAGCCGCCACTCGCCGTCCTCGTCGAACAGCTGCGGAGGCAGGTCGACGGTCTGCTGCCGGGGCATCCCCGCGGCGTCCTCGCCCTTGCCCTGCTTGCTGTGCCGGAAGCCCGAGGCCGACCGGGAGTAGTAGGACTCGTAGATCTCGGCCGGGTCGACGTGCTCGAGCCGCATGCTCGGGACGCCGTAGGGGACGATCATCATCGCGTGCCTGCCGTACTCGCTGAAGGCGGTGTTGACGTCGTCGAGGAACGTCATGAGCTGCGGGTGGGTCGCCCCGACGTGGTAGGCCTCGAGGAACGCCTCGAGGGCCACCTTCCAGTTGCAGTCGAGGACGATCTCGGCGTGCATCGAGGCCCGGAACCGGTCGAGGTGGTACTTGTCCACCTCGGTGGCGAGGGGTTCGAGGAACTCGCGCAGGCTGCCCGCCTCGGCCGGGACGGGGTGGATGAAGACGAAGCCGCCCCACTGGTCACAGGCGACCTCGTGCAGGGCGTAGTCGTCGTCCTTGATCTCCGGGAAGAGCTGGCGGTCGGGGATGTCCTTGAGCCTGCCGTCAAGGGTCCAGGCCCACGCGTGGTAGCCGCAGCGCAGCTCCTTCGCCGAACCGCAGGACGGCTTGAGCAGGTTGCCGCGGTGCGGGCAGACGTTGTGGAAGGCGCGCAGCCTGCCGTCTTGCCCGTGCACCACCAGGTAGCTCTGCCGGCCGATGCTGTACTCGTGGAAGTCGCCCGGCTCGGCGACCTGCTCGGCCCGGCACGCCATCTGCCAGGTGCCGGACCACAACGAGTCGAACTCACGCTGGAGGAACTCCGGCGAGGTGTACCGCTTCGGGTCGATGTGGGAGTAGGCGGGCTCGGGGCGGTGCAGCTCCCCGAATCCGGCCTCCTCCGGGTACGACAGCTTGTGCTTCTCCACGTTGGCATGGATCCGGCCGAGGTCTTCCGTGATGCTCATCGGGTCGCTTTCTCCTCGCGTTTACGAACACTGCGGCGACGCACCACCACGTCGCCATGTACCTCTGCGCAACAACCAAGCCGTTCCAGGGGGCGCGGGATCCCGCGCCACCTGATCGCGTCCAGGGCCTCCTCCTCACGGCGTTCCATGGCGGAGAGGTTCTCCCGGCCCTCGACGATCTCGAAGAAGCAGCGGGTGCACTCCGCGTTGGCACGGCAGGTCGTCGGCCAGATGACGCCCTGCTCCTCGGCGGCCTCCAGCACCGTCTGGCCGTCGCGCGCACGGAACTCGACCCCGGACGGCAGCACGTGGATCGTCCAGCGGGCGGCGCCGGCCTTCGCCGCCTGCGCGGGCACCGGTGCCTCAGGCATGAGGAACGGCACCCGGTGCCCCCGCACTCGACGCGAGATACGCCTGGCGCAGCCGCTTCTTCTGCACCTTGCCCATCGGGTCCCGTCCGACGCTGTCGACGAACGCGTACGAACGCGGGCACTTGTACGAGGCGAGGAACCCGCGGCAGTACGCGTCGAGGGCCCGCTCGTCCAGTGCCCGCCCGGCGACCGGGACGACCAGGGCCAGTAGGCTCTCGCCCATGTCCTCGTCGGGGACGCCGATGACCGCGGCGTCCTCGACCTGCGGGTGGTCACGGAGGACGCGCTCGGCTTCGGCGGGATAGACGTTGACCCCGCCCGAGAGGACCATGTCGACCGCACGGTCGGTGACGAAGACATAGCCGTCGCCGTCGACGTGCCCGACGTCGCCGAGGCAGAAGAGCCCCGGCTCGAGATGGGCCGCCGCGGTCTTCTCCGGGTCGCCGAGGTATTCGATCCCGTGCCCCGTCCGGTCGCGGAAATAGAGACGGCCCGTACGGTGCGCGGGCAGCGGCCGGTCGTCGTCGCCGACCACGACCACGTCGAAGCGGGGCAGCGGACGACCCACCGAGCCCGGCTTGCGCAGCCACTCCTCGGAGCCGATCATGCACACGGTCCCGGACTCCGAACCGCCGTAGGCCTCGCTGACCACCGGTCCGAACCAGTCGATGAAGGCGCGCTTCACCTCCTGCGGGCACGGGGCGCCGGTGAGCACGAGGTGCGCCACGCTGCCGACGTCGTACCGGCGGCGGAGGTCCTCGGGCAGGGCGAGCATCCGGCTCAGGTGGGTCGGCACCATCACCGTCGAGGCGATCCGGTGCCGCTCGATGGCGGCCAGGGCGGCCTCGGCCGTGAACTTCGGCAGGATCACGACTGGCCGTCCCATGAGCAGGCTGCGCAGTCCCATCAACGGTCCGTTGTGGTGCAGCGGCCCGGCCACCAGATGGGGGCCGTCGGGGACCGCGGCCATGCCGGCGCGCACGGAATCGAGGTGCCGGCCGACGTCCGGCTCCGGCCGTGCGGCCCAGCGCGAGTGGGTGCCCTTAGGGAAGCCGCTGGTTCCGGAGGTGTAGAGGACGAGCGGCTCGACCGGTGCGTGCGGGTCCCAGTCGGGCGCGCCGGACTCGACGAGCTCCTGCCAGGCCGTGGCGCCGGAGACGTCGGAGACGACCGTCCGGCAGCCGGCGCGCTCGGCCACGGGAAAGAGGTCGGCATACCGGCTCGCGGGGACCACGCACACCGTCGATCCCGAGTCCCGGAGGATGTACTCCACCTCCTGCGGACGCAGGCGCGCGTTCACCGCCACCGAGGAGACACCTGCCAGGGCCGCCGCGAGATGCGCCACCAGGGTGCGGACCTCGTTGGCGCCGATGACCGCCGCCCGGCCACCGGCCGCGGCGTCGCGGAGGGCGTTGCCGGCGCGCACGGCCTGGTCCAGGAGCCGGCCCCACGTCAGGCCGGAGACACCGTCGGTCAGCGCGAGGTCGGTGTCCTCAGCCGTGATGCCAGCGATCTCGATTCGTGTCACCAGGGCGTTCCTTACCACAGGAGGACTACACTTACCGGCCGAGAGGTTACTAGTGTCATTGTCTAGTATCAAGAGCCCTCCGCCCAGGGCCCGCCCGCGATGATCCTGATGGCATCGATCGAGGTTGCCGCCTCGCTCCAGGCGGGTTTCGGGTTCCTCTCGGCCGCTCCCGGACGGCCTCTCCGTGCCGGGAGTTGAGGCTGTTCATCCCGACCTATTGACGTACGTCACACTGTAACTTCACACTGATGCAACATACTCGCCCGGCATCGTCCCAGATGAGCCCCGGGCGAGCTGAGAAGTGCATGACGACCGCCCTGGATCCCCGTCGGGAACACACGCAACGTTTGGAGGTGGGCACCCGAATGACGACATCCGTGACCGGTGAGGTCGCGCCCAAGGCGCGCACTGAGGCGCGTGAGTCCGTGCTGGCGGCCCGCAATGTCAGCCTCACCTATGGGGGGCTCGGTGGTGGGCGAACGGTCGAGGCGCTGCGCGAGGTGAACATCGAGGTGCCGAAGGGCCAGTTCGTGGCACTCGTCGGAGCATCCGGTTGCGGGAAGACCAGCCTGCTGAACATGTTCGCCGGCCTGGTCGAGCCGACCGAGGGCGAGGTCGTCATCGACGAGCAGCCCGTGCGCGGCCCGAGCAACAAGACCAGCTACATGTTCGCGCGGGACGGCCTGCTGCCCTGGCGCCGCGTCCACAAGAACGTCGAGCTCGGTCTCGAGGCGCGCACGAGCCTGTCACGGGCCGAGCGGCTCGCGAGCTCGCGGAAGATGCTCGAGCTGGTGGGCCTGGCCGACTTCGAGAAGGTCTACCCGCGCCAGCTGTCGCACGGCATGCGCCAGCGCGCCGCGATCGCCCGCACCCTGGTCACCGACCCCGACATCCTCCTGATGGACGAGCCCTTCGGCGCGCTCGACGCCCAGACCAAGCTCCGCCTGCAGGCGGAGTTCCTCGACCTCCTGGAGCAGGAGGGATCCGACCGCGTCTCCAAGACCGTGCTGTTCGTGACCCACGACCTGAACGAGGCCATCCTCCTGGCGGACCGCGTGGTGGTCATGCTGCCCAGGCCCGGGCGGATCGCGTCCGACCAGCCGGTCGACCTGCCGCGGCCGCGTTCAGGGAACCTCAAGGAGATCATCTTCAGCCCGGAGTTCCAGCGGCTGCACCGGGATCTCTTCGACCTCCTGCAGGAAGGGGAAGGCCATGAGTGACCTTCTCACCAGGACCGCCGAGGCGACTCCGAAGGAGAAGCCGTCCCGGCGGCAGCGGCGCAAGCCGAAGAAGACCGGAACGATCCAGGTCTGGCTGGGCCGGGCCGCACTGGTCGTCATCGTGCTGGGCGGCTGGGAACTCCTGGTCGGCACGGGAAGCCTCGACGCGCAGTTCGTCGGGCAGCCTTCGGGCGTGTGGGACTCGCTGACCCGGATGCTCGCATCGGGCGAGCTGGTCGCTCCCACACTCGACACCCTCTGGGCCACGCTCCTGGCGCTCCTGATCGCGGTGCCGTCCGGAATCCTCGCGGGTCTCGTGCTCGCCGAGGTCCCCTTCCTCGACAAGGTGATCTCGCCCTTCCTGATCCCGGTGAACAGCCTCCCCCGGATCGCGTTCGCACCGCTGTTCCTGCTCTGGTTCGGCCTGACGATCTGGTCGAAGGTCTTCCTCGCGGTCTCCATCGTCTTCTTCATGATGCTCTTCAACACCCGGGCCGGGGTCAAAGGAGTCCAGCCCGACCAGCTGGCGGTGGTGAAGACCCTCGGTCTCAAGCGCCACGAGGTGATGTGGAAGGTGGCCCTGCCGTCGGCGGTCCCCTCCATCGCGGCCGGGGTCCGGCTCTCGGTGACCTACAGCCTCCTCGGAGTGGTGGCCAGCGAGATGGTCTCCGCCAAGCAGGGGCTCGGGCTGTCGGTCGTGTCCTTCAGCAACTCCTTCGATATCAACAGCATGCTGGCGGTACTGGTCGTGATGGCGGTCATCGCCACCGTGTTCGGCCTCATCGCGGAGAAGGGCGAGCAGTGGCTGCTCCGCTGGGAGTGAACCGGCCGGAACGTTCCACCGTGCGGAGCGGCCATGGACCTGGGCCTGCGTGACCGGCGTGCGCTGGTCCCCGCGGCGACCACCGGGCTCGGCTTCGCCACCGCACGGCGACTGGTCGCGGAGGGGGCCCGGGTGCACATCTGCGGCTCGGACCCCGATCGCCTCGACGCCGCACTGAAACGGCTCGGGCCCCGATGCACCGGATCGGTCGCGGACCTCTCCTCGGAAGGCTCGGGAACCGGGCTGGCCGAGGACGCCGGGTCCGCGATGGGCGGGATCGACATACTGGTCGCCAACGCGCCCGGACCACGCGGTGCCCACGCGGTGGACCTGACCAAGGACGCGGTCGACGAGGCCATGCGGCTCAACTTCATGAGCGCGGTCGAACTGTGCACGGCCACGGTGCCCGCCATGCGGGCGCGCGGCTGGGGCAGGGTCGTCGCGATCACCTCGCTCGGGGCCCGCGAACCGCTGGTGGGCCTGGCGAGCAGCAGTGCCGCCCGGGCCGCCCTCTCGGTGTACCTCAAATCCCTCAACGACGAGGTTCGTGACGACGGCATCACCGTCAACTCGATCCAGCCGGGTCCGCACTCGACCGCCCGCTACCTGGCCTTCGCGGCCGACCGCGACGGGCCCGGCCGCCGGATCGGCTCGCCGGACCACTTCGGCGCGCTGGTGGCCTTCCTGTGCTCGCGCCAGGCCGACTACCTGTCGGGGGCCGGGCTGCCGGTGGCGGGCGGCTACCAGAACACCCTGTGAAGACATGGGCCAGTGAACGGCCCTGGTCGAGCTGGAACTCGACCGCGCAACGACGAGGAGACCCGGATGAACAAGATGACCTGCGCGCTGGTCAGCGTCGCGTGCGCGCTCAGCCTGGCCGCGTGCGGAGCCGGAGGCGACTCCAAGGCCGGCACGATCAACGTCGCGACCAGCCTGACCGCCTCCGACTCCCCGTTCATCCTCGGGTCCGAGGCGGGGGTCTGGAAGAAGCGCGGCCTCGAGGCCGAGAACGTCCCCATGCAGGGTGCGGCTCCGGCCTTGGCGGGTCTCGCCAACGGCTCCATCCAGACCGTCCAGCAGGGCCCGGTGGTGATGGCGCAGGCCAATCAGAAGGGAGCCGACCTCCGCTACTTCTGCGGTGTCGGCCCCGTGATCTGGAACGGCCTCATCGTGGACTCGGACGGCCCGCTGGCCGGGATGGCCGGTCTGCCCTACAAGCAGAAGATCGCCGCGTTGAAGGGGAAGTCGATCGGTGTCTCAGCACTGAAGTCGACCACCGAGCTGCTCGGCGGCATGATGCTCGAAGCCGGCGGCCTCAAGGCCTCCGACGTCAGCTACGTCGCGATCGGCTACGGCAAGGGCGCCCTCTCCGCGCTCGACCAGGGCCGGGTGGACGCCGTGGTGACCTACCCCTTCCTCACCCAGCAGGGCGAGGACCGCGTCAAGCTGTTCGTCGACGTCCCCAACGAAAAGGACGCCCCCTCGGACATGTACAACACGATGAGTTCGGGCTGGATGGCGAACAAGGACTGGCTCGACAAGAACCCCGACAAGGCCCAGAAGTTCTGCGCGGCATTCGGCGACGCACTCGACTACGTCACCGCGGAGCAGAACCGGGACACCGTGGCGGCCGGGCTCCAGAAGTCCTTCGGGGTCCCGAGCCTGGATCTCGCCAAGCAGGTCGTCTCCAAGGACGGTCCGATGCGCCTGCTGTCCACCAAGCTGGACTGCGGTGCCCTCCAGCGCGCCATCGAGCTGGCGGAGAAGCAGGGGCAGATCAAGTCCGAACCGAAGATGACCTGCGACAACATGATCTGGAAAGCGCCGGCGAGCTGACCCGGTCGACGGCCCGGAGGGGGTGTGCGCGTCCACCCCCTCCGGGCGCCGGTGAACGCCGAGGCGAGTACGAGGAGGCCGGATGACCGTTGAACGCATCGACCGGAACCCGGTGAGCTGGATCCTCTGGGCCGGCACCGCTGACTTCTTCGGAGACCTGGAGACGCGCGTCGAAGTCGCGGCCGACGGTCCGTACGAATGGGTGTCCCTGAGCGCGTTGGATCTCGCCACCGAGTCGGAGCGCGGACTCTCGCCCGCACAAGTGGGCGACCGCATCCGCACGGCCGGACTCAGGATCATCTTCGATCCTCTGATGGGATGGCACCCGACGCTCGTGCCGCCCGTATCGCCCTTCGCGGCGATCGGCCTGGAGGATTCGCTGCGCGGGGCCGCGGAGGTGGGAGCCGAGCTCGTGAGCGTGGTGCCGAATCCCCACAGCGCCCTGGACCAGACGGGCATGGCGGCCGCGTTCCGGGACGTCGGCGACAGGGTCGCCGCATTCGGAGCCGAGGCCCAACTCGAGTTCATGCCCTGGTCGTCGGTACCGGACCTCCGAACCGGATGGGACATCGTCGAGCAGGCAGACCGTGCCAACGGCGGCCTTCTGATCGACGCATGGCACTTCTTCCGCTCGGACCCTGACTTCGAGCTCCTGGCATCGATCGACGGCGATCGCGTCCTCTCCGTGCAACTCGATGACGGAGCGCTCCTCGACACGCCGGGCACCCGGAACGAGAGCATGGACCGCGCACTGCCGGCCGAGGGGGAGTTCGACCTGGACCGTTTCCTGCGAACGCTCGACCCGATCGGCGCTCTTCGACGGATCGGCGCCGAGGTGATCACGCCGGTCCACCGGGCGATGCCCGTCGCGGAGGCGGCGGCGAGGAGCCATCGCAGCGTCCTGGCAGCTATGGCCTCGGCAGGCCTGACGACCGGCTCGCAACGTCACCCGCTGGATTCGCGCTGAGCCGGACATCAGCCGCAGTACCTCCACTCGGTGGTGGTGGTGCCGTAGATTCCTCCGCCGTAGATCGCCGCGATGGACCCCGTCCACCTGATGCACGTGCCGGCGGCGTAGCCGCTGGCCGCCGCATAGTGGGCGTAGTTCCCCTCGTCCTTGATGGTCTTCATGCCCTGGCGTTCCAAGACGGCCTCTGTATAACTGGCGACGCCGTCCGCCCGGCCGACCCTCAAGGTGACGACACAGTTCTCCCGATAGGTGCCGTTCCACAACACATAGACCTCGCCCAAGGGCATGTCGTTCCGGTCATCCCAGAGATCCACCCTGGTGAGCACCCTGTAGTCGCCGTTCGGCCAACCGCACCCCCGCTCCGAAACGACGGCTTCGCCCAGGGTGTGGGCCGAAGCGGGCGAGGCCACGAACGTGATCGAGGCGAGCACAAGGCCAAAGGCCAAACCGATACGCACGAATATGCGCCGGTACGTCCGAGACATTACAGGCCCTCTCAACCGCTTGTATGACGCAGATCGCCGCATGGGCGGAAATCGAATTCCCGGCAGTTTGGCTTCAGTATGCTGCGGCACGCGCATGCCGTCCTTGACGGAGCGTGCACAGTTCCTTGACACCTGATCTCCAACGGCACGCCGCACATCCCGTGAGCATCTGCCGACTGATCGACGTCCCGCACAGTCCCGTCCCTACTTCCGGCGGATTCAGCCTCGCAGGGAGTAGCGGATGGGCAGCCGCTTCAGGCCGCCGACGAACGTGGTGGCGGTGTTCTCCGGCGTACCGGCCAGCTCGATCGACTCCAGCCGGGGCAGCAGTTCCTCGAAGAAGACGCGGATCTCGATCCGGGCGAGCGCGGCGCCCAGGCAGTAGTGCGTGCCGGACCCGAACGCCAGGTGTCGGTTGGGATCGCGGCCCACGTCGAAGCGGAACGGGTCGTCGAAGACCTCCTCGTCCCGGTTCGCCGACGGGTACGACAGCAGCACCGACTCGCCCTCGCGGATCGTCACCTGGCCCAGCTTGTAGTCCTGGTTCGCCGTCCGCATGAACTCCTTGACCGGGGTCACCCAGCGGATCATCTCCTCCACCGCCAGGGGCATCAGCGCGGGGTCGTCGTGCAGCCGGGCGAGCTGGCCGGGGTGCTCGATCAGTGCGTGCAACCCGCCGGAGATGGTCGCGCTGGTGGTGTCGTGCCCGGCGGTCGCGATGATCACGTAGTAGGAGGCGGCGTCGAAGTCGTTCAGCGGCTTCCCGTCCACCTTGGCGTTGGCGATCGCGGAGGCCAGGTCGTCGGTCGGGTTGGCGCGGCGGGCGGCGGTGAGCTCCTGGAAGTACCCGAGGAACTCCATCAGGACCTCGAACTTCTCCTCGGGGGTCTCGCCCCGGCGCATGTCCTTGTCGTCACCGCCGAACAGCTCCTGGGTCAGCTTGAGCAGCCGCTCGAAGTCGGACTCGGGCAGGCCGAGCAGCGACAGGATCACATACAGCGGGTAGTGCACCGACACCTGCCGGACGAAGTCGCAGGTGTCGCCGAGGATGGCCATCCGGTCCACGTACCGGCGGGCCAGCTCCTTGATCCGCGGCTCAAGGTCGCGCATCGCCCTGGGCCGGAACCAGTCCGCCCCGACCGCCCGGATCACCCGGTGGTCCGGGTCGTCCATGTGGATCAGCGTGCGCAGCCCGAGGCCCTGCTCGGCCTGCCGTTCGATCTCGTCCTCGACGGCCGAGGGGAGCAACTGCGGGCGCGGCGCGTTCAGGAAGATCTGATGGTTGCGCTCGATCTCCAGCACGTCAGCATGCCTGGTGATCGCCCAGAACGGGTGGTAGCCGTCGGGCTCGACCCAGTGCACCGGGGCCTCGCGGCGCAGCAGCGCCAGCGCCGCGTGCAGCCGCGCGTCATCGGCGTACGCGCTCGGATCGGCGAGCGCGCGGCCCGCTTCCTCCACGGTCAGGCTCATCCTCGGCTCCTTCAACGCCGGCCGCCCGCAACGGGAACCTGGAACCCGATCCAGGGGGCGACCCATCGATCGCATATCCGCCGAAGATCACTCAATCACGAGGGTTTTCCGAATATCATTCGGTACCCCGATGCGAGATTCGGTGTTCAAACCGTCGCCGAGGTCCTTGAAGCGCTCCAGCTCCGTGGCCTGGGCCGTCGATCAGCTTTACGACTGGCAGAAGTCGCAGATCGAACGGCCTGTGTTCCTTGCGGCCGGAGTCCCATCAGCGGGGACCAGCCGGTGCCGGGACTGTCGCGGGCGTGCGCCGCTGACTTCTTCGGTGACGCGGCAGTTCGCCACCAGCCTCACGTGCCGGGCCGCAAAGAAGTGCGGCAACCCGGGAGCCGCCGATGACCGCCCGCACCAGGGGGTGGCTGGACCTCGATCGACGGCGATGAGCACCGACCTCCGAGCGCTGGTCGGCCGGGGTGAGTTTGCATGGTCGAGAATTGGCGTGCCAGCATCGCGGGAGCGCTGCCGTCCGGCTCCTGGAGGGTGATCTTGACGATCGTGGTTCGCGGTATGGTCCAGGCTTCCGCTTCGCCTGCGTGGCCCGCCCTGAACTGACCGTCGTTCCCGTTCATCGTCAAGCGCGTCCACAGTGACGTGCGCGAGCCTTCGCGCCGGAGCGGCTTTCGGTGTCCACAGGTGATCCGACCTGTTTCCTGCCTGGTTGATTCTGCCTGCATGGGGCCGCTGCGCTTGGTGCCCTGAACCGTCGTCTCACCGCACTTCGACGGGATTACCGTCGTGGGTCGAGGTGCTCGAGGTGAGGTTCCCTTTCCGTGCCGTGACCGCCGTACCGCCTGCGCTGTAGCGGGCGGTGTTCTCGGCGAACGGGCGGCGCGGACCGTCGGCGATTCGCGTCGGGTCGTGCGGGCTGATCACCCTTCTTGTGAAGGAGATCGAATGTCCGCGTCCATGCTGCCGCATGACGCATCCCCGGCCCGGCTGCGTGCATGGCTGGGCTTGGCCGTGCTGGCCCTGCCCACCTTGCTGCTGGCGGTGGATCTGACGGTGCTGCACCTGGCGGTGCCACAACTGAGCGCCGACCTGCGGCCCAGCGGCGTCCAACTGCTGTGGATCGTCGACATCTACGGCTTCATGATCGCCGGGTTCCTGGTCACGATGGGCGCGCTCGGCGACCGGCTGGGTCGTCGCCGGCTCCTGATGCTCGGCGCGGCCGGCTTCGGGGCCGCCTCGCTCCTGGCCGCCTACTCCGCCAGCGCGGAAGCGCTGATCGCCGCTCGCGGGCTGATGGGGATGGCTGGGGCGACGCTGATGCCGTCGACCCTGGCGCTGATCAGTGACATGTTCCGGGTGCCGCGCCAGCGCGGGCTGGCCATCGGTGTGTGGGCGGCGGTGTTCTCGGTGGGCGTCGCCGCCGGGCCGGTGCTCGGGGGAGTCCTGCTGGAGCACCTGTGGTGGGGGTCGGTGTTCGTAGCCGGCGTGCCGGTGCTGGCGCTGCTGCTGGTGACCGCGCCGATGCTGCTGCCGGAGGTCCGCCACCCGCGACCCGGGCGCATCGACCTGCTCAGCGTCGTGCTGACGCCGGCCACGACGCTGCCGGTCATCTACGGCGTCAAAGAACTGTCAGTGCGGGGTCCGGCGCTCGTCCCGCTGGCCTTCATCGCGGTCGGCGCCGCCGTGTGCGTGCTGTTCGTGCGCCGGCAGCGGCGACTGGCCGAGCCGCTGCTGGATCTGCGGCTGTTCACCGACCGCACCCTCGGCAGCTCCCTGGTGATGCTGCTGGTCAGCGCGGCCACCGTCGGCGGAATCTACCTGTTCGTCGCTCAGTACCTGCAACTGGTGCGGCAGATGTCGCCGCTGGAGGCAGGGCTCTGGCTGCTGCCATCGGCCGGCGCGCTGCTGATCGCCTCCACGCTGGCGCCCCTGGCCGCCCGGCGGGTGCGTCCCGGCTACGTGGTGGGGGCCGCCCTGGTGGTGTCGGCGGCCGGATTCGTGCTGCTCACCCAGGTCGACGCCCGATCCGGGACGCTGCTGACGGTGCTCGGCTTCACCCTCGCCTACGCCGGCGGCAGCCCCGCCACCGCGCTGGGCACCGACATGGTGGTCGGCTCGGCGCCGCCGAGCAAGGCGGGCGCGGCCTCGGCGCTGAGCGAGACCGGGACCGAACTCGGCGTGGCCATGGGGGTGGCCGCCCTGGGCAGTGTCGGCACCGCCGTCTACCGCGACGGTCTTCCCAAAGCCGCACCGGGTGAGACCCTCACCGAAACGACCGCCCTCGCCCAGCAGCTACCGCCCGAGCCGGCGGCGCGGCTGCTGGAGACGGCCCGCGACGCCTTCACCACCGGGATGAACACCGCGGCGCTCTGCTGTGCCGTGCTGCTGACCGCGCTCGCCGTTGCGGCCGTGGCACTGCTACGGCACCTGCCGCCCACCTCGAACGCCGACCCGCAACAGGAACCGGCAACATCTGAACGCAGGAAACCACAGGGCTGACCCAGCCGATCACGTCCCGAGCGGCGGGACGGACGCGAGCCACCCGCCCCGCCGCCTTTCCACCACCTGCGCATCCCACCGGGCAAACGAGTGACCGAATGACGTCAAAGGCACATCGGGCCTGGTCATGGTGGAACGCGGTCGTGTACCTGGTTCGGCGGCGAACGCCCGGAGGGCAGATGCCGACGATCAAAACCCCGGGATGCTGTTCGCGGCGCGGGCGCTGCAAGGGACGTTCGCCGCCCTGCTCGTACCCGCCACCTTCACCCAGACCCGTGAACACGGCCGGGGCGTTTGGAATGTGCGCCGACTGGCGCTGGAGCCTGTACAGCAACATGCCCATCGCAGTGATGGCGGCGCTGGGCGGCACGCTGCTGGGGCCGTGCGGGTGGAATAGCGGAGCTTTCAATAAGACTGATGGACATTCGCGAACCCAGGTCGGGCGGGGGTGTGCTGGCGGCTTTGAATGCGGTCCCGAAAAATACGTTTCCCCTGTGGGGCCGACGGCGCTAGCTTTTGGGCAAGTCACTTCGAGGGAGGCCGTGGTGAAACTCCTCAGCAGCGTGCGGTCGGATGGCATCGACCTGGCTCATCTGGCCGCCGAACTCGACATCCCGACGATCGCCGGGTTGCAGCACCAGGGGGATGTGTCCGTGATCCCCGCCGCGATGGCGGTGGACGACCACCAGCGTCCGATGACCCCGGTCCCGGCGGCCGGTGTCGCGGTGGTCCGTGGGGAGGCGGGCGGCCACACGCACCTGTTGCTGGCCTCCGGTGACGTCCGGTACGACTTCCGCGACGGCGGCGCGGCGGACGACCTCACCCTGGGGTCGCTGGAGGTCGGCGAGGGCGCGACCGCCTGGCTGGACCACCCCGAGCACGGCGACACCGGAATCGCCCCCGGCCGGTACGTGCTGCGCCGCAAGCGCGAACTGGCGCCGCGTGTCCTCGATCCTGGGGCTCGTCGCAAGCGCGACCAGGCCCGCAAGCAGGCTCGTAAGCAGGAGGCAATGGCGCAGGCGGCCCGTGACCAGGCGGCGCGCGAGCGGGCGGCACGGGAGCAGGCAATGAGCGCGACCGTCCGCTTTGTTGCGGACTGACGATGACGGACCTGCGTCCCGCACACGGTCACGGTCGGCCACCGACGGCGCCGACCGCAGAGCAGCAGGCGTTGTCGGCGTCGGTGCGCGAGGAGTGGACGGGGCACGGGCTGGCCGTGGGGCCGGTGGACCGGGCGGCGGCCGAGGCGGGCGTCCAGGACGTCTACCTCGGCGCCGGCCGGCAGCCACCCGAGCACGTGATCTGGCTGGGCTCCCCGATGGCGGGCAGCATCGGTGCCGACATCCGCGCGGGCCGGCTTCCGCTGGTCACCAGGCGGGCGTGGCAGACGCTGCCGGAACCGACTGGCGAGGCCGTCGTCGAACAGGTGCCGCAGGACCCTCCGGAGACCGACCTGATCATGCTGGAGCCGCTGCCGCCTGACCTGGACGACCTGGAGCGGGACCCGCGGTGGGGCGGGTTGCCGGGCCGGCTCGGCCGCGAGGTGACCGCCGCGGTCGAGACCGGGCTCGGCAAGGCTGTCGGCGCGGCCGTCGACCAGGTGGCCGCGACCTGGCAGGACGCGCAGCAGCTTCCCGAGGTGGCGGCGCTGCCCCGGCTGGGCGCGGTCCGCCCGCCGATGCTGGGGCAGCTGGCCCGTCTCGATTTCCTGGCACGCTGCGGTGTCTGGGAACCGGACCGCCACAGCCGTGGCCTGCTCCGGGTGGGACGCGAGGTCGGGGAGTGGTGGCCGATGCGCAACAGCGTGATCCTCACCGAACGTCCCATCGAACTGCACCATGACGCCGAAGGCCGGCTCCACCATCCGAGCGGCCCGGCGGTGCGGTACCCCGACGGCTGGTGCCTGTGGGCGTGGCACGGCGTCACCATGCCGCGCGAGATCGTCGAAGAGGACGTCCCGATCCGCCGCGCGGTGTCGCTGCGCAACTCCGAACAGCGGCGCTGCGCCGTGGAGATGCTGGCCGGGCGGGCCGGCTGGGGTCAGGTGGTCGGCCAGGCGGGATGGCCGCGGGTCGGTCGGGAGGCACCGGACCCGGGCAACCCTGGGCAGGTCCTCAGTCTCTGGTGCGTCGAGGAACTGTACGACGACCACCTGCACCTGCTGCTGATGACCAACGGGACGGTGGAACGGGACGGCACCCGGCGGGAGTTCGGCGAGCTGGTGCCCGGCTGGATCCGGGACCCGGTGCAGGCCGCCGCCTGGCAGATCGGTCTTACTCCCGGGCAGTACCGGGAGAGCGTCCGGCGGACCTGAGCAGCCCGGGCATCGCCCCGCGACCAGGCGGTGACCACGACGCGTTCTGGCAAGCGATCGCCGCGATGCTCACCCCCAAGGGCAAGCCATACCTGTGCACGCGGATCGACCCGGACTACCTGCCCGCACGTTCGCACCACCCGAGCGCGGGCGTCGTGCGTCCCGGCCGCAACGATGCCGAGCAGCACTGCACAGCCCGCCCGACAACGTGTTGAGCACCGTCCGCGACAGGTCGAGTCGCCGCCGCCCGGCTATGCACGAGAACAGGGGTTCAGGCGGTGGGGTCATGCCCTCGCGGTCTGACGGAAGCGTCCGGGCGGGACGCCGTACTCACGTTTGAACGCGTTGGCGAGGGCGTACTGGGAGGAGTAACCCACCTGGAAGGCGACCTGTTCGAGCGAGGCGTCGGTCTCGCGGAGCATGCTCGCCGCGGTCGTCAGCCGCCACCAGGTCAGGTAGGTCAGGGGCGGCTGGCGGACCGCGGCGCTGAAACGGCGGGCGAACGCCGCCCGGGACAGGCCCGCCTCCTCAGCGAGCGACTGGACGGTCCATCCATGCGAGGGGTCCCTGTGGATGGCGTGCAGCGCCGAGCTGATCGATCGATCGGCCAGTGCCGCCGCCCAGCCCGCGCCGCCGGGCTCGTGCGGCTGGTCTTCGAACCAGGCACGCAGGACGTGCAGCAGGAGCATGTCGAGCAGGAGCGGGACGAGCGCCGCGCTTCCAGGGCGGGGCGCTTCGAGTTCCCGGCCGAGCGCGCCGAGTGTGGAGCGCAGGTCGTCGTGGCGTCCGAGCCGCGCGGGCAGGTGGAGGACGGCGGGAACGTCCTGCAGCAGCGGGTGGGTGCGGTTCGGGTCGAGCCGGTAGCCGCCGCACAGGGTCACCACGTCGCCTCCTCCGGCCGGGGGCGGCGGTGGGTGGACGGCCTCGACCAGCGGTGTGGCCGGGTTGTCGGCCAGGCCGTGGCCGTCTCCGCGCGGGGCGAAGATCACGTCGCTCGGTCCGACCGCGATCGGCTCCCGGCCGTCGACCAGAAGCCAGCAGGACCCGCGGAGCAGCACGGTGAACCCCGCGGTGCCGGGGCTCGGCGGAAACCGCATGCCCCATGGCGAGCGTAGTTCGGCCCGCGCGAAACCGGGGCGCCCGATGCGCATGCTCGCGATGACATCGCTCAACACGTCCACGGAAGAGAGTCTAGGGAGCAAGACGTTCGATGATTAATTCGAGACGTGCATGCATTGGTCATCTCGATCCGGGGTCATAGCGTCGTCCGCGAGTGAACGGCGCGAAGGAGACCCGATGACCATCAAGATAGCGATCATCGTCGGCAGCACCCGACCCGGCGACGACGGGAACGGCGGGGGCATCCCCCGCAAGGGCGGCGATGTCGGCCGCTGGGTGTACGAGGCGGCGGCCAAGCGCGGCGACGCGCAATTCGAGCTCGTCGACCTCGCCGAGATCGATCTGCCGATGTTCGACGAACCGTTCACCCCGATGATGGCCCGGTACACCAGGCCGCACACCAAGACCTGGTCGCAGGTCGTCGCCCGGTTCGACGGCTACGTCTTCGTCACACCGGAGTACAACAACGCGCCCCCGGCCGCACTGAAGAACGCGATCGACTACCTGTACGCCGAGTGGACCAACAAGGCGGCCGGGTTCGTCGGGTACGGCGCCTTCGGCGGGGCGCGGGCCGTCGAGCAGCTCCGGTCGATGATGGGCGAACTCCAGATCGCCGACGTGTCGGCGCAGGTCGGGCTCGGGTTGCACACCGACTTCGAGGACTTCCAGTACCTGCGCCCCGCGCCGCACCAGGAAGACGCCCTCACCGACATGCTCGACCAACTGATCGCCTGGGCACGGGCGCTCGCGCCGCTGCGGGCCCACAACCGGACCTAGGCGCCCGTCGCCGCGGCCCACACGACCGCCGGCCGGTATCTCGTTCGATCCCGGCGAAAAGTCGCCATCGACATCGGCCGGAAGCACGGGACCACCGATCTCGCGGAACTGATCGGAACGGTCACCGCCTGGCGGCCACACCTTCATCGACGGAGCTGACATGGAATACCGACTGCTCGGCAACAGCGGCCTGCGCGTCTCCGAACTCTTCCTCGGCACGATGGCCTACGGATACCCCGACGGCGGTCTGACCGAAGCCGACGCCCGGAGGGTCCTCGACCGCTACGCCGACGCCGGTGGCAACGTCATAGACACGGCGAACTTCTACGGCGACGGCAACAGCGAACGCGTCGTCGGAGAGTTACTCGCCGGACGCCGGGAACGCTTCGTCCTCGCCACCAAGTACACCGTCACCCGGGACGCGACCGACCCGAACGCCGCCGGCAACCACCGCAAGAACCTCGTGCCCTCACTGGAGGAGAGCCTGCGCCGCCTCCGCACGGACTACATCGACGTGTACTGGGTGCACATATGGGACCGGCACACACCTCTCGCCGAGACCATGCGTGCCCTCGACGACGCGGTGCGCGCCGGCAAGGTCCGCTACATCGGCATCTCCGACGCCCCCGCCTGGATCGTCGCGCAGGCCAACACCCTCGCCGACTGGCGCGGCTGGACGCCCTTCGCCGGCCTGCAGGCCCCCTACAGCCTGCTGCGACGGGACATCGAACGCGAACTACTGCCCATGGCCGAGGCGTTCGGCCTCACCGTGGCCGCATGGGGACCACTCGGGCACGGCGCTCTCGCGCGCCCACCCGTTCCAGCCGGTGCGGCCAGTCCGGACGATCCGGAATCCCCTGTGACGGTGGTCGTACGTGAGGTCGCGGGCGAACTCGGAGCGAGCCCGGCTCAGGTCGCGCTGGCCTGGACCAGGACACGGTCCCGAGCCGTGCACCCCCTCACCGGGCCGCGCACGGTCGAGGAACTCGACGACACTCTGTCCGCACTCGACCTCACCCTCCCCGCCGACGCGATCGAGCGACTCGAAACCGCTACCGGATTCGCCCCCGGATTCCCCACCGACTTCATCACCGAGGTCGAACCGTCAGTGTTCGGCGACATGTCCGGTCGCGTACTCGCTCGCTAAGGAGGTGAAATGTCCTGGTCGGACGCCGACGACCCCCCAGCCCACTACCACGGCAGTGCACGCTTCCGTCCCGCTGGCACATCGGCCGATCTGGTCACACCGTCCGAGGGCCGGACCGACTACCCAAGACATCGACCGGTGGCGACTTCGGCCTCTATGAGCACCGACGCCCACCGAGTCGTTCTACGTACCGCCAGGCAGCCTGCACTCCTTCGGGAACCCGTCCGGCCGTCCGGTCGAATTCCTGATCCTGTTCGCCCCGGCGCCGCCTCGAAGGAGACGAGGGACGGACCGCGTTCTTCATCCACCACGACAGCTACTACACCGACATGATCAAGAGCCCGGGCGCCCGACCATGGCCCGCCCCGGCACGGCCCACGACCCCGCAGCCGCCGATGTCCTGGGTGGACGCCGCCGTTGGCGATGGTGACGGCGCGACCTCCAGCACGCCAAGACCGCCTTGCTTGTTTTGGGCACGTCTTCCTCGTCCCGCCCGCTGCGACGCCATGCTGGCGCCAGCGGGAACGGACGCCCCGGCGCGTTGTCGGCCTGGGCTCGGCATGGGCGTGCCGGGCCAGGTTCAGCGGGCGAGATCGCGGCGGTTCAGCCGGAGGCTGCCGGCGGCGATCAGGACGGCCGCGGCGGCGGACAGGATGGTGGCGTCGCCGAGTTGCAGGCCGTGCTTGAGCGGTTCGCCGCCGATGTAGTAGTGGTACGGGGTCAGGTGGCGTAGCCAGTCGGCGCCGATCTGCGGGGCGAAGCCGTGCAGGGCGTAGGTGGCGACGCCGAGGCCGGCGGCGGTGCCGAAGACGGTGGCGCGGCTTTTGCCGGTGGCGGCGCCGAGGCCGGTGGCGAGCGCGCCGAAGAGGGTCGCCAGCAATGCCAGGTTGATGGCCTGGGCGGTGAAGCCGCCGACGCTGACGGTGCCGAGTTCGGCGGTGTCGCGGATGGCGAGCATGGCGGCCCAGACGACGGCGGCGATGGCGATTGCGCCGGTGGTCAGGGCGGCGAAGCGGTGCAGGAGCAGCCGGGTGCGTCCGACGGGGTGGGCCAGGAGGAGGTCCAGGTAGCCCGATTCCTCGTCGGCGGAGATCATCCGGGCTCCGGTGGCGGCGCCGTAGAAGGTGGCCATGAGCGGTACCAGCAGGCCGAAGACGGCACCTTGGAGGTAGCCGGCCGCGGAGGGGGCGTCGTCGAAGCCGAAGCCGCGCATGGCTTCGGGGACCGAGGCCATGGAATCGGCCGAGATCTGCGGGTAGAAGCCGCCGTACATCATCGCCAGCAGGCCGGTGGCCAGGGCCCAGACGGTGAGGACGTGCCTGTTGTCGTGCAGGGTCTTCCCGAAGATCGAGGAGTTCAGGAAGCGGCCGGGGCCTGCGGTTCCCGGGACGCCGGAGCCGGTGGCCGGGGTGGTCGCGGTGGTGGTCATGGTGCCGCCGTTTCGTCGTGGTGCCGGGTCAGGCGGTGCTCGGCGCGCCGCTGTAGTAGGTGTGGAAGAGCTCTTCCAGGTCCGGTGTGTCGGCGTGCAGGCCGGTGACGGTGTGCCGGGCGGCGGCCTTGATCAGCGGGTCCGGGGGGCCGTCGACGCGGCAGGTCAGGGTGCGGTCCTCGATGGCCAGGCCGGTGACTCCGGGCAGGTCGGTGAAGTCCTCCTCCGGTACGGGGGCGTCGAAGGTGACGCGGACCTGGAGGAACGAGCGGGCGCGCAGGTCGGCGACGGTGTCCAGGGCGACCAGCCGGCCCTCGCGGATGATGGCGACGCGGTCGGCGGCGGCTTCGACCTCGCTCATGATGTGGCTGGACATGAACACCGTCTGCCCGGCCCGCCGGGCCTCTCCGACCATGTCGAGGAAGGTCTGCTGGACGAGGGGGTCGAGGCCGGAGGTGGGCTCGTCCAGGATGAGCAGTTCGGGGTGGTGCATGAACGCCTGGATCAGCCCGACCTTCTGCCGGTTGCCCTTGGACAGGCTCTTGATGCGTGCCGACAGGTCCAGGTCCAGTCGCTGTGCCAGTTCGAGGATGCGGGCCGGTGGCACGCCGCCGCGCAGGTTGCCCAGGAAGGTGAGGCATTCGCCGGTCTTCTGGCGGCCGTCGACGACGAAGTCGCCGGCCAGGTAGCCGATGCGGCGGTGCAGTTCGACCGCGTCGGCGCGGGGGTCCAGGCCCAGGACGCGGGCGGTGCCGGAGGTGGGGCGGATCAGGTCCAGGAGCATCCGGATGGTGGTGGACTTGCCTGCGCCGTTGGGACCGAGGTAGCCGAACACCTCGCCCGCGCGGACCTGGAGCGTCAGGTCGGTGAGGCCGCGGCGGGTGCCGTAGGTCTTGGTGAGCCCGGTGAGCTCGATCGCGGTGTCGCTCATACCCGGGAAGCTATAGAATTTTCAGAGATTATTGAAGATTTCGAGCTGTTAGGATTTCATCAAGATCTCGGGGAGGGGGACGATCTTGGCGGACACGGCCGAGGCCGCGGAGCACATGGCGCTGGGCTTCGTCCAGGGCGGCATGCAGAAGGCGACCGCGCGGGTTCTGGCGGCCTTCATGTTCGCCGACGAGGACAGCGTCACCGCGCCCGACCTGGCCGAGCGGCTGGGCATCAGCTCCGGCAGCGTGTCAGGGGCGATCAAGATGCTCTCGACGGTCGGGCTGATCGAACGCGCCCCCGCTCCCGGCAGCCGGCGCGAGCACTACCGGATTCGAGAGGGCGCGTGGGCCACGTTGATGTCGACGCAGAACGGCATGGTCCAGGCCATGTTCGAGGCCGCCGACCGGGGCATCGAGGCCGCCGGTCCGGGCAGCCCCGCGGCCCGCCGGCTGGAGGAGATGCGCGACTTCTACGGCTTCATGTTCCGCGAACTCCCCGCTCTGATCGAACGCTGGCGTACCGAACGCCCTCGCCCCTCCGAGCCGCCGCCGGCCCGCCCATCATGACGATTCCACCTGGCCACATGGCCTGACAGGAACCGCACAAACGGCGCCCTGCACCCCACCGACCAAGGGTCGGCGCAGGCCCGGAAGGCGGCCTTCGCCGACCCGCGAAACGCCGACAAGACGATTTTGTAACGTCTGGTCACCAGAAGTACACAAATGGCCGCGGCATCACCTACCGTCCGAGTGATCTCCGCCCGCTCCTGGACCCGGTGGTGTGATGAACGCTTTCGACGATTTCCTCAACGATGCCAGTGGCTTCATCTGGGGCCCCTGGCTGCTCATTCCCCTGCTGCTGCTGACCGGCCTGTACCTGACCTTGTTGCTGCGCGGTCTGCAGATCCGGCGGTTCCGGCTGGCCTTCTGGCTCGCCTTCGTCAAACGGTCGGACGGGGGTGAGACCGAGGGGGACATCTCCCACTACCAGGCCCTGGCCACCGCGCTCGCGGCCACCGTCGGCGTCGGCAACATCGTCGGCGTCGCCACCGCCATCTCCCTGGGCGGGCCGGGCGCGGTGTTCTGGATGTGGTTCACCGGCATGGTCGGCATGGCCACCAAGTACAGCGAGGCGTTCCTGGGCGTGCGGTTCCGCCGCACCGACGCCGCCGGTGAGCAGAGCGGCGGCCCGATGCACTACCTGCGCAACGGCATCAAGGGACCGCTGGGGGTGTTCCTGGGCGGGTTCTTCGCCATCGCCGGCGCCCTGGCCGCGTTCGGCATCGGCAACATGACCCAGGCCAACGCCGTCGCCGAGAACGTCAACCAGGAGTTCGGCTGGCCCACCTGGCTCACCGGCGCGATCGTCACCCTGCTCACCGCCGCCGTCATCCTCGGCGGGATCAAGAGCATCGGCCGTGTCGCCAGCGCGTTCGTGCCCATGATGATCGTGCTGTACGTCGTCGGCGGCGCGGCCGTGCTGGCCCTCAACATCGACGAGGTCCCCGGGGCCATCGGCCTGATCTTCAGCGACGCCTTCACCGGCACCTCCGCCGCGGGCGGGTTCGTCGGCGCCGGTGTCGCCGCCGCCATCCGCTACGGCGTGGCGCGCGGCATCTTCTCCAACGAGTCCGGCCTGGGCACCGGCGGCATCGCGGCCGCCGCGGCCAAGACCACCCACCCCGTCCGGCAGGCGCTGGTGTCGATGACGCAGACCTTCATCGACACCCTGGTGGTGGTCAGCTTCACCGCCCTCACCATCGTGGTCACTGGCGTGTGGAAGAACGGCGGCGAGGAGGACGCGGGCAAGTTCACCGCCTGGGCCTTCGACGCGGGCCTGCCCGGTGACTGGGGCAGCATCATCGTCACCGTCAGCCTGATCTTCTTCGCCTTCTCCACCCTGCTGGGCTGGTCGTACTACGGCGAGCGGTGCGTGGAGTACCTGTTCGGGCGCAGGGTCGTGCTGCCCTACCGGCTGCTGTTCATCGTGGTGTCCTACATCGGCGCCACCACCACCCTCACCACGGTGTGGACCTTCTCCGATGTCATGAACGGCCTCATGGCCCTGCCCAACCTGATCGGCCTGCTGATCCTCTCGCCCCTGGTCTACCGCGAGACGCGCGCCTACTTCAGCGGCGAACGTCCCGAGGACGCCAAGGCCGAGTCCGTCAAGGACTGAACACCTCAACGGTCGGCCCCGACTCGATGACGTTTTCGTGTCGGGGCCGGCCACGTCACCCGCCCGGCGCCGGAGCCGGGAGAGGAGCGGTGGGGGAGCGCAGAGGAACGAGCAAGGCCCGCGGTTGGTCAGGTGTGCTCTGCCCTCTGCCACCAGGCGCTCCCGCCGATCGCGGCGATGGCGACGCCGGAGACGAGGAAAGGCGACGGTCGCCCCGATGCCCGGCAGAAGGAGGAGGGACGGCAGACCATCGGTCGCGGCGCCCAGAGGCCCGGGAAGGCCGAGCAACGCTCCCGCCGCGAGCCAGACGACCGTCTGGAACCCGCTGAGGACGCCGAGCCAGGCCGTGGCAACAGCTGGGAAGGGTGAGCAGGTCCAGGACGGTGCGGTCGCTGAACTCGCGGCCGAACATCCAGGTGACGACGATGCCGACGAGCAGGAAATCGCCCGCGGCGTCGATCTGCATGAGCGCGGCGCGGAAACGGGGCCAGTCAGGGGAGATCCCGAGCGCCCGGGACTTGCCGTCCAGGGGTGTTCCGCCGGAGGCCGTCACGAAGACGCCGGACAGGAGCACCGGCAGCAGAAAGGCCAGAAGCGTCACCCAGGGCGCCTAGGAACGCAGGACCTAGACGCCCGGTGGTGCTCGGTGAGCAGGTGCAGGAAGACGCTCTCCAGGTCATCGGCGCCGCAGGTGCACCGGGGGAGATCCGTAGCGTTGGGACTCGACCGCGAACGCGGCATCGTCAGCGGTCTGGGCCACCCGATCGCCGCGACCGGCGCCCGCATGGTCGGGGAGTTGCACCGCAGGGGAGCGTCACTGGGTTGCGCATCCATGTGCGCCGACGGCGGCATGGGCTCGGCCCCGGTGCTGGAGATCCTCTGATGAGCTCTGACGAGCGGTGCCCTCCTCACGTCCGGCAGTCGCTCGTCGGCCCTCGGGGCAGTCGGCCGAGGTGGCCGGGCGCGCGGTTCTGAACTCCTTCAGGGTCCGCAAGCCCGCAGCGCTGCGGCGGAGGGGACGCCTTTCGACGTGTGGTCAGCCGTCGACGTCGAAGTGCTCGTCACGCAGCCGGAATGCCTCTTTGGTTCCGTGCTTGGCCCGCGCTTTGACGAAGTTGAACTCATCCTCCTCGAACCGCAGGTTCGTGCCGAAGGCATGGGTGACGTAGCTCAGCACCTCTTCGCCCTGGTATGCCTGGAGCTGCTCCACCAAGCGGAACATCTCCTTGGCGATCACGATCCCGTCGGCCGGCATGCGAGCGGCCTTGCGCGCCCAGTAGTCGGCTCGCGCCGCCACGGACCCGGCGTCGGTGAACTCGGTGAAGACGCCGAGCCCTTCCAGTTCACCCGCCTCGATGAGATCGCCCGTCAGGAGCATGCGCCGGGTGAGGACCGGGCCCAGCCGGTGAAAGAACAGGTGCAGCGATCCCAGGGCGGGTCCCAGGAAACGCGTCGCCGGCATGCCGATCCGGGTGTCGCGTGCGATAACGGCGATGTCCGCCGCGAGGGCGAGTTCCAGCCCACCGCCGAGTGCGAAACCACTGATCTCGGCCACGGTCACCTTCGGGAACCCGATGAACTCGTGGTAGAAGGCGAACGTGCGCCGGTCGACGGTCAGCCGCCGTCGCTGGCTCGGCCTGCGCCCTTTGGCCTTCCCGTCCCCGTACCACGCGTAGGCGTTGTTCATGTCGGCCCCGGTGGAGAAGATGCCGTCCGCACCCCTGAGGTGCACGACCTTGACGTCGTCGTCCTGGGCGGCTTCCCCGAGGTAGGCGGCGAGCTGATCGCGCATCTGGGGATCGTAGGTGTTCCTCTTCTGCGGGTTGTTGATGGTCAGCCGGACGACGCCGGGTTCCTCGCCGTACTCCCGCAGGATCCTCGCGTCCGGCATGGCCGACCTCCATCTGTGGGTACGTTTCCGTTCTAAGATATATATACTACTAATCTTAGAAGCTCCGAAGGCGGGGTGACGGACGAGACGATGAGGTTCGAACTCGCCTGCCGCGCAACTTCAAGGCAGGAGCCAAGACGTTCGCCGATCGGTCTGACCCCGACTTCAGCGGTCGATGACGGACGGGTGCGTCACGCTGGGCCGTCGAGCCCCCAGACGCCACATTGGCAATGTCACCCGTGCACCGACCACGTGGGAGGAAGAGGCTTCCCACGCCAGCCGAAGACGGTCAGCATGGGCTCCCAAGCTCCTCGTGCCCGCGCCCGGCTCCGCAGAGCTCTCCAGCCTCCGTGTCGAGGCCGGCACCACCATCGCTGGAGGACGCGGGCGCCTGCGTCGGCTGGTCAGGAGTGCCCTTGCTGGCGTCCTGCAGCGTGGCCGAGTTCGCCGCAGGCGTGGCGGAGTGGACGCTGCGCGATCACGCGAAGTACCGGGAAGAGGCGTGCGGCAGCGACGAGCGGGTCGGCCCCGCATCGTGGACGATCGCACCCACGACGTGCTCGGGCCCGGCCAACTGGGTCTGCTGGAGGTCAAACCGACCCAGCCCGGTCCCGATGCGGGGTGGATGCGAACGACCTCGGGCGCATCGAGGCCGACGGGTGCCTTGACGTCCTCGACCAGACGATCATCCGAGGCGGCCGCAAGGCTGCTGCCCGATCAGGTCAGGAGCGTGCCGGAGGCGCATCCGGACGTCCGCGCGGCGGCCATCCTGGGGATGCCGACCGACCCGGCTGGGTGAGGAGGCCGCTCGGTCGCTGGGCGGATACGAGATGCCGAGAGAGATTCACCTTGTGCGTGAGCCGCCCCGGACGGTGCCAGGCGAGATCGACTTGAGTCCGGCAGGGGATGCGCTGCGGGGAGTCTCGGCGTGAAGCGCCAGATCGGATCCGCCCGGCGACGACCTGGGAATGGAGCGTTGAGGGGCCGCCGCGAGCCCCTGCCTCGTCTGGGATGTCGGCGGGCTGATCGGCACAGGACGCGCGTGGTGCGGATGACGAGCCTGTCGGTCAGCCAGTCAGGTAATCTTATATGCGATAGATAGAGAAGCCGCTGGGTGTACGGACCAGGGACCCGCACCTCGGCTCGCCGGGCAACCCTGATGGGAGAGCACGTGGCCCACTTGCGTCAACCGCGACTCGCTGAGATCATCGCGGCGCAGTTGCGCGAGGACATTCTGTCCGGCCGGTTGAAGGAGGGCGATCTCCTCGCGAGTCAGGCGCGTTTGTTCGACGGTTACCAGGTGAGTCCGCCGGTCGCGCGTGAGACGCTCCGGATTCTGGAGACCGAGGGGCTCATCAGCGTACGCCGCGGCAATGTCGGCGGGGCGATCGTGCACAGCCCGACGCCGGAGCGCGCCGCGCAGATGATCGCGATGGTCCTCCAGAAACGGGAGACCTCGCCCCAGGAGGTGAGCATCGCCCTCCGCCATCTAGAGCCGATCTGTGCAGGTCTGTGCGCCTCCCGGGAGGACCGGGCCGAGACCGTCGTCCCTGTGCTGCGCGAGCTCGTGGAACAGCAGTGGGAGAGCTTGGAGGACATGGAGGCGTACCTGCGGCTTTCGCGGGACTTCCATTCCAGCATCGTCTCGTTCTGTGGCAACGAGCCGATGATCGTCGTGATCGGTGCGCTGCAGGCGATCTGGTCCGCTCACGATTCACTGGTATGGGAGACGATCGCCGACGGAGCGGACACCGAGGCGGATCCGTCGGCGCCGCTGGGACGCAAGACACGGCGCGCCGCCCTCCGCACCCACGAGAAGCTGGTGAATGAGATCGAGCAGGGCAACTCCACGAAGGCCACCAGCCTGGCCGCCGCCCATCTGAGCGCTTCGCACACGAACACCCTGCAGTCCAGCGAGCACGAGACGATCCGGGCGAGCCTGGTCAGTGCCGCCGCGCTCGACGTCCCGAAAGCCTCGCCGGCCAGATAGGACCAACCTGCGTCCACGTTCGCCGGGTGACGCGCGACGACGGCGGTGTTCGAGTGCGCGTTCAGCAGTTGGTCGTACCAGCCGCCGAGGGGCGCTCGACATCGACCGGTGGATCGTCCCAGGAAGTCGATGCCGCCGTGCCCGTGGTGCCGACGGCCGGCGGTCAGAGGGCGGGCAAGGGCGTCAGGGTTTCGCTCAGCTCTCGCATCTCAGCGGCCCGATGTCCTCGGGCGGGGAAGTGCGTCCCGCGCTCGTCCACCAGGCGGTGGGCACTTTGCCTTCGATCCCGTCCCGGCCGCAGCCGGTCCAGGGCGGTTGCCCGGAAAGTCCGTGCGGTAGGGAAGCCCGCGGAACCTGATCGCCCAACCGGATGGGCGCGTGCCGGTTCACCAGCGCGACGACGACCAGCCGCAACCCGAGGGGTGCCTGCCGGTTGAAGCCCTCGAAGACCTGTTCGTGAGGGGCGGCATCGCCGAGCCCGTCCAGACCTCACCCGCCGACGGACGAAGGAAAGCGAGTAGATAGTCGCACGCAGCGTATTCCTCTCATGTGGTCCTATGCGTCAGTTATACCCAGGGTCATTGCGCCAGCAGGTGGCCAATGCGCCGGTAAAATTGCATCCAAGATTGTTGAATCACTCCGAGTCTGGCGGTTCGGTATCACCGGGTAGTTTGGGACGAGACAGACGCCCGGAGGTGATGGCATGACAGAGTCCAATCCGTCGAAGGCGCCTCCCCCCGCTAACTCCGTACACGATGAGAGTGGTGGCGACGCGGCGGACGACCAGTTGCTGGGGGTGGCCAGACATCTGTTCGCCGCACTCGGCTACGACGAGGTCTCCACCCAGATGATCAGCGACGCGGCCGGTGTCGACCCCGGCACGGTGACCGAACGATATGGCGGCAAACGCGACCTGTACCTGGCGGCGATGCAGCGGACGACCGATGAGTGGTTGGTCGAACAGGAGCTGATAACGTCGCGTTTCACTCCGGACGCCGATGGCCTCTTTTTTCTGTTCGACCGCCTTCTCGTGCATTGCCTGGAGCACCCGGAACTCCCCAGGCTGTGGCAGCATCGCCGGTTGTCCGACGCCAGTGACATCACCGACTTGGAGGAGCGCAACTACGCACGAATGGTGCCGCAAACGCTTGCGCTCGTACGCAGCGCCGTGCGGCCGGACGTGGACGCGGAGGTCGCGCTGTGGACGGTCAGCTGGTCGATCATGTGTTACGCGCAAGCCGGTCTGCCGACCCCCCAGGGCATGAGGCGCCCGCCCAATGATCCGGCCATGCTGAGCCGCATGCGCGCCCACCTGCGCTGGCATGTCCGCACGATGGCAAGACAAGATTGATGATGGGACGGGGAAGCCATTCAGGGCTCGCCACCCAGCCCGGCCACGGAACTGCGGTCATGCTGAATCGCCACCGCCCAGCGGTAGCCAAGACCAATGCCCGTTCCCGCCGGTGAATGTGCACCGGCAGCCCTCCAGCGCGCTCGCTCGGATGATGCTGAACGGCGTTGCTCGCACCGCCCCGTTCGGGTGGCTGCTGAACCGGGCATCCGTGTCCGAACGCCCTCGGCGTGTCCCCGCACCGGGCCCTGCCCACTCCTTGTGAGAGCCGCCTTTTGGACACCACCTGCGGCCCGGACAGTTCAACCGCCATGCACTCCGCCCTCGAACTCCGGCTCGTCCAGGACTTTCAAGACGAGGTCGAGCTGCGGCCAGTGCTGGAAGGGCGTTCGCCACCTCGCTAAGCGGGCTTGTCCGCGACCATCCGAAGTTCGCTGGCATCGGCCCGAGCCAGCCCACCACGGGGTTTGGCTCGTACGTTCAGGCTCCTATCGGTGCCGTCCCCCTCTATAGGCCACCCTCTGGGGACAAGTTCGGCGTCCGGCTCGCCGCGGGGGCCGTACCGACGGAGCGATGCCCGGGCTCTCCACAATGAGCGCGCTCGCGAGATGGCGACCGCCCTGCTCGCTGTCAGGATGACCTGCCCCGCCGCTCTGACGCAGACGGCGGGACGGCGTCGAGCGTGGCAGCCAGTTGCCCGTCTTCTGGGCTGAGCGCCAGGGCCAGGGGCCCCGGCCTTTCGGGCACTGCCCTCATTCCCCCGGTATCCCGTGGCAACCGCTCGCACAAGTGCTGTTTGCAGAGCTCTCCGGTATTGGAGCGGGGTAGTGCGTCGGTCAACTCACTGTGGCGCGGGCACTTGTGGCGAGCCAAGTGGGAGGCGTGCCACTCGGACAGGTCCGCTGCGGGGCTGGGTCAGGGCGTCGGCAGGTGTGGGACGGCGAGCCGACCCCGCGATCGCCGCGTTGACTACGTTTCCACCGCTCGGCTGTCCCACGGCAAGTGGAGCTTCATCTACGCCGAGCTGACGCTGCACCTGTCCGCGAACCACAGGTGCCCGGTCGGCGTCGGCGCGCTCCAGCCCTTCGGAAGCGGGCTCAGCGCGGACTCCACCCCGGGACGACTTAAATCGGCAGAGGTATGGCCGCTGACCGCGTAATCGGTTCGCTTGGTCGCCCTGGACATCAACGACGATTCGCGCCTCGGTGCGTTCTATGAAGCGGCTCCGGCGTTGGCTCGGATCGTGAGAGGCCCGGGCGTATCGACCGCGGTCGCCGCGGTCGCGTGCGCGACGCCGGCCCCCGGCCGCACCGGGCGGCGGTCTTGTCGCGGCTGGTGGTGCGCTGTACCTCGCCGCGTGGCCTTGCGTAGGCCGCGGCCGCTCTGCTGAGCGCGCGACCCACGGGATGCGGGCATCGATAAAGCACCAGGGCCGCCACGATCAAGCACAGCGGCGCCACGGTCGGTGGGTGGCGGCCCCACCACCCGGCGGCATTGCGGGCGCAGCGGCGGCTGCCAGCGCATCGGCGGACGGCGCGCCCAGGCGGGCGGCGGTGCACAGCACCGTGCATTCGAGCACTTGCCGGGGCCAGCCACCGGCAAGTGCTCGGCTGGCCGAGGAGGGCCGACATCATCGCCATCGATCTCTGCCAGCGTCCTTGGTGGCCGAGGCCGACGTGTCGACTGAGCAGTAGGGACCGCTGGCCCGCCGACCCTCTGCCATTGATGATCTAGGGGACGATCCGCATCACGGCAGAGGCCGACGTCACCGCGCGGTCGCCGTTGCCCTCGTCGTGCAAGGTCAGACGGACGCCGACGTTGCCGTCGGTGCCCTGCACCGCCTCGCCCTCGGCACGGAAGGGGCCGACCTTGCCGCGGGCCAGGAACATGACGTGCCAGGTCTGCATTTGGAGCCGGTCGGTGCCGGTGGCGCCGGCGGCGAGGTCGATCGCTGCGGTCTCGAGCAGGATGTGCTGCGGCCCGATGTGCAGGGCGGCGTCGGGCGAGGCGAGTTCGACCGCGAGCTCGGGCAGGATCCAGTGCCCGTCGGCGCGGCGGGCGCAGCCGAACGCCTCCCGCAGGGGCGGCAGGTCGGGCGAATCCTCGATGTCGAGCTTGTCTTCCTCCATCTTGTGCAGGCCCTCGGGGACCGCGCCGATCCGTACGCCTTGCCCTTCGGTGAACGCGATCACGCGCCCGGGGTCGTCCGCGTCAACGATCTTCGATCGGCTGTAGCCCATGCGCGTGCCCGAGTGGAGTACCTCTGACTCCACCACCTCGATGCGCTTCACGTCGCGTGCGTCGTCCAGGATCTGGCAGGAGTGGATGACCGGGTTGGGGACCGTCTCCAGGTCCGAGCCGACGTCACCCTCGGGTGCGCTGATCGACAGTGGGGCCACCAGGAGGCCTCCGGCGGCATTGCGCATGTCGCGGCGCAGCGTCACGGTGTTGTCGACCGGTCCGGTGTTCATCGAACTGTGGTTGCGGCCGATGTACCGGTAGCTCAGCAGTCCTGTCCAGCGTCGCCGCAACTCGGCCTGGTACGCCGCGGGGTCGCCCTTCAATGTGCGGATGTCGATCGGCATCGGAGCATGCCTCCAAAGGTCTTTTGGTCGGGCTCCACTTGAGGAAAACGATGTTACCATCCACTTGTCAAATTGAAAACGGCGTTACCGGGCGGCTGGAGGACCGCGTTCACCATGTACCTGCCTAAGGAATTCTCGCGCTTGGTGAAGTCAAGCGAGTACGTTCCTGAACCCGCCTTCATCGAGGTCGCTCCCCGCTGAAATGAATCGAGGTCCCGGCGTTCTTCCACCTGGCAGATCGGCTCGCCGACGATCCGTAGGCTGCGCGCTGGACGCACGAGCACTGGGCGTCGAACGTCGAGGACCGGATCTTCCCGACTCCGGTGATCGTGGACGAGGCCATCCGCGAGTTTGAGTGGTTGCTCGAACGCGGGGTGGGCCGCTGCTCTGGATGGTGGTGCAGGACGCTGGCATCGTCGTTGGTCTGTACGCCACCGAGGGCGGGTGTGCCCGCTGCCTCAACGAGGGGGAGGGGCAGATCTGGCGGGCACGCGCCGTTCGAGGGCACCATCGCGATCTGCCTGGTGGAGGTGATCGGCGCCGACCGGGTCTGGTCGCCCTGGTCACTTTCGCCGACGAGCTCGACGCGCTGCCCGCTGCGGGCCAGGCCAAGATCATGGGCGTAGATACCGCCACGGGCGCCCTGTCCGCCGTGCCGCTGCTGACCGATGGCGGAACCCTGAGCTTGTCGAACGGGCAGAGGACGAACTGACCCAGTACGAGCCGCGGCGTCCCGGCAACGCGGCTCGGGACGCCGCCGGGGGAGCCGTGGCCCGTGACCGAGATGAGGAAGTAGTGGGTTCGCCAGCCGGGACCCGGATCGAGCGGGTCGTGCTCCGGGTGGTGACCGACTTCCTCGAGATGGCGGGCTATGAGGTGGTATGGATCCGGGAGGTCGCGGCACCGGCGCATGTGTCGACCCGGACGATCCACGAGGCTTCCGTTCGCCGGTACGAAATGATTGCGGCGGCGCTGCAGCACTGGATGAAGGAGAGCGTTAAAGAACCGCCGGAAGCGACCGAACCGGCCCCGGGCAGGCCGGTCGGAGAGGGGATCATGCGCCCTTTTCGGCATATCTTCGCTCCCTGGCAACATTACCCTCGGCTGCTGGTGTCCGTCGATATCGCGTGCCGCGGCCAAGGCGTCAGCGAGGCCCTTCACCACGTCGCCGTCGGGCTGCTCGGTCAATTCCGTGAGGGGAATGTTGCGATCACCTCTTTGTCCGGTGGACTCGGTAGCGGCCAGCACCGCTCAAGAGGGCTCTACTTAGCCGGTGTCGTTGACGCTCCTTCGCTTGAACGAGTCGGACAGGGGGCTTCAGTTCGCGGTCGTCCAGGGCCGTCTTGGCCGTGAGGTCGACGGTGTCCTTGTCGGGGTGCAGCTTGGTCATGTCCGTGCGCATGGACTGGCTGGTCACCCGCACCTTCACGTGCTGGTACCGGGTGAGACGTCCACCGGGTTCCCCTCCACACTCGTCACCTCGCAATCGAGCGTGGGACCCGGTGCGGAAGCACCCGGCGCAGCGTTGCATCGGTTGAAGTACCGCGCGCCGCAGGCGACGCACTCGTTCGCGACCAGATTTGAATCCCCGCCCAGCGCCAGGTAGTCGAAGAGGGGCTTCTGCCGGGGCATGCCGCTCCTGTCGTCGTGCCCTCGATGAGGGCTCCGTGTTCTCACGTTCCGGCCAGGTCCGCCTCCCCGGTGGCGGTGGCTCGGCCAGGGCGATGTTCAGTCGTCCTGACGCGGGGGAGCACCAGCAATCCGAGCAGAACCAGGCCGCCGATCCAGATGGCAGGTCCCAGGCCCGAGCCGGTCGCGGCGGCGAGCGAGGCGGCGGCCAGTGGGGCGAGGCCGGATCCGAGCACGGTGCCGATGTTGTTGCCGAAGTTGGCGGCGGTGTAGCGGACCTCGGGCGGGAACATCTCGGCGATCAGCGCGAGCGCCGGCACCATGATCAGGGCGGCCAGCGACATGAAGACGACGCAGCCGGCGGCCATTCCCACGAAGGACCGGGTGGTGCTCAGCAGCCACAGCACCGGGACGATCGTGACGGCGAAGGCCGTCAGCACACCGGCCAGCAGCGGCTTGCGGCCGAACCGGTCGGTCAGCAGCCCGACCAGCGGAATGGTGATGAGGCCGAACGGGCCCGCCATCGAAACGGCGATGAAGACCTGGTCCTGGGGCAGTTCCCGGGTGCCCGCCAGGAAGGTCGCGAAGTAGGCGTTCATCCCGGCCGTCCCGTGCGCGGCGAGCGCGACCATCCCGGCGATCAGCACGATGCGCCAGTGCCCGCGCAGTGTCGCGCCCAGCGGCGACCTGACGACCTCCTTGCGGGCGACGATGCCGGTGAACTCGGGGGAGTCCTCCAGCCGCGCCCGCATCCACAGGCAGATCAGTGCCAGCGGGGCCCCGACGAGGAACGGGATGCGCCAGCCGTAGGAGCTCATCGCGTCCGGGCCGAGCGCGCCGCGCAGGACCCCGGAGAAGATGCCGCCGAGGCTCCCGCCGAGGATGGCGCCTAGCGGAGTGAGCGAGCCGAGCAGGAACCTGCGGGACGGCGGCGAGGACTCCAGTACGTAGGTCACCGAGCCGAGCATCTCGGCGCCGGCCGAGAAGCCCTGCCCGAGCCGCGCCATGACCAGCAGCAGCGGCGCCCAGAGCCCGATCTGCTCGTAGGTGGGCAGGAGGCCCATGAGGGTCACGCTCACCCCCATCAGCATGATCGTCCCGATCAGGGCCGCCCGCCGGCCGTACCGGTCGCCGATGTGCCCGAAGACGATCCCGCCGAGCGGGCGGGCGAAGAAGCCCGCCCCGAACACCGCGAGTCCCGCCAGGAACGAGGTCGTGGGGTCGTCGGACGGGAAGAACAGCGGCGAGAACACCACGGTCAGCACCCCGTACAGAGTGAAGTCGTAGTACTCGACGAACGTTCCGGCGAATCCCGCGGTCGCCACCCTCCGGGCGAACGGGGGAATCTTCTCCTTCTTCGGACGGGGGCTCCTGCCCGGGGCGTCCTCGGGGGGCAGTAGATCGGTCACGCGTTCTCACCTCGGCTCCGTCCGGCCCACTGATCCGCCGTCCCTCGCCGACCGCGCTCGCGATCCTGCTCGGCCGGTGTCGCGCCGGTTGCGTCTGAAGGTTCTTGTGGGTCGATATCTGTGCGGGTGCGAGTGCTGCGCAGCCGATCCGTCACGCGAGGTAGGTCGAGCCGAAGGCTTCGATGAACTCCACGATGGCCGTGGAGTCGTTGCTGCGGTGCGATATCACCACCCAGCCGACTCCCGCCGTCTCGAGCTCCGCGAGGACCTCCCGATGACGGTCAGGTTCGAGAAGTCGCGTTGTGGTTCCTGCGCCCTGGTAGGAGGCCGCCACGTCGATGTGCTCGGCGCGTCCGGCCGCGGCGGCCTGCTCGCGTACCTCGGCGATGGCCTCGGCGAGTTCCGTCACGGTGGCGAGGGGGGCCGTGCCGGCGCTGGTGGCGAGGTCCCCTCCACCCACCATCGGCATCCAGCCCTGTGCTCGCTGCGCGACCCTGCGGCGGCTGGGCGCGGCGTTGCCGCCGATCCAGATCGGGATCGGGTCCTGGACCGGACGCGGCCGAGCGATCACATCGCGCGCGCTGAAGTGCCGGCCCCGGTAGCTGAACGGCTCACCGCTCCAGTGCAGCGGAAGTACGTCGAGCGCCTCGTCGAACAGGGCGCCGCGTTCCTTCACGTCCACGCCGAGGGCGTAGAACTCGCTCTTCTGATATCCCGCGCCGAGCCCGAGCGTGAGACGGCCTTCCGACAGCTTGTCCAGCGTCGCCGCCGCCTTGGCCAGCAGGAACGGGTTCCTGTAGGGAGCGACCGCGAGGTAGGTGAAGAGCCGCAACCGTTCGGTAGCCGCCGCCACGTAGCCGAGCGCCACGAACGGGTCGAGCGCCTGGTGTCCCCCCGAGGCCAGCCATGCGGCGCCCGGTGCCGGATGCTCACTCAGCGAGAACCCGTCGAACCCGTGGTGTTCCGCCGCGACCGCCGCCGCGCGCAGCGATCCGGCATCGAGGACGTCGCCGTCGGGGCCGACGGTCTCGGGGTAGTGGAACATGAAACGCATCGTCACCTCTCCGGCGGTGTGTCCGGGCGACAGCCTTTCTTACCTAAGATTAGTAATCTAGCGTTGCTCCAGGGGCAAGAGGCCGGCCGGAAGTGAGGAGCATGCCGACCAACGATCGGGACACCGCATCGGTGAATGCGCGTGGGCGGCGACCTCCGCGATCGAACCGGGAACCCTGAGGGCCCTCGCCGGCTGCCATGTCGATGAGTTCGTCGGCGAGGACGGGCCCTGGCGCTTCGCCCTGCGGCTCCTGCCCGACCAGGGCGTCCCCAGAGAAGATGGCCGAGAACAGGCTTACAGCGTTCTGCAAGACAACACCGGACAGTCCAGCGGTTGCCATGAGGAGGCCCAGCGTGCGTCCGACCTTCCACCTTTTCCTTCCGCAGATGCGCATGTCGCACGAGACGATCGTGGAGCGCGCGCTCGCCGCGGAGGCCGCGGGATTCGAGGGCATGGCGTTCATGGACCACCTCGCGCCCCCGCTGGCCTACGAGCACGAGATGTGGGAGGCGATGTCGATCGCGGCCTGGGTCCTGGCCAGGACCACCACGCTCACCGTCGGGCACCTCGTCCTCTGCGACGCGCTGCGGCACCCCGCCGTGCTCGCCCGCCAGGCGGTCTCGCTCGACCACGCCTCGGGCGGCCGGTTCGAGGTCGGCATCGGCTGGGGCAGCGTGCCCGCGGAACTGAGCACCTTCGGGGTGGGGTCCACCGAGCCGCGCGAGCGGGTCGACCGCCTGACCGAGTCATTGGAGATCATCCGCGGCCTGTGGAGCGGCGAGAAGTTCGACTACGACGGCCGGCACTTCACCCTGCGGGGCGCACTGCAACGCCCGGTCCCCACGCGTCGTATCCCGGTCACGATCGGCGGCGTCGGTCGACGCACCCTCGCCCTGGCCCGGGAGCACGCGGACTGGTGGAACATCCCGATCCACGCCCTGCATAGGCTGGGGGAGCTTCGCGACCGGGTGGGCGAGGCGCGGGTCTCCATGCAGCCGATGGTCGGCCTGGTCTCCTCCGAACAGGAACGGCAGGAGATGACGGCGCTGGTCCAGCGCCGCTACGGCGCTACGAAGCTGTCCGAGAACATCGTCGTCGGCACTGCCCCCGAGCTCACCGAGCACTTCAGCCGCCTGCACGCGGCCGGCGTTGACCGCTTCTATGTGTGGTTCACCGACTTCGCCCGTGTCGAGACCCTGCACCGGTTCACCGAGGTGATCGAAGGCGTCGTGGTGCCCGCCGGCTGATCGGTCACCTCCCGCCGGGCAGCCCAGGGGCCGGTCTGGGCAATGCCTCGTGGCCGGACGCCTGCGCCGACAGGCCCAGCGCCGCGATCACAGTGGCGCAGGCGGCACCAGCCCGCCGGCGCGGTCGGTCACGGGCACGGGCGCCGGCTCGCCCGGTCCCGGGGCGAGTCGGCACTCATCAGAGCCATCGTGCCGATGATCTCCGCGCGCAGGATGCGCAGGACCGAGGCCATTCCTGCCGGTCAGGTAGGGCCTGCCGGTGCAAACGGTGTTCGCGCCCGGGCAGAGGGCCTTGACCACGTCGGATTTTCGCCGGACGCCGCCGTCCAGCAGCACTTCGGCGTGCCCGGCGACATCGTCGGCTATCGCCGACAAGGCGCCGAGCGTGGCCGCGGCGTCGGCGGCCACCGTGGGTGGAGTCCACGATGCCATCGACGCCCAGCGCGACAATGTCCCAGTTGATCGTCGGGTTCACCAGGCGTTCATGCCGCCGGATCGAGCGCACGGCGGCCTTCGTGCTGCCAGCGTCCACCAGGTTCCGCGCCTACACGCGTCGATGGCGCAGGAACCGGTAGCACCACCCCGGACGGGGCATCGCGCCGAGCACACGGGCCGGCGACAGGGGCGGCGGACTGCCCATTCCCACGCGGCCTTCGGCCTCCCGGTTGCCCAGTACAGGCACGTCGACCGTCACGACCAGCGTTGGGTAGCTGGCCCCTTCGGCGCGGCGCATGAGTTCGAGCGTGGGGTCGTGCAGGCCGCTGTGGTCCGAGCAGGGATACGGCTGGGAGCAATGCCGCTCCGCCGTCTGTAGGCCGCGGCGGTGCTGATGATGGCACGTGTGCCGGCCCGCCCGGTCGTGCGAGCGGCCCCAACTCTCCGGTCCAATGGGCTCAGTCCCGTCGGGCCGGTGGGGGCCAGCAGCACCGGAAGGTTGATCAGCTCCCGCGTGCGCAGTGTCGTGGGCGGCAGGTCGCGCTCTTTGCGCGCCGCCGGCGGCGGGCCCCGGGCAGCGCTCGGCCAAACCCCAGCGCGCCCTGGCGGCGTGGAAGTCAGCGCGTTGGCCTGGCGCTGTAGCGAGCGGCGCCCCCGGGCGCTCGGCTTGCCGGAAAGCACGTGGTGCCGCAGCGTCCACGGGCTGAAGGCGCAGGTAGGACCGCAGCGTCGTCTCGCTCTCGGCGTCGTGGTCGTCGTAGGCCCAGACCATGTCCGGCAGGGACTTGCGGGCACGCTCGCGACGGTCGTCCACGGTCAGCGGAGCCGCCCTGCTCGACCAGCGGAAGCGTGCGCTGCCCAACGGATCCTCTGAAGTGTGCCGTGCTCCCGGCCGCTTGAGCAGCACTGATCGGAGCAAGGTATCTGTTTACTATCTTATCGAAGATTGCTATAACTGCCAGACGCGCGGCCTGCGGCACGAGCGTCATCCGAGGTCACAGTGCCGGGACCTCACCGGACACAGGAGGTTCGAGATGCCACCTGCTCAGAACGGCCCCAGGGGCCGGTCCCTGACGGACCCGTCTTCGCGATCGTCGGCCGTGGCCGATGTGCTGCCGAAGGTCTCGGTCCGGGACGTGGGCAAGGTCTTTTCCGCCAACGGCCGGGAGGTGCAGGCGCTGTCGGGAATCTCCCTCGACGTCCATGACGGCGAGTTCCTGTGCCTGCTGGGGCCGTCCGGATGCGGCAAGACCACCCTGCTGCGGATGATGGGCGGTCTGGAACGTTCCTCGACGGGCACGCTGCGGATCCGGCACGACGACCGGTCGCGACCGGCCACCGCGATCGTCTTCCAGGACTACTCGGTGTTCCCGTGGAAGACCGTGCGCGCCAACGTCACCTTCGCCCTGCTGCAGGCGGGCCGATCGAGGCGCACGGCGCGGGACGAGGCCGCGCACTGGCTGGACCTGCTCGACCTCGGGGGATTCGCGGACGCCTACCCCGAGACCCTGTCGGGCGGGATGAAGCAGCGGGTGGCGATCGCACGGGCCCTGGCGGTACGGCCGGAGCTGCTGCTGATGGACGAACCCCTCGCCGCACTCGACGCCCAGCTGCGCCTGCTGCTGCAGGAGAAGCTGCTCGAACTCTGGGAGGCCGACCGGCACACGGTCGTGTTCGTCACCCACAGCATCGACGAGGCGCTGCTGCTCGGGGACCGGATCGCGGTGATGTCCGCGCGCCCCGGCCGGATCGGGACGATCATCGATGTGCCCTTCGAGCGGCCGCGGGACCCGGCGGAGATCCGGGCGGCGCGCGAGTTCACCGAGCTCCGGGAACGGATCTGGCAACAGCTGCGCCGGGAGATCCAGCAGGAGGGCGCCCGATGAGCACCAGCATGCCCGGTGGCGGCACGGCCGCCGCGACGCCGGACCGGCAGGAGCCGGGGAACCCGGGACAGCGGTGGATAGAGATCCGTCCGGGCGCGGCCGAGCAGAACCCGCGCCGGCACCAGCGGCGAAGGCGTCTCCTCGAGCGGGGACTGGCCGTGCTCGTTCCCGTCGCGCTGATCGCCGCCTGGCAGATCGCGGGATCGACCGGGCTCATCGAGAGCCGCTACTTTCCGCCGCCGAGCGACATCGTCGCCGAGTGGCAGCGCATGTTCGAGAGCGGGCTGTACATCGCGTCGCTGAAGGCGAGTCTGCAGCGCATCGTCCTCGGCTACGCACTGGGGGCGGGGGCCGGACTCCTGCTGGCCTTCGCCATCGCTCCCAGCCGGCTGCTGCGGTCGGGGCTCGAGCCGGTGATCGTCGCGCTGTACACGGTCCCGAAGCTGTCGATTCTGCCGCTGCTGCTGCTCATCTTCGGGATCGGCGAGACGAGCAAGGTGCTTCTGGTGGCGCTGACGTGCTTCTTCGTCGTGCTGCTGAACACCATCGACGCGGTCGCCGGAGTCTCTCCCCGCTATCTGGACGTGGGACGCGCCAGCCGCGCGTCCCGGCTCGCGACGCTGCGCCACATCACGGCCCCGGCCGCGCTGCCGCAGATGCTCACCGGGCTGCGCCTGTCGGCGGGGCTCGCGGTGATCGTCATCGTGGGCGCCGAGTTCGTCGCGGCGAAGGAAGGGCTGGGCTACCTGGTGTGGAACGCCTGGAACATCGCGATCCCCGAACGGATGTACGTCGGCATCGTGACCATCTCCGCGGTCGGCGTCATCGCGAACATGCTGATCCGGCTCGCCGAACGGGTGCTGACCCCGTGGGCGCGCCGGTCCGGGATCTGAGGCGAGGAGAACCATGAAACTGCCAGCATCCAAGCACCGCCGCCTGACGACTCTGCTGCTCGCCTCGGTGCTGACGACGGCCCTGGGCGCCTGCGGAGGGGACAACGGAGCGAAGTCCGACCCGAACTCGGTGTCGGTGGGCTACCTCAATTCGGTGTCCCTCGCACCGGTGTTCCTCGCCGAATCGATCGGCTGCTACCGACAGCAGGGGCTCCGGGTGAAACTGAGCGCGGTGCAGCCCGCCGACGCCGTCGCGCTCGTCGCCGAAGGCAAGCTGGACGTCTACGCCGGCGCGCCGTCGGCCGCCGTCTTCAACCAGGTGAACTCCGGCGCCAAGCTGGCCGTCGTCGCCGGGCTCGGGACCATCGCCACCCCGGCCGGCGAACCGGCACCGGTCGGCGTGTACGTGCGGAAGGCGCTCGTCGACTCCGGTCAGGTGACCAAGCCCGCCGACCTGGCCGGGCGGCGCATCGGCACGATCGGTGACGTCGGCACCGCCGGTTCGTACCAGATCGCCAGGGTGCTCGCCGCGGGCGGCCGCACCCTGAAGGACGTCCAGCTGGTGACGATGTCGCTGGCCGACACAGTGCCGGCGCTGGAGAACGGAAGCGTCGACGCCGCCTTCCTGACCGCGCCGTACACCGCCCAGGTGGAGGCGGCGGGCACGGCCAAGCCGGTCATCGATGTCAAGCGGGTGTACGGCGACGACTCGCTCGCGGGTCTGGTGTTCGGCCCCTCGCTGCTCAAGAACCACCGGAACACCGGCGCCGCGTTCCTGAAGGCGAACGCCTGCGCCGCACAGAGGCTGCAGGGCGACTACCGCAAGGACGCGGAGGTCGTGACGTCGCTCGCCAAGGGCGTCGACGCGCCGGAGCAGACGATCCGGAACGGCGCTCTCTACGCCTTCGATCCCAAGCTCACCGTCAACGGCGAGACGCTCGAGCGCATGCAGCAGATCTTCCTCGGCTACGGGGGAGTGCTGACCTACAAGTCCCCGATCGCGGTCGCGAAGATGACCGACGACGGCCTCCGCCAGGCGGCCTTCGGCGGCCAGTGACCACGCTCCTTCGGCCTCATCCGGCGATGGGCCCCTCGAACAGTGCACCCGCGCCCTCGCGCTTGGGAGATTGTTCGGGGGGCGCCCCGGGGCGGAGAGTCGAATCCGAAGGGGTGGAAAGACCGAGTTGCCGCCGGACCCGGACGCGGCCAGGGCGGTGACCCCGTCCACGGAAGCACAACGTCGGCGGCCCGGCGCATGGACGACTATCCGGACACAGGGGCCTCGAGAGGTGGATGCGAAGGCGATCCGGAACCTTGAAGTCTTGGCCGTGGGTCTGTACCTGCCGCCATCTGTCGACGTGCGGACGCTCGTCGCCGTGTACCAAGGGTGGGAGCGCGCGTACCACGGCGGAGCCGATGACCACCCGAGCGGCATGGGTGCCCTGGCCTGCGCATGGGTCTGGCAGGAAGCGGAATCCGGGCCGACGAACTGAAACTCGTCATCTACTGCGGGGCATCACGGGACTATCCGGCCTCGTGCTCGGTAGCCGCAGAGATCATCCGGCTGTGCGGGCTGGGCGACCGCACCCTGGGCATGGACATGATGGCCGGGTGCCTCGCCACGCTCGCGGCCCTCGACTTCGCCCACGGCTGGCTCGCGAAGCACGGCGGCGATCGTGCGGCGGAGCGGTGGCCGCAGACCGTCGACTTCGCCGACCCGTCCGCGATGGGACTCTGGGGGTACGGCGACGGCGCGGGCGCGCTGGTCGTGGGCCTCGACGTGCCCCAGCCGCCGCTGCTGGAGTTCGTGGGTGCCGAGTTCCGCAAGGCCGGCGCCAACATAGGGCACGTCGTCGAAGCGCATCGCAGGACGGTCAGCGACCGGCCGCGATCCGAGATGGCGGAGTCCTATCGAAGGGACCATGCGGACGCGTTCGCCGGGCTCACCGAGAGGTTCCCCCTCAGCCGACACCTCTGATCTGCAACCAGTTGACCCCGAAGCTCGTAGGCATGATCGCGGGCGAGCTCGGCCTGCTGGACAGCACCACTGTCACCGCGCTGCTCAACCCGCTCGTGCTCGCGTCGGTCCTGGTGCAGCGGGCGGGAGTCACGGGCTTTACCGTCCTCACCGAACCGTTCGGGCAGCGCGTGAAGGACATCACCGCGTTTCAGGAGACCGACCGCCCGCTGCCGACGATCGTGCTCACCCATCCGATGCAGAACATCACCGAGGCGGAACCGGATCAGCGGGCGGCTGAACTCGCCGATGCCACCGGGCGTCTCCTGGCCGGTCCTCGGCGCGGAGCACGGGCACCCATCGGTCCCGCGGAGGTGTGCCCTCGGGCGAGTTCCTCGGCGCGGTCCTGATCCCCGTTGAGGATCACCTTCAGGATCGCCCGGTGCGCCCTCACCCCTCGCTCCAACTGCTCCCCGCGCGGGAACAGCATCTGGGTGCTCATGCGGACCAGGGGCTCCTGCTGTCGCGGCCATGTGCTGCCGGACGCGTGGAGGATCGCGACTGGGCACCGGCCGCCAGGAACCTTTCCAAGACGTCTTCCAGTGCTCGGCGGTCGTCCGCCGGCAGTGGGCGTGCCGCTCACAGCCGGGCCGCGAGACTGTCGATGACCTGCCGCGATGTTGCCGGAGCCGCACGCCGGCGCGTCAACCGGCGGATCTCGCGTCGTGGTCGTGCCGCGCCCGCTCGACCTTGTCGAGGTTGGCGGTGGCCCATTCGGCGAGGTGGGCGAAGATCGGGGCGAGGCTGCGGCCGAGTTCGCTGATCTCGTACTCGACCCGAGGGGGAATCTCGGCGTGGTAGCTGCGCACGATCAGGCCGTCGCGTTCGAGCTGGCGCAGCCGCTGGGTCAGCACCTTCGGCGTGATCGTGGGGATCCGCCGGGACAGTTCGACGAACCGCTGCCGGTCGTACTCGTTGAGGGTCCACAGGATCGGCGTGGTCCACCGGCTGAACACGATGTCCACTACCGGGGCGATCGGGCATGCCTGCTCGGGATCGATCGGCGCGGGCGTCCGAGACCGCTCCATATCGGGTTCCTCTCAGAGAGCTACTTTCCTCTAGGTACCTACTATATCGAGGGTGTTAGCGTCGCCGGGTCGTCGCGAGGCCGCTCTGGCCGGCGACGTTCGCGCCCGCTCGGGCGTCGATGACCGCGATGGAACGACACGGGAGCCATTCATGATCGTAATTACGGGAGCGACCGGCAACGTCGGCCGACCGCTCGTGCAGGCGCTCGCCGCGGCCGGTGAGCAGGTGACGGCGGTGTCCCGGGGAGTCTCGGACGCGGCCGCGCCGGATGGCGTGCGGCTCCAGCGGGCCGACCTGACCGTCCCGGAGAGCCTCCGGCCCGCTCTCGACGGAGGCGGCGCGCTGTTCCTCCACGACGGCGGCGCCAGTGCCCCTCTGCTGCGCCCGTGGGACATTCTCGACGTCGCGAAGGCCGGTGGAGTGGAACGGGTCGTACTGCTGTCCTCCATAGGAGTCGCCACCCGGCCGCAGTCGGCGTCCCATGGCGGCACGATGCGGGCCATCGAGGACGCCGTCCGGCAGTCGGGCCTCATCTGGACCATCCTGCGACCCGGCGGATTCAACTCCAACGCCTACGCCTGGGCGGAGACGGTCCGTGCCCGTCGGACGGTCGCCGCGCCGTTCGGGGACGTCGGCCTGCCGACCGTCGATCCGGCGGACATCGCCGAGGTCGCCGCCGCGGCCCTGCGCGAGGACGGCCACGCCGGGCAGGTCTACGAGCTGACCGGTCCCGCCCGCACCACGCCCCGGCAACGGGCCGGAGCGATCGGGGCCGCGCTCGGCGAGCCGGTCCGGTTCGTCGAGCAGACCCGCGATGAGGCCCGCGCGGAGATGCTGCAGTTCATGCCCGGACCCGTGGTGGAGACCACCCTCGACGCCCTGGGCGAGCCGACCCCGGCGGAGCGGCGGGTCAGCCCGCACATCGAACAGGTTCTCGGCCGCCCGCCGCGTACCTTCGCCGACTGGGCCCGGCGCCACATCGGCGCCTTCCGCTGAGACGGCCCTCGTGCCGCCGCCTTCGAGCCGGTCGCTCGCCTCGTGGGTAAGTACGCAGATGACCGTCCGGCCGTCGAGACCTTGTGACCGCGGATAGCGGTGCGGCCAGTCGACGACGACCTCGTCGGCGTACGTGGATTTACCCGGCGTGGCCAGCCCGTCACAGAAGATCACCGCCGAGGGGGGTCGGCGCCGCCGCGGCGTGATCAATGACCCCGAAGACGGGCATTCGCGGTCTCGCTGTGTTGCAGGGGCATCGGCTTTCGGTAGTAGCTGTCGGCCACTCCGATGTCGATGGTGCCGGTCCGCCCGGCGTGCAAGAGCGTGCCGATCGTTCATCGGCTCTCCCGTAGGACGGTGAAGGCCCGGATCGGCGCGCGTGGCAGCAGCGCGGGCCTGTACGCGTTGTGCATCAGCGGCCGGGCGCCTTCCGCGGCGTTGCCGACCGCCGACACGAACGCGTCGACGGTGGCGGGACGGCCGGTCAGGGCTCGTTCGAGTGTCATCAGCCGCCACGGTTTGGTCCCCACCCCGTCGACGGTGATCCTGGCCTGCCGGATGGTGCCGCCGTCACGTGGATTCGTGGAGATCTCCCATGGTTCGGCCGCCCACCCTTCTCACCGAGCCCGACGACTGTCAGGGCTCTTCGATCCCAGGCTGGGCCGGGCACCCTCGTCGACCGGGAAGGAGGTGTGGGTGAGGTTCTCGGAGATCTGCCAGATGCGGCTGGCCTCGTCCTCGCTGCGAAGCCGGGAGTAGAGGGCCTGTTCGGCGGGCGCGCCGCTCAGGTGCCCGAGACCGCTGGGACCGTACAGGCGGGCGCCGCGTGCGTCCGGCGAGGTGGCGGCCATCAGGGCCGGAAGCAGCGCGGTGTCGACCGTGCCGGCGAGGATGCCGCGGCGGGACAGCATGCGGATGGCGCGCACGGCGGTGGTGTCTCGTGCCCGGCCGACCTCGGGGCGCGCGGCCAGGAGGTTGGTCGGGGCGATGCCGGGGTGGGAGAGGTTGCTGGTGATCCCCCAGCCTCCGGCCTGGCTGCGCCGATCCAGTTCGAGCCCGAACAGGCCGAAGGCGATCTTGGACTGGCTGTACGCGCGGCGGCCGTGGTAGGACCGCTCCCAGTTCAGGTCGTCCCAGTTGATGGCGTTCTCGTTCGCGGCGACACTGATCTGCGAGGTCACGCGCGCGCGTCCCGCGCGCAGCAGGGGCAGCAGATGGGCGACGAGAGCGAAGTGCCCCAGGTGGTTGCTGCCGAACTGCAGCTCGAACCCTTCGGTGGTGGCCTGCCGGTCCGGCGGGGTCATCACGCCGGCGTTGTTGACGAGGATGTGGATCGGACGGTTCTCGCCGAGCAGCGTCGCCCCCAGCGCGGCGACCGAGCCCAGCGACGACAGGTCGAGGTCCCGCAGGGACAGGTTCGCTTCCGGCCGCTGCTGCTTGATCTTCGCGACCGCCGCTTCGCCCTTGCGACGGTTGCGGACGGGCATGACGACCTCGGCACCGGCGGCGGCCAGGCGGGTCGCCAGGCCCAGTCCGACACCATCGCTGGCGCCGGTGACGACGGCGAGTTTCCCGGAGAGGTCGGGAACGGTGATGTCCGGTCGTGTGCGTGCCATGTGCTGCTCCTGGTTTCTCCGGAAGTGGATGTGATCTCATGCTGCGCCGGATCCACGGGGACATCCACGGCCTCTCGATCCCAGGCAGGCCGGACCCAGCCGAACGTGACCCGAAGGGGGGATTCACAATCCCAGGCAGCCATCCGGCACCGGTGGCAGGATGAAAGGCACTGGAACGAGGGAGGAAGCAGCCGTGATCGATCGAGCTGGGCTCGCCGAGTTCCTGCGCCGCCGTCGAGAGTCGCTTCAACCCGAGGACGTCGGTCTCCCGCGCGGGCAACGGCGCAGAACCGCCGGTCTGCGCCGCGAAGAAGTCGCCACGCTCTGCCACATCTCCACCGACTACTACAGCCGGCTCGAGCGGGAGCGCGGACCGCACCCGTCCGAGCAGATGATCGCCTCGATCGCGCAGGGCCTGCACCTGTCCCTCGACGAGCGCGACCACCTGTTCCGCCTCGCCGGGCACAACCCGCCCGCGAGGGGCGCGACCAGCGAGCACATCAGTCCCGGCATGCTCCGCATCTTCGACCGGCTCACCGACACCCCCGCCGAGATCGTCACCGAGCTCGGCGAGACACTCCGGCAGACCCCGCTCGGCGTCGCACTCACCGGCGACACCACCCGATACACCGGCCCGGCCCGCAGTATCGGCTACCGGTGGTTCACCGACCCGGCCACCCGGGCCCTGTACCACCCCGACGACCACGCGCTGCACTCCCGCGTCTTCGCCTCCGGACTGCGCGCGATGGTCACACTCCGCGGCCCCGAATCACGGGCCGCTCACCTCATGGAACTCCTGCTCGCCCGCAGCGAAGAATTCCGTGCCATCTGGAACAAGCACGAAATCGGCATCCACTACAACGGCGTCAAGCGCTACATGCACCCCGAAGTCGGCGCTCTGGAACTGACCTGCCAGACACTTCTCGACCCCGAGCAGTCGCACATCCTTCTCGTCTACACCGCCGTCCCCGGCAGCGAAAGCCACGAGAAACTGCAGCTTCTCTCCGTCATCGGGCCCCCGGACATCATTCCGCAGATGGCTCCGAACGCGTGACCACGGACACCGTCGAGGGGTTCGACGGTCGAGAATTCCCCTGGTCAGGGGTGTGTTGGAGGTCGGGGCGTGTGCCGATGTCCTTCTTGCGCTGACCGTGATCCAGGCCCGAACAACTCGACGCCGTGGTGGCACAGGGGGCGACGGACGAGGCAGCGCCGGCTCTAAGGACGCGGTCGGCGCCGCAGGTGTTCGTGGGCGGCGTGGTGGTGTGGTTGTCGGGCGGGCCTGAGTTCCGATTGCCGCTGCTGATCGGCCTGTCAGGGTTCGCCGAGTTGTCGGCGGTGATCGTGAACAAGGGGATGAGCCTGATCGTGGTCTGGTCACATTGCCCGCCCGTCTTCGGGAGGTGACCGAGGCCGAGTTGGCTGGTCTTTGGTCGGCCGCGGCGAACCTGCTGGCGCGCAGCATGCTCGTCGCGGGCCGCTGCGGATGCGCATGACCCCCCTCAATCGGGGAGGCGGCGGTGGAGCGTGGCGGTCTCCGGCTCCACGTGGACGACCTCGCGACGCCGTCCCGCTTGGCTGCTGCTCGGCCCCGCCGTGGAGGCGGCGGCGCACGCCAACGGGCCTAGGGCACCGCCCGCAGGCCGCGCCAGCTGCTGGTGTCCGCGCCCGGATTGCTGAGCCATGGCGCGGCCGTGCCTTCGGCAGCCGGACCCGCTCACCGTGCAGGGTGAGCAGGACACGCCGCTGCGTTACGGCCGCCCGGTCGCGCTCCACCCGGCCGAGGCCGTTGAGCCGCTCGGCGTCCTCCAGCGTGTCGAACCGGGGGCGTCCGCGCCGTCGATGGCCGCCGCGAGTGCGTTGTCGTCCGGGCTTTCGTCCGAGGCCATTGTCGCTCCACTGCACCGCGAGTTCCGAAGACCGCGCGTTGAACGTACTCGCACAGGCGGCGGACGCCCTGCCCCAGCTCCGAGGGCTCGGTGTCCGGCCGTTCGTCCGGGTTGGGGGGATATGATCATTCGGAACGATTTGAACGAGGTCAGATGCCCACGCACGAATGGACCCTCGCCCAAGATCCCTACGGTCGGGGCGGGCGGCGCAGAAACAAGAAGGCGCTCATCATCGCCGCGGTCATCATGGGTGTCACCGGCTTGATCGCTGTGCTTGGCCTGCTTGTCCCGGCACTCTCTGGGGAGGGAACGCCCCGGCTCGGCAGCAAGTCCTACGACGCCCAGGTCGATTGCCAGGTGAACACCGTCGGGGGCGCCGGGACGGTCACGATCAGCGGCACCATCAAGGGCGACTCTTCCCGGTTCAAGGTGACCGTTGAGGTGCTCGATGCCGCGACCAAGCAGCGTATCGGGGAGCGGACGTTCGATGTCCGTGACACCACGACGTTCAGCGGTGCGACAGCGGCTCAGGCATCGGTGGGCCCGGCGGGCATTGAGTGCCGGATCGCAAAGGTGGTTTGAGAGAGCCGCTCTGGGGGCGCGGGCGGGACTCCAACCGCCGTCGGCCTGCCCTGATGCCGTCTCGGAGGCCAGGGGCGGCCGTCGCCTTGGGTGAGGCGACGTGTGGAGCCGGGAACGTCCGTGCAGGTGAGACCGAACCGGTCCCGTAGAAACCGAACTCAATATTCGAGCGGTACAGGTACTGGAGACCGTCCTGCTCAAGCGTGCTGTGGGTGCTGGTGTTCATCGAGCACGGCACCCGGCGGCTGCACTTGGCCGGAGTGACCCGCACATGCGAGCGGGGTGTGGGTGGTGCGGCAAGCCCGTTAACTGGCCATGGACCTGGGCGAGAGTGTCGGCTGGCTGCGTGGGTTGATCCGCGACCGAGACCCGTTCTTCACCGCCGCCTTCGCAGAGGTGTTCATGGCCGAAGGGTTGTGGACCATCACCATGCTGCCCAGACGCCGGCGCCTGGAGGCCACACGCCGGCCTCAACCCGCCCCGACGTCAACGCCGTCCGAACGCCGGTCGGGAAGGCCAGTGGTCACAGGCGCGATCAACGATTGCCACCGCGCCGCATGAGCCCAGGTCAGGAACTGGACAGGTGGTTCTGACGGCCGACCCCATCGCCTCGGTGAGCGTGAACGGGCGGAAGGCGAAGGTGCCGTTGGCGATGCCGATGCCCGGCCCCTTTCAGTGCATGGACAGGGTTGCGCACCGGCGCGTGCAGCGTCTGCGGCAGGTTCAGCGGGTGGACGTCGTGGCTGCCGACCGAGCACGCCAGTTCCTCGACGCCCTCTTGTCGGGGCGGTCGAAGCGTCGGCGGTGAGTGCGCGGAGCATGCCGACCTGGACGGCCCCAGGCTCCCGCCTCCCCAAAGGACGAATGCGGTCGTCATCCGCGCCTTGCTCGGCGGGGCCCGGCCCAGGAACCCCCACTTGCGTCGGCAACATGCGTATTATCGGCCACAAAAAGCACATCGCCATTTCATGTCACTCTGTCAACAGTCAGGGGCTATTGGTCTACGGGCTTCTTCGCTCTTCTCGGTTCCCGGCCCCGCGGTGTATTATATCGCTGGGCGATAGAGATGGATATCGTCAGGTGATGCGAGCGGGCCGGGGCTCCAGGCGGGGCGCCGAGTGAAAGACGCCATTCGATCGTGGAATGGAGGGAGCTCATGACTTCCCGAACCGCGGGCATCGGAGCACATCCCGATCTGGTAGAACTGCGTTCCCACTACGAGATGGCCGCTGAGCAGCCCGCCGCGCGGGCGCTGGACGGGTTGATCATTCTCAGTGGCCTGTACCTGGCGCTGTCGCCCTGGATCCTGGGGTTCGGGCGCTTCGGGGGCACGGGCGATCTGCAGGTGAACAACCTGATCACGGGTCTTGCCGTGGCCGCGATGGCGATGGGCCTGGCCGCGGCCTTCGGCCGCACCCACGGGGTGGCGTGGACCGTTCCGCTCATCGGTGTGTGGACGATCATCGCGCCCTGGGTGGTGTCCGGGGCCTCTCCCAAGGGCGGGACCATCATCAGCAACGTCATCGTCGGCGCGCTCATCGTGGTGCTGGGCATCGGGGCCGCGGCGCTCCCGGCACGTTCGCACCGATGACCGTCACGGGAGCGTGATCGCCGGACTGATCACACGTGTCGCGGCTAGGCGTCGCATCGCCGACGTCCGGCCGCGACACGCGGCGTCCCACGGAGAACCGGGAGAACACGGGTCAGGTCGCGGGGGCGGGGCACCTCGGCCCGCCTGCCTGCGGCTTGGGCGTGCCGAGGTTGTCCAGCAGGGCGGCGAGGTGGTCCAGGACGGGGGCCAGTTCGCCGAGTTCGATCAGATGCTGGCGTGTCAGCGCCGCCAGGATACGCTCGCCGTGGACCCGCATCCGGACCCGGATCACCCGCGCGTCGTCGACATCGCGGTACCGGGCGACCAGCCGCGCTTCCTCCGCCCGGTTCACCATTTCGACCGTGCTGTGGTGGCGCAGCAGCAGGTAGCGCGCCAGTTCACCGACCGTCGGACCGCGGGGGTCGGTGTGGCCCTTGATCGCCAGCAGCAGTTGGTGCTGCCGCGGAGTCACTCCGGCCTCCCTGGCGTGTTGCTCACTCCACGCCAGGAAACGCCGCAGCCTCGTACGGAACTCCAGCAGCGTCACGAAATCCTGCTGCGTCAGCGACCCCACGTGGGACCCCTGGCCGCCCTTACGGTCCATTAATAAATCGTACAACGATACCTCTGAACCGTCAGGGCCGGTCAGCGCGAATCTTGCAATCTTGAACGGCCCGGCCCGGTTTCGGCGGCGGCCGTACTCGCCGTATGCCGCAGCGGGCACGCCAACCCCGCCGGAAACATCGGCCACCCCGTATCCACTAAGCAAAGGGCCACGGAAAGCGAAACAGTCGACTTATGTGATCCGGGTCCCCGCCACCGGGCGGCCTGCCACTTCCAGGCGGGCATCACCATCATGGACAACGGGCCTGCCGGGCGAGCGCCCCAGGGACGTGCCGCCTCGTCTCGCGGATCAGGTTCGGGCTGTGGAGCAGCGGCCTCATCGGCCATGAGATCATCAGCCGTCCTTCTGGCCCGGAGCCCCGCATGCGCGGCCCGGGAGTCCATCCAGATACGCCAGCCCGGTATGTCATGGCCGGCATGATGAAGATCGCGGATCAACGCCCGCCTCGCCCCGGAGTGCGCCGATGCCGATCCGGCGCTTGTGGCCGGCCGGGCTCGCCGTCGCCTTGGCGGCTCCCAGGCTGAGCGGCGGCGGGTCGGACGAGGAGGTGGTCGCCCTGGCCGGGGACCTGCCGCTGTTGCCCCTCCTGTACCTGGTCGTCGCGAAGTTCCGATGGCGGCGAGCGACGTGGGCGGTGCGCGCCGTTCTGCTGGGCGCCTTCGCCGACCTGCGGAGCCTGGACGTTGTCGTGGCGGCTGCAGTGCTGGTCATCCTCGTCAGGGACGCCGCCGGTCGGCCGCGTTCCAGGCTCAGGCGCCGGGCATGATCGCCGCCCTGGGCCTGGCCGGTCTGGGCCTCGCCCCGCCACATCGTGGCCGCGGGTTGGTTCCTGCGCGGAGTCTGGGACTTCGTCCACCTCAAGCTGGACAAGGTCGCCTATGCCCAAGGCGTCGACATCATCATCGCGGTCCAGCTGGTCGCCCTGGCCTGAACCGTCCGAGGTCAGCCTCCACTCCCCGGGAACAGTTCCTGCGCCTTGGTCTTGAGGCCCTTCTTGACCACGCCGACGGCGTCGGGGTCGCCCTTGATGATGGCCTCGGCGGCGTCCTTGATCTGCTCGAACTCGGCGTGGGGCGGGATCGGGGGGATGTCGGGGTCGCAGTGCACGTCCAGGACGACGGGTCGGTCGGCGGTCAGGGCGCGGTCCCAGGCGGGGCCGATCGCCTCGGGCTTTTCGACCTCGATGCCTTCCAGGTCCAGTGAGCGGGCGAAGGCGGCGTAGGCCACGTCGGGGAGGGTCTGGGATTCCTCGAACTTGGGTGCGCCGCTCATGGCGCGCAGTTCCCAGGTGACCTGGTTGAGGTCGTTGTTGTGCAGGACGGCGATGATCAGCCGGGGGTCGGCCCAGTCGGAGAAGTAGCGTTTGATGGTGATGAGTTCGGCCAGGCCGTTCATCTGCATGGCGCCGTCGCCGACGAAGGCGATGGCGGGGCGGTCGGGGTGGGCGAACTTGGCGCCGATGGCGTAGGGGACGCCGGGTCCCATGGTCGCCAGGGTTCCCGACAGGGAGCCGCGGACGGCGCCGCGGATCTTCAGGTCGCGGGCGTACCAGTTGGCGGCCGAGCCGGAGTCGGCGGTGACGATGGCGTCGTCGGGCAGCCGCTGGTTGAGTTCCCAGAACAGCAGCATCGGGTTGATCGGGTCGGCGGCCACCTTGGCCTGGCGTTCGACCGTGCCCCACCAGCGGGCGATGTTGTCCTCGATGGTGCGGCGCCAGGAGCGGTCCTGTTGGTGGTTCAGGCGGGGGAGCAGTGCCCGCAGTGTTTCGGCCGCGTCGCCGACGAGGTTGGCCTCGGTGGGGTAGCGCATGCCGATCATGCGGCCGTCGATGTCGATCTGCACTGCGCGGGCCTGGCCGAAGGGCGGTAGGAACTGGGTGTAGGGGAAGTTGGACCCGACGATCAGCAGCGTGTCGCAGTCGCGCATGAGCTCGTAGGAGGGGCGGGTGCCCAGCAGGCCGATCGCGCCGGTGACGTAGGGCAGGTCGTCGGGCAGGACGTCCTTGCCCAGCAGGGCCTTGGCCACCCCCGCGCCGGTGCGTTCGGCGACTTCCATGACTTCGGCGGCGGCGCCGCGGGCGCCCTGGCCGACCAGGATCGCGATCTTCGAGCCCGCGTTGAGGATCCCGGCCGCGCGCTCGATCTCCTCGTCGGGTGCGCGGGTGAGCGGGGCGGTGTGGCCGGGGGCCGAGGACGGCACGTTCTTGAACGCGTGCGCGGGCGGCTGGTAGTCCTCGTCCTGCAGGTCGGAGGGGATGATCACGGCGGTGGGGGCGTGTTCGGCGATGGCGATGCGCATGGCCCGGTCGATCAGGTTGGGCAGTTGCGCCGGGACGGTCGCCATCTGCACGTAGGCGCAGGCGACGTCCTTGTACAGGCTCAGCAGGTCGACCTCCTGCTGGTAGTTGCCGCCCATCGCGGTGCGCGCGGTCTGCCCCACGATCGCCACCACCGGGACGTGATCGAGTTTGGCGTCGTAGAGGCCGTTGAGCAGGTGGATCGCGCCGGGCCCGCTGGTGGCCAGGCACACCCCGGGTTTGCCGGAGAATTTGGCGTATCCCACCGCCTCGAACGCCGACATCTCCTCGTGCCGGGCCTGGACGAACCGGGGGCGGTCATCGGCCCGGCCGAGCGCGGCCACGATCCCGTTGATGCCGTCGCCGGGGTAGCCGAACAGGTGGTCCACGTCCCATTGCCGAAGGCGTGTCAGCAGGTAGTCCCCACCGTGGGCGCCATGATCAGATCCTTTCGGGCTGACAGCGGCTCTTTGGGGCCCCTTTCCCGGACCACGCGATGGAAACCGGGGACCCGGGTAGGTGACCCGTATGCGTACGGCGCTCCAGCGTGATCTCGAAGCGCGGGTGGACGGCGAGGTCCGGTTCGACGCCGGGTCGCGCGCGGCCTACGCCCACGACGCCTCCAACTACCGGCAGGCCCCGATCGGCGTGGTGGTGCCGCGGCACGTGGACGCGGCGGTCGAGGCGGTGGCCGTGTGCCGCGAGCACGATGCCTCGGTGCTCTCCCGGGGCGGCGGGACCAGCCTGGCCGGCCAGTGCTGCAACACCGGCATCGTGATCGACTGGTCCAAGTACTGCCGCCGGCTGCTGTCGGTCGACCCGCGGCGGCGGCGGGCGGTCGTCGAACCCGGCGCCTGCCTCGACGATCTGAATCGGGAACTCTCGGTTCACGAGCTGATGGTGGGCCCCAGGCCGTCCACCCACGACACGTGCACGATCGGCGGGATGGTCGGCAACAACTCCTGCGGTGCCTCCGCCCAGGCGTACGGGAAGATGGCCGACTCGGTGGTCGGGCTGGAGGTGCTGACCTACGAGGGCGTTCGTATGTGGGTGGGGCCGACCAGCGCGGGGGAGTACGAACGTATCCTCGCCGAGGGAGGGCGCCGCGCCGAGATCTACCGTGCCGTGCGCGGGCTCGTCGACGAGAATCTGGCGCTGATCCGCACCCGGTACCCCGACATCCCCCGGCGGGTGTCCGGGTACAACCTGGACGCGCTCCTGCCCGAGAACGGCTTCGACCTCGCCCGCGCGCTCGTCGGCAGCGAGTCGACGCTCGTGACGGCCCTGCGGGCCCACATCTCGCTGGTGCCCGTGCCGAAGTACCAGTCACTCGTAGTGCTCGGTTTCGCCGACGTGACGGCCGCGGGCGACGCCGTCCCGGCCGTGGCACGGCACGATCCGCTGGCCCTGGAAGGGATCGACGACACGCTCATCGACCTGGCCCGCGTCGAGCACGTCGCCGGGCATGGCGTGCTGGAGGAACTGCCGAAGGGGTCCGGCTGGCTGATGGTGCGCTTCGGCGGCGACACCCGCGAGGAGGCCGACGAACGCGCCGAACGCCTCCTCCAGGACATGCACCGCTCCGAACACGACACGCGTGTCTCCTACCTCGACGACCCGGCCGAGGAGGAGCGGCTGTGGAAGGTCCGGGAGGCGGGGCTGGGCGCGACCGCGTACCCGCCCGGCGGCCGCGACACCCATGAGGGCTGGGAGGACGCCGCGGTGCCGCCAGCACGGCTCGGCGACTATCTGCGTGACTTCCGAGCCCTGCTGGAGGAGTTCGGCTACGGGTCGGCGTCGCTGTACGGCCATTTCGGGCAGGGCTGCGTCCACACGCGGATCCCGTTCGACCTGGAGGACCCCGGGGGCGCCGCGGTCTACCGCCGGTTCGTCGAGCGGGCCGCCCGCCTGGTGGCGTCCTACGGCGGGTCGCTGTCGGGCGAGCACGGGGACGGCCAGTCCCGGGGCGAGCTGCTCCCGATCATGTTCGGCGAGGAGATCGTACGGTTGTTCGGACGCTACAAGGGGATCTTCGATCCGCGCGACCGGATGAACCCCGGCAAGGTCGCCTCGCCCCTGGAGGCGGCCGATCCGTCCAGGACGCCCGGCGTGTACCGGCTGGGCGAGAACCTCGACCACCTCGGCTACCACCCCGCCGAGCCGCGGACCCGCTTCTCCTACCCCCGCGACCACGACCGGTTCACCCACGCGGCGGCGCGCTGCGTCGGCATCGGCAAGTGCCGCGCCTCATCGGGCGGCGTGATGTGCCCCAGCTACCGCGTCACCCGCGAGGAGAAGCACACCACGCGGGGGCGTGCCCGGCTCCTGATGGAGATGATGCGCGGCATGCCGGGCGGCGGCGAGGACGCCGTCGTCACCGGCGGGTGGCGCTCCAAGGACGTCCACGAGGCCCTCGACCTGTGCCTGGCCTGCAAGGGCTGCCGCGGCGACTGCCCGGTCGGGGTGGACATGGCGACCTACAAGGCGGAGTTCCTGTCCCACCACTACCGGCGGCGGATCCGCCCGCCCTCGCACTACTCGATGGGCTGGCTCCCGCTCTGGGCGCGTGTCGCGGCGCTGGCGCCCGGCGCCGTCAACGCGCTCACGCACGCGCCGCTGCTGGACCGGGCGGTCAAGCGCGCCGGCGGGGTCGACAGGCGCCGGGAGCTGCCACGTTTCGCCCGGCGGCGGCTGACCGACCGGTTCTCCGGGTCCCGGGTCGACGGGCCGCCGGTCGTGCTGTGGCCGGACACCTTCACCAACAACTTCCATCCCGGGATCGGCGAGGCCGCCGTCCGCGTTCTGGAGGCGGCCGGGTTCCGGGTGGAGATGCCGCCCGTTCCGCTGTGCTGCGGGCTCACCTGGATCTCCACTGGGCAACTGGCCACCGCCGAGCGCGTGCTGCGCCGCACCGTCCGCGCGCTCGCGCCCCGGCTCCGCGCCGGGGTCCCGGTGATCGGGCTCGAGCCGAGCTGCACGGCGGTGTTCCGCGCCGACGCCCCCGAGCTGCTGGCGGGCGATCCGGACGTCGAACGCCTCGCCGGGCAGACCCGTTCGCTGGCGGAGTTCCTCCTCGACCGGGCGCCGCAGGCGATCACCGCACCACCGCCGGGCACGGGCCGCACCGCCCTCGCCCAGCCGCACTGCCACCAGCACGCCATCTGGGGCTTCGACGCCGACACCGAGGTGCTGAGACGCGCGGGCGTCCAGGCCGATGTGCTGGACGCGGGCTGCTGCGGCCTGGCGGGCAACTTCGGCTTCGAACGCGGCCACTACGAGGTCTCCGTCGGCGCGGCCGAGTTGGGGCTGTGGCCGGCGGTGCGGGCGGCGGACCCGGACACGACCGTGCTGGCCGACGGGTTCTCCTGCCGCACCCAGATCGCGGCCGGTACCGGCGCGCGGGCCCGGCACCTCGCCGAACTCCTCGCGGAGCTGCTGTGATCACGCTCGCCGCCGCCGCGTACACGATCCCCACCGACGCCCCCGAGGCCGACGGTACCCTGGAATGGACCTCGACCACGCTCGTCCTGATCGAGGCGAGCGCGGAGGCGACGACCGGCATCGGCTGGACCTACGGGCCGGCCGCCATCACCGAGACGGTGGCCTCCCTGCTCCAGCCGGCGGTCCGCGGCACCGGCGTCCTGGACCCGCCCGCGGCGCACGAGCGGATGTGTCGCGCCGTCCGCAACGCCGGGCGTCCCGGGATGTGCGCCATGGCGATCTCTGCCGTCGACTGCGCACTGTGGGATCTGAAGGCGCGCCGGCTCGGTCTGCCACTGCACCGCCTCCTGGGGGCCGTCCGCGACGAGGTGCCCGTGTACGGCTCAGGCGGGTTCACGACGTACGACGCGACGCGACTGCGCGAACAGCTCGCCCGCTGGACCGGCGACCAGGGCATCCCCCGCGTGAAGATCAAGATCGGCGAGGCCTGGGGGACGCGGGAGGACCGGGACCTGGAGCGCCTCCACCTGGCGCGCGGCGTCATCGGCGCCGGCGCCGAGCTGTACGCCGACGCCAACGGCGCCTACAACGCCAAGCAGGCCGTGCGCATCGCCGCGGAGGCCCCCGGGCTGCGATGGCTGGAGGAGCCGGTGTCCTCCGACGACACCGGCGGCCTGCGCACCGTGCGCGACGCGGTGTCCTGCGAGGTGGCGGCCGGTGAGTACGGCTACGACCTGCCGTACTTCGCCCGGCTGGTCGGCGCGGTCGACTGCCTCCAGGCCGATGTGACCCGGGTCGGCGGGATCACCGAGTTCCTGCGCGTCGCCGCCCTCGCCCGCGCCCACGGCAGGGAGCTGTCCGCACACTGCGCCCCGCACCTGCACGCGGCCGCCATGGCGGCCATCCCCAACGCCCGCCACATCGAGTGGTTCCACGACCATGTCCGCATCGAGTCGATGCTCTTCGACGGCGCTCTCGACCCGTCCGGCGGGACCGTGCGCCCGCGCGACGACGCCCCGGGGCTCGGGCTGGAGTTCCGCCGGGCCGACGCGCAGGAGTACCGGGTCGCATGAACGGCGACCGGTATCCGCCGCAGGTCCTGCGCGAGTACGCGTTCCTCGCCGACGGCGAGCGCGGCGTCCTCGCCGGGCCGCGCGGGGAGTTCCCCTGGATGTGCGCGCCGCGCTGGGACAGCGACGCGGTGTTCGCCTCCCTGATCGGCGGCGCCGGGATCTACGCCGTCACGCCGCGGGGGCGATTCGTGTGGGGCGGTTTCTACGAGCCGGGCTCGCTGATCTGGCGGAACCGGTGGGTGACGACCGGTGCGATCATCGAGTGCCGCGAGGCGCTGGCGTTCCCGGGCGACGCCGGCCGCGCGGTGCTGCTCCGGCGAATCCTCGCCCAGAAGGGCGACGCGCGAGTCCACGTCGTCTGCGACCCGCGCCCCGGCTTCGGCGCGCACCGCCCGAGGTTCCGCGGAACCGGTCGCCCAGACGGCGGCGAGGACCGTCCTGACCGGGCCGGTACGTGGGAGGCCGAGGCCGGCGGGCTGTGGTTCCGCTGGACCGGCGCGGGTGCCGCCAAGGCCGGAGACGGCATTGAACTGGACCTGACCGTCCCCGCGGGGGGACATCATGACCTGGTCCTGGAGATCGCCGACCGGCCGCTCCGGGAAGCCCCTCCCGATGCCGACCATGCCTGGCGCGCCACCGAGCGGGCGTGGAGCCGGGTCGTGCCGCGCCTGCACACGATCGCGGACCGGGACGCGCGGCACGCCTACGCCGTCATGCGCGGCCTGACCGGCAACGGCGGCGGGATGGTGGCCGCGGCCACCATGAGCCTGCCCGAACGCAGCGAGGCCGGCCGCAATTACGACTACCGCTACGTGTGGATCCGTGACCAGTGCTACGCGGGCCTGGCGGCGGCCGCCGCGGGAGCGGACCCCCTCCTGGACGACGCGGTGCGGTTCGTGACGGCGCGGCTGCACGAGGACGGGCCGCACCTGGCGCCCGCGTACACCCTCACCGGCAGGCCCGTGCCCGATCAGCGCCGCCTGGGCCTCCCCGGCTACCCCGGAGGCTACGACCAGGTCGGCAACCACGTGTCCCGGCAGTTCCAACTGGACTGCTTCGGCGACGCCCTCCTGCTGCTGGACACCGCGGCCCGGCGCGACCGGCTCGATGCCGACGGCCGCGGCGCGGCCCGGACGGCGGCGGCGGCCGTCCAGGCGCGCTGGCGGGAGCCGGACGCCGGCATCTGGGAACTGGAGAACCGGCAATGGACGCACAGCCGCCTGAACTGCGTGGCCGGACTGCGCGCCCATGGAAAGACCGCGTTGGCCGACGCCATCGCGGCCGACACGATGGCCCGTGCGACGCACCGCACGGGCCGTTGGCAGCGTGCGCCCGGCGACCCGCGCCTGGACGGCGCGCTGCTGCTGCCCGCCATCCGCGGCGCCGTTCCCGCCGACGCCCCGCACACCCGACGCACGCTGCGGGCCTACCTCGCCGAACTCACCGACGACGGGTACGCCTACCGATTCCGGCACGGCGACCGGCCGCTCGGCGAAGCCGAAGGGGCGTTCCTGCTCTGCGGCTTCCTCACCGCGCTCGCCGCACATCAACAGGGCGACGTCTCCACCGCGCTGCGCTGGTTCGAGCGCAACCGCGCCGCGTGCGGGCCGGCGGGACTGCTGGCCGAGGAGTACGACGTGGCGCAACGGCAGATGCGCGGCAACCTCCCCCAGGCCTTCGTGCACGCACTCCTGTTGGAATGCGCCGCCCGCCTCGACGGGCGGCCAGGGGGCGGGCCCGGCGCGACCGGGCACGCCCAGGACATCGATCAAGGTAGATAGGGAGGAAACAGTGCGCAATCAGGTCGTCGTCGTGACGGGTGCCAGCGCGGGGGTCGGGCGGGCCACCGCCCGCGCCTTCGCCGCGCGCGGGGCCCGCGTCGCGCTGCTCGCCCGCGGCCGCGCCGGGCTGGAGCCCGCGGCCGCCGACGTGGAGAAACTGGGCGGCACCGCCCTGCCACTGACCGTGGACGTCGCCGACCCGTCCCAGGTGGAGTCGGCGGCCGAACGCGTCGAACGCGAACTCGGCCCCATCGATGCCTGGGTGAACAACGCGTTCACCGGCGTCTTCGCGCCCTTCGACCAGGTCACGCCCGAGGAGTACCGCCGGGCCACCGAGGTCACCTACCTGGGCACGGTCAACGGCACCCGCGCCGCGCTCGCCCGGATGAAACCGCGTGACACCGGAGTCATCGTCCAGGTCGGCTCCGCCCTGGCCTACCGCGGCATCCCGCTGCAATCGGCGTACTGCGGCGCCAAGCACGCCATCGAGGGCTTCACCGAATCCCTGCGCACCGAACTCCTGCACGACGGAAGCAAGGTCAAGGTGACCATGGTGCAACTGCCCGCGCTCAACACCCCGCAGTTCGACTGGGTGCGCTCGCGCCTGCCACGACGCGCGCAACCGGTGCCGCCCATCTACCAGCCCGAGGTCGCCGCCCGCGCCATCGTCCACGCCGCCGACCACCCGCGCCGCCGCGAACGCTGGGTCGGCGGCTCCACCGTCGCCACACTGCTCGCCGAAAAGATCATTCCCGGCCTCCTCGACCGCTACCTCGGCCGCGCCGGATACCGCTCCCAGGAGACCAGCGAACCAGAGGCACCGCACAAGCCCGGCAACCTCTGGGAACCACGCGACACCGACCGCGACCACGGCGCGCACGGCCGCTTCGACGACCGGGCCAAACCGCGCAGCCTGCTGCTGGCCGCACAGACCTGGCGCCCGCGCCATCGCCGAGGTCGGCCCCGAAGCCCGTCTCCTGCCTCGGAGCCGATCAACCCGCGGCGTTGGATCAAAACGACGTTTCTGAAGCCACTCCGCTGACGGGGCAGGCGACTGCCTGTCGGGACGTGCGACCGCAGCGCGCCGCCCGGTGCCCGTCTGCGGTCGGCCACTACCGGGTGAACACCCTGCTCGGCATCTCACCCCACGGTCACCTAGACCGCCCGTCCACCAGCGGCGGTGCCCAGTTGGCCGAGCGATCCTGGCTGGATCCAGCGTCGCGATCCCGCCGACCGCACGCCCTTGGAGGGCCTGGACGTCGGTCGGCACGTCATCGTGCCG
>NZ_JBHSON010000071.1:0-59901 GCF_042656285.1 Actinomadura rugatobispora | reverse complement strand
AACAGGTTGAGGTTCGCGGTTCGTCCGCCCCGGCAACCCGGAGCGTCCCCGCGCAGCGACGGCCGGTCCGGCCGCCGTGCACACGAGCCCGAGCTCGCGCGCGATCACGAGTCTGGTCTCGTGCGCGATGTCGCGTGCCGCGTTCACATCGGCGTTGCAGGCGAAACCGCAGGACCGGCACCGGAAACGCGCTTGGCTCTCACGCGCCTCCCGGTCCCTGACCCTGCACGCCGAGCAACGCTGCGAGGTGCCCGCAGGATCGATCTTGAACACTCTGCCGGGCGCCTTGTGCCCCAGCCGCTCGACCAGCATCCCCCAACCGCCGGCCAGGATGCCCCGGTTCAGCCCCGCCTTGGCGGCCACGTTACGTCCCGGCCGCTCGATGCCGCCCTTGGGGGAGCGGGTCATACCAGCGATGTTGAGGTCCTCGACACCGATCGCGTCGAACTGGCGGGCCAGCATCATGGAGGTCTGCTCCACCCAGTTCTTGCGGCGATCGCTCTGGCGGGCCCTGAGCCGCGCGAGCGCCGCCTTGAGCCGCGCGCGCCGGTGGGAGCCGCGCCGGGCACGCCCCAGCTTGCGCGCCAGCAGGCGCAGGCGCCGCGTCTCCCCGGGCGTGAGGCCGGGGACCTTCAGCAGGTCCCCGGTCGAGAGGGCGGCGCTGACGGTGACGCCACGGTCCACCCCGACCACGCTCCCGTCACCGGGGCCGGGGACGGGGGGCGGGACGTGCGCGAACGCCACATGCCAGCGCCCGGCGCGATCACGGGTCACCCGGTAGGACCTCACACCTTCCGGTACCGGCCGGGACAGGCGGAACCTCACCCATCCGCACTTGGGCACCGGCACCGCACCCCGCTTACGCGACAACCGCACGACCTGATGCGGTCTGACACCGACCTGCCGGAACCCCTCATGCACACCCTGCCTGCGCCACGTCGGACGGCGGTGGGTACCGGCGAAGAAGTTGCTCATCGCCTGCGCGAAATCACGCATCGCCTGCTGCTGCACCGTCTGCGACCCCGCCCGCAACCATCCGAACTCGGCACGAGCCTCGGTCAGCTGGCAAGACTGCTCGTTGTAGCCGGGCGCCCCGCCCCGGTAGCGGGACCAGAAGCTGTGTTGCTCGACAGCCAGGTTCCACACATACCGGGCGTGCGCGCAATGCCCGAGCAGGGCTTGCTCCTGCTCGGGCGTCGGGTCCAAGCGGTAACGCGGCACGAGGCGATCCTAGCGTTCACGCTCGAACACAGGAGCGAAAACGCGCTGGATCGCGCCTGGTCAACCGGCATCCGCCCCGGAGGGGCGAATCTCCTTGTCCTGCCCTGCTTCGCAGGGGCCGATTCCTCCCCGGCCTCACTCAAGGCCGGGGTCTCCTCGGAGGTCCTTTGATGAACCCGATGACGATAGCCATGATCTCCGAGCACGCGAGCCCGCTCGCCACCAGGGCGGGCCTCGGCGGGGCCGACGGAGGCGGCCAGAACGTGTACGTGGCCGACCTCGCGACCGAGATGGGCCGCCAAGGTCATCACGTCACCGTCTACACCCGGCGGGACTCGCCCACGCTCCCGCAGCGGGTGCGGCTGGCGCCGGGGGTGACGGTCGAGCACGTGCCGGCCGGACCACCGGGCCCCGTCCCCAAGGACGAGCTGCTGCCGTACATGCCCGAGTTCGGCGGCCATCTGGAGCGGCGCTGGGCCCAGTCGCCGCCCGACGTCGCGCACGCCCACTTCTGGATGAGCGGCCTGGCCGCGCTCCAGGCGGCCGGACGGCTCGGGGCCCGCGAGGCGGCCGGCGTCCCGGTCGTGCAGACCTTCCACGCGCTCGGCACCGTGAAGCGGCGCTACCAGCGCGACCAGGACACCAGCCCGGCCGAGCGGCTGCGGCTGGAGGCGGCGATCGGCCGTACCGCCGCCGCCGTCGTCGCCACCTGCGCCGACGAGACCAGGGAACTGCTGCGGATGGGGATCCCGCGGGAGCGGATCGCGGTGGTGCCCTGCGGCGTCGACCTCGACCGGTTCCGGCCCGACGGGCCCGCCGGCCCGGCCGGGGCGGTGGACCACGCGGGCCGGGCCGGGGCCGGCGCCCGGCTGGTGGTGCTGTCCAGGCTGGTGCGGCGCAAGGGCGTGGACACCGCCATCGAGGCGCTCGCCCAGATCCCGGGGGCCGAACTGGTCGTCGCGGGCGGCCCGCCGCCCGCCGGCCTGGACGCCGACCCGGAGGTGCGCCGGCTGCGCGCGGTGGCGCAGACCGCCGGCGTCCGCGGCCGGGTCACCTTCCTGGGCCGCGTCCGCCGCGAGGAGGTCCCCACCCTGCTCCGCTCGGCCGCCCTCGTCGTGACGCTGCCCTGGTACGAGCCGTTCGGCATGGTGCCGCTGGAGGCGATGGCCTGCGGCGTGCCGGTGCTGGCGACCGGTGTCGGCGGGCACCTGGACAGCATCGTCGACGGCGTCACCGGCGTCCACGTGCCGCCGCGGCGACCGGGCGAGACGGCGCAGCGGATCAGGGAGCTGCTGGCCGACCCGACCCGGCGCGCGGCGATGGGCTTCGCCGGCTCCGACCGCGCCCGCTCCCGCTACTCCTGGGCCCGCATCGCGCAGGAGACCCTCACCGTCTACGCCCGCGCCGCCGCCCGAAGCGAAGTCCCGGCATGACCGAGCGAAGCGAGGGCATGAGTGCGGCCCCTGCCGGGGGGCGTGGGGAGTCGTCCCCCCACAGGCAGCACGGCATGACCGAGCGAAGCGAGCACATGGGTGCTGCCCGGCATGAGGGGTTCGGCGGGGACGGGGTGTCGCCGGTCACGGCGGCGGCGGCGCCCGACGGCGGGCTCGCGCGCGAGGACCGGCTGCAGGCGCTCGCCGACGCGGCGCTGCGGTTCCGTGCCGCCGCGCCGACCATCACCGTGTGGGGGCGGCGGCTGGCCCGCGTGCTGGGGTCCGGGGGACGGCTGCTGGCCTGCGGGAACGGCGGCAGCGCGGCCGAGGCCCAGCATCTGACCGCCGAGCTGGTCGGCCGGTTCGAGGACGAGCGGCGCCCGCTGTCGGCGATCCCGCTGCACGCCGACACCTCGTCCATGACCGCGATCGGCAACGACTACGGCCCGGTCGACGTCTTCGCCCGGCAGGTCCAGGCGCACGGCCGCCCCGGCGACGTGCTGATCTGCCTGTCCGCCAGCGGCCGCAGCGCCAACGTGATCGCCGCCGCGCGCCGCGCCCGGGAGCTGGGCGTCACCGCCTGGGCGATCACCGGGCCCGGGCCCAACCCGCTCACCGGCGCCTGCGACGACGCCGTCACCGTGGAGGCCAGCGCCACCGCCACCGTGCAGGAGATCCAGCTGGCCGCCGTCCACCTGCTCTGCGGGGTGATCGACGACACGCTCAGGGCGTCGGGAGGGGAGATGTGATGAACGCCGGTCCGCTCGTCGTGGTCGGGGACGTCCTGCTCGACATCGACATCGTGGGCGCCGCGTCCCGGCTCTGCCCGGACGCGCCCGTCCCGGTGATCGACCAGGCCGGCGAGCGGCCCCGTCCCGGCGGCGCGGGCCTGGCGGCGCTGCTGGCCGCCGCCGAGGGCCGCGAGGTGGTGCTGGTCACCGCGCTCGCCGACGACGAGCCCGGGCACCGGCTGCGGGCGCTGCTCGAACCGCACCTGGAGCTGGCCGCGTTCCACCTGCACGGCGGCACCCCCTGCAAGCTGCGCATCCAGGCCGAGGGGCAGCCGGTCGCCCGGCTGGACGTCGGCGAGGGCCGGGCCCAGGACGGCCCGGTCGGCCCCCGGGTCACCGAGGCGCTGTCGGAGGCGGGGGCGGTGCTGGTGTCGGACTACGGCCGCGGCGTCACGGGCCACGCCGCGATCCGGACCCTCCTGGAGAGGCTGGCCACCGAGATCCCCGTGGTGTGGGACCCGCATCCCCGGGGCGAGCCGCCGGTCCCCCGCACCCGGCTGATGACGCCGAACGAGGACGAGGCCGCCCGGCTCGCCGCCGCGAACGGCGCCGAGATCGGGGGCGGCGGGCTGGCCTCCGCGACCCGCCGCGCCCGCCATCTGGCCCGGTCGTGGAAGCTGGAGGCGGTCGCGGTGACGCTCGGCGCCGAGGGCGCGCTGCTGTGCGACGGGCCGGGCGCGCCGTTCCTGGCGCCGGCCGAGCCCGTCCTCGCGCACGGCCCGGCGGACTCCTGCGGCGCGGGCGACAGCTTCGCGGTCCGCGCGACCGAGGTGCTGGCCGACGGCGGCGGGCTCGCCCGGGCCGTCGGGGAGGGCGTGCGCCGCGCCTGCGACTTCGTGCACTCGGGGGCCGCCACGGCGGTCGCGTCCCGGCTGGCCGATACCGGCTCCCCGGTCGTGCGGCCGCCGCGCGAGGAGGCCGACGCCTGGGACGTGGCCGAGCGCACCCGCCGCGCCGGCGGCACCGTCGTGGCGACCGGCGGCTGCTTCGACGTCCTGCACGCCGGGCACGTCAACCTGCTCCAGCAGGCCCGCCGCCTGGGCGACTGCCTCATCGTCTGCGTGAACTCCGACGACTCGGTGCGGCGCCGCAAGGGCCCCGACCGGCCCGTCACGCCCGTCGGCGACCGCGTCCGGGTGCTGCGCGCGCTCTCCGACGTGGACGCGACCCTGGTCTTCGACGAGGACACGCCCGAGCCGCTCCTGGAACGGCTCCGGCCCGGGGTCTGGGTCAAGGGGGCCGACTACGCGGGCGTCCGGCTGCCCGAGGCGGGCATCGTCCAGGCCGGGGGCGGCGAGATCGTGCTGCTGCCGCTGCTGGAGGGTCGTTCGACCACGCGCGTCCTGTCGACCGCACAACCGTCCACCGCACACTCGTCCACCGCGAAGGGAAGCACGTCATGAAAGTCCTCATCACGGGCGGCGCCTCCGGTCTGGGCCGGGCCGTCGCCCACCGCGTCGCCGACGACGGCGGCATCCCGCTGGTCATCGACCGGCATCCACCCAAGAGCGAGGACGGCGGACCCGACCCGCGCGTCAAGCACATGCAGGCCGACCTCGCCGACCGGCACTGCGCCGAGCGGGCCGTGCACTGCCTGGCCCGGGACGCGGGCGGGCTGGACGCGGTCGTCACCGCCGCCGGGATCGACGCGTGCGGCCGGCTGGCCGACGTCCCGGCCGAGGACTGGGAACGGGTCGTGCAGGTCAACCTGCTCGGCACCGCCGCCGTCGTCCGGGCCGCGCTCCCCTACCTGGAGCACGCCCCCGACGGCCGGATCGTGACGTGCGCCTCCACGCTCGGGGTGAAGGCGCTGGGCGACGCCACCGCCTACTGCGCGTCCAAGTTCGGCGTGGTCGGGTTCACCCGGGCGCTGGCCGCCGAGCTGGCCGGGCACATCGGCGTCACGATGCTGGTGCCGGGCGGCATGGACACCGCGTTCTTCGACGGCCGCGACGAGCGCTACCGGCCGGGGCCGGGCGCGCAGCTGAACCGGCCCGAGGACGTGGCCGCCGCGGTGGTGTACGCGCTGTCCCAGCCCGCCGGGTGCGAGATCCGCGAGCTGGTGGTCTGCCCGTCGCGGGAGCCGTCATGGCCGTGAGGGCGGCGCGGCCGCCGCGGGCGCTGGCGCTGCGGGCGCTCGGCCTGGGAGATCTGCTGACCGCCGTGCCCGCGCTGCGGGCGCTGCGCCGCGGCCTGCCCGGCTGGCGGGTGACCCTGGCGGCGCCGCGCCGGGTCGCGCCGATCGCGCTGCTGTGCGGGGCGGTCGACGACGTGTTCCCGGCCTGCGGCCTGGGGCCGCTGCCGCCGCCGGACGGTCCCGTCGAGCTGGCGGTCAACCTGCACGGCTGCGGCCCGCAGAGCCACCGGCTGCTGCAGTCGCTGCGGCCGCGGCAGCTGATCGCGTTCGCCAACGCCGACACGGAGGTGGACGGCCCGGCGTGGAACCCCGGCGAGCACGAGACGGCGCGCTGGTGCCGGCTGGTGGAGGCGCACGGCTTCGACGCCGACCCGGCCGACCTGGACCTGCCGCGGCCGCCGGTGGCGTCCCCGGCGCCCGGCACCGTGGTGATCCATCCGGGGGCGGGGCACCCGTCCCGCCGCTGGCCCGCCGAACGGTACGGCGCGGTCGCGGCGGCGCTGCGCGAGCTCGGCGAGCGGGTCGTGATCACCGGCGGGCCGGACGAGTCGCGGACGGCCCGGCGGGTGGCGGTCCTGGGCGGGCTCGGGCCCGCCGCGGACCTGTCCGGCCGCACCGGGCCGCTGGAGTTGGCCGCGCTGGTCGCCCGCGCCCGGCTGGTGATCTGCGGCGACACCGGCGCCGCCCACCTGGCCACCGCGTACCGCACCCCGTCGGTGCTGCTGTTCGGCCCGACCCCGCCGGCGCTGTGGGGTCCGCCGCCCGAACGCACCCAGCACCTGGTCCTGTGGAGCGGGCGCCGCGGCGACCCGCACGGTCCCGAGCCGGATCCCGGGCTGCTGGACATCCCGGTGGACCGCGTCGTCGAGACGGCGGCGCGGGCCCTGCAACGCCCGGAACTCGCGGAGGGAGGAGTTCACGATGAGACATCCGCGCGCGGTCGTGACCGGGGGCGCGGGCTTCCTCGGATCGCACCTGTGCGAAACGCTGCTGGCCCGCGGCATCTCGGTGGTCTGCCTCGATAACCTGCTGACCGGCTCCACCCGCACCATCGCGCACCTGCTGCCGCGCGACGACTTCACCTTCCTCAGGCTCGACCTCAGCCGGCCGGTGCGGGTGCGGGGCCCGGTCGGGCACGTGTTCCACCTGGCCTCGGCCGCGTCGCCGGCCGACTACCTGCGCTGGCCGATCGAGACGCTGGAGGTCGGCAGCCGGGGCACCCGCAACGCGCTCGACCTCGCCGAGCGCAAGGGCGCCCGGTTCGTGCTGGCCTCCACCTCGGAGGTGTACGGGGACCCGCGCGAGCATCCGCAGCGCGAGTCGTACCGGGGCAACGTCGACCCGGTCGGGCCGCGCAGCGTGTACGACGAGGCCAAGCGGTTCGCCGAGGCGCTGACCTCGGCGTTCCGGAACTCGCGCGGGCTGGACACGGGGATCGTGCGGATCTTCAACACCTACGGCCCGCGGATGCGGCCCGACGACGGCAGGGCGATCCCCACGTTCCTGCGCCAGGCGCTGCGGAACGAGCCGCTCACCGTCGCCGGGGACGGCTCGCAGACCCGCTCGATCTGCCATGTGGACGACACGGTGCGGGGGATCACGGCGCTGGCGCTGTCCGGCCATCCGGGGCCGATGAACATCGGCAGCCCGTACGAGACCTCGATGCTGGACCTGGCCCGGCTGATCATCGAGCTGACCGGGTCGCGGTCGGCGATCCGGTTCGTGGAGCGGCCGGTGGACGACCCGTGCGTGCGCCGCCCGGACACCTCGCTGGCCCGGGCCGTGCTGGGGTGGGCGCCCGAGGTGCCGGTCGAGGAGGGCCTGCGCGCGACGATCGGGTGGTTCGAGCGCGAGCTGGCGCACCTCCGCTCCGCCTGAGCCCGGATCGGGGCCGGGGCGGGGCCCGGCCCCGATCCGGTCCCGTCCCGGCCCCGCACTCCCTCACCCGGCGCGGGGCGCTCAGAGTTCGCGGGCGCCGATCGAGGCCATCAGGTCGGGCCAGACGCGGGAGGCGACCCTGGTCCAGGCGGGCCAGTTGTGGCGGCCGTCCCCGTACAGGTCGGCCGTGTAGGGGACGCCGAGCCGGTCGAGCCGGTCGCGGAAGGCGAGGTTGGTGGCGCCGACCGCCTGCTCGCCGAACAGTCCGACGTCCCACGGCGGCGCGTCGGGGTCGCCGGGCCCGGGGTTCCCGGTGGTGCCCGAGGAGAAGAAGACCTTGGTGCCGGCCAGCCGGGGCGCCAGCTCGTAGGGGTCGTGGGCCCGCCAGTTGGCGGCGTTGAGGACCAGGAAGCCGTAGATCGCGATCGGGTCCTGGCCGTTGAGCGCGTTGGTCGCCATGATCAGCGACGGCATGCCGGGCGCGCGCAGCCACAGCACCCCGCTCAGCGAGGCCACGTGCCGGAACATGCCCGGATACTTGGCGGCGTAGGTGATCGCGCCCTGCCCGCCGGCCGAGTCGCCGATCGCGGCGCGCGCGGTGCCGGCGTGGTAGTTGCGCTCGACCAGCTGGACGACCTCCTTGGTGTGGAAGGTCTCCCACTTGGGCGTCCCGCGGAAGCCGTAGTTGTACCAGTCGGCGTAGGCCCCGTCGGCCGCCTCCGGCATGACCACGATGGCGTCGTAGCCCGCGGCCCAGCCCTCGATGTCGGTGTTGCGGGGCCAGGAGGTGTAGTCGTCCTGGCCGCCGTGGTAGGCGTACAGCACCGGCCAGGTGGCGGTGGCGTCGGCGCGCCAGTCCCGGGGCAGCAGGATGCGGGTCTTGACCGACCGGCCGAGCGAGGGGGACTCGATGGTGATGTCCACCTCCTGCGGGCCCAGCCGGGTTTCGGCGGTGATGCGCGCGCCTGTGTCGGCGGGCCGGAACGGCTGCGCCCGGGTGAACGTCGGCGCGGCGGCCGCCGTTCCCGGGGGCGCGGCCACCGCCGTCATACCCATGACCAGCGCGGCCGCGGCCAGGAGCGCTCCAGCGCGGGGTCCGCGCCCGGTGCGGGACCGGCCTTCGTGACGTGTCATCGTCCACCTCGTTCCAGTTCGGATCGTTGCGAGGGCTCCATGGGTCAGGCGGGTGGTCAGGCGGGTTCGGACGGGCCGGTCCCGGCCCCGGTCCCGATCAGGTCGAGCTCCACCACCGCGTTCAGCAGCAGGAGCAGTTCGGTGCGGCGGCCGGGGTCGTTGACCTCCTCCCCCATCAGCGCCCTGAGCCGCCGGACGCGGTAGCGCACGGTCTGGTCGTGCACCATCAGGCGCGCGGCGGCGTCCACGGCGTTGTCGCGGCACTTCATGTACTCCAGCAGCGTCCGGGCGAACAGCGCCCGCCGGTGCGGCGGCAGCTCCTGCAGCGGGCGCAGCCGCTCCCCGGCGGCGAGGGACAGCAGCTCCCGGCACATCGAGGTGATCACCGCGGGCACCCGGTCCAGGCACCGGACCACCTCCGCGCCGCCGGCCGGCGCCTCCGCGCCCCCGGCCGGTCCCTGCCCGTCCAGCGCGAGCGTCCGGCGCGCCCAGCGCAGCGACAGCGCGCCCGCGTTCGGCGGCACCGTCGGCCCGATCGCCGCCCGGCAGCCGCCCAGCAGCGACTCCAGGACGCCGTCCTGCCCCGGCCCCTCCGGATCCGGGACGATCAGGTACGGCTCCGCGCAGTGCCAGTCGGCCAGGATCGACGGCGGCAGCACCGGCACCGGCCGCCCCGCCGGGCGGTGCACCGCGACGGCCGCGACCGTGCGCGGCAGCCCCCACCCGGCCGGGCGGGCCAGCTCGCCGATGGCCGCGTCGCTGGCCGGCGGGTCGGCGATCAGCAGGTCGCGCAGCCGCCAGCGCAGCCTCTCCCGCTCGGTGGCCATCCGCTCGGTCGCCTCCGCGTACCCCTGCGAGGCCGCGGCGGCGACCCGCTCCAGGAACACGAACAGCGACTCGGTGATCTGCCCGAGCGTCTCCAGCGACCAGTCCAGCCGCCGCGCCTCGCCGATGAAGCGGCGGCAGGCGACCTGCCCGGCGACCCGGATCGCGGTCTGCAGGCCGTCCAGGCTGCGGCCCTTGGCCGCCTCGTACGCGCCGACCTCGGCGTAGATGTCGGTCAGCGCCCGCCAGTCCAGCCGGCCGCCGGCGACCGCCTCGACGAAGTGCGCGACGGTCTGGCCGACGGTCCAGCGGATCCGCGGGGCCAGCCGGCTGCCCGGCGGGCAGGCGTAGCCGGGGACCTGCCGCCGGATCTCCAGCACCATCTCCTCGGCCGCGGCCTCGATGTGCGGGCGCAGCGACTCGGTGTCGCGCCGCGCCAGTTCCGCGGGCGGGGGCGCGGTCAGCATGGGGAAGGCTCGTTCGGCCACCTGCACACCTCCGGCGGGGAGCGTCCCGGAAGACGCCGCGCCGATGATCGCGCGGCGCTCCACTATCACCCGCCCACCGGGCCGGGGAAACTCAGCCGGCGAAGGAGCCCGCGCGGCTCAGTTGTCAGCCGGTTGAGTCGTCGGCGGTTCAGGGGACGGCGCGGCCGGATGCGGTCCCCGGGCGAAATTGCCTATGGCCTCTTCGGCCCGGGAGGTTCACAGTGCAGGTCAAAGTGTGCGCTGATCCAGGCGCGCATGAGGGCAGCCAGGAGGTTCACGATGAGCCAGGGCAGAACCCGCCGCAGATCCCCCGCAAGTTCCCCCGAACCCGCCCCCGCCCGGCCCGGACGGCCGCCCGGTCGCCGCGGCGGTCCGGGCGCCGCGGCCGTGGTGGTGCTGGCCGTCGCGTTCTTCGCACTCGCCCTCGCCGTGCTGCTGCGCTTCTTCGTCGCCGACCGGCTCCTGGTCGCCCCCACCGACGCCTACACCCGCGCGGAGCTGCGCGCCAACGGCGCCACCTACTTCGACCGGCGCGCGCTGAAACCGCGCACCGGCGCCGACCTGACGCTGACCACCACCGTGCGCGGCAACGTGCGGGCGTCCAACGGCGACGTGGCCGTCTGGGACACCTTCGCGGTGCTGGAGGACCTGGCCAACGGCAACCAGATCGACATCTCCCAGCACCGGATGGCCTTCGACCGGCGCACCGCCGGGCTGGTGAACTGCTGCGGCGCCACCGCCAAGCCGCCCTCCGGGCCGCCGGTGTACGGCACGTTCCTCCCGATCGGGGTCGGCAAGCGGGCCTACCAGGTGCACGACACCTCCACCGGGCGGGCGTGGCCGATGCGGTACGAGGCCACCGAGACCATCGGCGGCCTGCGCACGTACCGCTACACGCAGCGGATCGAGGAGACCAGGATCGGCGAGCAGTCCGGCGGCGTGCCGTCCACGCTGCTCGGCCTGCCCGGGCCGTCCCGCACCGTCGCGGCCGACCGGTACTACCGGGGCACCGTGACCGCGTGGGTCGAGCCGCGCACCGGGGCCATCGTCGACCGGCGCCAGCGGGTCACCTCGACCGTGCGCGGCCGGGACGGCCAGGGCGAGCTGCTCGCCGCCGACTTCGACCTGAGGATGTCGCCCGAGACCCGGCGCGCGCTGATCGCCAGGGCGGAGGACTCGGCCGGTACCGTCACCCTGCTCCGCACGACCGGCCCGATCACGGGCCTGGTCGCGGGACTGGTCCTGCTGGGGCTGGGCACCGTCCTGCTGGTACGGCGCCGCCGCCGCGACGAGCTGGCGAACGAGCCGTTCTGACCGGTGCCCGCCCCGGTCACCGCGCGTCGCCTCCGGGGAGCCGCCGGGCCAGGACGCGGTAGGTGTTGGACCGGCCCGACCGCTTGATCAGCGGGTGCAGGAACTGGTCCAGGGACGCCGCCGCGAACATCGGCGGCCCGGCGGCGAGGTACACCGCCGTCCGGGCGGCGCCGCGCATCCTGCGGTGCCGCGCCGGGGTCCAGGGCTTGTCCGGGTCGGGCACCACCCGGTGCGCCAGCATCATCACGATCATGAGGAGGTCGACCGGCTGGTTCGCCGCCCCGCGCTGCACCTCGACCACCTCGAACCCGCGCTCCTCCAGCGCCTCCACCAGGTTGCCGACCGGGACGAAGTGCAGGTGCTGGGGCTGGAACCAGGCGTGCCACCAGCGGCCCGCCAGCCGCCCGAGGATCCACTCGGGGTCGGGCACCTCGACCAGCAGGTGCCCGCCGGGCGGCAGCACCCGCGCGGCGGCGTCCAGCTCGGCCCGCGGGTCGAGGGTGTGCTCCAGGTAGTGGTGCATGCTGACCACGTCGTAGGCGCCGGCGAGCTTCTCGGCGTACTCGGGGAAGAAGCCCATGTGGCCGCCGTCGATCCAGCCGCGGTCCTCGGCCTCCTTGACGCTGACGCTCATGTCGAGCGCGTCGAAGCGGGTCTGCGGCCACACGTCGCGGGCGGCGTTGCAGAAGTGGCCGTGGCCGCCGCCGACGTCCAGCCACGCCCTGGGCACGGCGCGGCCGCGCAGCATGCGGGCGCGGTCGCGGTAGTGCGGGGCGGCGAGCCGAAACCCGCGCTCCACCTCGGGCTCCCCGGGCCCGTCGTAGAAGTCGCGGTAGTGGAACTCCAGCCCGTCCGGGTTCAGCCTCGGGTTCTGGAAGACGTGCCCGCAGGCGTCGCAGGCGTCGAGGGTGAAGACGCCCGGCCGGTGGTGCTGGTGGTCGCCGCTGGTGAGGTGGTGCCGCAGCGCCCGGCTGCCGCACCACGGGCAGTCGGCGCGGCGCGGCTCGAAGAAGCGCTCCACCCCGCCGGCCAGCTCGGACGCGTACGCCGCGCGCGCCCGGGCCAGCGCCGGGTCCGGCCGCTCGCGCTGGACGGCGACGCGCAGCCACCGGTCGAGCGCTCCCACCGGGCGGGTGAGCGCGAACCGGTGGCGGTCGTGCGGGCGCAGCGGCGTCCCGGCCGTCGCCAGGTACGGCTGCGCGGCCGCGGCCGCCAGCACCGAGAGCGCGGGCAGCGCGTCGGCCGCCCGCCGCGCCCCGAACAGCCCGCGGCCCACCGCGAACCCCAGCGCCGCCAGCCCGATGAGGTTCCCGGACAGGTAGACGGGCAGGTCGGCGGGCCAGCGGCCGCGCAGGATCGCGCGCCGCTCGCCGGGCGGGCAGCCGACCGGGGCGATCGCCGGGGTCACGGCCAGGTCGGCGCCCACCGGGGCGTACCGCTTGAGCCGTACCGCGAGCCGCTCCATCTCGGCCGCGGACAGCCCGGCGAACCGGGTGACGCCGGCCCGCGCGGCCACGTCCGCGGTCACCAGCATGGCGTGCCCGCCGCCACCGCCGACGGCCAGCCGCGCGCCCTGGTAGGTCTCCGGGTCCACGCGGCGCACCAGCTCCAGCGCGCGGGCACCGTCCAGGCCGGCCGGGACCAGGTCGAGCACCTCCAGGTTCCGTTCGCGGGCGTAGGCCGAGGCGGCCCGGCGGGTGGTCTCGTCCAGCACCACGCCGGCGGCGGTCACGAAGCAGTGGTCGTCCCGGACGGGTTCGCCGGAGGGCGGCAGCGGGGCCAGCCGCGCCGCCCGGTTCCTTCGCCACAGGGCGTCGGCCACCAGGCCGGCCGCCACGAGCGGCAGCGTCGATCGCATGCGCATGTCGGTCCCTTCGCAGGGGGGGACGAGGGAGCTGAGAAGGCGATGATCGTCGAGCGCCACCGGCGCCGAAACGCGATGTTCGCCAAAGGACCGCCCTGTTTTGACTCAGCCGCGTGAGTAGTCGGCGGGGCCGTCGCTCCGACCGCTCCGCCCGCTGACAAAAGGCCCGCGGAACGCGCGCGGGCGCCGCCATGCGCGGACGGTGCGACCGTCCCGACACTTGTGCCGCCCATTCCCGCCGGGTCCCCGCCCGCGGCCGTGTCGCCACCGGCCGCGGGCGGGCCGGCACAGGCGCAAGGAAGGACACCCGACCCGTGCACTCCTCGTTCAAGCGGTTCACGCGGCGCGCGCTGATCGCCGTGCTGAGAGCCGGCGTCCGGGCGGCCCCGGCGGCGACGGCCGCCGCCACCACGCCGGCGGCGGCGCAGGCCCCGGCCCAGGCCCTCGCCCGGGGCGCCGCCAACCCCTACCAGCGCGGCCCCGACCCCACCGAGGCGAGCGTCACGGCCCCGCGCGGCCCGTTCGCGATCGCCTCCAAGAAGGTCACCGCGTTCAGCCACCCCGGCATCCGGGAGGGCACCATCTACTACCCGACCGACACCGGCCAGGGCACCTTCGGCGCGATCTCGGTGTCACCCGGTTTCGTCTCGCCCGAGGCCACCGTCGCCTGGTACGGCCCGCGGCTGGCCTCGCAGGGCTTCGTGGTCATCACGCTGGAGATCAGCACCGGGTTCGACCTGCCCGAGGCCCGCGCCGCCCAGCTCCTGTCCGCACTCGACCACCTGAAGCAGGACGCCACCGTGCGGAACCGGATCGACCCGAGCCGGATGGCGGTCATGGGCTGGTCGATGGGCGGCGGCGGCACCCTCCGCGCCGCGCAGCAGACCCCCTCGCTCAAGGCCGCCGTCCCGCTCGCCCCCTGGGACCTGGGCGTGGACTTCGGCGACGTCCGGGTGCCGACGTTCGTCATGGGCGCCGACAACGACTTCATCGCCGGCACCGGCGCCCACGCCGAGCCGTTCTACGAGCAGCTGCGGGTGGAGAAGGCGTACATGGAGCTGGAGAACGCCGGCCACTTCACCTTCACCAGCGACAACACCGTCATCGCCCGGCAGGCGATCTCGTGGATGAAGCGGTGGGTCGACAACGACACCCGCTACGACCGGTTCCTGTGCCCGCCCCCGCCCGGGAACAGCTCCACCATCCAGGAGTACCGCTCGACCTGCCCGTACTGATCCACTTCGGAGGCCTCGGAGCGGCCGGGGAGTCCCGGCCGCTCCGGCCTTCGCGCCCGGATCACACCCGGGTCGCGGCGAGCTTCGCCGGATCGAACCGGATGCCGTGGCCGCCGTGCCCGCCCGGGCGCAGCAGGCCGCCCTCGACGCGGACCGGGTACGGCTCGGCGAGCAGGCCGAGGTCGGCGAACGAGGCGTCCTCCACGTCCTCGACCATCGCCGGCAGCGGCAGGCAGCAGGCCAGCTGCCCGGAGATGTCGGGCAGCAGGTGCGGGAACGCGGGCACGTCGAAGGTGCGGGCCAGCTCCACGATCCGCAGGAACGGCGTGATCCCGCCGACCCGCACCACGTTGGGCTGCACGATGTCGCACGCCCCCGCCGCCAGCAGGTCGCGGAACTCGTAGGCGGTGTGGGTGTTCTCGCCGAGCGCGATCGGCACGTCCACGCTCGCCCGCAGCCGGGCGTAGGCGTGCACGTCGGCGGACGGGAGGGGCTCCTCGATCCAGTACGGGTCATAGGGCCGCAGCGCCTCGGCCGCCCGGATCGCGCGGGGCAGGTCCCACAGCTGGTTGGCGTCCACCATCAGGCGGGCGTCCGGGCCGAGGACCTCGCGGACGGCGGCGACCCGCGCCACGTCCTCGGCCAGGTCGTCCCGCCCCACCTTGATCTTCGCGGCGGTGCGGCCCCGCGCCCGCCACCGCCCGGCCTGCGCGACCAGCTCCTCGACCGTGTAGTGCCGGTTGACGCCGCTGCCGTACACCGGGACGGCCTCGCGGCGCCGTCCCAGCGCGGCGACCAGGCCGTCCCCGGCCGCCCGCAGGTCCCACAGGGCCAGGTCGACCGCGGCGAGCGCGGTCGTCACCAGGCCGCCGCGGCCCGCCTCGTGCAGGTGCCACCACAGCCGGTCGAAGACGACCTCGGGGTGGGCGGGCAGGCCGAGCGCGGCGTCCCGGACATCCGACTCCAGCAGCGCGTGCACCGCCCGGCCGCCCACCCACGGCGCCCACGAGAAGCCCGTGCCGGTACGGCCGTCGCCGGTGGTGAGCTCGGTGACGACGACGTGGATGTGCGTCATGTCCGGGCTCCAGGGCCGCGGCATCGGGACGCGGTGCAGCGTGCTGCGCAGCTCCGCGATCGTCGCGTCGCCCGTCACGCGCTCACCTCCGCTGCTCCTGGGACGGGTCGGTGCGCAGCCGGGCGTGCAGCCCCCCGTCCACGCGCAGCACATGCCCGTTGACATGGGCGGCGGCCGAAGAGGCCAGGAACAGTGCGGCGTCGGCGACCTCCTCCGGGGCCGTCGTGCGGCCCGAGGGGATGTCGGTCGTGGGCCGCACGGCGCCGACCACGCTCGCCGGGGCGATGCAGTTGGCGCGGATGCCGAGACCGCCCAGCTCCACCGCGATCGCCCGCGCCATCGCCTCCAGGCCTGCCTTGGTGACGTCGTAGGCGCTCTGGTCCTCGTGCGCCCGCGCCCCGCCCGGCGAGGACATGTTGACGATCGCGCCGCCGCGCCCGGCGTCCCGCCAGCGGCGCACCGCCCGCACCGACAGCAGGTACGCCGAGCGCAGGTTGGCGGCGACGATGGCGTCCCAGGTCGCCGAGTCGAGGTCGATGAAGGGGGTCCGGTACTCGGTGAGGGCGGCGTTGTTGACCAGGACGTCGAGGCCGCCCGCCCGGTCGACCAGGGCGAAGACGCGTTCGGCCGCCTCCTCCCCCGCCAGGTCGGCGGCCAGCGTCGTGACCCGTCCCCGCGGCGGCACCACGTCCGGCAGCGTCTTCAGCCCGTCGGCGTCGCGGTCCACCGCGACCACCTCCGCGCCGGCCCCGGCGAACCGGGCCACCAGCGCCCGTCCGATCAGCCCGGCCGCGCCGGTGACCAGCACCCGCCGGCCCCCGAAGTCGAACCGCGCGTCTCCGCCGGAACGCCCCGCCTCCAGCTCGCTCATTCGGTGGTCGCCTCCTTGACCTGCGCGACGATCTGCGTGGGATTGACGAACATCAGCGCGACGACCAGCAGCACCGCCGACAGCGCCATGTAGATCACGGCCATCGCGTCGATGGCCTGGGCGGCCCGGATGCCCGGGGTGAACGCGGCGCTGTAGAGCGCCACGATCAGGGTCTGGCTGTCGGCGTCGGCGACCAGGAAGGTCAGCTCGAACATCGCCACGGTCCGCACCAGCACCAGGATCCCCGCGGCCAGGATGCCCGGCAGCAGCAGCGGAACCAGCACGCGGGAGAACACCTGCCGGGTGCGGGCCCCGCACATCCGGGCCGCCGACTCCACGTTCGCGTCGATCTGCTCCACGAACGGCGTCATGACCAGCACCACGAACGGCAGCGCCGGGACCAGGTTCGCCGCGATCACACCGGTCATCGTGCCCGCCAGATGGAACTTGTAGAGCACGGTCGCCAGCGGGATCCCGTAGGTGATCGGCGGCAGCAGCACCGGGAGCAGGAGGAGCAGCAGCAGCACCACCCGCTTGCCCGGGAAGTCCCGCCTGGCCAGCGCGTACGCGGCGGGCACGCCCAGCAGCAGCGACAGCGCCACCACCGCGAGCGTCACCGCCAGGGTCGTCTGGAGGACCTCGCCGAGCGCGAACTCGGCCCACGCGTCGGCGTACCAGGCGGTGGTGAAGCCCTTCGGCAGCCACCCGGCGAACCAGGTGGTGCCGAACGAGTTGACGATCACCGACAGGATCAGCGCGGCCAGGTTCAGGAGGAAGAACGCCACGCAGCCCCAGACGACCCAGCCCGCGATGCCACGGCGCCGGCCGCCCTTGAGGCGCCCGAACGAGACGGCCGTCATGAGCCCTTCCCTCCCATCGCGGGCCCCGCGTACAGGCGGCCCCGCAGGAACAGCGTGAACGAGATGACCAGCAGCTCGAAGAGGCCCATCAGCACGGCGATCGTGGACGCCATCCCGTAGTCGTACTTCTCGAACGCGGCCTGGTAGGCGGCGATCGCCATCACCCGGGTCTCCCCGGCGGGCTCGCCGACCAGGTTCGCCGACGGGAACACCGAGAACGCCAGCACGAAGGCCAGCACGAACGTGGTCGCCAGGCCGGGCGCCAGCAGCGGCAGCGTGACCCGCCGCATCCGCTGCCAGGGACCGGCGCCCAGCGTGGCCGCGGCCCGCTCCAGCGTCGGGTCGATGCCCGACAGGTAGGCCAGGACCAGCAGGAACGCGAACGGGAACCCGGTGATGAGCAGCGACAGCAGGACGCCCCAGTAGTTGTAGATCAGCCGGACCGGCTGGTCGATCAGCCCGGCGTCCATCAGGAGCGTGTTCAGCCAGCCCTTCGGCCCCAGGTAGCGCAGCAGGCCGTCGGCGACCAGCACCGTGCCCAGCGTCACCGGCAGCACCAGCACGGCCGTCAGCAGCCGCCGCCCCCGGAACCGGCCGCGCAGCCGGTACGCGATCGGCACCGAGGCGCCCACGTTGATCAGCGCGGCGGGCAGCGCCAGCCGGAGCGTGTTGCCGATCGTGCCGCGCTGGTAGGCGTCGCCGAAGAACGCCGCGTAGTTGCCGAGGAACCCGCCGCCCTCCTTGGGCCGCAGGGACAGGCCGACGCCGTACATCATCGGGTACAGGAACAGCACGCCCACCACCAGAACGGCGGGCGCGAGCAGGAGCAGCACGCGGTCGACGCCGCGTTCGGCGAGGCGGTGCCGCAGCCCGCCGCGCGCCCGCGGCGCGGCGGCCCGGCCGGGGCCCGCCGGGGGCGCGTCGACGGCCGTCACGTCTTCTCCCCGGCGAACACCAGGACGCGTTCCACCGGCACGGTGAGCTCGACCCGGGAGCCGGGCGCGACCCGTTCGGGCAGGCGGAAGTGGATGACCTGGCCGTCGTCGGTGACACCCTCGGCCGCCACCTCGCGGCCGTGGAACTCGGCCACCTCGACCCGCACGTTCACAATGTTCACCCGGTCGGGGGCGGCCTCGCCGGCCGGGCGGAAGTCCTCCGGCCGGACCGCCGCGACGGCGGCGCCGCTCCCGATGCCGACCGGGGCCTGCTGCACGCCGATAAGCCGCAGGCCCCCGGTCGGCGAGGGTGACCCGCCCGCCCTCACAAGACGCTACGCGCATGTCCAGCAGGTTGCGGTAACCCTTGACCTCCTCCCCCTCGTGAACGAGGGGGATTTCAACCCGTGGCCCTCAGGAGAGGAGAGCAGGTTGAGGTTCGCGGTTCATCCGTCCCGGCAACCCGGAGCGTCCCCGCGCAGCAACGGCCGGTCCGGCCGCCGTGCCCACGAGCCTGAACTCGCGTGCGATGTTGCGCGCCCACGCTCACCTCGGCATCGCCGACGTAGCCGCAGAACCGGCAACGGAAACACGCTTGGCTCTCGCGCGCCCCCGGTCCCTGGTCCCGCACGCCGAGCAACGCTGCAAGGTGTACGCGGGATCGATCTTGTACACGCAGCCGGGCGCCCTGTGTTCCAGCCGCTCGACCAGCATGGCCCGGCCAGCTTGTTCTCCACCGGCCAGACATCACAGACGGTAGCACCAGCACCGCGCACCGTGCCCGGGGTTTCGGAAATCCGCCGTGGCGGCAGATCTCCGGTCCCTGTCCTGCTCCGCAGAAGTCCGATTCCTCGCCCCACCTGAAGGCGGGGGGAGGCCGTCGATGCGCTCGTCGTCCAGCCAGATCTCTCCCGCGGAGAGCGGTAGCAGCCCGGCCAGGCAGTTCAGCGCGGTCGACTTCCCGCATCCGGACGGCCCGAGCAGCGCGAGGAACTCGCCGCCCTCGATCCGCAGGTCGACCCCGTCCAGCGCCACCGAAGGCCCGAACCGGCGCGTGACCCCCTCCATCCGCAGCTGCCCGAACCCGGCCCGCGCATCCTCCACCGCCACCGCCGCCGTCATGATTTCTTCACCTTCTGCCCGCCGATCTCGCGGTCCCACCGGTCGAAGGCGGCGACCATGGCCTTGGCGTCGAGCGGCGGCGCCTTGGGGTTGTCGGCGATGAGCCTGTCGTACTCGGGGCGGCCGTACTCCTGGACGACCTTCTGGCTGTCGGCGGGGGCCATGGACAGCGTCACGCCCTTCACGGCCGGGCCCGGGTAGAAGTAGCCCTTGTCGTAGGTGATGGCCTGCTGCTGCGGGGTGAGGGCGAACTTCATCAGGTCGGTGAGGACGGCGAGCTTCGCGCCGGAGACGCCCTTGGGGACGACCATGTAGTGCGCGTCGGTCACCCAGGTGAAGCCGTTCAGGGCGCCGGTCCTGACGTCCTTGGGGACCTGGCCCAGGACGCGCGGGTGGATGTCCCAGCCGGTGGTGGTGAGGATGATGTCGCGGGTGCCCTCGCCGAGTTCCTTCATGGTCTGGGACGTGCCGGTCGGGTAGTACTCGACGTACTTGTCCAGCTCCTTGAGGTAGGCCCAGGTCTTGGACCAGCCGTTGACGGGGTCCATCGGGTTGGAGTCCTTGAGGATGTAGGGGAGCCCCATCAGCCAGGTGCGGCCGGGCCCGGAGTTGGAGGGCCGGGCGTACATGAGCTTCCCGGGGTTGGCCTTGGCCCAGGCGAGGAGTTCCCCGGCGGTCTCGGGCGGGTCGCTCACCGTCTTGGGGTTGTACTCGAGGAGCGGGCCGGACGGGTAGTACGTCACGGTGACGCCCCTGCCCCTGGCCAGTTCCTGCATCTTGGCGGCCGGTTCCTGGTAGGCGGACCTGAGGTCGGGGAGCTTGTCGGAGTACCTGCCGACCAGGTCGACCCAGAGGTTCTGCTCCAGCCCGGCGGAGAGCCCGTCGGTGCCGGTGAGGACGAGGTCGATGTCCAGGCGTCCGGCGTCCTGCTGGGCCTTGACCTTGCCGGCCAGTTCGGGCGCGGTGACCTTGTTGTAGGTGATCCGTTCGACGAGCTTGGGGTTGCGGGCCTTGTAGTTCTCGAAGATCTGCTGGGTGAGCTGGAGGTTTCCGGCCACGTCGACGATGTTGAGGGTGACCGGCTCGGCGGGGGGCCTGACGTCGGCGGGGGCGGGTTCGGCGGCGGAGCCGGTCCCGGTCTCGGGGGCGCCGCAGGCGGCGGCGAGCCAGGTGATGAGGGAGGCGGCGAGGACGGCGGCGGAGGTGCGCGGAGTTCTCAGGGGAGTTCGCATGGGGTGGTCCTCCTGGGCGGGCCGGCTCCTAGGTCGGCCCGGTCGTGCTCCGGATGAGGAGTCGGGTCGCCAGCTCGGGCGCCGGCGGACGGGAGGGCGGCGATTGGGCCGCCCCGTGCGGCAGCGCCGCCCGCAGTTCCGCCAGGAGCATGGCGGACGCGGCCCGCGCCACCGCCGGCATCGGCACGGCGACCGTGGTCAGCGGCGGTGAGACCATCGACGCGGTCGGGACGTCGTCGAAGCCCACGATGCTCATCGCCTCGGGCACCGGCACGCCCCGGTCGCGCAGCCGGGCCAGCACGCCCATCGCGACCAGGTCGTTGTAGGCGAACACGGCGGTGACGCCGGCGGCGAGGGCCTCGTCGGCGGCCCGGTAGCCGCCGCTGAACTGCGGCTCGTAGGGGCCCAGTTCGACCAGTTCGACGCCGCGCTCGGCGCATCCGGCGGTGAGGAACCTGCGGCGCTGCCGGTTGGACCAGGAGTCGCGCGGTCCGGCCAGGAACGCGCAGCGCCGGTGGCCGAGGGCGTGCAGGTGGCCGATGGCCTGCTCGACGCCGGGACCGAAGTCCATGGCGATCGAGGGGACCGTGCGGCTGATCCGGTTGGCCAGGACGAGGGTCGTCTTGGCGGCGATGGAGCGCACCCGCATCCCCGACATGCGGGGTGCGCAGAGGATGAGGCCGTCGGCGCGTTCGACCATGGCCTCGGCGAGCCGTACCTCGGTGGCCGCGTCCTCGTCGGTGTCGGCGAGGAAGACCGCGTACTCGGTGTCCCGGAAGTAGGCCTCCACGCCCTTGATGAACAGGGCGAAGACGGGGTTGGCGATGTCGGGGACGATCAGCCCGACGTTGGTGGTGCGGCCCAGGACCAGCGACCGGGCGGCCCGGTTGGGCCGGTAGCCCAGCCGGTCGGCGCACTCCAGCACCCGCCGCCGGGTCTCGGCGTTGACCAGCTCGGGGTTGTTGAGCGCCCGCGAGACGGTCGAGGCCGAGACGCCGGCGGCCGAGGCGACCGCGCGGATCGAGGTCATACGCCGGAGTATGAAAACGTTTGTGGTACACGTCAACAGGCGGATGATGTTCTACAGAAGCTTGACGACCTGGAGATGAGATGTAGAAGATTGGCGCACGTGCCCTCCGGACCGAGAGGCAGCTCTCATGACCGAGGCGTTCAACGTCGCGGACCACCTGGTCGACCGGCATCTGCGCGCGGGAGACGGCGAGCGCGCGGCCGTGATCAGCCCCGGCCGGACGCTCACCTACCGGCGGCCGGCGGACGAGGTGCGCCGGGTGACGGCCGGGCTGCGCGCGCTGGGCGTCCGGCCCGAGGAGCGCGTGCTGATGTGCATGGTGGACGACGTCGAGCTGTTCGCCCGCCGCGCCGCCGCCGACCAGGCCACGCTGCTGTTCGGAACCCCGAGCTTCTGGGGTCCGCTGCTGGCCTCCGACGTCCCGGACGACGCGTTCGCGTCCGTCCGGCAGGGTGTTTCCGCGGGCGAGGCACTACCTCCGAGAATGTTCCACGGAATGGCCGAGCGATTCGGTGTGGAAGTGCTGGACGGCATCGGTTCCACGGAAATGCTGCACATCTTCATTTCCAACCGTCCCGGCGAGGTGCGCCCGGGTTCGTCGGGAACCCCGGTCCCCGGATACGACGTCGAACTGCGCGACACCGGCGGGGCCGTGATCGACGGAGTCGGCGAGCCGGGCGAGCTCCATGTCCGGGGCGAGTCCGCCGCCGTGGGGTACTGGTGCCGCGCGGCGACGTCCCGGCAGGTGTTCCTGGGCGACTGGGTCCGCACGGGCGACACCTACGTCCGCAACGAGGACGGCACCTACACCTGCCTCGGCCGGACGAACGACCTGCTCAAGGCGGGCGGCATCTGGGTCTCGCCCACCGAGGCGGAGGAGCGCCTGCTCGCCCATCCCGCCGTGGCCGAGGTCGCGGTCGTCGGGGTCCCGGACGCCGACGGCCTGGACAAGCCGGTGGCCTGCGTGGTCCCGAGGCCGGGCGGCACGGTGGACCCGGACGAGCTGATCGCCTGGTGCCGGGACGGGCTCGCCTCGTTCAAGCGGCCCCGCGGCGTGGTCGGGCTGACCGGGCTGCCCAGGACCGCCACCGGCAAGATCCGCCGCAACGTGCTGCGGGAGCTGGCCCGCGCCGAGTTCCAGGCCGCGGCGGGTAGGGAGCCGGTGAGAGAGGAGGCCGGATGATCAACGACCTCATGGTCGTGGACGCGCACGTGCACGCCCCGCGGCTGTCCACGCTCAAACCGGCCTGGCTGGAGTGGGCGGACCGGTACTCCGGACCGCACCCCTGGCGGGACGCCTACGACGAGCGGGGCGACCCCGTGCCCGAGCGGCTGGACGCCCTGATGGAGGCCGAGGGCGTCGACCGGGCCCTGCTCTTCTGCGAGTACAGCCCGCGGGCGACGGGCGTCCAGCCCTTCGAGGACCTGCTGCCGATCGTCGAGTACAACCCGGTCCGGTTCCGCCCGGTCGCCAACGTCAACCCGCACCTGCACCACCCGGCCGCGGCCGAGGCCGAGCGGCAGCTCGACCTCGGCGCGGTGGCGCTCAAGCTGCACCCGGTGCACGGTGCCTTCTCCCCCGCCGAACGCGAGCTGTACCGGGTGTACGCCGTCTGCGCCGAACGCGGAGTCCCGGTGATCCTGCACTCGGGAACCTCCAGCTTCCCCGGGTCCCGGACGCGGTTCGGCGACCCGCGGCTGATGCTGGACGTGATCGAGGACTTCCCCGACGTCCACTTCGTGTTCGCCCACGGCGGCCGGGGGTGGTGGTACGACACCGCCGCGTTCCTCGCCCTCGCCAAGCCCAACGTGTGGCTCGACCTGGCCGGGCTGCCGCCCAAGCGGCTCCCCGAGTACTACGCCCGCTTCGGGCTGTCCCGGCTGGCCGAGCGGTGGATCTTCGGCACGGACTGGCCCGGCGTCCCCGGGGCGTCCCGCAACGTGGCAGCCCTGGGCGATCTCGGGCTCCCCGCCGAGACGCTCCGCGCCGTCCTTTCCACCAACGCGGCCACAATCTTTTCGCTGTGAGGGGAGGGGCGCCGGGGGCCGCGCTCAGACGGGCTCGGGTTCGGGTTCGGGCTGGGGCGGACCGGGGTCGGGCATGGGGGTGGGCGGCACCAGCGGGCCGGGCTCCGAGGGCCCTGGCTCCGGGGCGGGGTGCGGCGCCGGGGGCGGTACGGGCTGGGGCGCGGGCGGCGGGTGCACCGAGCCGGGCGCCGCACCGATCCGCGGTTCCTGCTGCATGACTCCTCCTGTCGGTCGTGATCGTGCTTCGGTCCTGGACGCCCGGTCCGGGAGGGCCGGGCGAGGTGCCTTGATACCCGCCGGGCGCGGCGATCATTCGGGTGAACACGATCACGGTGCGGCGTCCCCCGGGCGGCATGTCCGAGATCACCGCTATGCTCCTGCGCGGCAGGGCCGTAGCGCAGAGGTCGTCGCGCCTTAGCGGCAAGCTGGAGGACGCCGGTTCGAATCCGGCCGGTCCTGCCCCACAGAGCGCTCCCGCTCGGCAGCGGGCGGGAGCGGATCCGAAACGGATGGCGAATCGTCCGATCCGGCCGATATCGTGCCGTCCGATGGGGCCGTAGCGCAGTGGCGGCGCGTCGGCACGGCAAGCCGGAGGACGCCGGTTCGAATCCGGTCGGCTCCATCCTCATACCTCACAGGCACGCGGTTCGGAAGGTTCGGGGAGTTTCGATGACGCCGCTCGGCCCGGACGCCGCCGATCTGGAGACCTGCCTGCGCGTGCTGGCGAGCCTCCCGGCGCAGGGCTCGGCCGAGGCCGCCGATCCGCGCTGGCAGAGCGTGTGGCAGGCCGTCGAGCGGGCGCACCGCGACGTCAAGAAGGCCCGCAAGACCGCGCGGCGCACCGAGCGCCGCGACCACGACCGGGCCGCCACCGAGGCCACCGCCCGCTTCCGCGACCAGGACCCGGCCCCGGCGGCCGCGTCCCTCGCCGCGCCCGCCCAGGCCGCCCCGGCCCCGTCCGCGCACGTGCTCGGCGGCGCGCGGCACTGCTACGTGTGCAAGGCGGCCTACCGCGAGCTGCACCCCGAGTACCACATGCTCTGCCCGGAGTGCGCCGAGCAGAACCTGGCCCGCCGGTTCGCCCGCTGCGACCTGCGCGGGCGCCGCGCCGTCGTCACCGGCGGCCGGGTGAAGATCGGGTTCCAGGTGGCGCTGAAGCTGCTGCGCGACGGGGCCGAGGTGCTGGTCACCACCCGTTTCCCGCGCGACGCCGCCCGCCGGTTCGCCGAGGTGCCCGACGCGGCCGACTGGCTCGACCGGCTCCAGGTGCACGGCGTCGACCTGCTCGACCTGCCCGGGGTGGCCGGGCTGCTGCGCACGGCGCACGAGCGGTTCGACCACCTCGACATCCTGATCAACAACGCGGCCCAGACGATCCGGCGGCCCGCCGCCTACCACCGCGAGGTCCGCGCCGCCGAGGCCGGGCGGCTCACCGGCCTCGCCGCCCGGGTGACCGTCACCGGGGACGCCGCCGGAGCCCTCGCCGAGGGGGCGCCGCGCGAGCTGGAGCCCGCGGGCGGCACGGCTCCCGCGATCCCGGCGCCGGCGGCCCTGCCCGCGCTGCCCTCGCTCGCCGGTCCGGAACCCGCCGCGCTGGAGGCGCTGTTCCCCGCGGGCCGCACCGACGAGACGGGCCAGCCGCTCGACCTGCGCGACCGCAACAGCTGGACGCTGCGGCTGCACGAGGTCGACCCCGGCGAGTGGCTGGAGGTGCAGATGGTGAACGCGTTCGCGCCGTTCCTGCTGACCTCGCGGCTGCGCGGGCTGCTGGAGTCCTCCCCGTGGCCGGACCGCTACGTGGTCCAGGTCTCGGCCATGGAGGGCAGCTTCTCCCGCAAGGACAAGACCGTCCGGCACCCGCACACCAACATGGCCAAGGCGTCGCTCAACATGATGACCCGCACGGCCGCCGCCGACTTCGCGGCCTCCGGCATCCACATGACCAGCGTGGACACCGGGTGGATCACCGACGAGCGCCCGCATCCGTCCAAGCAGGCGCAGCGCGCGGCGGGTTTCCGCCCGCCGCTGGACGTCATCGACGGGGCGGCCCGCGTGTACGACCCGGTGGTGCGCGGTGTCGGCGGCGAGCGGCTGTCCGGGCTTTTCCTGAAGGACTACCGACCGGTGGAGTGGTGATGGCTGAACCGACGCCCGTACGCTGCCCGGCGATCGAGCACCCCGACGTGCCGGCCGCCGACCCGACCGGGCTCGACCCGCTGCTCGACCGGCTGGCCGCGCCGGACGGGGTCGAGGACGACGAGACCTTCCCGCTCGGCACGCTGCGCGCGGACGGGCGGGTCGACCTGTGCAAGCAGGGGCTGGGCGCGGCGGGCGCGGCCCGGCTGCTGCCCGCCGCCGCGCGGTCCCCGCACGCCGTGCACGTGCTGCTGGGAACCAACGCCATCGGCGACGAGGGGGCGCGGACGGTGGCCGCCGCGCTGCGTCCCGGGCACGGCCTGGAGACCCTCTACCTGGGCTGCAACCGGATCCGGCCGGAGGGCGCCGCGGCGCTGGCCGAGAGCCTGGCCGAGGACGAGACCGTCCGGGCCCTGTGGCTCAAGCGCAACCCGGTGGGCGACGAGGGCGCGCGGGCGCTGGCGGGGATGCTGCGCCGCAACCACACCGTCCGGACCCTCGACCTGGTCAACACCGGCCTGCGCGCCGACGGCCTGCGCGCGCTGCTGGACGCCCTGCTCGACCGCCCGCAGCCGCTCGAACGGCTCTTCCTCGGCGGCAACGGGCTGAGCATGGCCGAGGCCGGGCTGCTGGCGGCGCTGGTCCGCGACGCGGGCGTCCGGGAGCTGTACCTGTCGGCCAACCATCTGGGCGACGAGGGCGCGGCCGTCCTGGCGGGCGCGGCGGCGGAGGCGGGCGGCGCGTCCCGTCCGGTGCGGCTCGGGCTGGGCGGCAACGGCATCGGGCCGGAGGGCGCCCGCGCGCTGGCGGAGTCGCTGGAGGCGATCGAGTCGCTCGACCTGGCCCGGCCGCCGTCGGAGCGGGCGCTGGGCGCGCCGCCCAACACGACCGGCGACGAGGGCGCGGCCGTGCTCGCCGCCGCGCTGCCCGGCAGCCCGCTGCGCCGCCTCGACCTGCGCCGCACCGGCATCACCGGGCGCGGCGCCAAGACGCTGCTGGCGTGCGTGCCCGAGGAGACCCGGCTGGAGTACGTGGGCCTGGGCCCGGGGGTGCCCCGGCGGGTGAAGCGGGCCATGGCGCCGCGGCTGCGCCCGGACCAGGGCACGCACGCGGACATGCGGGCGATCGGCAGCGTCTACCGTTGACCGCCGCCGCCGTGCCTGCGCGGATCTCCCGGCACGCCGCGCAGGACTTGGCGGGCTGGTGGAAGGCCCGGCGGTACGCGGTGCCCCGCTGGATGATCGAGCGCGCCACCGAGCGGCGCCTGGCCGGCGACTGGGCGGGCGCGTGCGCGGCGGCGCGGATCACGGTGGAGCTCGACCCGGCGGAGATCTCCCGCGAGCACGGGGCCGAGGTCGCCGGGGCGGTCCTGGACGACCTGCGGCACCTGGTGCCCGACCTGCTGCGCTGGCACCTGCCCCGGGCCGGGCAGGGCCGCCACACGATCTCCACGCGGACGGCGGTCGTGCTGGCCGAGTACGGCGGCTCCGAACGGAACGTGCTCAAACTGTACGTGGCGACGCCGACCCTGGACGAGGGGCCGCAGCGGCTTCGGCTGCGGTTCGGCCGCGCGATCGGCAACGATGACGACGAGCGCTTCGGGCTGGCCCCGGTCCGCTGGGTCCGGCTGCGGCACCTCTGGGACGCCCGGCGCACGCGCGAACTGCTGGAGCGCTGCGGTGGCGACCGTCACCGGGCGCCGTTCTTCCGTCCCGACGGCACGCCGGTCGCGGGGCCGGGTCCGGGCGGTGACGGCGGCCCGGCGGAGTTGGCCGAGCGGGTCGCGCTGCTGCAGGACCGGGGCGAGGTCGAGGCCGCGTTCGACGCCGCCGGCATCGATCTGGACCTGGCGGACCGCGGCGTCCTGGAGCTGCGCCGGGTGGAGCCCAGGCGGGTGCTGGCCGAGCTGCCGCTGGCGCTGACCCGGTTCGCGCCGGAGATGCGGGTGCTGGGCGGCGACCGGTACGAGATCGTGTGGCGGTGGCAGACCCCGGTCCTGATCGAGGCCGGTGACCGCCCGCGGGTGCGGGTGGCGGGGTTCAACGAGGCCGGCGGCGCGGAGCGGCTGCCCGCCGCCGTCTGGCGCCGGCTTCCCGATCTCGACCTGCTGCGCGCCGGGCGGATCACTCCCGAGGACCTGCACCCGCTCGTACGCTCCGCCCTGTTCCCCGCACGCCCCGAACCCGACCGCCCCGTCGGCCCGCCCGAGCCGAGCCTCCCTGGCCCGGTGCGCGTCCGCTGCCGCGGCGAATGGCACCGGGTCCAGCTGCGCGACGGCCGGCTGCACACCCCGCACACCGACCATGAGCATCAGCGTGAAGCGGCGGTGCACTCCCTGGGCGGGGCGACGGCGGGATGCTTCGCGGTCCTGGACGCTTGGACAGGACGGGGCGGACGGCTTCCCCGCCGCATGCGCGCGCAGCGCGAGGAACTCTTCCTGCGCGCCCAGCACGGCGACACCCCGGGCGTGCTGGCCCTGCTTGACGCGGGCGTGGAGCCGAACGCCCGCGACGGCCGCGGGCGCACCCTCCTGCACATGCTCCACGCGCTCGACCACGAGGAGCTGCTGCCGCGCCTGCTGCGGGCCGGGCTCGACATCGACGCGCGCGACGAGCGGAACCGCACCCCGCTGCACCTCGCCATCGGCGGCCACGGGTCGCAGGAGCTGATCCGCGCGCTGCTCGACGCGGGCGCGCGGATCGACGCGGCCGACGACAGGGGGTCCAGGCCCGTCAACATGATCTCCGCGAACCGGCGCCCGCGCATGCGCTGGCTCGCGAGGCTGCTCGCACAGCGCGGCCTCGACCCGGGTACGGACTGGCTGAAGGCAGGCGAATGATCGATCACCGAGCCCACCTGGCCGACTTCCAGCGGGTCCGCCGCTACGCGGTGCCGCGCTGGATGATCGAGCGCGCCACCGAGCGCCGGCTGGCCGGCGACTGGCGCGGCGCGTGCGCGGCCGCCCTGGTCAGGGTCGGGTTCGACCTGGACGGCGTCGCCCGCGAGCACGGCGCCGAGGTCGCCGGGGCGGTCCTGGACGACCTGCGGCACCTGGCGCCCGACCTGCTGCGCTGGCACCTGCCCCGGCTCGGCCACGGGCGCAGCACGCTCGCCACCCATCTGACGGTCGTGCTGGCGGACTACGGCGACGACCGGTCGCTGCACGTCGCCACCCCCACGATGGCGGACGGCCCGCAGCATCTCAGGCTGTGCTTCGGCCAGGCCGACGAGGGGGACGAGGACCACTACCGCGGGAGCGTGCAGAGCTGGACCGCGGCCCGGCACCTGTGGGACGCGCGCCGGACGGGCGAGCTCCTCCAGCGCTGCGGCGGCGATGACCGCGCGCCGTTCTTCCGCCCCGACGGCACGCCGCTCGCCGCGGACGAGCTGGCGGGCCCCGGCCCCGCGGGGCTGGCCGAGCGGGTGATCATGCTGCAGGAGAGCGGCGAGATCGAGGCCGCGTTCGACGCCGCGGGCCTGGACCTCGATCTGAAGGCGCCGGAGCTGCCGAGCTACTACCGGGCACGGACGCCGCGCGAGATCCTGGCGGCGCTGCCCATGGCGCTGCACCGCCTCACCGCGGAGCTTCGCCTGTCAGGCGCCTTCGCGCCTGAGTCCGGCTCCGGGAAGCCGTACCGCATCCTGAACAGCTGGCCGACCAATGTGCTGGTGGTGCCCAGGGACCGCCCCTGGGTGCGGGTCGAGAAGGCCGGGTCCTACGGGCCGCCGGTGATGCCGGAGGCGCTCTGGCGCCGGCTTCCCGATCTCGACCTGCTGCGCGCCGGGCGGATCATCCCCGAGGACCTGCACCCGCTCGTACGCTCCGCCCTGTTCCCCGGACGCCCCGACCCCGACCGCCCCGTCGGCCCGCTCGGACCGAGCGTCCCTGGCCCGGTGCGCGTCCGCTGCCGCGGCGAATGGCACGAGGTCCACCTGCGCGACGGCGGCCTCCGCATCCCCCACACCGCCGAAGAGCGGCAACGCGAGTCCGCGATGCTCGCGCTGGGCGGTGCGTCGGCGGGTTGCTTCGCGGTCGCGCACGCCTGGGCCGGGCAGGGCGGGCGGCTCCCCCGCCACCTGCGCGCGCAACGGCGAGAACTCTTCGTGCGGGCGCAGCACGGCGACACCCCGGGCGTGCTGGCCCTGCTGGACGCGGGCGTCGACCCCCGCGCCCGCGACGGCCGCAAACGCACGCTCCTGCACATGCTCCACATGCTCGACCACGAGGAGTTGCTGCCGCGGCTCCTGGAAGCGGGCCTCGACCTGGAGGTCAAGGACCAGAACAACCGCACGCCGCTGCACATGGCCGTCGGCGACCACGGCTCGGAGGCGCTGGTGCGCGCGCTGGTCGACGCCGGCGCCCGGATCGACGTGGTCGACGATCTGGAATGGGCGCTGTCGGACCTCATCCAGCGGATCGGCCGCACCGACCTGGGCTGGCTCACCGAGCGGCTGAAGGCGGAGTGCCCCGATCTCGGCGGCCGCTGGTGGGACGAAGAGACCGAATGACCGGACATCTGGGACAGGAACGTGCGGACTGGCGGCGGATCCGCCGCCACGCGGTGCCGCGCTGGATGATCGAGCGCGCCACCGAGCGCCGCCTGGCCGGCGACTGGCGCGGCGCGTGCGCCGCGGCCGGCGTCGACGTCGCCTTGGACGTGGCGGACGTGGCCCGCCGCCACAGCCCGCTCCTGGCCGCCGCGCTGGCCGAGGATCTGCCCCATCTCGTCCCCGACCTGCTGCGCTGGCATCTCCCCCGGGCGCTGCACGGCCGGACCACCCTGGCGACCCACCGGGCGGTCGTGCTGGCCGACTACGACCAAGCCCTGCAGGGTGAGGAGGTCCTCAACGTCTGCTGCGGCTGCCCGAGCCACCGCCTCTACGTCCTGACGCCCACCCTGGTGGACGGCCCGCAGCGGCTCCGGCTCGCCTTCGGGACGCCGCCGGAGGCGCAGATCTCCCGCGAGGTCCAGCGGACCGACTGGTCGCGGCTGCGCCACCTCTGGGACGCCCGGCACACCGCCGGTCTCCTGGAGCACGCCGGCGGCGTCGACCGCGTCCCGTTCTTCCACGCCGACGGCACACCGCTCACCGCGAGCGAGCTTCCGCGCGCCGACCCCGGTCAAGACGACCCCGTTCGGCACACCGAATGGGTCACCCTGCTCCAGGACGAAGGGCGGGTCGAGGCGGCCTACGCCGCCGCGGGCTTCGACTTCGACCGGGCCACGGAGCAGGCCGGCGTCCAGGGCGATCCGGCGGACATCCTGGGGCGTCTCCCGACGGCGCCGCTCAGGCTCCGCGCGGAGCTCAGCGGCCATCGCGGCCGCCGATTCATCGACTTCCGGATGCCCCTGCCGGGAAGGTATTCCCGCTGCGTGCGCGCGCGGGCGACACCGGAGGCCGACGGGCGCATGCGGCTCGGGATGAAGATCGGGGTGGTGAAGAAGCCGTACGAGCATGCCACCGAGCTGCCCGAGGCGAGCTGGCGGCGGCTGCCCGATCTGGATCTGCTGAGGGCGGGCCTGATCGGTCCTGACGAACTGCACCCGCTGGTGCGGTCGGCGCTGTTCCCCGCCCGTCCCGCCCCTGCCGGGCCGGTGGGGCCGCCTGTCCCCGAAGGGCCCCGGCCCGTGCGGGTGCGCTGCGGCGGCCAGTGGCACGAGGTGCGCGGGCGCGACGGGGTCCTGAGGGGCCCGCACGGTGACGAGGAGTACGCCCGGGAGCGGGCCGTCCGCGCGCTGGGCGGCGATGTCGCGGGCTGCTTCGCCGTCCAGCGGGCGTGGGGCGAGCGCGACGGGCGCCTGCCCAAGGCCCTGCGCGCCCAGCGCGAGGCGCTGTTCCTGTGCGTCCAGCACGGCGACGCCCCGGGCGTGCTGAACCTCCTGGACGCGGGCGTCGATCCGCACGCCCGCGACGGCCGGGGCCGCACGCTCCTCCACCACCTCCACAAGGTCGACGACCACACCGAGCTGCTGCCCCGGCTGCTGGCGGCCGGGCTCGACCTGGAGGCGCGCGACCACCAGGACCGCACCCCGCTGCACAGCGCGGTCGGCGAGCACGGCTCGGAGGACCTCGTCCGGGCCCTGCTCGACGAAGGGGCGAGGATCGACACCCTCGACGCCCTCGAGAAGTCGCTGCGGAGCCTGATCCGGCGCCGCAACGTCATGCGCGGTCCCGGCCGGGCCGAGCTGCTGTTCCTGGCGGAGCGGATCCGCCAGGAATGCCCCGGCGGGCTCGGCGAGATGGTCATGTACGACAGCCAGGGGCGCATGTACTAGCCGGGCGCACCCACGGCAGAGTGAGAGAGGACGACCGTTGGACCCCCTTTCCCCCGACCCGCTGGCCGCGGCGGACGCGCTGAACGCGCGGGCGCGCGCGTCGCGGACCGAGCCGTCGGAGAACCCGCAGCTGGAGGCGCTCGCGCTGGCGGTGACGGCGAACCTGCCGGTGCTGCTGTGGGGCGAGCCGGGCATCGGCAAGTCGGCGGGCATGGAGCAGCTGGCCGCCGGACTGGACGTCCCGCTGGAGACGGTCATCGCCAGCGTGCACGAGCCGTCCGACTTCGCCGGGCTGCCGATCATCGGGGACGACCCGGCCACGACCGGGGTGCCGATGGCGCCGCCGGACTGGGCGGTGCGGCTCGCCGCCGCCGGCCGCGGGCTGGTGTTCTTCGACGAGCTGTCGTCGGCGCCGCCGGCCGTGCAGGCGGCGCTGCTGCGGGTGGTGCTGGAGCGCCGGGTCGGCAGCCTGTCCCTGCCCGAGCCGATCCGGGTGGTCGCGGCGGCCAACCCGCCCTCCAGCGCCGCCGACGGCTGGCATCTGAGCCCGCCGCTGGCCAACCGGTTCGTGCACCTGCACTGGACGCACGACCCGCGCACGGTCGCCCGCGGCATGGCCGGCACCTGGCCGTCGGTGACGATCCCGATGGTCGATCCCGGGAAGGCGTCCGGCGCGGTGGCGCGGGCGCGGGGCGCCGTGTCCGGCTTCCTCACCGCGCGGCCCGGCCTGGCGCACCACCTGCCCGCCGACGCCGAGGGCCGGGGCGGCGCCTGGCCGTCGCCGCGCACGTGGGAGATGGCGCTGCGGCTGCTGGCCGTCGGGTACGCGACGGGCGCGAGCCGGGAGGGCCTGTCGGCGGCGGTGGTCGGGGCCATCGGCGACGGCGCCGGGATCGAGCTGCTGTCGTACCTGGAGGAGCTGGACCTGCCCGACCCCGACCGGGTGCTGGCCAACCCGGAGGCGTTCGCGCTGCCCAAGCGCGGCGACCGGCAGCTCGCCTTCCTCACGGCCGTGGTCTCGGCCGTCCAGGGGAACATCAGCCGGCGCCGGTGGGAGGCCGGCTGGGTCGTGCTGGCCAAGGCGGTCGACGCGGGCATCCCGGACGTGGCCGCGCGCGCCGCCGTCGACCTGGCCGCGCTGCGCGACACCGACTGGCCGGTGCCGAGCGGGATCGACGGGTTCATCGACATCCTGCGGCTGTCCGGGGCCATGCCGGGCGGAGGCTGACATGGCGGACGAAGCGCCGGAACGGGCGGCCGAACGGGCCGCCGAGCGCGCCGCCGGACGGCTCGACCGCGACAAGCTGCTGGCCGCCCGCTACCGGGCCGCGACCGACCGCCCCTACCTGGCCTCGGCGCTGTACTCGCTGTCGGTGGTGCCGACGGACGGGGTGCCGACGATGGGCGTGGACCGGCACTGGCGCTGCTACGTCTCGCCGTCGTTCGTCGACGACACGCCCGTGCCCGAGCTGGCCGGGGTGTGGGTCCACGAGGTGGCGCACCTGCTGCGCGACCACCACGGGCGCGCCGGGCGGCTGCCGCCCGCCGACCAGCGCGACCGGGGCAGGGTCAACATCGCCCAGGACTGCGAGATCAACGACGACCTGCTGTCCGACGGGCTGCCGCTGCCCGAGGGACGCATGGAGCCCCGCACGTTCGGGCTGCCGGAGGGCAAGGTGTTCGAGGAGTACCTGCCCGGCATCCCCGCGCAGGACGCCCATCCCGACTGCGGCTCGGGCGCGCACGGCGTCCCCGCTCCGTGGGAGCTGGACGGCCCGGGCCTGCCGAAGGTCAGCGGGGTCGAGGCGGACGCCCTCCGCCGGGCCACGGCCGAGGCGATCCGCGCCCACCAGCGCAGCCGCGGCACGGTCCCGGGGGGCTGGCGGCGCTGGGCGGAGGAGATCCTGGAGCCGGTCGTCGACTGGCGGCGGATGCTGGCGGGCGCGGTGCGGGAGGCGGTCGCCTGGGCCGGCGGCGCCGTCGACTACACCTACCAGCGGCCGTCGCGGCGCACCGCGGCGATGCGCGGCGTGGTGCTGCCGACGCTGCGCCGCCCGCTGCCGCGCGTGGCGATCGTCGTGGACACCTCGGGGTCGATGGGCGAGGACGCCCTGGCCGCGGCGATGGCGGAGGTGACCGGCGTGCTGCGCGAGGTCGGCGTGCGCGGCAACCGGGTGAGCGTGCTGGCCTGCGACGCCGACGTGCACGCGGTGTCCCGGGTGACCTCCGCCGAGCAGGTCGAGCTGGGCGGCGGCGGGGGCACCGACATGCGCGTCGGCATCGAGCGGGCGCTGGCCTCGCGGGACCGGCCGAACGTGGTCATCGTGCTGACCGACGGCTACACCCTGTGGCCGGAGGAGCCCACCACCTGCCGCCTCATCGCGGCCCTGGTCGGCGAGGACGCCCCGGTCCCGCCCAGGTGGGCGGAGACCGTCCGCATCACCGAGACGGCGCGGTAGTACCCGCGGTAGTACTCTCCGTCGATGAGCAGCAGCCCGCACGACCCTCCCACCCCGATCACCGCGCCCGCCCCGCCCCGGCTGGAGGAGGTCGGCGACGGCGTCTTCGCCTACCTCCAGCCGGACGGCACCTGGTGGATCAACAACACCGGGTTCCTGGTGGGCTCGCGCGGGGTGGTCAGCGTCGACTCGTGCTCCACCGAGCGGCGCACCCGCGCGTACCTGGAGGCGATCCGCTCGGTCACCGGCCGGCCGGTGCGGACGCTGGTGAACACCCACCACCACGGCGACCACACCTTCGGGAACCACCTGTTCGCGGGCGCCACCGTCGTCGGCCACGAGGAGACCCGCGCGGGGGCGCTGGACTGGGGCGCGCCGTTCTCCGAGCCGGTCTGGACGCATGTCGACTGGGGCGAGTTCGCGCTGGAGCCGCCGTTCCTCACCTACACCGACGGCGTCACGCTGTGGGTGGACGACCTGCGCTGCGAGGTTCGGCACGTCGGCTCCCCCGCGCACACCACCAACGACTCGATCGTCTGGATCCCCGACCGGAACGTGCTGTTCTGCGGCGACCTGCTGTTCAACGGGGGCACCCCGTTCCTGCTGCAGGGCTCGGTGGCCGGGGCGATCGAGGTGCTGGAGCAGGTCATCGCCCCGCTCGGCGCCGGGACGATCGTGCCGGGGCACGGGCCGGTGGCCGGTCCGGAGCTGATCGGCACGGTGCTGGGCTACCTGCGGTTCGTCCAGGCGACGGCGAAGGCGGGCAAGGAGGCCGGGCTGGAGCCGCTGGAGGCCGCGCGAGAGACCGATCTGGGCCCGTACGCCGAGCTGTCCGACCGCGAGCGGATCGTCGGGAACCTGCACCGCGCCTACGCCGAGCTGGACGGCGAGCCGCGCGGCGCCGAGATCGACGTGGTCACCGCGCTCGCGGACATGATCACCTACAACGGCGGCAAGCCGCTGACCTGCCGCGCCTAGCGGCCCCGGCCCGCCGCGCCTCGCTCCGGGCGCGCCGCCCGGGGCGAGGCGCGGGTCACCGCAGGTCCATGGCCGTGACGAGGCGGATCTGGGCGTCCACCCAGGCCGTGACGGTCCGCCGCGGGTCGTCGCCGTCGAGGGCCGCGGCGAGGCCGTCCAGCAGGAGCGCGGTGGCGGTGAGCCCGGTCCGCCGCAGCTCCGCGGCCGACCGGCCGATGCGGGCGCGGGTGCCGGCGGGGACGTGCCGGAGCCCGCGGTGGGCGGCGTCGGCGCAGGCGTCCAGCGCCCCGGCCAGCGCCGTCGTGAGCGCGTCGTCCCCGTGCCCGGCGTGCGCGTCGAGGGCGCCGCTGCCGTCGCCCGGCGCGAGGTCGGGCACCACCACGCCCTCGGTCGTCATCACGGCGATCGGGTCCACGACCAGCGTGCCGCGGGCGCGCCGCACCGATCCGCTGACGTAGAGCGGCGCGCCGCGCTCCCCCGCGAGGGCCGCGGCGAGCTCGTCCAGCGCGGCGGGGCTGTGGGGCGCGTACGCCGCCGACACGACGGCGGTGGTCCCGGTGCCGTCCCGGAAGACGGCCTCGAGCCGCTGCGCGCCCGGCAGGTAGCCCACGTCCCTGACCTCGGCGATCTCCAGGACCCTGACGGTCTCGGCCTCCACCCGGGGCCGGACGAGCCGGGGCGGCGACGCCTCCAGCTCCCGTTCGAGCGCGCGCAGGTCGCGGACCAGGACCGTCCCGGGAAGGTCGCCCCAGGCCGTGCCGACCGGCGTCACCGACGTCTTCGACACCCGGCCGGTGCCCAGCCGCACCACCCGGCTGGGGCTGCGGGTGGCGTTCTCGGAGACGACGTTGGCGGCGGCCAGCGAGCGCAGCGCGGCGCCGGCGATCCGGCGCGGCGCGAGCTCCTGCCCGGTCAGGGGCTGGTCGTCGGTGACCGCCCAGCGCCGCTTGAGCACCAGCACGATGCCGGAGCCGGTGTGGGCGAGGAACACGTCGGCGGTGCGCTCCTCGTCGGTGCCGCCGACGCGGCAGCCGAGCGCGGTGAGCCGGACGCGGCGCAGCGGGGTCTCGGCGGTCTCGTTGGTGCCGAGCACCTGCGAGCGCGGGCTGCCGCCCTCGTGCAGGACCGCCCGGTGCCGGGCGTGGAACTCGGCGAGCAGCGCGGCGAGGCGTTCGGGGTCGTGGCCCGCCAGCCGGTCGCGGTAGGCGGTCAGCTGCCCGGCGATGTCGTCGAGCGTGGCGGCGGGCCAGTGCAGGTTCTTGGCCGTGAGCTCGCGGGAGGCCCGGTTCAGCGCGGTGCCCAGCACAGGGCCGGCGTGCATGGCGCCGTCCAGGAGGAGCTGGTCGAGCAGGTCGAGGGTGGATTCCAGGCCGGTCCCGGCGTCCGCGCCGCCCGTCCCCTTGCCGGTGCCCCGGCCCTTGCCGCCGACGTCGACGCGGACGTCGGCGGCGGTGAGGCCCTGCTCGTCGGCCGCGCGGAACGCCCACACGGCCAGCACGATGACCTCGCCGCGCATCGTCGCCACGGCGTCGGTATGGACGTAGCCGAACTCGTGCGGGACGAGGAAGCGGACCGTGCACGTCGGCAGTTCCACGGAGGCGACCGGGTCGGCGGGCGTCGGGCGGTGCACGCGCGCGGCGTACCCGGACCTGAACGTGCGCCGGGCCGCGGTGAGCGGGCGCTCCCCCAGGACGCGGGCGAGCGCCTCGTCGTCGTAGCCTCCGGGCGACCAGTCGGTGAAGGGCGGCCGCTGCTGCTTGGAGCCCGCCGCGGCGGGCTCCTCGGGCGCGGCCTCCGCCTGCGGCTCCGCTCGGGCGTCCTGCGCGGCGCCGTTCTGCGCGGAGGCGTCCTCGGCGGGGCCCTCCTCGGTGCCCGGCTGCCGCTGGTAGGCCAGGACGAGGCCGATCTGGTGACGGCACACGCCCATGGCCGCGCACGTGCAGGACGCCCCTTCGAGGCCGCCGCCACCGGGGAGGACGGTCTGCACGCCGTCGGGGAACGTGCCGCGCACCGAGCCGTCGCCCTCGACGCCCAGTTCCGGCATGTTCCCGGCGTCGAGGTCCTTGGCGGCGCGCTTGACCAGCCCCCGGTTCGCCAGCGCCGCCAGCGAGTCGGGGGTGAGGGCGAGCAGGTCGGTGCGGGTCATCGGCCCATCCGTTCCGCGACGAACTCGGCGAGCCGGCCGGGCGTCATCGCGCCGATGTGGGCGCCCACGTCGGCCAGCCGCTGCGCCAGGTCCCGGTCGTAGGCCGGGTTGGCCTCCTCGTCCAGCGCGGCCAGGCCCAGCACGTGGGTGCCCTGCTCCGCCATCTGCCGCACCGTGCGGATCAGCCGGTACGGGTCACCGCCCTCGTAGAAGTCGGTGATCACGGCGACGATGCTGCGGCGCGGGTTCTCGATCAGCCCGGCGCCGTACTCCACCGCGCGCGCGATGTCGGTGCCGCCGCCGAGCTGCACCTTCATCAGCAGCTCGACCGGGTCGGTCACGTCGGAGGTCAGGTCGACCACGCTGGTGTCGAACGCGATCAGGTGCGTCTTCAGTCCGGGCAGCCCCCACAGGCAGGCCGCTGTTACCGCCGAGTGGATCACCGAGCCGACCATCGACCCGGACTGGTCCACGATGAGGATCATCTGCCACTGGTCGAGCTGCCGCCGGGTCCGGGACAGGAACCGCGGCTGCTCGATGTAGACCTTCTTCTCGGCGGGCTGGTAGTGGCCGAGGTTGGCGCGGATGGTGGCGTGGAAGTCGAAGTTGCGGGCCTGCTTCCACCGGCTCGGCCGCCGCGACCGGGTGCCGTGGAACGCCTGCCGCACCTCGGTGGCCATCTTGCGCAGCAGGTCCTGGACGACCTTGTCGACGATCCGCCGGGCCATCGCCAGCACCTCGGGGTTCATCAGGTGCTTGGTGCGCAGCACGGCGCGCAGCAGGGTGGGGTTGGGCTCGATCCGCTCCAGCACGGCCGGGTCGGTGACCACCTCGTGGATCTCGTAGCGCTCGACCGCGTCCCGTTCGAGCCGCTCGATGGTCTCCTTGGGGAACAGCCGGTGCACGTCGTCGAGCCAGTCGACGGTGGTGAGCGCCGAGGGGCCGTCGCCGGCGGTCCGTTCGCCGGACGGCTTGACCCCGCCGCGGCGCACCCCGCGCTGCTCCAGGTCGGAGTCGCGCCCGTACAGCCAGCCGAGCGCCCGGTCGCGGCCGGCGGAGTCGTCGCTGAGACCGCCGCCGGCGCACGCGTCGCCGGGCGGGCCCAGGATGAGCCGCCAGCGTTCGAGGCCCGGATCGGTGGTGCTCATGCCGTGCTCTCCTCTCGCGCCGCGGCGAGCGGGTCCAGGCCCTCCGCCGCCAGCAGCCGGTCCACCTTCTCCTCCAGCGCGCGGGCCGCGGCGATCGCCATCGGGTCGCCGCCCGTCCGCAGCAGGGCGCGGCCCGAGCCCTGGATCCCGCGCCGTTCCAGCAGCCGCCGGGCGATCACCTCGCGCTCGCGCGGCGGGAAGAACTCGAACGCCTGGCGCAGCGCGGGCAGCGCGATCAGGAAATCGTCCTCGGACAGCCCGGCGATCATGTCGTCGAGGACGGCGAGCACCCCCGGCCCGTCCGGGCCCTCCGTCTCCCCGTCCGCCGCGTCGTCCGCGGTCTCCTCGGCGAACACCTCGTCGCGGGCCAGCGCGAACAGCCCGGCGAGCCAGTCGCCGATGATCTGCGGACGGGCCGCGCCCAGCACGGCCCGGACCGGATCGGCCACCTGGCCCAGCGACCAGCCGAGGCCGAACGCGGCACCGCGCAGGTCGGGGGGCGCGTCGGCGCAGGCGCTGACCCGGGCGGCGACGGCGAGCGCCGCGTCCCGGTCCAGGCCGAGCGGCCCGGCCGCGTGCAGCAGCGCGTCACGGGCCCCCGCCAGCGCGCGCAGCCGGGGCGGATCGGCCGGCGCGGGCCCGCCGCGCACCCCCTCCACCAGCCACAGCACCCGGGCCACGCAGCCCTCGACGACCCGGCCGAACAGCGGGCTGCCGGCCGTGCCCAGCAGCCGGTCGTGCCGCCACAGGCCCAGCGTGGTGCCGAGGACCTCGCCGAGCGCGCCCAGCTCCGAGGCCCCCGCGACGGCGGCGGCGATGGTCTCGGCGATCCGGTCGGACAGGTCGGTGCAGCCGCACAGCGCGGCGTCGAACAGCACCGAGGCCAGCCGCCCCACGTCGGAACCCGCCCGCACGACCCGTTCCTCCAGCACGGCGCCGGCCGCGTCGAGCAGGGTCGCGCCGTACGCGCCGGCCTCGATGAGCGCGGGCAGCCGGTTGTCGCCGGGTGTCAGCGACCACCGCTCCTCCAGGACGGGCTCGTCGCCGGAGCCGGGGCCCGACTCGCGCTCGAACCCGGGGATGTTCAGCACCCGCAGCCGGTGCAGGACGCGGCTGCGTCCCAGGCCCTTCGCGTCGGGCAGCCGCACGGTCACCTCGCCGCCGCCGTCCAGCTTGAGCCGCTCCATCTCGGCGATCGCGTCGGCCACCAGCGGCGGCGCGGGCGTCCCGGGACGCAGCGCGCCGACCCGGTCGCCGCTGAGCGCCGTGACCATCTCCGCCACCGCCGGATGCGCGCCGGGGGCGAGCGGGCCGCGGGAGGTCCAGGGCAGCCGCTGTTCGAGGTCGTCGGTGACCAGCGCCGCCACCAGGCCGTCCAGCAGGTCGGTGCGGACCGGGGCGCGGTGCCCGCGCAGCCGGGCCAGCCCCTGGGTGAGCGTGCGGGCCGCGATCAGGTCGGCGGTCGACACCGGCTGGCGGCGCTTGCGCAGCCGCCTCACCACGATCTCGGTGAGGCCCTCGGCGGCCGACTCCGGCCCGCCCTCCCACAACCGCTGGTAGTACTCGGGCGAGGGCATGCCGGACTGGTAGCCGGTGAACGCGTCCAGCCGCTTGAAGGAGTACGGCACCAGGTAGCTGCCGCCGATAGCGCCCTCCGGCGGCTGCGGCACCTCCGGCCAGCCGGGGTCCTGGCCGCCGTCGTCGGCGTCCGAAGGCCCGGTGAGGCGGCGCAGCGCGGGGCTGTGGAACCCGCCCGTGACCACCACGACCGGGCGCCCGCCCGCGTCGGCCGCCGCCGCGCGGACCCAGCGGGCCATGTACGCCTCGCGCTCGGTGTCGTCCGGCCCGGCCTCCGACTCGCCGCGCAGGAGCTCGAAGTAGGCCGACAGCCGCTCCTCCAGCGCGTCCCCGCCGCCGGCTCCGGCCTCGTCCGCGCCGCCCTCGTCGTTGAAGGCGCCCTCGAACATGTGGTCCCAGAGGGTGTCGGTGTTGTCCACGGCGAACGACCGGCACAGCCGCTCGGTCACGTCCGCGTAGCGCTCGTCGGCGTCGGCGTACCGGTTGCGCCGGTCGGCCAGCGCCGGATGCCAGGCCGGCAGGTCGATGAAGCGCACGTCGGCGCCGCACTCCCGGCCCTCGTTGATCGCCACCCATTCCGGGGAGTAGGCGCAGAACGGCGACCAGGACGACTGCACCCGCTCCTCGTCCCGGTAGTGGCTGTAGATCGCGATGGGCAGGTCGTGGCCGAGCAGCATCTCCTCGAGCCGGCCGGAGAAGTCGGCGGGGCCCTCCACCAGCACGTACGCCGGTCTCAGCCGGCGGATCACGCGCCGGACGAGCCGGGCGCACGCGGGGCTGTGGTGCCGGACCCCGACGAAGGTGACCTCGGCGGTGCCGCGGCCGGTCATGGCGCCCATCAACCCGGCAGCAGGTGGCGGGCGGCGTGCAGGGCCTTCCACTGGCTCCCCTGCCGGCGCGGCGCCTGCTGCTCCAGGTAGCGGCGGAGCCGGGCGAGGTCTTCGGGGCTGTCCTTGGCCCCGGCGCCGGCCAGGCACTCCACGATGTCGGCCGGGCTGCCCTCCTCGCCGCGCAGGAACCAGCCGCGGATCCCGACCGCGTGCGCGACCGACACCGCCTCCGCGGTGCTCATCACGGTCGACAGCCGGTCCATGGACTCGCCCGCGGACGTCCTGCCGCTGCGCAGCTCCCGGAACGTGGTGACCAGCACCTCCAGCACGTCCCGGCGCGGCGCCACCCCGACGCCCGACTGCTCCAGCAGCCGGGCGGCCTCGGCCTCCACCAGGTCCAGCTCGGTGGCGAAGTCGGCGATCGGGAACACCGTCTCGAAGTTGAACCGGCGCTTGAGGGCCGCGCTCATCTCGTTGACGCCGCGGTCCCGGGTGTTGGCGGTGGCGATGATGTTGAAGCCCTCGCGGGCGAAGACCATCGCGTCCGGGCCGGTCAGCTCGGGGATGCCCAGCACCCGGTCCGACAGCGGGGACAGCAGCGAGTCCTGCACCTCCAGCGGGCAGCGGGTGATCTCCTCGAACCGCACCACCTTGCCCTCGGCCATCCCGCGCAGCAGCGGCGCGGGCACCAGCGACCGGGTGGAGGGGCCCTCGGACACCAGCAGCGCGTAGTTCCAGGAGTACTTGATCTGGTCCTCGGTGGTGGCCGCGCCGCCCTGGATGGTGAGGGTGGAGTCGCCGCTGACCGCCGCGGCGATCAGCTCCGACAGCAGCGACTTGGCGGTGCCGGGCTCGCCCACCATCATCAGCCCGCGGCTGGTGGCCAGGGCGACCAGGGCGCGGTCGATCAGCGAGGGGTCGCCGACGAACTTGCGCCGGATGCCGCGTCCGGGGTCGCCCACGATGAAGCGGCGGGCCGCCTCCAGGCTCAGCGCCCAGCCGGGCGGGCGCGGGGCGGTGTCGTCCTCGCGCAGCCGCGCCAGCTCGTCGGCGTACCGGACCTCGGCGGGCGGTCGCTGCAGCTGCTCCTGCTCGTCGGCGGGACGGTCTGCCGCGCCCGCCTTCTTCGCTGCCTTCGTTTTCCGTGCCGTCTCTGCGGTCATCGTCTCTTCTTCTTCGTCTTTCTCGGTCAGGGGGCAAGGGGGTTAGAGCGGGTTCAGAGCGCGGCGGCGGACAGCCATGTGAGGTCGGCCACGACCTCCGAGGCCGCCACCGGGTCCAGCCCCCCGAAAGTGTGGCGCCGGGCGCCGCGGTAGAAGTCGGTGGGGTGGTCGTTGAGCCAGACGTACCGGAGGGTCTGCTCGCCGCTGCCCTCGACCCAGCCGACGCTGATGCCCGGATCCAGGTCGATCACCACGTGCAGCCCGCCGGGGACCGGGCGGGAGATCCACCGCTCGCCGCCCGCGTCGAGCGGCTCCCCGCGCGACCAGCCGCGCCGGACCAGGCCCAGCACCGTGTGCACCGGGACGCGGACGCCCTCGAACCGCTCCAGCCGGCCCGCCGCGCGCTCCTCGGCGGTCAGCGTGTACGCCTCGCGGCCCAGCTGCGGGAACGGCTGGGTGATCTCGTAGTCGGCGAACACCTCCGACCAGGCCGCCACGTCCCCGCCCAGGTCGAGCGGGTGGGCGATGCCGATCGAGGCCCCGGCGGGGAGCGCGGCCGCGTCGTCGGAGACGTCGGCGAACGTGCGGTCCTCGGCGATCCGGAACGCGAACGCCGCGCCCTCCTCCGCGCCCTCCCCGGGCTCGGCGATCCAGACCAGCCGGCGGGCGATGTGCCAGACGAGGGGATGCCCGGCGAAGAGGGTCCGGAACTCCTCGGGCGTCCAGCGGCGCCGCGCGACCATGGCCGACTCCAGCCGGGAGACCTGGTCGGCGGCGACCGTCCGCACGTCCTTCTTCAGGCCCGCGAACCGCTTGTACGCGGCGGACGCCAGTTCCTCATCGTCCTTGGTGCCCGGTTTGGGCAGGGCCTTGCGGCGCTTGCCGTCCTCGTCGGTCACGTACGGCTTGAGCACTTCGTCGAACCCGACGACGAAACGGCGCGGCCCGTAGTCGAGCGTGAGGCCGCCGTCGGCGTCCAGCCCGAAATCGGGCACCAGCCGGTCGGCCAGTTCCTCGGCCCCCAGGCCCAGCCCGGCCGCCACTTCGGCGATCTTCTCCTGCGCCCTCCCCTTCAGCGCCTTGAACTTCACCTTCTGCGCGATCCCGTGCAGGTGCAGCAGGGCGGTGTCGGTGCCGATGGCGGCGAGCACGTCCAGCCCTTTCACCGCCTTGTGGTGGCCGCCGTCGCCCGGCCACGCGCGGATCACGGGGGTCAGGCGGCGCACCGTGTCGTCGTCGCCGAGCCAGGCCGGCTGCTCCAGCGCCCAGCCGTCCTTGGACGGCGCGCCGCGCAGCTCCCATTCCTGGAACAGCGCCCAGGAGAACTCGGCCAGCGACGCCGGGTCGCACGCCTCGCGGACGACGTCGACGCCCGCGTACACCTCGCCGAGCCTGGACATCGCCAGCATCGTGACCAGGTGGCCGGTCGCCGCGGCCGGCAGGGCGCGGTCGCGGCCGCGCAGCAGCACCTGCGGCAGCCTGCCCGGGTCGGCCCAGTCGACGGGCTTGGGCCTGGCGACCGGAAGGCGGTCCAGCGGGTCGGTGGCCAGCAGTGCCGCGACCGCGGCGGCGGCCGGGTCGCCGTGCTCGCGCGCCGCGGACTCGACCGCCTCGGCCCCGGCGCGGGCGGCGACCAGCAGCAGCGCGCCCTCCGCCTGCCGCCGCGCCGGGCCCGCCTTGCCGAGCGCGGCGGGCACCAGCAGCCGCGCCGCGTCCGTCCCGTGCCGCTCGAAGTAGGCCATCGCCGTCTGGCGGGCCGACTTGACCCTGGCCAGCCAGTCGGCCATCAGCGTCGCGACCTCGGCGGACAGGTAGGGCAGCAGGAGCCTGCCGCAACTGCCCGGGGTCTGCCGCCCGGCCCGCATCGCCAGCGGGAGCGCGTCCACCTCGTACCGGGCCACGACCGTCCGCATCCACGCGACGTCGTCGGCGTCCCAGTAGAAGCCCTCCCATTCGGCCAGCAGGGGCCGGGCCAGGTCCTCGGGGCCGTCCGCGATCAGCCGGACCGCGTCGTAGGCGCCCCGCTTCTCGGCGTAGCGCTTGGCGATCTCGGCCCAACGGGACTCGGGAACGCCGGGCGTGGACCAGCGCGACGGAACCCGCACCGCCCAGGCGTCCCGCTCCCCTTCGGCCCAGCGCACGCTCCGCTCCCCCGGGACGGGCCGGCCCGCCACGACGACCGGCTTGGCCGCCTTGCGGGTGCGCGTCCACGGCGGCTCGACCAGCAGGGGAGGCAGCGCGTCGGCGGACGCGTCCGGCACCCGCGCCGCCGCCCCGGCGAGCGACGCGATCAGCGCGCGGCTCTCCTCCGGCAGCTCCGGTGCCACGGCGGCGGCCGGCTCCGGATGCGCGACCAGATGCCCCGCCAGCAGATCCCGCGCGACGGAGGCGGACCGGGGACCGCCCGGGGACCGGTGGCCGGCGGCGGCCGCGGACAGCAGCCGGACCGCCCGCGCCGGGAACCGGTCCATCGCCTCCAGCAGCGCGGCCCGGGCGTACTTCCCCTGCTCCTCCTGGTCGAGCCGGTCGATCAGCGCCTGGAACGGCTCGTCGCCCGGCAGCAGCGTGACGACCTCCAGCAGCCGCTTGCGGTGGGCGCTGTCGATGCACCCGTGGTCGAGGGACCACTGGAGGACGGGCAGGGCATCGGTGCCCAGGCCGTCCAGCAGCGTCGCCAGCAGGCCGAGGCTGCAGTCGCCCCACCTCAGGATCGTCCGGCCGCCCAGCGTCCGCACGTGCTCCGCCGTGCCGATCGTGTGGAGCAGCGTGATGTTGAGACCGTTGCGCCCGTACGTGGTGTGCGGCTCGGCGCAGCACTCGTCCACCCAGTCGTACCGGGTCGGGACCAGGTACGACACCGCGAGCCGCCGCCCGACCGAGTCGCGCAGGCCCGCCAGCCGGTCGATCGCCTCCCGGTACTCGGCGTCGCCCGCGACGGCCAGCAGGCCCCGGACGCGCCGGGCGCTCTCTCGCACGTCCTCCCGGAAGACCGTGCCCTCCGCGCGGCGGGCGCCGATCCAGGTACCGATCCAGGGGCCGTCGGGGCCCTTCCGGTCGACCTGGACCGAGGTGAGCTCCACGACGGCGCACGCGGCGAACGCCGGCCCGTGCCCCACCACCCAGGAGTCGACGAACGTCCTGAACACCTCGGGATGGCCGATGCCGGTGCCGTGCCGGCCGATCTCCATCCCCGTGACCAGCGCCGCGACGGCGGCGCCCGCCGGGTCGGGGTCGCCCTCAAGGTGCCGCCGCGCCCGGCCGGCCAGGTCCGGATCGCCGTGCTCGCCCGCCAGCGCCTCGAACGCGGTCCCGGCCTGCTCGATCCACGCCCGGACCTTCTTCGGCGCCCCCTTGGCGACCTTCACCTGCGGGCCGGGGCCGCCGCCGCGCCGGGGGTGCAGGTGGCGCCGCCAGCCGTCCGGGAAGTGCGGCGCGTCCTCGCCGGCCGGCCGGTACGTGTGCTGCTGCGCGGTGCTCGCGGCGGTCATCGGCCGGCCCCCTCGGTGGCGGTGAGTTCGGTCAGGTCGTCGAGCACCTCGGCCGCCATCACCGGGTCCAGCTCGCCGAAGGTGTACGGGGTCCCCCTCCCGCGGTGGTAGTCCGCCGGACGGTTCCCGATCCAGACGTGCTCCAGGGTCTGCGGGCCGCTGGCCTCGACGTTGCCGACGCTGATCCCGTACTTCAGGTCGATGATCACGTACCGGTCGGGGGCGACCCTGCGGGAGATCCACCGCTCGCCGCCCGCGTCCAGCGGTACGCCCCGGTCCCAGCCGCGGTGGACCAGGCCCAGCACCGCGCCCACCGGAACCGTGTACCCCTCGAAGCGGGTCAGCCGCCCGGACGCCCGCTCCTCCCCGGTGAGCGCGAGGACGCTCCTGCCCAGCTGCCTGAACGGCTGCACGATCTCGTAGTCGGCCAGGACGTCCGCCCACGCCGCGCGCTCCCGCTCGTCCATGTGGAGAGGGTGCGGGATGCCGATCCGGCACGCCTCGGGCAGGGTCAGGACGTCGTCGTCGAGGTCGGCGAACGTGCGGTCCTCGGCGATCCGGAACGTCACGGCCGTCTCGGCCGGACCCGTCTCCTCCGCGGTGCTCTCGGCGACCCAGACCAGGCGGCGGGCGATGTGCCACATCAGCGGGTGTTCGACGAAGAGGCCGCGGAACTCCGCGAGCGTCCAGCGCCGCCCCGCGACCACGGCCGCCTCCAGCCGGGAGACCTGGTCGGCGGCGACCGTCCGGACGTCCTTCTTCAGCTCCCCGAACCGCTTGTACGCGGCGGACGCCAATTCCTCGTCATCCTTGACCCCCGGCTTGGGCAGGGCCTTGCGGCGCTTGCCGTCCTCGTCGGTCACGTACGGCTTGATGTGCTCGTCGAAGCCCACCACGAAGCGGCGCGGGCCGTAGTCGAGGGTGAGGCTGCCGTCTGCGTCCAGCCCGAAATCGGGCACCAGCCGGTCGGCGAGCTGCTCGGGCCCCAGGCCCAGCCCGGCCGCCACCTCGGCGATCTTCTCCTGCGCCCGCGCCTTCAGCGCCTTGAACTTGACCCGCTGCGCGATCCCGTGCAGGTGCAGCAGCGCGGTGTCGGTGCCGATCGCGGCGAGGACGTCCAGCCCGGCGACGGCGCGGTGATGACCGGACTCGCCCGGCCAGGCCCGGATGAGGGGGGTGAGGCGGCGCACCGTGTCGTCGTCGCCGAGAAGGCCGAGCTGCTGCATCGCCCACGCGTGCTCCGGCGGCATGTCCGCCGACCGCCACCCCTCGAACAGCGCCCACCCGAACTCGGCCAGCGACGCCGCGTCGCACAGGTCCCGGACGGTCTCCACGCCCGGATGCACCTCGTCCGGACGGGACGCCGCCAGCATGGTCAGCAGGTGGCCGGTCGCGTCCGGCGGCAGGGCGCTCTCCCGCCCGCGCAGCAGGATCCGCGGCGGCAGGTGCGCGCCCGCCCACACGGGGGGCCGCGGCCGGTCCGCGGACAACACGGCATCCGGGTCGACCGCCAGCAGCGCCGCCACGACCTCCGCGGCATGGCCGCCGTGCGTGCGCGCGGCCGACACGACCGCCTCCGCGCCGTGCGCGGACGCCACCAGCCGCAGCGCCGTCTCCGCGTCCAGGCGTCCGGGCCCCGGCTTGCCGACCGCGGCCGGGACGAGCATCGGCACGGCGTCCACGCCATGGCGCCCGAACCATTCCCGTGCCACCCCGCGCGTGATCTTGCGACGCCTGTTCCACTCGGCCATCAGCCGGGCCACGGCGGCGTCCAGGAAGGGCAGCAGCAGCCCGCCGTTGCCCACGGAGTTCTCCCGCGCGATGGCCAGCAGCACCGGGAGCGCGTCGACCTCGAACCGCGCCGCGACCGGCCTGATCCACTCGTGCGCTTCCCAGGAGTTGTACGGCGACCAGTCCGCCAGCAGCGGCCGGACCTTCTCCTCGGGGGCCCGGAGGACCACCGCGAGCGTCTCCTCGGGGAAGGCCGGCCCCCGCCCGAAGACCTCCCCCAACCGGCTGTCCCAGTCGGTCGCGTCGTCGGCCTCGCCGGGCGACCCCGGAGTGGAGGCCCACCGCTCCCGCTCGCCCTCCGCCCAGCGGACGGTGCGCTCCCCCGGCGCCGACAGGCCCTTGATCACGACCGGCGCCGCCTCCGGCTCCCGGTGGGACCACGGCGGATCCACCAGCAGTCCGGGCAGCGCCTCCGCGGGCGCGTCCTCGACCTGCGCGTCGGCGGCGGTCAGCGCCCCGGCGACCTCGCGGACGTCGGCGGGAAGCCCGGGCGGGAGCTCGGGGAACAGCCGCAGGTGCGTGGTCAGCAGGTCGGCGACCTGCGGCGAGTCCTCGGCCGACCGCGCCAGCACGTGGATCGCCCGCACCGGGAACCGCCGGGCGGCGGCGAGCAGCGGCACCCGCACGCCCTGCTGCCCGAGCCGGTCGGCCAAGGCCGCGAAGGACTCGTCGGACGGCAGCGCCGCGAGGGCGTCCAGCGCGGCGGCGCGCTGGACGTCCTCGTCCGCGGTGCGCGCCAGCAGGGGGACGGCCCGCGTTCCGGCGCCCTCGGCCAGGGTCCAGATGACGTCGTCCGCGTCGCCCGCCCACCTCGGCGGCAACCGGTCGCCGAGCGCGTCGAGGTCGGCCGCGGTCGCCGAGCAGAGCAGCAGCCGCAGGCCCTCCACGCCGGTCAGCCCCGGTGGCGCGGCCACGCACTCCTCCACCCAGTCGCGCCGGGACGGCATCAGGTAGGCGGCCATCAGGCGGCGCCGGGGACTCGACCCGAACTCCTCCAGGGCGGCCTCCGCCTCCCCGTACGCGGTGTCGTCGGCGGCGGCCAGGAACGTCCGCACCCGGCGGCCGACCTGCCGCTCCATCAGCTCCCACGGATGCTGCAGACCCGCCTCCAGGCGCCGCACCGAGAGCGGCCGCCCGTTGTAGTTCTCGAGGCCGACCGTCAGGTCGCACAGCTCCGCGAAGGCGCGGGCGGCGAACGCGACGCCGTGCGCGGCGATCCACCCGTCCACGAACTGGTGGGCGCTGCGCGGATCGGGCATGGACCAGCGATTCCACGTGACCGTCAGCCCGGCGACCACGGCCGCGCCCAGCGGGCCGGCCGTGCCGTCCAGGTGCGCGCGGGCCCCCTCGGCCAGGACCGGGTCCGTCTTCTTCCCGGACAGCGCCCGCTCGATGCGGGGCGCGGCCTCCGCGACCTTGGCCGCCAGCCGCTTCGTCACCGACCCCGAGACCTTGGGCGCGGGCACCGGCACGCCGCCCCGCCTCGGATGCAGCAGGGGCAGCCAGGCGTCCGGGATCACCAGCGCGTTCTCGTCGTGGAGGAGACGATCTTCCATGTCGCCCCACCGTAGAGGAGGTCTCCGACAAACCGCCGGAACTTCACGAAGGCTCCATCAAGCCGCTCATGGACGCCCCGCGGGTGTCCGACCGGCGCGCCAACATCCCCCGATCACCGAGTCCGGCCCCCTGGAAGAGGACGAAGCGATGGGCGTGTCGATCTACTACAGCGCGTACCGCGACAGCGGGCTCACCGACGAGGAGCGTCGACTCGTCGAGGACATCGCGGACGAGGAGACCCGGGAGCTCCTGGCCGAGATCCGCAAGCGGCTCCCGGCATGGAAGGAGCGCGGGGCCGTCCCCGGCGACGTCGAGAGCCCCGGCGAGATCTGCGAGGGCCTGCCCGTCTTCCCGGCCGACGACTCCGACGACCCGCGCGAGCTGTTCTGGGGCTCCAGCAAGATCTCGCACGGCGAGTGCGAGATGGAGGTCATGACCATGCAGCTGGAGCACTACACGCAGTTCTCCCTGGGCAGGCTGCGCCAAGCCGTACCCGGCGCCGAATGGCACGTGCACATCGACGGCACCGAGCTCACCTGGGAGGAGGAGTACGGCGAGTACGCCCTCCACTGACCCCCGGACGGTTCAGGCGGGGGCCGAGGCCGCCAGCGCGGTCAGATCGGCGAGGAGTTCGGAGGCGTCGACGGGATCGAGCCCGGTGACGGCGCTCCCACTGGTCTCCCCCCAGTTCCAGCGGCCGTACGGGCTGGCGCCGACCTCGATCTGATCGATCGTCTGCTCGGGGAAGGCGTCGGGCTCGCCGACGACGATGCCCGGGTTCAGCCAGAGGGTGGCGTGGCGGCCGGAGCCGAGCGGGCGCGTCATCCACGACGCGATGCCGGCGTCCTCCGGCTCGCCGCGTTCCCAGCCCGACCGCTGCAGCCCCAGCAGCGCACCGACCGGGACCTTGATCCCCTGGAAGCGGGCCAGCCCGTCTTCGGGCAGGGTGTGGACGGCCCGGCCGAGCTGCGGGAACGGCTGCACGATCTCGTAGTCGGCGAAGACCTCGGCCCAGGCGGTGCGGGCCTCGCCCAGGAGCACCGGGTGCGGGAGCCGGATCTCGGCGGAGGCGGGCAGGGTGAGGGTGTCGTCGTGCAGATCGGCGAAGGTGCGGTCTTCGGCGATGCGGAACAGGGTGGTGGCACCGTCGTGCTCGGCGGACCACACCAGCCGCCGGACGATGTGCCACACCAGCGGGTGTCCCACGAACAGCTCGGTGAACTCGAGGAGGGGCCACCAGCGGCCCATCACCATGGCCGACTCCAGGCGGCGGATCTGGTCGGCGGCGACCGTCCGCACGTCCTTCTTCAGGTCCGCGAACCGCTTGTACGCGGCGGGGGCCAGGTCGCCGTGGTCCTTGGCGCCGGGCTTGGGCAGGGCCTTGCGGCGCTTGCCGTCACCGTCGACGACGTACGGCTTGAGCTGCTCGTCGAACCCCACGGCGAAACGGCGCGGGCCGTAGTCGAGCGTCATGCCGCCGCCGGCGTCCAGCCCGAAATCGGGCACCAGCCGGTCGGCGAGCTGCTCGGGGGTCAGCTCCAGCCGCTCCGCGACCTGCCGGATCATCTCCTGGGCGCGGGTTCTGAGCCCCTTGAACCTCACCTTCTGCGCGATGCCGTGCAGGTGCATCAGGGCGACGTCGGTGCCGATGGCGGCGAGCACGTCCAGGCCCTTCACGGCCTTGGAGTGCCCGCCCTCGCCCGGCCAGGCGCGGACGACGGGGGTGAGGCGGCGCACCGTCCCGTCGTCGCCGAGCCAGGCGAGCTGGTCCAGCGCCCAGCCGTCCTTGGACGGCGAGTCGTGGATCTGCCAGCGGCGGAACACCGCCCAGGAGAACTCGGCCAGCGACTCCGGGTCGCACGCGTCCCGGACGATCCCGACGCCCGGGTAGACGCCGTCGGGCCTGGACATCGCCAGCATCGTGAGCAGGTGGGCGGTCGCCTCGGCCGGCAGGGCGCGGTCGCGGCCGCGCAGCAGCACCTGCGGGAGGACGAGCGGGTCGGCCCAGTCGGGAAGCCCCGGCATCCGGGCCGGGAGGACGTCCAGGGGGTCGGAGGCCAGCAGGGCCGCGATCGCCTCGCCGGCCTGGTCGCCGTACCGGCGGGCGACCTCGACGACCTCGTCGGCCCCGTGCCCTGTAGCGAGGTGTCCGGCGGCGAGGTGGCGCAGCGCGCCCTCGGCGTTGGCGCGGGCGGGACCGGGCGCGCCGAGCGCGTCCGGGACGAGCATCATCGCGGCCTCCGTTCCGTGCCGCGCGAACCAGGCCAGGGCGTGCTTGCGGGCGGTCTTGAGCCGGACCAGCCAGCGCGCCTGCAGCACCGCCACCTCGGGGGCGAGGAAGGGCAGCAGGACACCGCCGGACTCGGCCGGGCCGGACTCGGCGACGGCGACCGCGAGGGGCAGGGCGTCGAGCCCGAAGCGCGCCACGATCGGACGGATCCAGTACTGCGCGTACCACATGTCCGCCGGCTTCCAGATCTCCAGCAGCGGACGGACCAGCGGCTTGGGACCGGTGGCGATCAGGCCGGCCTGGGCGTACCCGCCGATCCCGCCGAACTTGGCCACCAGGACCGGCCACGGGTCGGTGAAGCGCCAGGGCTCGCCCGGCCCGTCGGCCCAGCGCTCGGACTCGCCGACGGCCCAGGACACCGAGCGCAGGTCGGGCGGCGCCAGGCCCGCGACGACGACGGGCTTGGCGGCCTTGCGGCGGCGGGCCCAGGGCGGGGAGACCAGCACCGGCGGCAGCGCCTCCGCGGGCGCCTCGGGGAGCCGCGCGGTGGCCTCCGCGATCGACTGCAGCGTCCGGCGGGCCTTGTCGGGGAGTCCGGGCAGCACCTCGGCCACCAGGTCCTGGTGGGCGGCGACATGCCCGCGCAGCAGGTCAGCGGCGAGCACGGCGGCCTTGCCCGTGCCGTCGGCCGCCACCGCCAGCATCCGCATCCCGCGCCGGGGGAAGCGGTGGGCGGCCGCGGCCACGGCGGCCTGGCCGTAGGGCGCGTCGATCCGCTCGATAAGGACCCGGAACGCCTCGTCGGACGGCACCAGCCCGAGCGTCTGGAGGAGCAGCTTGACCACGGCGGCACCGAGGTCGGCGTGGTCCAGGGTCTGCACCAGGTGCGGGACGATCGCCGGGCCCACCCCGTCGAGAATGGTGGCGAGGAGGTCGATCTCGACCTCGGCCGGCCCGAACACCGCTCCGGGCGCCCGCCCGGACGCCGGCCCGGTGCCGAGCAGCCCGGCCTGGGCGGGCGAACCCAGCGCGCACCACAGCAGCCACCAGGCGTTGTGCCAGCCGTCCTGCGGCGCGTTCGCGCAGGCCTCCTCCACCCAGTCGAGCCGGTCCGGTACGAGGTAGGACACCATGGCCTGCTGGAGCGGGGCGTCCCGATGGTCGGCCAGGCGCTTGACGGTCTCCTCGTACTCGTCGTCGCCCGCGACCGCGAGCAGGGCGCGCACCTTGCGGACGACGCGCCGGCACTGCCAGAGCCGGGACGAGCTCTCCTGCGGCCCCAGGAACGCGACGGCCTTGAGGTCGACGTTCTGGCCGCGGAAACCCCAGCTGTCATAGGTGAACGACAGGCGGCTCAGCTCGGCCAGGGCGCACGCGGCGAAGGGCAGCCCGTGCCCGGTGACCCAGGAGTCGACGAACCGCTCGAACAGCTCGGCGTAGTCTTCGCGCTCGCGCCCCACCAGGATGGCGGCGAGCGCCGCCGCGCCGAGCGCGCTCGGGTCGCCGTCCAGCTGGCGGCGGGCGGCCTCCACCACCTCGGGCGTGCTGTCGGGAGAACCCAGCGCCGCGCTGATCGTGCCGCGCGCCTTGGGAGCACCGCTGAACGAGGCGAGCGCGGCGGGGGCGGCGGCGTCCACCGCGACCGCCGGAACGGGCGCACCGCCGCGTCGCGGGTGCAGTCTGGGCGACCAGGCGGAGGGAAGCTCCAGGGTCTCCTCGCTCATATCGCCCAACGGTAGAGGAGACCTCCGACAGATCACCGACGTTCCGAAACGTCCGCGATCGCGGGCCATGGTCGGACTTACTAGAGTCTGACCTGTTCCAACGGCCGGCCGACGACCGGCGAAACGACGAACAGGCGGGGCGCATGGGCTTCACGCACCAGATCCGGGTCCGCTACGGCGACTGCGACATGCAGGGCGTGGTGTTCAACCCCAACTACTTCAACTACCTCGACGACACCATGGACGCGTGGCTGGGCACGGTCCTGGAGGGCGACTACCTGCTGCGGGACTTCGACTACATGGTCAAGAAGGCCGGCATCGAGTGGGAGTCCTCCGCCAGGTACCGCGACGTGGTGGAGTTGAGGCCCGAGGTCACGCGGTGGGGGCGGTCGTCGTTCGACGTGCGGGTGCGCCTGTCGGTGAAGGATCGGCCGATCGGCGTGGCCGAGTTCGTCTTCATCAGCATCAAGCCGGGTGAGCATGAGACGCCCACGCCTGTGCCCGTGCCGGAGAAGGTCCGGGCCGCGCTGAGCTGACTCGCGTTCGCCGCCCCTTACGGCGGCCCGGTCGTGCCTGTGCCGTCGTCGGGCTTGTCGTCGAATTCGTAGACGCGCCGGGCGTTCTCCGAGGTGATGAGGCGTGCGACGCGCGCAGCGTCCGAACGCGTCCACGCCCCCTCCTCAACGCCCTCGCCCAGGATTCGTCCCAGTCCGCGCCTGAACAGCAGTGCGCCCAGGTAGTAGTGCTCGGCCAGGCCGAACGCGTCGGAGGCGTACAGCACCTTCCCGAACGGCGCGAGTTCCAGGAGCTCGGCCAGGATGGCGGGCGCGCGATGGCCGAGGTTGTGCGTGGCCAGGCTGACGTCCACGAAGACGTTCTGGAAGACCTGGGCGAGATACCCGGCGTGGCGCTGGTACGGGTAGTTGTGCAGCAGCAGGACGGGTACGCCGGTCGGCTCCAGTGCCCGCAGCAGCGGGGTCATCCGCACCGGATCCACCCGGTGCAGGTCGACGTCCGAGTCGCCGTACCCGACATGGAACTGGATGGGGAGCCCGCTGTCGGCCGCGCACCAGACCAGGAAGCGGTGCAGCGTCTCGTCGGCGAGGCGTGGCCGACCGCTGCCTCCCGCCAGCGCGCGCTCGGCCTGCCGGTAGAGGCGCTCCGCCGCCGCCTTGACGTCGGCCCCCGACGGTCGTTCGCCCGAGAGTTCCAGCCCTACGCGGTAGGCGGCTATGGACTTGGCCCCCACCGCGTGCCCGGCGCGCTCCGCGATACGGCCGCGCACGTCCTCGGCGAAGGCGTACGCGCTGACCCCGTCCGCGATCGTCCTTTCCGCCAGGTCCTCCAGGCGTACGACCTCATGCGCCCTGGCCCCCGCCAGCAGCGCCAGTTCAGCGGGTTCCAGCAGCGGCTCGGGCGTGTAGCCGGTGTCGACGCACAACTCCTCCAGGCCGGAGGCGCTCAGGAAGCGGCGGTTCACCTCGGCGGCACCGAGCGACGCGCGACGCGCCAGGTACTCGCCGGGAGGGGCATGGGGTTCCAGGTCCAGGATGGGCGCGCACCAGCGCCGCAGCGCGAACCCGATCTGGGAGTCGAAGAGGCTGCCTCCGCGCGGCGGCGGCTCGGCGGCCTCGGTCAGGAAGCGTTCGAAATCCTCGGGGCCGAGATCCCTGGGCAGCACCCCGTGGCAGTGGTGGTCGACCAGGCGCAGCGGCTCGAGTTCCGGAAACATGTTCCCGACCATGGGCTCCCCTTACGTGCACCGGGACCTCGGTGTTCCTACGATGCCGTTTACCGCCAGGCCGTCACCGTAATCCCCGGTTGGGAGCGTCATCGTGGAAGAAAACGACCAAGCCGCCCATGGCGCGCCCCCGGCCGGGCGTTCGGAGGCGGACGGGCCGTCGCATGCGGGCGGGCCTCCGGAAGCGGGCTGGGGCCTGCGCCTGGACGACCGCGAGCGGTCGCGGCGCGGCGAGCGGGCCGCCACGATCGCCGCCGAACTCTCCGTCAAGAACATTGCGGCGGTCGCCCTCACCTGGGTGGACACCAGCGGGATCACCAGAACCAAGGCCGTTCCGGTGCGGCGCCTGGAGGAGGCCGCGACGTGGGGCGTCGGCATGTCGCCGGTGTTCGACACGTTCCTGCTGGACGACTCCATCGTCAGGGGCCGGTACGCGGGCGGACCCGTCGGGGACCTGCGCCTCCACCCCGTCCTCGAACGCCTCGTACCGATGGCCGGGATGCCCGGATGGGCGTGGGCGCCCGCCGAGCGCTTCACCCAGGAGGAGGGCACGGAACACCTCCTCGACGCCAGGAGAGTGCTGCGCCAGGAGGTCGCACGGCTGGCCGCCGAGGGCTGGTCGGTGCGTACCGCGTTCGAGGTGGAATGGGCTCTGTCGGAGGGGGACGGGGAGGACTTCACCCCCGCGTGCAACGGCCCCGCCTACGGAATGACGCGGATCGCCGAGCTTTCCGACTACCTCCGCGATCTGCTGCGCGCGCTTGAGGCGAGCAAGGTCACCGTTGCGCAGATCCATCCCGAGTACGCGGCGGGCCAGCTGGAGCTGTCGGTGGTCCCGGAGGACCCGATCGGCGCGGCCGACACCCTCGTCCTGGTACGGGAGACGATCCGGTCGGTGTCCTTCCACCACGACATGGTCGCCTCGTTCTCCCCCAAGGTCCTCGCCGACGGGGTGGGCAACGGCGGGCACGTCCACATGAGCCTCTGGCGGAACGACCCCGCGGAGGGACCCGTCAACGCGATGTCGGGTGGAGAGGGCCCGTACGGCATGACCGAGGCGGCCGAGGCGTTCAGCGCCGGGATCCTGGAACGGCTCCCCGCCCTCCTGGCCGTCGGGTCGCCGTCCGTGGCGAGCTACCTCCGCCTCATCCCGTCCCACTGGGCGGGCGCGTTCGCCTGCTGGGGCCTGGAGAACCGTGAGGCCGCGCTGCGGTTCGTCACCGGCCCCGCCGGGGTCCGCGCCACGGCCGCCAACCTGGAGGTCAAGTGCTTCGACGGCGCGGCCAACCCCTACCTGGCCCTGGCCGCACTGCTGGCCGCCGGACGTGCCGGGATCCAGAGCGAGGCCGCCCTGCCCGAGCCCGTCGACGACGACCCGGTCTCTCTGAGCGAGGCCGAACGCGACGCGCGCGGGATCACGCCGCTGCCGTCCTCGCTCGAGGAGTCCCTCGAAGCCTTCGAGAACGACCCGGTGCTGCGGCAGGCGTTCGGCGACGAGCTCGTCGACACCGTCGGGACGGTGCGGCGCGGCGAGATCGGGCTGTTCGACGGCGCGTCCCCCGAGGAGATCGCCACCGCCACCCGCTGGCGCCACTGACACCGCGGCGGACTCAGAAGGTGATGAGCGGATCGCCGATGAAGTCGGCGACGAAGTTGACGAAGAAGAAGCCGAAGAACAGGAAGTTCAGCAGCAGGATCACGTGATGCCACAGCCGCGGGCGGGCCGGGCGCGGCAGCCTGGAGTTCAGGTACATCAGCATGAACGGGTAGATCAGCGCGCCCAGGTTGGACATGTTCGCCGACCACTGCACCAGGCTGATCGGCAGCGCGAAGTGCAGGATCACCCCGATGACCACCAGCAGCACGAGCATGAACGGGTAGTAGAACCGGCGCGGGTCCCCCTCCAGCAGCCCGCGCAGCCGCGGGCTGGTGGCGTGCGCGGCGTCGGTGGTCACCCGCACCATCGCCTCGAAGATGCCGAGCTGGGTGGTGAACAGGATCAGCACGCCCAGCACCAGCGCGATGTAGAACAGCCAGCGGCCGTACTCGGCGTCCAGGGCGGCGGCCACGAACGTCGGCACGTTCTCCTGCGTCGGCCTGGTCCCCGACAGCTCGACCGCGCGGGCCATCAGGATCGTCGGCAGCAGCATGCCCAGCATCGCTCCGGCGAAGAAGATCCCCCACATGTCGGTGAGCAGCAGCCGGTACCAGCGCCGCCACATCGCCCTGTTCCTGGGGTCGTCCCGGAAGGTGACGCCACTGGCGAGCAGCCGCACGCGCTCGCCCCGCATGCCGGAGATGAACCCGGTGCGGTGGCCCATCCCGTAGCCCTTGTCCCGGTAGTGGCCCATCACGTACCAGTTGAGCCCGGAGGCCAGCGCCGTGAACCCGACCAGCCCGCCGAGCTGGGTGGCGGTGATGCCCTCGGGCGGCGCGGCGGGCGTCACGAAGCCCCTGATGCCCTCCCACCACAGCCCGAACGGCACGACGAACAGGCAGATCAGGACCAGCCCGATGAGGATCGCCCCGATCATGATCCAGTTGGCGAGCTCCAGCGCCCGGGAGATCCGGCGCGCCCCCGCGGCGATGAGGAACACCACCGCCAGCAGCGCGATCGCCCAGAGCCGCGGCTCCTCGGCGCCGTCGGGCGCGATCTCGCCATGGACGAGCGCGTACAGCCCCTGTCCCGCCGACGCCGCCCAGCCGCCGACGATGAACGAGAAGATGACGATGAACACCGACAGCGGCACCCACAGGATCCAGCCCGGCGGCACCCGGCCCCAGCCGACCACGGGCGCCTCGCCGGTCGCCAGCACGTACCGCGAGCACTCGATGTTGTAGAGCGTCTGCAGGAGCGCCGACACCACGATGATCCAGCCGACGCCCTCGAAGCCGAACTGGCCGACCGCCTGCGGCCCGAGCAGCCACTCGCCGCTGCCGATGGAGATCCCGAGCGCGATCATGCTCGGGCCGAGCGCGTACTTGAACAGCTCCCGCGGCCCGATCCGGCGGACGCCGAACACCTCCTCCGGCGAGGGGAGGTCGGTGATGGGCAGGTCAGGACGGCTGACGCCGATGCGGTGGGTCGCGGCGGATTCCTGGGGAGCGGGGTCGGAGGTGGGATCGGCCATGGGACGCCTCCCGGTGAGCAGGCCCCCGACTTCCTCGGCTGCCTGCATGATCCGTCAGGGAGTCGTGCGCGGCAAGGGCCCGGGGACGCCGATTCTCCGAGATTCGCCCGCGCGGGGCTCAGCGCCCCCCGTCGCGCCGTTCAGCCCCGCAGACGACCGTCCCGGGGTCGAACGACTGGAAACGCATCTGGACCGCCCCGCACGCGCAGCGGGTGTAGGTCACCACGCCCTCGGAGGTCAGATGCCTCGACAGCACCTCGTAGACATCGGACTGGGGCCAACCGCAGCGCGGGCACTCGTCCACCGTGCATCCCGTCTTCACTGGCCGTATGTAAGGGTTATAACTAAAATGTCGTTTACAGCATGACAGACAGCGGGAGCCGAGGCAATGCAGATCACCGGGTACAAGAGTCACGGCGTGGCCGCCTCGGTCGCTCTGGTGAACGCCGCCACGAGCGCGGACGGCGACGACTCGGAGGAGGCGCTGCGCGACCTGCTGCGCGAGCACGGCTTCTTCTGGCACCAGTTCGAGCCCCGGCACGCCGAGTCGTTCCGGGAGTGGGGCCGCACGCTGCGGCGGTTCTTCGAGGCCACCGAGCTCACCACGGCCGTCGACCTGCTCAACCGGCTGCTGCTGCAGATCCCGATGCATCCGCACCTGGCGGACCACGACGACCCGGTGGGCCTGCACATGCACTACGCGCCGCCGTCGGCGGACCTGCCGCACCGTTTCAGGGCCACCACGCTCATGAACCTGTCGGAGCTGGTGTGCAAGCACGGGCTGAGCCGTACGGGAGTGTGCGCGGCCGAGGGCTGCGACCGCGTCTACGCCGACACCTCCCGCGCAGGACGACGCCGCTTCTGCTCGGAGTCATGCGCCAACCGCACCAACGTAGCCGCCTTCCGAGCCCGCCAACGAGAAACCTGACCCCCGAACACCCCCCGACACCCGGAGACGGGGCCTCGGTCAGGCGGCGGCGCGGTGGTCGGGCACACGTCGTGGACGCGCGGCCGAGCGGCCGTCATGTCTGTGCCCTATGAGGTCGTGGGCATGGGCGGGGGTGGCCGTCCATGCCCACGACCAGGCGGGTCGTCAGTCGGTGCCGGCGTGGCGGGTGGCGGAGGCGTCGGGCAGTTCGGGGCCTCGGGGTGGGATCGCGTCGGCACGGGACGGGTCGATGCCGTCCAGTGCGCCGTTCGCGGCCGCCCGCGCGAGATCGACCATCGAGACGTAGGCGGTGCGGATCTGGAAGTTCTGCCGGTCGGGCGGCAGGTCGCTCAGTTCCACCAGCAGCGAGGCGCTCCCGCGCAGGCCGTAGGCGTTCCGGGCGATCCCCTGGTACGAGCCGCCCGGGTACTGGGAGACCACCGCGCCCGCCCGCGTGAACGCGTCGTGCACCCGCACCCCGACCTGCTTGGACGTCGTGAGCGCGCCGGCCGGAACGCCCTCGGCGGTCGGCCACTGGATGGACGTGGTGATCTCCCGGCCGTCCGGCGGCGGGAAGGCGTACCGGCCCTGCATGTGGTAGTCGACCACGATCGAGGGGCGGAACGCGGCGTACTGGCGCTGGATGGCCGCGGCTTCGGGCACCGGGTTGTCCTCGGGGCGCACCGCAGGATCGTGGTAGCGGTTCATGTCGTAGCCCTTGCCCGGTTCGCCGTACTCGGGTTGCGCGTCGGGATCGTAGTTGTAGCGCCACTGGTGGTGGTGGCCGTCCGGGTTGGCGCGGACGAGCACGCCCAGCGTGATCTTCGACCGGAGCTCGCGGGAGGCGCGGTCGTTCTTCAGCCCGAGGGTGCGCAGGGCCATCAGGGCGGACTCGGTCCCGAGGGGCTCGTCGCCGTGCTGCTGCGTCACGTACAGCAGGCGCTGGGGTCCGGTGCCGAGCGTGGCGAACCAGAGCGGGCGCCCCTGGTTGGACGTGCCGATGCTGCGGACGCGCACCCGGCCGTGGCCGGCGCGTTCGATGCGCTTGAGCTCGCGTGCGAGCTCGGCGTTGCTGTGCAGGCGCGCGCCGCCGCCCTTCCCGGTCGCTTCGGCGGCGGCGGG
>NZ_JBHSON010000070.1:0-61696 GCF_042656285.1 Actinomadura rugatobispora | reverse complement strand
CCGGCGCCCGGCGCCGCCGGTTCCGGCGGCACGGCCGGTGACGGCGAGCAGGCCGGCGGCCCGGCCTGATCGCGCGCCGTCCGGGGCGGGCCCGTCCCCGCGGGGCGCCGGCCGACACTCGCGGTGGTGCCGCACCCGGCGGGTCCGGGCGGCCGCGCCGCGGGGCAGACACGACTTGACGACAGTGGCACGAGCAGAGAGCGGGGCGCCGTGAGCACCAAGGACTACCTGGAGAAGGACTACTACAAAGTCCTCGGTGTCGCGAAGAACGCCTCCCAGGACGACATCAAGAAGTCCTACCGGAAGCTGGCCCGCAAGTACCACCCGGACGCCAACAAGGGCGACACCGACTCCGAGGACCGCTTCAAGGAGGTCTCCGAGGCCTACGACGTCCTGTCCGACGAGAAGCGCCGCAAGGAGTACGACGCGGTGCGGGCGATGCCGGGCGGTTTCCGCGGGCAGCAGGGCGGCGGCGGCTTCGGGTTCGACCTGGGCGACCTCTTCGGGCAGACCGGGGGCGGTGGCGGCGCGGGCGGCGCCGGGGGCGCCGGCGACCGGCTGGGCGACCTGTTCGGCGGGCTGTTCGGGCGCGGCGGTGGCGGCACCCGGACCACCGCCGGGTCGCGCCGGGCACGGCGCGGCGCGGACGTGGAGACCGAGGTGACGCTGTCGTTCGGCAAGGCGATGAACGGGGTGACCGTTCCGCTCAAGCTGACCAGCGAGGCCGCGTGCCCGAGCTGCCGCGGGACGGGCGCCAAGGCGGGCACCGTGCCGCGGGTGTGCCCGTCCTGCGAGGGCACCGGGCACGAGACCCGCAACCTGGGCAGCTTCGGGTTCCAGGAGCCGTGCCGCGAGTGCCGCGGCCGGGGCCTGGTGGTGGACGACCCCTGCCCGACGTGCACCGGCAGCGGCCGCGCGACCGGCACCCGGACGATCCAGGCGCGGATCCCGGCGGGCGTCGCCGACGGCCAGAAGATCCGGCTCAAGGGCAAGGGGGCGCCGGGCGAGAACGGCGGCCCGGGCGGCGACCTGTACGTGAACATCAAGGTCCGGCCGCATCCGGTGTTCGGGCGCGACCGCGACAACCTGACGCTGACGGTGCCGGTGACGTTCCCGGAGGCGGCGCTGGGCGCGGAGATCAGGGTGCCGACGTTCCAGGGGCAGCCGGTGACGCTGCGCCTGCCGGAGGGCACCCCGAACGGCCGGACGTTCCGGGTGCGGGGCCGCGGCGCCTCCCGGCGCGACGGCACCAAGGGCGACCTGCTGGTGACGGTGGACGTGCAGGTGCCGCAGAAGGTGGACGACCAGACGCGCGAGGCCCTGGAGCGGCTGCGCGCCACGGGCGCGGGCGACGACCTGCGCAGTGAGCTGCTCCAGAAGGCGCGGGAGGAGTGAGTTCGTCATGGACGCCTTCGGCGACGACACCCCGGTCTATGTGATCTCGGTGGCGGCGCAGCTGTCGGGCCTGCACCCGCAGACGCTGCGCACCTACGACCGGCTCGGGCTGGTCTCCCCCGGCCGGACGGCCGGGCGGGGCCGCCGCTACTCGATGCGCGACATCGTGCTGCTCCGGGAGATCCAGCGGCTCTCCCAGGAGGAGGGCATCAACCTGTCGGGCATCAAGCACATCCTCGAGCTGCAGCGGGACAACGTCATCCTCCGCGAGCAGCTGGCGAAGGCGCACGCCGCGCTGGAGGACCTGGCCAACGAACTCGAGTCGACCCGGGCCGTGGCCGCGCGCCTGGCGCAGCAGCGCCGGCGCGGCGACACCGCCCCGGCGGCGGGTCCCGGCGGGACGCCGGGCGGCGATCTGGTGCCGATCCGCCACACCGGTGTCGTGGTGTGGCGCGAGCGCGGCCGCGAAGACTGATGTGACGGGGAGTGGGGGTCAACCGAACATGGACTACAAGCTGACGCAGAAGAGCCAGGAGGCGGTGTCGGTCGCGGTCCGCCGGACGGCGGCCGAAGGGCACCCGCAGGTCGAGCCGCAGCATCTGCTGGTCGCGCTCATCGGCCAGCCGGAGGGCACGGCGGTGCCGCTGCTGGAGGCGGTGGGCGCCGACTGGCAGGCGCTGCGCCGCCGCGCGGAGGAGCAGCTGGCGGGCATGCCGAAGGCGGCGGGGTCGACGGTGTCGTCGCCGCAGATGTCGCGGCAGCTGATCGTGGCGGTCAACACCGCGGCGAACCGGGCCAAGCAGCTGGAGGACGAGTACGTCTCGACCGAGCACCTGCTGGTGGGCCTGGCCGCCGACGGCGGTCCCGCCGCGGGGCTGCTGAAGGAGTTCGGGGCGACGCCGCAGGCGCTGCTGGACGCGTTCGAGAAGGTCCGCGGGCACGCCCGGGTGACCAGCGAGAACCCCGAGGACACCTACCAGGCGCTGGAGAAGTACGGCGTCGACCTGACCGGCGCGGCCCGGGACGGCCGGCTCGACCCGGTGATCGGCCGGGACGCCGAGATCCGCCGGGTGGTGCAGGTGCTGTCCCGCCGGACGAAGAACAACCCGGTGCTGATCGGCGAGCCCGGGGTCGGGAAGACCGCGGTGGTGGAGGGCCTGGCGCAGCGGATCGTGGCGGGCGACGTGCCCGAGTCGCTGCGCGGCAAGCGGCTGGTGTCGCTGGACCTGGGCGCGATGGTCGCGGGCGCCAAGTACCGGGGCGAGTTCGAGGAGCGGCTCAAGGCCGTCCTGAACGAGATCAAGCAGAGCGACGGGCAGATCGTCACGTTCATCGACGAGCTGCACACGGTCGTCGGGGCGGGCGCCGCCGAGGGCGCGATGGACGCCGGCAACATGCTCAAGCCGATGCTGGCGCGCGGCGAGCTGCGCATGATCGGCGCGACCACGCTGGACGAGTACCGCGAGCGGATCGAGAAGGACGCGGCCCTGGAGCGCCGCTTCCAGCAGGTGCTGGTGGGCGAGCCGTCGGTGGAGGACACCGTCGCGATCCTGCGCGGGCTGAAGGGCCGGTACGAGGCGCACCACAAGGTGCAGATCAACGACTCGGCGCTGGTGGCCGCCGCCACGCTGTCGGACCGGTACATCACCTCCCGGTTCCTGCCGGACAAGGCGATCGACCTGATCGACGAGTCGGCGTCCCGGCTCCGGATGGAGATCGATTCCCGGCCCGTGGAGATCGACGAGCTGCAGCGTGCGGTCGACCGGCTCAGGATGGAGGAGCTGGCGGTCGGCAAGGAGACCGACGAGGCGTCCAAGCAGCGCCTGGAGCGGCTGCGCCGCGACCTGGCCGACCGGCAGGAGCAGCTGAACGGGCTGGTGGGCCGGTGGGAGCGGGAGAAGGCGGGCCTGAACCGGGTCGGTGAGATCAAGGAGCGCATCGACCAGCTCCGCGGGGAGGCCGAGCGCGCGCAGCGCGACGGCGACCTGGAGACCTCGGCGCGGCTGACCTACGGCGAGATCCCGGCGCTGGAGAAGCAGCTGGACGACGCCGTCGCCGCCGCCGACGGCGAGAACCGCGACGCCATGGTGAAGGAGGAGGTCGGCCCGGACGACGTCGCCGACGTGGTCGCGTCCTGGACGGGCATCCCGGCCGGGCGCCTCATGGAGGGCGAGACCGCCAAGCTGCTGCGCATGGAGGAGGAGCTCGGCCGGCGGCTGATCGGGCAGGAGCAGGCCGTCCGGACGGTGTCGGACGCGGTCCGCCGCGCCCGCGCCGGGGTCGCCGACCCCGACCGCCCGACCGGTTCGTTCCTGTTCCTGGGCCCGACGGGCGTGGGCAAGACCGAGCTGGCCAAGGCCCTCGCCGAGTTCCTGTTCGACGACGAGCGGGCGATGACGCGGATCGACATGAGCGAGTACTCCGAGAAGCACTCGGTGGCCCGCCTGGTCGGCGCCCCGCCCGGCTACGTCGGCTACGAGGAGGGCGGGCAGCTCACCGAGGCCGTGCGGCGCCGCCCGTACTCGGTGGTGCTGCTGGACGAGGTCGAGAAGGCCCACCCCGAGGTGTTCGACATCCTCCTGCAGGTGCTGGACGACGGGCGCCTCACCGACGGGCAGGGCCGCACGGTCGACTTCCGCAACGCGATCCTGATCCTCACCTCCAACCTGGGGTCGCAGTTCCTGATCGACCCGACGCTGGAGAACGGCGCCAAGCGGGACGCCGTCATGAACGCGGTCCGCGCCGCGTTCAAGCCGGAGTTCCTGAACCGGCTGGACGACGTGATCCTGTTCGACGCGCTGTCCACGCAGGAGCTCACCCGGATCGTCGACCTGCAGGTCGACCGGCTCGGCAGGCGGCTGTCGGACCGGCAGCTCACGCTGACGGTGACCGAGGCGGCCCGCGAGTGGCTGGCGCTGACCGGCTACGACCCGCTGTACGGGGCGCGCCCGCTGCGCCGCCTGGTGCAGACGGCGATCGGCGACCAGCTCGCGCGGGAGCTGTTGTCGGGGGAGATCCTCGACGGCGACGAGGTCGTGGTCGACCTGGACGAGGCCGCGGACGCGCTGACGGTGGGCCCGGCGCGGAGCATCACCCTCGCCAAGTCCTGACCCGATCAGGACCTCGCCGAACCGCACCGCGGCGTGCCGTCCCGGGCCTGGAACCGGTCCCGGGACGGCACGGCTTCTTTCGGTCCGCCCGGTCGCCGCCCGCGCCGGACGCGGTCAGCGAGTGATCAGGGAGCCGAAGGCGGCACGGATGTCGGCGGTGGAAGGCTTGACGTACTTCTTGCTCGGCGGAGAAGAGCCGAGACCGGGAACGGAGCTGTAGGAAAAGGACGATGGGCAGCTCCTGCCGCCGATCTGCAGTTCTCTGTCGGCGACGCGTTTCCCGGTCCGCAGTTCGTACGCCTTGACCGGGACGGCGATCTTGCGGAAGGTCACGTAGGTGACGCCGGTCCCGGCCCCGGTGTAAGGACAGGTCTGGGCGACCTTGCCGTACTCCCTCTCGTCCACGCAGACCACGAGAACCGCTTTGGCGATGTCCGTGGTCCGCCACGTGCCTGGGAGGCGGCCGGTGTACTCGTCGTCGCCGGCGAAGAAGGCGCGGTTGGTCCCCTTGCCGTACGGAGCGGCGCCGCTGTACTTGGCGGGCTCGGAGCAGTACTCGGGCTGGTCGCCGAACCTCTCCCCCAGAAGCGCGCGGACCTGCGCGAGTTCGCCGGCCAGGGTGGCCCGTTCGACGCCGTCTTCGGCTTTGCCCCTGAGCCCGTGGCCCGGGTACTCGTCGAGCATCTGCTGGTAGCGCATGCGCGCACTTGCCCAGTCCTCGGCGGTCATGGTGTCGTCGCCGCATCGGACGAGGGCGGCGGGCGCGGTCTGGGGGACGATGGCGGTGGCTCCGTCCAGCACGTTCCCACGGGCCCTCCGCAGGAGGAGCTCATCGGTGATCGCGGCCGTGGCGCAGGGCTTGCCGGCGGGCAGCCGGCGGAGGAACCCGTCCAGAACGGTCCGGACCATCTCCTCGTGGCCCGGCAGATCCGCAAGGACCCTCGTGAGACCGTGGAACCCGGCCCGCAACGCGTTCACGTCACCCGACAGCGCGGCGGCGAGCTTGTCCTCGGCCGCCGCGATCCTCCGGCATGCCTGGACGGTCTCGTTCCCGCGCGCCGCGAGCGGGGCGTCCGCCACACGCTGGCCGAACCACACGCGCCGCTGAGCCGCCAGCGCCCGTGCGCAGTCGCCGCTGCCGCGGGCCTTGGCGGTGGCCTCCTCGATCCCGGAGGCGTCGAATCGCAGGACCCCCACCGTCAACAGCACCGGGAGTGCGGTCGCGGCCGCGATCAGCCGCCGTCTCCGCCGGACCGGCCCACGGGCGGCCAGTGTCCACCCGTGTGCGATCAAGGCGGCCCACCACAGCACCACGATGATTTCGAACCACACCGCCTGCACGACCGAGGCGAGCAGGACGGCGAGCACGAGTGTGACCAGCCCGGTGACGACCGCGAGCCCGCGCCGTCCCAGGAACAGGTAGCCGATGCCGAGCAGGGACGCGTTCGCGAGAGCGACGGCCAGCGGATCATCACCCGTTGGGCGCGGAGAGTCGGACATCCTGGTCCCTTCATCGTGGACGGACAGGCCGACGCCATTGTTTTCCGCGCACTTCGGGACGGGTCCCAAGCCGAACCGCCCGGGTCACCGTCCCACCGGTCCGGGACCGGTCCCGGACCGGACCGCCTAAGATCCCCGCAACGCGAGCGGGTCCGGCCAGACCTTCAGTCGGGAGGGCAGCCCAGGAGGTGGACGAGGCGTCTCCCCCCGTCGCCACCGGTAATCGCCCGTCCGGACCAGGACGGGCACCCCCGGCAACACGCAGCGAGCGCACAGGGAAAGGAGCGGCCGATGCCATTGGCGCCGCAGGAGGGGTCCCCGAAGGTCCGCCTGTTGCCGCGAGAGGTCGGCAGCCTCGCACACGGGATCCCGAGGGCCACGCCGCCGGGAACGCTTTTCGTCATGGGGGTCGAAGGCGGCATGCGCGTGGCACCGGACGCGGGCTTCACCCTGCTGTTCGGGCGGTGCGAGCCCGATGTCCACGTATGCGTCGGCGCCGCCGACCGGCATGTCAGCAGGCGGCACGGATACATCGCGCACGAAGGTTCGCGCTGGGTGCTGCACAACACCGGCAGAATGGCCATCCGGTTCCCGGGCTCGCGCCTGGTGCTCGGCGGGCAGCAGGCCGAACTGCCCGCCGCCTACACGCCGCTGTTCATCGTCACCCCGCGGCAGGAACACCTTCTCGAAGTGCGGATCGCCACCGGGGCCGCGCTGTCGTCCCGGGAGGCACTGCACGAGGCCGAGACGGACAACTCCGACAAGTGGAAGCTGTCCAAAGAAGAGCGTCTGCTGCTGGTGTGTCTCGCCCAGCGCTACCTTCGACAGGAGCCTCACCCCCAGCCGCTGACCTGGGCTCAGGTCGCCTACGAGCTCGACCTCCTGCAGCCCCGGAGGGGCTGGACAGCCAAGGTCGCCTCGTACGGCGTCAAGACCGTGCGGGAGAGACTGAGCGGGAAAGTGCACGGGTTGACCGAGAAAGAGGTTCCACCGCCGATCGGCAACGCGCTCAACCACAACCTCATCACCGAGTTGCTGGTCACGGCGACGATCCGCGAAGAAGACCTGGCGCTGCTCGACCGGTCCGACGGCCCGTGAAGGGCCGGCGCGGGAACCGACCGGCCTACGTGTCCGAGTAGCTGAAGTTCCGCGTTCCCGCCCAGGTCGGTGCCGTGACGCGATACCGGTGCGCGCGTTCGTCCTCGGGATGGCCGGGCCCGATGTCGACGACGTCGGCGCGCGCCCAGCGACCGCCGATCCGCTGGTCGACGTAGTAGGTGAACTCGTTGAAGTCCTTCGTCGACGACGCGAACGTGTTTCTTATGACCAGGGCCTTCCTGTCCGCGGTGAGGGGCGCCGGGAATTCGACCGTCTGGTCCTTCCAGGTGACGAGGGACCCGTCCAGCCCCACCCACAGTCCGGCCCGTCTGCCGTTCACGGAGATGACCGCACTCTGTCCGGAGACACTGGAATCGAGTCGGCGTGTCAGCCGCACACCCGTGTTGGCCGGATCGACCCGCACGGTGAACTGACTCCACCCGCCCGGCCCGAAGGCCCTGCCGTCGTCGAGCACGAACCGCCGGGTGGCCGGTGGCCGCTCAGCGGACCCCGACAGCGTGAGGACCAGCACCACGGCCCCGGCGGAAAGCACCGCGACGGCGGCCCCGGCGACCAGCACGGCGCGGGGCCGGAGCCGGCGTCCGCGGCCGGGGTCCAACGTGCTCTGGTGGTGCATGCGGGGGTCTGTTTCACCGGTTCCCGACTTCAGCGCGCCGATGGACTCCGATTCGGTGGAGTGGATCATGTTCATGACGGCGGCCGGCAGCCAATTGCCGTCCGGCCAGGAACCGGCCAGCCGGGCGAGAATGTCGGGGAGTTCCGGACGGGCGGCGGGATCCTTGGCCAGGCACCCGGCGATCAGATCGCGATACCCGTTCTCCACGGGTATGTCGCCGAGATCGGGTGGTCCGCCGGTGATGCGATGAAGGGTCGCCGCGACCGTCTCGGCGCCGAAAGGGCTGCGACCGCCCGCGGCGAAGCCCAGGACCGAGCCGAGGGCGAACACATCACTCGCGGGGCCTGCCGGATCGCCGTTCACCTGCTCGGGGGACATGTAGGCGTAGGTCCCCAGAACAGCGCCGGTCGCGGTCATCCGGTCGGCGTCCTGCGTGCCGACAACGCCCAGATCGATGATCCTGGGCCCGTCGGCCGCCAGGATCACGTTGCCCGGCTTGAGGTCCCGATGCACCAGCCCGCAGGCGTGGATGGCGAGCAGGCCCTCGGCGAGCCCGGCGCCCAGGGTGCGCACGGCCTGCAGGTCGAGCGGACCGTGCTCGTCGACGGCGCGCTGCAGGGACGGACCGGGAATGTAGGCCGTGACCATCCACGGTGGATCGGCGTCGGGGTCCGCATCGATCACCAGCGCGGTATGGAATCCCCCGATCCGGCGAGCGGCCTCGACCTCGCGGGCGAAACGGGCACGGAAACGGCGCCGGTGAGCGTATTCGCTTCGGATGAACTTCACCGCGACCGGCCGCCCGCCAGGGGAACGGCCGAAGAACACCCGCCCCATTCCGCCTTCGCCAAGGCGTCCCAGCAGAAGATACTTCCCGGCATGGGTCGGATCGCCAGGCCCCAGAGGATCCACTCAAGCCCCCACTGCTGGTTCGCCGGTCGCCCCGAGGACGGCAACGCGAGCCGCCACCGAAAGGGCGTCCCCGTCCCGGGAAACAAGTTAGTCGAAGCGCGGCGCCCTGGGGGAACCAGTACGGCAATCCGAGAGATCGCACTCTGAGCAGAAGATCATCTGCCGGTAACGCGGGACGGCCGCCCAATGATCTTTATGTGCGACGATCAATGACCCCATTGGAAGATTGGAGTCATTCTGCGACAATCGCGGGCCATGAGCGTTCTGGTCATCATGATGCGCAAGAAGGCCGTCCAGGAGTGGAGCGCCGCACGTCACCCCCTGCGCGACGCCGAAGTCGCCTGACCATCACGCCACCGGGTGGGTCGGGACGTTCAGGCGGGTGCCGAGGCGGGTGAGATTCTCGTTGAAGGCTTCGCGGGTGCGGTCGGCGAAGCCTATGAAGAAGCGGTTCGCCAAGGGGACGCCCCAGCGCATCCACTGTGCGACGTTGATGACGCGGTGGACGAGCAGGGCCCCCTGGGGATGCGGCCTGACGCTCCACTCCCCGCGGTACCACCAGCCGCCCTGGAACGCGATGGTGTGACCGGTCACCTCCACGGTGGAGGTGTGACCGGGGGCGTCCTCGACGGTGAAGCGGCCGGTGCGCCTGCCGTCGGGCAGCAGGTCGCCCGCGAGGGCGTCCCAGACGCGGGCGACCGGGGCCTCGATGATCCCGGACACCTCGGCGATCGTCTTCATGACGCCGCCCTGGTGTTCTGGAAGGAGGCGAAGCGCCAGCCCTCGGGCGTGCCGACGGCGGTGAAGGAGACGATCGAGTCGCGCGGCGGGCCGCCCGCCAGGGCGGTGCCGCCCCGGGCGATCACCAGGACCGGGCCGTCGGCCAGCGGCTTGGCCGCGGTGTCGCCGGGCGCGGACATGGTGGATCCCTTGAGCGGCCCGTCGAACAGCCACCGGTGGGACGACTCGATGGCCGCACGCCCCCGGGTGTGCGTGCCGTCGAAGGCGATGTAGTCGGCGTCGTCGGTGAAGACGGCGGCGTAGGCGGTGGCGTCGCCCGCGTTCCACGCCTCGGCGAGGCGGGAGAGCAGGCCGGCGATTTCCGCGTTCACGGACATGGCGCGGCTCCTCACGGTCGCGGCGCCTATCCTTGGATCGCGCGTCCAGGCAGGGCAGGCGCCTTGTTCGGATGTCCGGCCGCCGGGGTGTTGGCGCACCCCGGCGGCCGCTTTCTTCAGGTCTCGCCGAGCACCTGGGCCAGCGGTTTCGCTTCGGCGGCGCTCGACCATTCCAGTTCGCCCGACTCCAGGCGTGCGACGAGCCCGCGGACCCAGGCCAGCTCGGTCTCGGTCAGCGCCCGCTCGTAGTCGATCTCGATCACCAGGATGTCGGGCAGGCCGCTGTCCTTCAGGGCCTTCAGCTGGGCGTTCATCCCGGTGAGGGCCCCTTCGAGCGCCGCCGCCCTGGTGCGCAGGGACTGCAGCGCGTCCGGTACGGGCAGGACGCCGAGCAGCGAGACGGCCGCGGTGAAGGTGCGGCGCTCCGCGCCCGGGTTCTCCAGCAGCACCCGGAGCCGGGTGGCCAGCTCGCGGCGGCCCTCGTCGGTGATCTCGTAGACGGTGCGTTCCGGCCGGCGGCCCTCCCTGCTGGTCTCGACCGGGACGATCAGCTCCTCGCCCGCGAGCCGCTCGACCGCGTGGTACAGGCTCCGGGGCAGGCCCGTCACGTAGTCCTTGTGCGTGTCGACGATGAAGCGGTGCAGCTCGTACGGGTGGCCGGCGCGCACCGAGAGCATCGCCAGCACGGTCAGTCCGACCAGGTCGGGACGCCGCGCCATGCCTCCCCCTTCCCTCGTGGGACACCCGCGTCGGCGGCAGTGCACTACAGCATAGCGCCATAGTGCGATTTGCAATATAGGGGTAAGCGGTCGTACGCCCTCCCCGATTTCGCGGGACGGGTCAGTGGAGGCGGGTCTCCAGGCCGTCGAGCAGGGCGCGGAGGCCGAACTCGAAGCTGCTCTCGGGGGCGGCACCGTACTGCTGGGCGGAGGCGTCGCCGAGGCGGGCACGGAGCCGCGGGAACTGCTTGCCGACCTCGGCAGCCTGCGCCATGGTCTCGCGCAGGCGTTCCCCGGCGTCGTCGCCCATCCGGTTGAGCTTCCTGGTCAGCGAGGCGGTGGACGACTCGCCGAGGGCGTTGCCGAGCACGAACATGAAGACGCCCGCTGTGGCCTGGTCCGCCTCGGCGCCGGTGAAGCCCGCGGCCTCGTAGACGCCCAGGCTGTGGTCGTCGTGGCGGGCCTTGTCCGGACCGTACAGCACGTGCGAGGCCAGTGCCTGCACGACCCAGGGGTGGCGGGTGAACATCGCCAGCAGGTCGGTGGCCATGGCCGTGGCCGCGGCGCGCCAGCCGACCGCGTCCGGGTCGGGCAGCCCGATCTCCTGCCACACCTGGTCGCCGGCCAGCAGCAGCAGGTTGTCCTTGCTCTTGACGTGCCAGTAGACGGCGGTCGCGGCCGAGTCGAGGCGCTGGCCGAGGGCGCGCATGTTCAGGCCTTCCAGCCCTTCCTCGTCCAGGAGCTCGATGGCGGTCCGGACGATCTGCTCCTTGGTCAGCGTGGTGCGCGGCATGCGGCCACGATACGGCAGCGGCGACCCTCCTGCACAAAGTTCAAGTCGACCACTTGCACTTAGTTCAAGTCATGCTTAGGGTCGCACTTGAACAAAGTACAAGTCACTCGCCCCGGGAGCCCCCATGACGACCGTCGCCGCCGTCGCCCAGATCCTCGTCGCCCTCGCCTTCGTCAGCATCCCGATGCTGCGCCACCGCTACGGCGCCACCACCGCCAAGGCCAACGCCGAGGCCGAGCTGAGGCGCCAGGGCATCCCCACCCGCGTGCTGGCCGAAAACAAGCTCACCTTCGACGCCGGCGGCCACGAGACCGCCGTGCCCGTCTCGGTCGCCGCGGTCATGGCCGCCGTCGCGGCCCTCAACCTCGCCGGGAACGAGTGGGGACAGACCCTGACCTATGTCTTCTCGTCGCTCGTCCTGGTCGGGAACGGGCTCATCCTGTGGAGCCAGCTGACCGCCGTGCAGTCCGTCCAGAGGGCCTTCAAGCGCAAGGGCGACCCCATGCTGGAGCGCGTCGACGTGCCGGCGCTGCTCAAGGCCGCCGGGAGCGGCTTCCCGTCGTGGACCCCGATCCTCCAGAACGTCCGGCACGGCATCGCCTTCGCCGGCTCGATCATCGCCCTGGTGGCGGTCGGCCTGGCGTGACGGCCTCGGCGTCCGCCTAGTGCAGGGGGATGGCCGGGCGGACCAGGACGTCGCGGGCCTCGTTGGCCGTAGGCCCCTCGGCGCCGTCGCGGTAGGACGTGGCCAGGGGAAGCCACCCGAGGAAGAAGCCGGAGCCGCCGCACACCGCGCTGCCGCCGTCGCCGCCGCAGAGCACGGCCGGGTCGGCGGTGGCTTCGCGGAGGGTGGAGCGCTGGCCGATGTTCAGGCCGAACGCGTTGGGCTCCAGATGCGGGCCGTGGTCGGGTTCGACGCTGCCGTCCCCGCGCATGGTGGCGCCGGGGTAGCGGTCGGCGGGGCAGTCATCGCCCCAGCGGAACAGGGTGGCGGCGCCCGCGCCGCAGGCGTGCTCCCACTCGTCCGGGGTGAGGAGCCGCATCCCCTTGGACGCCATGCGTTCCAGGTCGTCGGCGAGCGAGAACATCAGCCAGGCCTCGGTGACCGTCCCGTCCGGGGTCAGGAGCACGCGGGCCTGGCGCGCGGCGTGCTTCCCGGGCGGCCACATGACGCGGACCTCCCGGGGCTCCGCGGCGCGATCCTCCCGGGGATCGGCGCGGTGCATGGCGGCGGCCTCGGCGATCAGGGGGTGGTCGGGGGCGACACGGGTGAGGCCCGCGTCCCGCGCCTCGACCGCCACCAGCAGCGGCGGGACGTCCACGGCGCGCGGCGGGGACGTCAGCGTGTCGACGGTCTCGCGGATGTCGGCCGGAAGGCCGTAGTCCTCCCCCGGCGCCCCGTACTCCTCGTACGAGGAGGCGTAGGAGGCCAGCTGCCCCTCCGACGGGACGAACCGGGCGCCGTCGTAGCCGACCTCGACGCCGCCGCCCGGGACGAGGCCGTACAGCTCCCCGTCGCGGCGGAACAGCACGTACCGGACGGGTCCGGCGGGGCCGGGGCGCCACCCCGTCTCGACCGGTTCGGCGTCCGCGCGCGAGGCGATCCGGTCGGCCAGTCGGCCGGCGTCGCGATCGTCCAGGTCACGCCACTGTTCGAGGTCGAGATCGTCCAGAGCCACCGCGACAGCCTAGCGGCGCGCCGCCGCGAGCCGCGGGCCATTGACAAAGAACTCTTTTACGATAAAGACTTGTTTCATCATGAAGGAGATCTTTTGCATTGAGCGCTTCGAGCAGGCGGAGGCCCTGCTCAAGCCGCAGCGGGTCGAGGTCCTGCGGCAGCTGGCGCGGCCACGCTCGTGCACGGAGGTGGGAACGGCCCTCGGGCAGTCGCCGCAGCGGGTCTACTACCACGTCAAGAAGCTGGTGGACGCCGGGCTGGCGGCGCAGGTCGACGAGCGCCGGGTGCGCGGCATCCACGAGGGCGTCTACCAGGCCAGCGCGCAGTCGTACTGGCTGTCCCCGCGGCTGGTCGGCACGATCGGGCGGCGCCGCGTCCGCGACGAGCTCAGCCTCGGCTACCTGCTGAACCTCCTCGAAGACGTGCAGACCGACCTCGCCGCGCTCGACCCCGCGATCGACGAGCTGGCCACGCTGGCCGTCTCCGGGGAGATCCGCCTTCCGGCCGGGAACCGCGGGGAGTTCCTGGACGACCTGCGCACCACCCTCCAAGACCTGTTCGCCCGGCACGGCGGCGCCGAGGGAGACGCCTTCCGGCTGGCCGTGGCCTGTTACCCGAAGGAGAACCCGGATGAGTAGTGACGAGCTGTCGATCGAGGCCCGGCTGGGCGCCCCGCCGCCGCGCGTCTACCACGCCCTGACCGACCCCGGCGCGCTGCGCTCCTGGCTCGCCGAGCACGCCGCGTCCGCCCCGGAGCGGCGGGAGTACGCCTTCTGGGGCCGGCACACCCCGCAGGGCGAGATCGGGCGGCAGACCCTGGTGGCGGCCGAGGAGGACCGGCGGCTGGTGTTCGCCTGGACGCTCGACGACCAGCGGACCACCGTCGAGCTGCGGCTGGAGCCGTACGGGGCCGACGGCACCACGCTGCGGTTCCGGCAGGACAAGATGCCCACGCTCGAGGAGCTGATGGCCCCGCCGGGGCGGCGCGACGGCCGCCACTCGATGCACACGTTCTGGGGCCTGGCCGTCGCCAACCTGGCCGAGTACGTGGAGGGGCGGCCGCTGACGCCCAAGGCCGACTTCGGCCCGGCCCGGCCACGGGAGATCAGGGCGGAGGTCGTCATCGGCGCCTCGCCGGAGGAGGTGTTCGCGTCGCTGGTCGATCCGGCGCGGATCCGCCGCTGGTTCGGCTGGGAGGCCGAGGTCGAACCCCGTGTCGGCGGCCGGATGACGCTGGGCCTCGAGGGCGAGATCTCCGCGTTCGAGCCCGGGAAGCAGCTGGTCTACGGGGACGGCGAGGGCACGGTCGTCAACTGGGAGCTGGCCGGGTCCGAGGGCAGGACGTTCCTGACGTTCGTGCAGAGCGGCTACTCCGAGGACGAGCTCGACAGCGCCGCCCAGCATGAGGCGGGCTGGCTGGGCGGTATCGCCGAGCTCAAGCGTATGCACGAGCTGGGGGACGCGTGGACCCCGCTCATCACTGAGCTCCCCGGCACCGAGGAGGGCGAGCCGACCTGAGCCGGGTCGTGCCGGGTCGGCACAGTGGGGGCGGTCACCCGGGTGGACGGGACGTGGCACCGCCGGCGGTCGGCCCGCAGGCGGGGCTGGAGAACGTGCAGCCGCCCCTTACGAACAGCGGGAGCGGGGCGGCGAGCGCGGCGATGCAGGCCCCCACGAGGAGTAGGAGATCCGTGCCGAACCGCGCCACCGCCAGGCCCGCCAGGAGGTAGCCGATCGGTGTCAGCGACTCGCTGCCCAGCCAGTCGAGGGCCATGACGCGTCCGAGGACCTCGTCGGGGACGTCCCGTTGCACGGCGGTCGTCCACAGCACCTCGAAGATGGTGATGCCCGCACCGGCCGTCCCCCACAGGAGGAGAACCCCCGGCAGGGGGAGCGCGGCCAGGGAGAGGGGGGCTCCCGCCACGAGGACGATGCCGATGACGGCGGTGGCGCCGGGACGGCGCGTTCTCAGCCTGGCCGCCAGGAGCGCCCCCAGGATCGAGCCGACGCCCAGGGCGGTGAAGGCCGCCCCATAGGCTTGCGGGCTGTCCGTGGCGAGAGGTGCTATGAGCATCATGGGCGCGACGGTGATGCTCATGACCAGCATGGACGCGACCATGGACGCCCCCAGCCAGGGCCGCCTCCGGACCGCTTGGAACCCCTCGCCCAGGTCCAGGGCCGTTTGCCTGAGGCTCCAGGGCGGCGGCTTGGTCGCGGCCTCCGCCTGGGACTCCCTGACGAACGCGAGCGTGGCGAGGCTCATCGCAAAGGTGCCGACGTCCACCCACAGGGCCGCGGTCGTTCCGGCCGTCGCTATGACCGCGCCCGCCAGGGACGGGCCGATGACCAGGGCCGTGTACTGGGAGAAGGACGTCAGGGAGTTGCCCGCCTGGAGGCACCCGGCCGGAAGCGTGCGCGGGATGACCGCGGCGTAGGCGGGCTGGAACAGGCCCTCCGCCACGGCGATCACGATGACCAGGCCCACCAGGGCGGTGTCCGGGGTGAAGGCGAGCGCCGCCACGGCGAGGGCGCGGGCCAGGTCGGTCCACAGCATGATGGCGCGGCGGGGGAGACGGTCGGTGACGGCGGCGGCCAGCAGCGTCCCGACCACCAGGGCCACGCTCTGCACGGCGAGGACCACCCCCAGCGCCGCGGCGCCGGAATGCCGGTCGAGGACGACCAGCGCCAGGATCACCGGGAACATCCGGTTCCCGACCGCGCTGAGGGACTGCCCGGCCCACAGCAGCGCGAAATGGCGATGCCTCAGGGCCCCGAGCATGCAGCGCACCACATCACAAGATGATCATCACTTCAAGGTGGTGACCTTATGCGGTCAGGACCATTTTACGAATCTGTCAAGATGCTGAACACTGGCCGGATGCACACACCCCGCGACAATGCGCCCGGCCGCGACGCACCCGGGCGCAATACGCCCGGCCTGCGCGTGACCCTGGCGTCGATGCCCTGGCAGTCGTTCGAACTGCCGTCCCTGCCGCTGGCCTTGTTGAAGGCCCGGCTCGCCGAGGTACGCCCCGCCGACACGGTAGGTGAATATCACGGCTACCTGCGGTGGGCGGAGCACGTCCTGGAAGAGACCGGGGGCGAGATCACCCCCGCCACCTGCGAACGGGTTTCGGTCGATGACGTATTCCACGGAATCGGCGACTGGATTTTCGCGGGCGCGCTTTACGACGACCCCGAATGGCGGGCCGGGGAGCTGGAGTCGTACGCCGCGCGGGCCCGCGGCGGCGGCCCGCTCGACCTCGGCCCGGCCCGCCGGATGCGGCCGCTGGCCGCCGGGTTCATCGACCTGGCCGCCGCCGAGATCCTCGCGGGCGAGCCCGACGTCGTCGGCCTGACCTCGACGTTCATGCAGAACGTGGCGAGTCTCGCGCTGGCCCGGCGGCTGAAGGAGCTGGCCCCCGGCGTCGCGGTCGTCATCGGCGGCAGCAACTGCGACGGCGCGATGGGGCACGCCCTGCACCGCAACCACCCGTTCGTCGACTACGTCGTGCGGGGCGAGGGCGAGGTGGTCTTCCCCGAGCTGCTCGACCGTATCCGGGCCGGCAATTCCCCCGAGCACCTTCCGGGCGTCTGCTGGTGGAAAGGCGAGGACTCGGTGGCCAATGAGGCCGCCGCCCGCCCCGTTCCGCCGATGCTCGTCCCGCGCCCCGATTTCGACGGCTGGCAGCAGGTCCTCGACGCTTCGCCGGTGCGCCCGTTCGTGGAGCCGAAACTGCTCCTGGAAGGCTCCCGGGGGTGCTGGTGGGGCGAGAAACACCAGTGCACTTTCTGCGGGCTCAACGGCTCGTCCATCACCTTCCGGTCCCGCCCGGCCGAACGATTCCGCGCCGACATCGACCACCTGGTGAAACGGCACCGCATTCTCGACGTCATCACCGTCGACAACATCATGGACATGTCCTATTTCCGCGACCTGCTGCCGGGACTGGCGGCGTCCGGATGGGACCTGCGGATCCACTACGAGGTCAAGGCGAACCTGCGCGCCGACCAGCTGCGGCTCCTCGCCGACGCCGGCGTGCACTGCGTCCAGCCCGGCATCGAGAGCCTCAGCACCCGGGTCCTGGAGCTGATGGACAAGGGCACCACCGCGACCATCAACGTGCGGATGCTGCGCGACTGCGAGGCCGAGGGCATCACCACGTCCTGGAACCACCTCTGCGGCTTCCCGGGCGAGACCGACGACGACTACCTCCAGGTCATCGAGCAGATGCCCGCGCTCGTCCACCTCCAGCCGCCGGGCTCGGTCGGCCGCATCCTCCTCGAACGGTTCAGCCCGTACTTCGAACGGCCCGAGCTGGGCTTCGCCGAACGCCGCCCCCACCGCATCTACGACCACGTCTACGACCTCCCGGAGGAGGAGCTGAACGACCTGGTCTACCTGTTCGACACCCCGCCCGCGGGCATATCCGGCGCCCTGGAGAAGCGGCTCCAGGACGCGGCCGCGCGGTGGCGCGACGCCTACCCCGAATCGACCCTCGTCCTCTATGACGACGCAGAGGACGGCCTGCGCGTCGAAGACCGCCGCGTGGGCTGGCCCAGGGCCGACCACGTCCTCACCGGGTGGGAGGCCGACGCGTACCGCGCCCTGGAACGCGGCCGTACGGCGAAGGCGCTCATCAAGACCCTCGCCGAGGACTTCGGTGTCAGTGGGGACGTCCCCGTCGAGGCGTGGCTCCAGGAGCAGGTCCGCCGCGGCCTGCTGTTCCGGGACGGGCCGGTCTACCTGGCCTTGGCCAGCCGGGGCGCCCCCGTCCACAAGGTGTCGGAGCTCATGGAGGAAACCTCCCGTTGGAGGCCCCACGTATGACCGCGATCGACAAGCCCCTCGACCTGGGCGGCGACCCCGCGGCCACCACCCAGGCCGTGGCGCTCCTCCGCGACCTCGCGCCCACCGGCCAGCACGTCGACTGGCGCGGCAGGGTCACCGGCCCCATCGACCTCAGCCTGCTGCACCACCTGCCGCCCCCGGCCGAACTCGAACACGGCCCCGGCGATGGGACCGATGCCAAGGAAGCCTGGGCGCGTTCACACGACTTCGGCTCGTGCTACTACCGCATGGGGCCCGGCTTCCTTCAGGTGAAGGACGTCCGCAATCCCTCCAGCCCGACCCAGACAGTCCTGGACGACCCGGAACTCATCGACGCCTTCACCACCTGCCTCACACCGACCCGCGTACGGGCCCTGCAGGCCGCGGCCCTGCGCGACCTCGTCCGCCGCCGGCTGCTCCTGCTCGTGGACGACCTCGCCGTGACGCTCCCCTACCGCCTGACCAGGTGGCCGGTCCCCTTCTTCGCCATCTGACCGCCGCGAGCGGCTCGACGGGGCTGAGGGCTGGGGGTCCGCGCGGCCCCCAGCCCTCGGCTCAGGGGCCGTGAGGAGCGGGCGTGGGGCGGTTGGGCTCGACGAACTGCGACGGAGGCGTCCAGGTGATCTTGGAGTCGGTGAAGTTGACGGCCGCGGTGCCGGTGGGCGCCAGGGTGGCCAGCCGCATCGTCGAGCCGGCGCCCAGGACGGCGGAGAAGATGTTGTTGGCCGTGTTCAGGAAGTCCCGCACGGCGTCGACGAACATGGCCACCGACACGACCACCATCACGCCGATCACCGCCTTGGCGATCCGCGCGGGGATGCTCACGGCCGGGTGCGGCACTTTGGCCAGCGCCCACAGCGCGAAGATCATCGGGGCGACCGAAAGGATGAGGCTGCCGATGGACAACCAGTAGTCCATGTACATCTTGGCGATGCTCTCGACCGTCCCGCCGACGGCCTCCGCGTGCTTGCGGACGACCTCGACGTGCCCGATGAACTCCTCGACGGCGCGGGCGAACGCCTCCTGGTCGTCGGCGATCCAGTCCGTGCCCGAATTGGTCGCGATGCCGCGCATGAGCTGGTTGGCGGGCTTGTCGAGCTGCCCCGAGATACCGGTCTTCCAGTTCGACGAGGCCTGGTAGATACCCGGGATGTTGGCGATGCCCAGGGTGGCCATGGCGATGCCGACGAAGATCAGGTACTCCTTCTTCGCCACCTTCTTGAAGTTCTTCAGGACATCGTCGACCAGCGATCCCGCGGACGCGGGCCCCTTCGGCGCCGCACTCCCCGGAGGTCCGGGCGGACCCGCGGGGCCCCGGGGACCGGTCGCGCCTGGAGGGCCGGGCCGGCCAGAAGGACCCGCCTGGCCGGGCTGGCCGGGAGCACCGGTCTGACCGGGCGGACCGGCAGGACCGGTCTGGCCGGGAGTGCCGGCGGGCCCCTGAGGACCGGTGGGGCCTGTGGGCCCTGTGGGGCCCGGCTGACCCGGCTGGCCCGGGTAACCGGGCGGCCCCTGAGGACCCGTGGGGCCCGCGGGCCCGGTAGGTCCGGGCGGACCGGCGGGACCGACAGGACCGGTCCCGGGAGGCGGACCGGGCGGGCCGCCCGGCGGCCCCGACGGGCCGTGGTAGGGCGCTCCCGGCTGGTACGGCCCCCCTGGCGGATACCCCCCGCCCCCCGGCGGATACCCCGCGGTCGGATAACCCGGAGGCGGACCGCCCGGCGCCGGTTGCGCGGGCCAGGGACCCCCGGGGAGGCGAGGGTCGGGGGGCTGGTTGGGTGTCGTCATCTGCCTTCACCTCCACGCGGGGCCGAGACGGCCGTACCGGAACGGGTCGGCTCGGGGCGAGCACGAACGGTCGCGCGCACGGTCATTGGTAGACCGCGGGACCGGTGATGTTCACGTCCTGTCCGTTGGGGCCCTGCACGACCTTGGGCGCGCTGTAGTCCTCGGCCGCCCGCCAGACCCGCTTGATGTCCTCCAGGGCGGTCCGCCACGCCTCCATGACGTCGACGGCGTCCTGCATGTACCGCTCCATCTCGGTCTGCACATTGTTGTACGTGGGCGAGATGGCGATCATCCCGAGAAGGCCGAACCCCGGAAAGCCGACATCGGTTTCACCGACCATCTTCTTGACCTGCTGGAAAAACGGTATGGCCTCCTGCTGGAGGGTCACCCGAATACTTTCGATTCCCTCGGAGGTGACGTACTTTTCCTGCCCCGGAGCCATGCCGACGCCCCTTCCCCGTTGAGCCGGCCTCGTCCAGCCCCACCTTCTACCGCAGCCGCCCGCAACAGGACAAGCGGTTCTCCGGAACAGCCGATCTTTCCCATCCGATTCAAGAGATCAACACATGTGATTCCTGGCTTATTACCGCGTTATTCATGTTCGGTTGGTCGACTGTACGCCACTTTCCCCTCACGAAAGGCCCGCGATGTTCGACCTCAACCCCGCGAACTTCCGCATCGAGGATCTCGAACGCGTGATGCACCAGGCCGACGAGCTGATGAAGCGGCTGGGCGAGTCGAATGACGAGATGGCGGAGATGGTCGGGGAGGGCGAGTCGAAGGACGGCCTGCTGCGCGCCACGGTGGACTCCGGCGGCCGGCTCAAGTCGATCGACATCAATCCGCGGGCGATGCGGCTGGACAGCACGGCGCTGGCCGAAGGGCTGACCGAGGCGATCCAGGCCGCCCAGGACGACGCGGTGAACCGGTCCGAGGGAATGGTGACCGAACTGCTGGCCGCCTACGGGCTGCCCACCGATCCGGACACCGGCGACGTCAGCGACCAGATCAGCACCGTCACCGAGGCCGCCCAGCGCCGTTTCCGGCAGAACCACGATGAATTGAACGAGGTCCGCCGAAACATTCCCTGACCCGGAACACAGGGAATTCTCGGGACCGGGTTCCGGCGCGGAAGGAGAAACGGCCGATGACGGGGCGCGACCACCCGGAATGGGGCCGCAGCCTGTCGGTGAGCCCGGATCGCGGCACCTGGTTCCTCACCGCGCTGTACTGCGCGTTCATGCTGGCCGCGGGCGTGGCATTGGCGATCCAGACGGTGATTCTGGCACGGGACGGGCGCGGCACCGCCCCGTTCGCCGTGATGTTCGGGGTGTTGGCGGCGGTCGCCCTTTCCGAGACGGTCCTCAGCGTGCTCAGGCGTTATCACCGCGCCTTCTGGCTGAACGGGACGGTGCTCACCGCGCGGCGCGTCGGCGAGCCCGTCCGGTGCGACCTGTCGCGGGCGTCGGTCAGGCTGCACCGCGGCTCCAACGGCCTGGGGGGCCGGCGGCTGACGGCGACCGGGCCGGGCACTCGGCCGATCACCGTGCCGCTGCGGCTGAACGAGTCGTGGAACTCGACCTCCGCGGACGAGCTCCGGGCGCTCGCCCAGGCCATCGCCGCCGGCCGGGAGGGCGGCGGGGACGAGGCGGAGGAGGTCGCCGCCGAGCTGATGCGGCTGGCCGCCGAAGAGCGTGGAGCGGAAGAACCACCCCGCCCCTCGCCGTCCTAGACGAGCAGGCTGGGGTGTGGACGGGGCAGGGGCGCGGAGTCGGTTCAGTAGGTGGTGCCGTCGGGGCGCCTGCGGAGGGTGCGGCCGGGGAGGGCGCCGGTGTGGCGGCCGTCCTCGATGACGGGCACGCCGCCGACCAGGACGTGCGGGATGCCCTGGGCCTGCCGCCTGGGGTCGTCGAACGTGGCCGTGTCCCGGACGGTCGCGGGATCGAACAGGACGAGGTCGGCCCGGTAGCCGGACCGGACCAGGCCGCGCCCGGCCAGCCGCAGGCGCCGGGCGGGACGGCCGGTGAGGTGCGCGACGCACTCCTCCAGCGACAGGACGCCCAGGTCGCGGGAGTAGTGGCCGAGATAGCGCGGGAACGTTCCCCAGGCGCGGGGGTGGGGCTTGGCGGGGGCGAGCAGGCCGTCGCTGCCGCCGGTGTGGGCGGGATGCCGCATGATCGCTCGCACGTTGTCCTCGTCGCCGACGTGCTGGAGGATCGTGGTGCCGAGATCGTCGGCGAGGAGGCGTTCGCAGTAGACGTCGAACGGTGCGCGTCCCGCCGACTCGGCCAGTTCGGCGACGGTACGGCCCACGGCCGACGCGTCCGCGGGCGAACCGGCGATCTCGACGGTCGCCCATTCCACCGGGACGCCGTGGCAGCCGTCGGAGCCCTCGACCTCCATGGCGTACCGGATCCGTTCCCGATCGGACGGATCGGCGAGCCGTCGCAGGGTCGCCTTGGGGCCGCCCTCGGACGCCCAGCTCGGAAGCAGCGCGGCGAGGGTCGTGGCACCGGGCAGGTAGGGATAGGTGTCGAGGCTTATGTCGCAGCCCTCGGCGATGGCCTCGTCGAGGAGGTCGAGCAGTTCGGGGGCGCGTCCCTTGTTGACGCCGAAGTTCATGGTGGCGTGCGCGAGGTGCAGGGGGCAGCCTGAGCGGCGCGAGACCTCGACCATGTCGGCGTAGGCCTGCAACGCTCCAGCGCCGTACGAGCGGTGGTGCGGTGCGTAGAAGCCGCCGAGCGAGGCGACGACGCGGCACAGCTCGGTCAGCTCGTCGTCGGCTGCGTACATGCCCGGCACGTAGGTGAGCCCACTGGACATCCCCACCGCCCCCTCGCGCATGCCCGTGGCCACGAGTTCACGTTGCCGATCCATCTCCGCCTGTATGGGAGGGCGGTCGTCCCAGCCCATCGCCAGCATCCGCACCGACCCCTGGGGGACGAGGTAGCACGCGTTGACCGCGATACCCGGGTCGTCGAGCCGGTCCAGGTATTCGGCGACGCTCCTCCAATTCCAGTCGAAGCCGGCCGGATTCCCGTTCCAGCCCGCTATCGCCTGGCGCGTGGCGTCGAGCGTCGTGTCGTCCACGGGGGCGTAGGAGAGGCCGTCCTGACCTAGCACTTCGCAGGTCACGCCCTGGCTGACCTTGGCGAGATGGTCCGGCTCCACGAGCAGCGCCAGATCGGAGTGCGCGTGCATGTCGATGAAGCCGGGCGTCAGGACGAGGCCGGTGGCGTCCAGGACGCGCCGTCCCGTGGGCGTGGACGTGCCCGTGACGTCCTCGATCCGGCCGTCCGTGACGGCCACATCGGCCACGCGGCCTGGAGCGCCCGTGCCGTCCATCACGGTCGCGCCCCGGATCACCAGGTCGGCCATCAGAACCACGTCCTGACGAAGTCGACGACGACGGGCCGCTCGGCGTCGGCGTCGTCGACGACGGGGATGAGCGTCCACTTGTCGAACGTCGTGCACGGGTGGGACAGGCCGAGCCGTACGACGTCCCCCACGTCCACGTCGGCGCCCCTGAGGAAGGCGTGCTGGTCGTTGAGGGCGGTCACGCGCGCGCCCGCGACCGCATCGGCGCCGCGCGGGCCGCGTACGAGCTGGGGCGCGGGCATGCCTTCGTCGAACGGCAGATCGCGCTTGCCCGCGTCCAGCAACGCCAGCTCCGCCTCAGGCCGCGACACCACCCGCCCCCACCCGTGAATGGCCGACCGCAACCGTCCGGCGGTCGCTTCGGTGTGCGGGCGGGCGAAGGGGGAGATGTTCCGGTAGAAGCCGTCGTCGTGCGCGATGTAGGCGCCCGAGCGCAGCACCAGCCGCCCGTCCAGGCCGCCCAGTAGGTCCACGACCTGGTCGAAGAAGGAACTGCCGCCCGCCGTCACCACCGGCGCGTCGACTTCGTAGGCGAGGCGGTCGTGCAGGTTCGCGAGTCGCCTCAGGTAGGCGTCCACCGCCGCGAGCCCATCGGCGGACGCGTCGTGGGACAGGGCCCCCTCATAGCCGCCGGCCCCCGCCAACCTCAGGGTCGGCGCCTTGCGCACGGCCTCGGCCACGGCGACGGCGTCGTCCTCGTCGCGCACCCCTGATCGGCCGTGCGGACCCCCGAGTTCGACGCACACATCGACCTGCCGCTGCGCGCGCGCCGCGCGCAGCGCCTCGTCCATCAACTCGACCGAGCGCACTGAGTCGACCCAGGACAGGAACTCGAAGTCCGGGTCGTGGTCCAGTTCTCCCCCCAGCCATGCGAGCCCGGCTTCGTCCAAGAGCGAGTTGGCCAGCAGCACGCGGCGCACACCGAAGGCACGCGCGACACGCACCTGGGGGAGGTTCGCCAGGGTGATGCCCCATGCGCCCGCGTCGAGCTGCCTGCGCCAGAGCTGCGGGGCCATGGTGGTCTTGCCGTGCGGGGCGAGCTCCACGCCCGCCGCGCGCGTCCACTCGGCCATCAGGCGGACGTTGTGGTCGAGGGCGCCCGCGTCAAGGGTCAGCAACGGGGTACCGAAGTCGTCGAGCGGTCGCCTGGCGCGGGCCTGCTCGCGCACGGTCGAGCCGTGCGCCGAGGCCGGGATCGCCTTGAAGCGCCAGTCGAGGATCTCCTCGCCGAGTGCGTCGACCGCGTCGTTGTCGATGGCGTCGACCATCATGACCTCCTATGTTGCGTGATATGCAATGTGCATTGCGTCACACGCTTCTGCGGTTGTAACATCGCGTCGCACCCCGGGTCAACGCCCCCACTCCCGCCCCAGGAGCCCGATGAGCCAGAGCCTCGCGCGGGCGTTGCGCATCCTGGCCGAGCTCGGCGAGGGGCCGCGCACGCTGGACGAACTCGCGGCCACCCTCGGCGTGCACAAGACCACCGTGCTGCGGCTGCTGCGCACCCTCGAACAGGAGCGCTTCGCCTACCGCGACGACGCCCACCGCTTCCACCTGGGCTCGCGCCTGTTCTCGCTGTCGGGGGCCGCGCTCGAACAGCGCGGCGTCCGCGACGTCGCCGCGCCCCACCTCGCCGGGCTGAACGACCTCACCGGCCAGACCGTGCACCTCGGCGTGTACGAGGGCGGCGAGGTCGTCTACCTCGACAAATACGACTCGCGGCACGCCATCCGCATGTACTCGCGCGTGGGCCTGCGGATGCCGCTGCACGCCACCGCCATCGCCAAGGTGCTCCTGGCCGACCTCCCCGAGCCGAGGCGCCGCCGTGTCGCCGCCGACATCGACTACGTCCCGCACACCGGCAACACCATCACCGACCCGGCCGCACTGCTGGACGAGCTCTCCCGCGTGGCCGCCCAGGGGTATGCCGTGGACGACGCCGAACACGAGACATTCATCCGATGCATCGCCGTCCCCATCCGGGACGCCGAAGGCCGCGCCATAGCGGCCGTGTCCATTTCAGTACCGGACGTCGTTCTGGGACGCGAACAAGTGATGGACCTACTCCCCGACCTGCAGGCAACCGCCCGCGCCATCTCCGACCACTACGGCTACACAGCCCCGACCCCCCGGTGACCGCGGCTATTTGGGGAAGGCGCCGTCGTCGGCCAGTCGGCCCGTCGCGACCAGTTCCAGCGTCACGATGACCGCGGTGGCCTCGATGGCCAGCAGCCCGATCAGCACCAGCAACTGCGTCGCCCCCGCCTCGACCGGGTCGGCGCCGCCCAGCAGCACGCCCACGAACGCCCCCGGCAGCGTGACCAGCCCCACCGTGCGGGTCTGGTCCAGCACCGGCACCAGTGCCAGCGCCGCCGACGAGCGGCACACCTCCAGCGCCGCGTCCCGGGGGAGCAGCCCCAGGGCGAGCCCGCCCTCGTACTCGCCGCGCCGGGTGCGCAACTCGTCCAGCGTGCGGCGCCCGGTCAGCGAGGTCGCCGTCATCGCCCCGCCGATGAAGATCCCCGCGATCGGCAGCACCGCGACCGGGCGCGGCGGCAGCACCGTCGAGGCCAGCAGCAACGCCAGCACGGGCGCCACCCCGGCGAGGATCGGCAGCAGCGTCCACCAGGCGCGGCCGCGGAACGACCCGGTCACCCGCCGGCCCGCCGTGGCCGCCGCGACCACCACCATCCCCGTCACGAACACCGCGGTCCAGCCCGCGCTGCGCAGCACCGCCGCGATCAGCAGCGACACGGCGGTCAGCTGGACGGCGGCGCGCAGCGCGGCCACCACGACATCGCGCGACAGGCCGAGCCGGCCGAGCCGCACCAGCAGCGCCGCGACGGCCGCCAGCGCGAGGAGGACGACGGCCAGCAGCGGGCCGACCGCGGGTGCCGCGTTCATGACCGCGTCATCCCCCGTTCCGCCGCCGCACGCACCGAACGGAGGCCGTGGCGCCGATTGAACTCATTGTGATCGTTTCTCCGCGTTGGCCCCACCGACACCGATAGCGTTTGCGGCGTGGGGGTAGTCGATTCGAGCCTTGCGTCTCGCCGCAGGGCTCTCTGGTTGATGGGTGCGGCCGGTTTCGCTTGCCTGGCCGCCGACAGTGCGGGCGCGTCCACCACGCCCCTGAGCGCGCGGCCCGGGAACGCGGCCCGTACGCGCCCGGTGGTGCACCGCCCCAGTCCGACACCGACGCCCACACCCACCCCTACTCCGCGCCCCGCGCCCTGGACGCCGACACGGCTCACCGCGGTCAAGCCAGGCGAACCCATCCGCAACCTGACCGAGCTCATCCCGCCGGCGCCCGACAAGTCGATCGCGCTCACCATCGACGACGGGCCCAGTCCCCAGTGGACGCCCAAGGTGCTCGACCTCCTCGCGGAGCACCAGGTGCGCGCGACGTTCTTCATCATCGGCGCCCAGGTCAAGGAATACCCCAAGCTGACCCAGCGGATCGCGGCGGCCGGGCACCAGATCTGCAACCACACGATGACGCACCCGCTGTCGTTCGACGACCTGTCCACCAAGACGCTGCGCAAGGAGATCGGCGAGGCGCACGACCGCATCGCGCAGATCTCCGGGGTCGTCCCGCTGTTCTTCCGCGCGCCCGGCGGCGCCTGGTCGCCCCAGGTCATGGAGGTCGTCGGGGAGCACGGCATGCTGCCCATCGACTGGGCGGTGGATCCGCGCGACTGGGCCCGGCCGGGCGTCGCGAGGATCCGCAAGACGCTGATGGGCTGCGCGTCCGGGAACATCCTGCTGGTGCACGACGGGGGCGGCGACCGCTCCCAGACCGTGAAGGCGTTGAAGGACGTCGTCCCGAAGCTCAAGAAGCGAGGCATGACCTTCGTCCCCCTCTGAACCCGGGTGGTGTAGATAAGTACACCCCTGTCCGGGTTTCGGGCACACTGTGCTCGCGGGGCATCCGCCCAAGACTGGACTCCGTACGGCCGCAGAGGTACGGAGGAACCGGTGGAAAACGAACTGACCAGACAGACCTGGCTCATGGAACGGGCCCGCGCGCCCTGGCGCGGCTTCCGGCTGTGGCTGCTCTCGATCCCCACGATCATCATCACCTACCTGGTGGCCAGCACGTTCTCCGCGATCAGCATCGGTCTGGGCGTCCTGATCGTCCCGCCCGCCGTGGAGGCCGCGCGCCGCTGGCTCGGCGTCTACCGCCGCCTCATCGGCGAGTGGACCGGCCACCGCATCGAGCGTCCGTATCTGCCGGAACCGGCCGGCGCCGCCGACTCCCCCCACCCGAGGCTCCAGCGCTTCCAGCAGGTCATGGCCGACCCCGCCACCTGGCGCGACCTCGGCTGGATGGTGGCCGACCCGATCGTCGCGCTGTTCACCGCCGCGCTCCCGGCGAGCCTGATCCTGTACGGCTTCTGGGGCTGGAACCTCACCTTCTGGGCCGGCCACACCATCGGCAGCCAAGGCTGGACGGAGTTCTACACCTTCATCCGCGTGGACGCCGGGTACACCTCGAACGCGGCCAACGTGGTCGGCACCGCGGTGCTCGGCACCCTCTTCATCGCGATCGGCTTCCTCATCGGCCCGAAGATGCTCGACGTGTACGGCCGCTGGGGCCGTTCACTGCTCGGCCCCACGGAGAAGGCCCGCCTCGCCCTGCGCGTCCAGCACCTCACCGAGACCCGGTACAACGCGGTGGACGCGTCCGCCGCCGAACTGCGCCGCATCGAACGCGATCTGCACGACGGCGCGCAGGCCCGCCTTGTCGCCATGGGCATGAGCCTCGGCGCCATCGAGCACCTGCTGGACAAGGACCCCGACAAGGCGAGGCTGCTGCTGGCCGAGACCCGCGCCTCGTCCGCCATGGCCCTCGCCGAACTGCGCGACCTCGTCCGCGGCATCCACCCGCCCGTCCTCGCCGACCGCGGTGTGGGCGACGCGGTCAAGGCGCTGGCACTGGACCACCCGCTGCCCGTAGAGGTAACCGTCGACCTGTCTGGACGCCCCGAGCCCCCGGTGGAATCGGCCGTCTACTTCGCCGTCTCCGAGATGCTCACCAACACCGCCAAGCACTCGGGCGCCGAACGGGTGTGGATCGACCTCCGCCACAGCGACGGGATGCTGCGCGCCACCGTCACCGACAACGGCCAGGGCGGCGCCTCGTTCGAAGGCGGCACCGGGCTGCGCGGCATCGAACGGCGGATCGGTAGCTTCGACGGAGTGCTCGCCCTGAACTCTCCTCCGGGCGGCCCCACCATCGTCACCCTGGAGGTCACGTGCACGCTCGACTCGCCCCCCTCCCCGTAGGGAGCGCGCACTGATGCGCGTCGTCCTGGCCGAAGACCTGGCTCTCCTGCGGGAGGGCCTGGTCAGTCTCCTGGAGGCGCACGACTTCGAGATCGCGGCGGCCGTGGACAACGGCCCTTCCCTGGTCAAGGCACTGCTCGACCACCGCCCGGACGTGGCGGTGGTCGATGTGCGCCTGCCGCCCTCGTTCACCGACGAGGGCCTCCAGGCGGCGCTGGAGGCCCGCCGCCGGATCCCGGGCCTGCCGGTGCTGGTGCTGTCGCAGTACGTCGAGCAGCTGTACGCGCGCGAACTGCTGGCCGACGGCAGCGGCGGCATCGGCTACCTGCTCAAGGACCGGGTCTTCGACGCCGCCCAGTTCGTGGACGCGGTGCGCCGCGTCGCGGCGGGCGGCACGGCCATGGACCCCGAGGTCATCTCCCGGCTGGTCGCCAGCACCCGGCAGCGGCCGCTGGGCCGCCTCACGCCCCGCGAGCTGGAGGTGCTGGAGCTGATGGCGCAGGGGCGCTCCAACGGCGCCATCGCGCAGCAGCTCGTCGTCACCGAGCGCGCCGTCACCAAGCACACCGCCAACATCTTCGGCAAGCTCGACCTCGCCGTCTCCGACGACGACAACCGCCGCGTCCTGGCCGTCCTCGCCTACCTCAACCGCTGACCCGGCCGCATCGCGACCGGCGCGTGGGCAATGACCTTGCTGAAACGCGATATCGGGCTATCCCGGTCCTCACATGGTGAATTATCTTGCCAGGCAAGATTGAGCCCTTCTGGAGGGGCCGCCATGACATGGATCCTGGTCCTGCTGTGCCTGGCGATCGCGGGCCGTGAGCTGTACCTGGCGTTCGAGCGCAAGCGCCCCGGCACCACACCCGAACTGGCCGACCTTCGCGCCCGGCTCACCGACACCCGCGAGGAGGTCGAACGGCTCCGCTCCGCGCAGGACGAGCGGTTCGAGCAGACCGCCGCCGACCACACCCACCTCACCGAGTCCCTGGGCGAGACCGACGCCCGCATCAGCTCCCTCATCGGCCAGATCAACGACCGGATGGTGCCCGAGGTCAACACCCGCCTGACCCGGCAGCGCGAGACGATCGAACGCCTCGGCTCCGAACTGGCCGGACTCCGCGGCCACCTGATCGCCCGCCTCGACCAGGCCGTCGCCGCCTCCCTCGGCGCCGACCCCGTCGACACCGTCGCCGGAGCGCTCGCCGCCGACGCCACCGCACCCCGCACCGACCTCGGCCGCGCCTTCGAACGCCTCACCGGCCAGTACGGCCTCCGCGTCGAACTGGCCGACCCCGCCGCGTACCGGATGCCCGGCTCCTCCGACGCCTGGCAGACCCGCTACTACCTCTCCGGCCGCAGCCCGCGCGGCCTGGAACGCGACTTCATCGACCTGCTCCGCGCCCTCGCCGGCCCCGGCACCGACACCAAGGCCGAGGCAGCCCAAACTCTCCTGGGCGCCCTCGAACACACACGAATGGGCGGCGCCCAGATCGGCCCCCTCGTCATAGCCCGCACCCCCCACTCCCTCATCTGCGGCGTGCTCCCCCTGGCCGACCTGCAGAAATCCGAACCCGCCGCCCGCATCGCCGACCCCCTCACCACGGCGGCCAAACTTCAGGCCCTCCCCCCAACCCGCCTCTACACCCCCCGATCCCCCTGAGAGGAGGGGTTGCTTGCGGGTTAGTGGTGGGGGGTGGTCCAGGTGAAGGTGGGTGGGCGGCGTTGTTCGAAGGCGGTGACGCCTTCGGTCATGTCGCCGGTGGGGGCGTGGGCCTCGGCCAGCCAGCGGGCGGTGGTGGACTCCAGGTCGGCGCCGGTCACGATCGTGTCGACGATCTCCTTGGTGGCGCGCTGGGTGAGGAGGGAGCGGGAGGCCAGGGTGGCGGCGAACTCGGTGACGCGCCGGTGCAGGTCGCCGGGATCGACGACCTCGTTCAGCAGGCCGATGCGGAGGGCGTGCTCGGCCGGGACGAGGTCGGCCGAGTAGAGGAGGTACTTGGCCGCGGACGCGCCGACCTGGCGTACCAGGCGCCGCGTCGCCGAGGCCGGGTAGACGATGCCGAGGCGGGCCGGGGTGATGCCGAAACGGGCGTCGGCGGCGGCGAAGCGCAGGTCGCAGGCGGTGGCGAGCTGGCAGCCGCCGCCGACACAGAAACCCTCGATCGCCGCGACGGTCGGCTTGGGGAACGCGGCGAGGGCGTCCTCGGCGACGGTCGAGGGGTGCGCGTCGCCGCGGCGGCGGATCTCCGCCAGCTCGCCGATGTCGGCACCGGCGCAGAAGTTGCCGCCCGCCCCCGTGAGCACCACCACGCGCACGGCCGGGTCGTCGGCGAACACCTCCAGGAGTTCGGGGAGCCGGTGCCACATGGCCGTGGTCATCGCGTTGCGCTTCTCCGGCCGGTCGATCGTGATCGTCGCGACGCCGCCGGCGACCTCGCCGTGCAGCCACTGCTCCGCCATCCCGCCCCCCTCTGTTCGCGGCAATCGTACGAGGCGGCCCTTTCCCGACTCCGCCCTGGGTACGACTCCGCCTCCTCCGCCGGGTGAGGCGCAAGACACCACCTGCGGGTGAGGATTTCGGCGGCGCCGCGGCGGATTCTAGATGTGGGGGCGGCCCGAGGATCGGAGTTCGTGGTGCCACCAAGCACGCGCGTCTTCTGGACCATTCCGCTCGACGACGCCCCGGCCGCGCGCGCGGGCGCCAAGGCGGCCAACCTGGCCCGCGCGGCCCGGCACGACCTGCCGGTGCTGCCCGGCTTCGTCATCCCCGTCCGTCCCGGCGACGGCACCGGTGACCTCCGCGACGCCTGGGCCCGGCTCTCCGCGGGCGGCGAACGCCCCCTGGTGGTCCGGTCGTCGTCCACGCAGGAGGACGGGGCGGTGTCGTCCATGGCGGGCCGGTTCGTGTCGGTGCTGGACGTGCGCGGCTGGGAGCGGTTCCAGACCGCCGTCGACGAGGTCATCGCGTCCGCCTCGGCGCCCGGCACGATGGCGGTGCTGGTGCAGCCGCAGCTGGACGCGGTGGCGGGCGGTGTCATGTTCGGCGCCGACCCTGTCGACGGCCGCACCGACCGGGTGATCGTGTCGGCGGTGCCCGGCGGTCCGCACGCGCTGGTCGGCGGTGAGATCGACGGCACCCGTTACGCGCTGACCAGGCGCGGGCGGGTGGTCGGAGAGCACGGGGGCGGGCCGCTGACCCGGTCGCAGCTGCGCGCGCTCGCCCGGCTGGCGGCGCGGACGGCGTCGGTGTTCGGCGGCCCGCAGGACGTCGAGTTCGCGTTCGACGGGGACGGGCGGCTGTGGCTGCTGCAGAGCCGTCCGGTCACGGCGCTGGCCCCGGTGCCGCCGCGGCGGGCACCGCTGCTGGGGCCGGGACCGGTGGCGGAGACGCTGCCCGATCCGCTGTCGCCCTTGGAGGAGGACCTCTGGCTGATGCCGCTGGATCGGGGGCTCGGCGAGGCGCTGGCCACGGCGGGGGCGGTGTCGCGGCGCGCGCTCCGCAGGCGTCCCACGGTCGTCTCCGTCGGCGGGCGCGCGGCGGCCGACCTGCGGAGGCTGGGGGCCGCGCCCGGCGGCCGCCCGTGGCTGCGGCTGCTCAACCCCGTGCCCGCCGTCCGGAGACTGGCGGTGGCCTGGCAGGTGGGCCGCCTGCGCGCCGGGTTCCCCGAGATCGCCGCGCGTACCACGGCGCGGGTGGACGCGGAGCTCGCGGCCGTTCCGGGGTTGGCGGAGCTCACCGACAAGGAGATGGTCGCCGCCCTGCGCTGGACGCGGGCCACGCTGGTCCCGCTGCACGGTCTCGAAGCGCTCGCTGGCTCCCTTGTGACCGCGGAGAAGTCCGCGACCGCCGCGGCCCAGGGTCTGGCCGCGCTCACCGGGGCCCGCGCCCGAGGTCTGGACGACGCGCGGATCGTCGCCGCGAACCCGGCGGTCCTGGCCCTCACCCCACCGTCCATCGGTCCTACGTGCCTGCCACCGACGCGATGGGGGACGGCGACGCCCGGCTCTGGCCTGGGGGCTCGGGAGGGGTTGCGGTTGCGGATTCGGTGGGTGCAGGAGCTCGGCGCCCGGCTGGCGTGGGAGGCCGGGATGCGGCTGACCTCGGACGACGCGCTGCCGCGCCCCGAGATGGTGCGGGTGCTGAGGTTCGATGAGCTGGTGGCGGCGTTCGAGGGCGGCTCACTCCCCGCCGGTCTGGAACGCGGCGCCGCTCCGCCGCGTACCGCTCCGCTGCCGGCGGTGTTCCGGCTGGCTGGCGGACGGGTCGTGGCGGAGGCACCGCCGCCCGGGGAAGGCGCCCGTCCCGCGGGCGGCGGACGGGGGTCCGGGCCGGTCCACGCCGGCCCGGGCTCTCCCCCGGCGGGTTCGGTGCTGGTGGTACGGACCCTGGCCCCTTCGCTGGCGGCGGAGCTGCCGGCGCTGGCGGGGCTGGTGGCCGAGACGGGGAGCCCGCTGTCGCACCTGGCGATCCTCGCCCGGGAGCTCGGGGTCCCGACCGTGGTCGGGCTGCGCGGCGCCCTCGACCGGTTCCCGCCCGGTACCGAGATCGTGGTGGACGGCGACACCGGCGCGGTCGAGGCCGCGGCATGAGGCGGCTGGTGTACGCGGGCCTCGGGGCGATGGTGGCCGCCACCGGGGGTTACACGGTGGTGTACCTGGCCCGGTGGGAGTGGCAGCGGTCGCTGATGGCGGGCGAGTTGCTGCTGGTGTGCCTGATCGTGCTGGTCGCGGTGGCCGGGGCGCACCGGTTGCGGCGGATCGAGCGGCTGCTGGCCGGAGGGCGGCCCGCGGAGAAGACAGAGCCCGTGGAGAAGACAGAGCCCGTGGAGGGGGAGGTGCCGCGGTTCCGGTGGCTGGAGGCCGAGTCCTCCTCGTACAAGGTGTTCATTCCGGTCCTGCTGGGGGTGGGGATCGTGGTGTCGGGCCTGGCGGCCCTGGTGGAACGGGTCGCGGCCTCCATCAGTCGGGGCACGGCCGGGGGCGACGTCGTTCCGGGCTCGCTGCGGTTGCCTGAGGGAGGGGTGCTGGTAGGTGCGCCGGAGCCGCCCCCGGCCGGGCGTGACCTTCGGGTGCGGGTGTTCGGGGCGGGCGTGGCGCTGGTGGTGGCCGCGCTGGGCGTCATCGAGCTGGCCGACCACACCCAGGACCGGCCCGACCCGCCGATGCGCGCGACCGCGAGCACGCTGATCCTCCAGGCGGAGACGAACGGGGTGGCGGCGTCCGGTCCGCTGACGGCGCGGCTGTGGGAGTACTGCCGAGGCTCCACCCGGCCCTACCTGGAGCGCGGCGGGCTCGTCCCCCTGGCCGAGGGGCGCTACGCCCTGGTCGTCCAGCCCGCTCTGGGGGAGTACGCGCTGAGGCGGCTGCGCGGGTGCCTGCAGGACGCGGTCATCGATCACGGGCGGTTCAGCGTGCTGTCCGTACGGCACGACCAGGGGTGAAGAAGGGAAGCGCGGGGAACTTGGGAAAGGGATGCGGAGTCATACGGGGTGTCAGAGAAAGGATTCGGGGGCTCTGCGAGGGGGATCGTCATTATGGACGACCGGCGTGAAGGGATCGCCGGGCGGCGGGAATGCGGAACGGGCGTTGCGTGCTGTACTGTCGTGATAGCGCCTGTGTGTTGCCGCCCCACATCGGTTGGGCGGTGAGGGCGTTTCCTCCCCGCCCGGGCCATCTGAGCGCCCGGTGATTGTGTTCCCCCATTCGTTCGTGTCCGGGGGTACGCGCGGATCCGCGTCCCGGACCATCGCACCAAGGGAGCCGACGGCAGCACGGTGAACCGGAGCTGCATCTCATTCCCTCCACGTACGGGCCACGCGCCGAGCGCGAGCCGTACGCGGAAACCGACTCCAGGCGCCGCACAACGCTTTCCGCGGACGCCTGAGAAGGGATTTCCATGACCACCATGACCACCGAACGCACGGCCGTGCCCAAGCAGCAGGCCACGCGCCGCCGGACGGCGCGGTCCTCGCGGCAGGCGACGGCCGCCACGGGGGCCGGCACTGCGGTGCGGCGGCCCGACCAGCCGGCCGCCGAAGAGACGGTCATCCCGTTCCAGGGCGTGCTGTCCGTGCAGGACAAGCACGCGTTCGTCCGGACGCAGGGCTACGCGCCCGGCCCGTCCGACGTGTACCTCTCGCCCGCGCAGGTGAAGGCGGCCCATCTGCGCCCCGGTGACGTCGTCGCCGGGACGGCCCGCCCGCCCCGCTCCAGCCGCGAGAAGCACAACTCCCTCGTCCAGGTCGAGGCCGTCAACGGGGGCTCCCCCGAGGACGCCGCCGCGCGGCCCGAGTTCGGCAAGCTGACCCCGCTGTTCCCGGAGGAGCGGCTGCGGCTGGACAGCGGCGCGCTCGCGACCCGCGTCATCGACCTGGTCTCCCCCATCGGCAAGGGCCAGCGCGGGCTGATCGTGTCGCCGCCCAAGGTCGGCAAGACGATGATCCTGCAGGCCCTGGCCAACGCCATCAGCATCAACAACCCCGAATGCCACCTCATGGTCGTGCTCATCGACGAGCGGCCCGAAGAGGTCACCGACATGCAGCGGTCGGTGAACGGCGAGGTGCTGCACTCGACGTTCGACCGCCCCGCCGAGGACCACACCGCGCTGGCGGAACTGGCCATCGAGCGCGCCAAGCGGCTGGTCGAGCAGGGCCGCGACGTGGTCGTGCTGCTCGACTCGATCACCCGGCTGGGCCGCGCGTACAACCTGGCGGCGCCGTCCAGCAGCCGCATCCTGGCGGGCGGCGTGGCGACGACCGCGCTGTACCCGCCCAAGAAGTTCTTCGGCGCCGCCCGCAACATCGAGGACGGCGGTTCGCTGACCATCCTGGCGACCGCGCTGGTCGACACCGGGTCCCGGATGGACGACGTGTTCTTCGAGGAGTTCAAGGGCACCGGCAACATGGAGCTGAAGCTCGACCGGGGCCTGGCCGACCGGCGGATCTTCCCCGCGGTCGACATCGAGGCGTCCGGCACGCGGCGTGAGGAGCTGCTCATCGGCCGCGAGGAGCTGCAGCTGAACTGGCGGCTGCGCCGCGCCCTGCACGGTCTCGAACGGCAGCAGGCCGTCGAGATGCTGCTGGAGAAGATGAAGGGCACCACCTCCAACGCCGAGTTCCTGCTGCGCGTGCAGCAGACGACCTGACGCTCCCTCCTCCCCCTCCGCCGGCGGTCAGCCGGTGCGGAAGGATTCCAGGATGCGGTCGTAGCGCCGTTGCGCCGGTGTCCAGTGGCTGTCGGGGGCGTGGAAGGAGAACTCGTATCCGGCCGCCCGGCTGCGCAGCGCGTGCGAGCGCTCGCCGTCCTCGCCCCAGGTGAACTCCCATTCCGCCGCGTCCGCGAGCAGCGCCGGCACGGCCTCGAGCCGCAGCAGGCGGTAGCCGGGGTAGGTTCCGGACGCCAGCGCCTCGTGCTCGGCCGCGCGCAGCCCGGCCAGCGGGTCGCCGGAGACCGGGGTGATGCGCAGCGCCTGCTCGGCCGCCGCGTCCTGCCACTGGACGGTGCCGCCGAGCCGTTCGCGCCGCCAGTCGCGCGGGATGTCGATGTGGTAGCCGCCGGAGCCGGCGACCTCGTGATAGGTGATCATTCTGGGTGAGCGGTGCCCGGCGGTCCCGTGCTCGTCCCCCGAGGCCGGGAGCAGGGCCAGGGGTTCGCTCTTGCCGACGGAGTTCCAGCGCGCGCTCCAGGCTCCCAGGACGACGGCCATCACGACGACCGTCGTGAAGCACGCCACCGTCAGGGCGCGCGGGCGGTTGTCGTGGGCGTGCGCCGCCGGCCCTGGACGGGCCGGGCCGGGATCGGGTTCGTCCACCATGAGGCCGAGGCGCGTAGACCACTGTCTGGGAATCCGCCGCCGCCAGAGCGGGACCGGCGGGTCGGGGGGACGGCCCGCCTCGCGCAGCATCCGCGCAGCGTCGGCTGCCCCCAGCCGCTGGGACGGGTCCTGTTCCAGCAACCCCTGGATGACGGGGGCGAGCCGGCCCGCGTGCACGGGCGGCGGGTAGTCGCCCAGCAGCACCGCCAGCATGGATGCGAGCGCGTGGCGTCGCAGGAACGGCGACACTCCCTCCACGGCCGTGTAGAGCGTCGCCCCGAGCGACCACAGGTCCGACTCGCGCCTGCCGGGTTCCCCCCGGACGCGTTCGGGCGGCATGTACGCGGGAGACCCCTCGATGCCCGCGACGAGCGTCTCCTCCGGTTCCTGGCCGCCCTGGTCCATGTGGACGGCCAGGCCGAAGTCGGTGAGCACGATCCGGCCGTCGTCGCACAGCAGCACGTTGCTGGGTTTGACGTCGCGGTGCAGGATGCCGGCCGCGTGCGCCGCGCGCAGCACCGACAGCACGCGCCGGCCGATGCGGGCGGCGCGTTCGACGCGCACCGGGCCGCGTTCGGCGATCTCCTGGTGCAGGGACCGGGCGTTCAGCAGTTCCATGACGATCCACGGACGCCCGTCCTCGATGACGATGTCGTGCACGTCGATGACGCCGGGATGGCGCAGCGCCGCGGTGGCGCGGGCCTCCTCGATGAGCCTGCGGCACAGGAGCCGGCACTCGCCCGCGGTGAAGCGTTCCGGAAGGCGCACTTCCTTCACCGCGACGTCGCGGCCCAGCATCTCGTCATGGGCGCGCCACACCGTGCCCATCCCGCCCCTGCCGACCACCGAGAGGAGGCGATACCGCTCGGCCAGCGGAATCAACCGATCTCTCCCCATGGGGTGGTTATGCGCGCGAACCGCCCCAAGGCATGTTCCGGGGCACCAAATCCTTTCTTGACCGATCCCCGACCCGGCGCTGAGCCGGGGCGTGGGGAGCGCGCGTGAAGTTAAGGAGCGTTCGCGCGCCTCCTCAAACGCCAGCCGCGGGCGCGGGCGTGGACGAGGGCGTGGACGCGGCCGGTTCGGGGTGCGGCTGCGGGCGCGTTTCCGGCGCCGGCGCTGGCGTCGGTGTCGGCTCCGGTTCCGCTTCCGGCTCCGGCTCCGGCTCCGGCTGCGCGCGGGGCGGCACCGGGCGGCGGCCGCGAGCCGGCTGCGCGACGGGAACGGGCCACCGGTCCAGCGGGTGGTGCAGGACGGTGCCGGGCGGCAGGTCCCGCCGTACGAACCACTCCGTACCCAGAACGAGCCGGAACACCACGCGCGGCAGACGCAGCAGCGCCGTGAACGTGCAGACCGAATCACCGCACAGCCGGTGCGTGACGTGGGCGGCCATGACGGCTCGCTTGGTCGCGCTGTACTTGCGGACGCGGATGCGGTGCGTGATTTCCCCGCGCGAGGTGTACGCGTGCCGCGCGCGCGGGAGCAGGCCGAAACGTGCGATCGGCCCGAGCGCGCGCAGGAGAAGGTCGCGGTCGACCGTCGCCTCCAGGACGACCGGCGTCCCCGCCAGTTCGGCGGCCCTGACCCCGACCCGGTGCACCTGCACATGGTCGGGGTGCCCGTAACCTCCGGCCGGGTCGTACACGGTGAGCAGGTCTGCCTGCTCCTCGCGCAGCACCTCGGCCACTTCCTCGGCGGCGAGTTCCACCTTCGTACGGGAGAACCCGCCGAGCGCGCTGCCGTCGGGACCGGAGTCCTCGTACCCGAGCAGCACGACGCGCTCGCATCCGAGGACGTGCGCCGGCGCGTCGAGCACGTCGGTGCGGACCTGGCCCCTCGGGCGGGCGTCCAGGCCGCTCGGCGCGTGCTCCGCCGCGGCGACCACGAGCACCACCCGGTGGCCCTCGGCCGCCAGGCGCGCCATCGTGCCGCCCGTCAGCAACGCCTCGTCGTCACGGTGGGCGTGGAAGAAGACGCAGGTCCTTCGCACGGCGTGTAGATGCCCCGACCCGGTTGAAGATCATTCCACCGGCTCGTCAAACCTGCGCCATACCCGCCACGCCGCGCACGACCGCGCCGGACGCCCGGTGCTAGGCGGCCCGGTCGAACGTCCCAATAAGGTCAGGTAAGGACGGATTTGGCCCACTTGTAGTCGGACTTCCCCACGGCGGTGCGGTGAACCTCGTCCACCACCGTGATCTGGCGGGGCAGCTTGTACCCGGCCAGGCGGCCCCGGCAGTGCTCGACCAGCGCCTCCAGGGTCGGGGACGCGCCGGGGCGGGCGGAGACGACGGCCGCCACGCGCTGGCCGAAGCGCTCGTCCGGAAGGCCCACGACCACGGCGTCGTACACGTCGGGGTGGGACTTGAGCGCGACCTCGACCTCCTCCGGGTAGACCTTCTCGCCCCCGGTGTTGATCATCAGGGAGCCGCGGCCGAGCAGGGTGATCGTGCCGTCCTCCTCCAGCGCGGCGAAGTCGCCCGGGACCGACCAGCGGGTGCCCTCGGCGTCGGTGAAGAACGTGGACGCGGTCTTCTCCGGGTCGTTGTAGTAGCCGATCGGGATGTGCCCGCTGCGCGCCAGCCGGCCGATCTCGCCGGGCCGCACCGCCTTGAGGTCGTCGTCCAGGACGGTGATGCCGGGCTTCATCATGAAGCGCGCCGTGCCCTCCTTGCCGCCGCCGATCGACGGGCCGCACGCGCCGGTCTCGGACGCCCCGTAGTTGTCCATGAACAGGATGTTCGGCAGGAGCGCCTGCAGTTCGGCCCGGGCGCCCTCGGTCAGCGGCGCCCCGCCGGACGCGATCGCGAAAAGCGAGGACGTGTCGTGCTCGCCGGTCGCCAGTTCCTTCGCCACCGGCCGCGCCATCACGTCCCCGACCAGCATCAGCACGTTGGCCTGCTCGTCCGCCACGATCCGCAGGGCGCGGGCCGCGTCGAACGCGTGGTCGGTGTAGAGGACGACCTTGGCGCCGCTGAGCAACCCCATGAACGCCACCCACTGCCCGGCGCCGTGCATGACGGGCGCGCAGTCCAGGACCGCCATCGGGGGCTGCTCAGCGTTCGCGGCGATCCCCTCGGGGCTGGTGATCGGGTCGCCGAGGACGTTCCCGCCGCCGAGCGCGCCGAAGAAGATGTCCTCGCAGCGCCACTCCACGCCCTTGGGGTAGCCGGTGGTGCCGCCGGTGTACATGATGTAGCGGTCGTCGCTGGACCGCTCCGGGAAGTCGTCGCCGGGGGAGACGGCCGCGAGGGACTTCTCGTACTCGACGGCGCCGGGGACGTCGGCGTCCGAGCCGTCCTCCAGGACGACCACGTGCCGCAGCTTCGGCAGGTCGCCCCGTATCTCCTCGACCCTGGCCAGCAGCGAGCGCTCCCCTATCAGCGCGACCGCGTCGGAGTCGGACAGCACGTGCCGCAGCTCGGCGGCGACGTAGCGGTAGTTCACCGGGATCGGGACGGCCCGGACCTTGAAGGCGCCGAGCATGCTCTCGATCCATTCGGCCCGGTTGTAGGCCAGGATCGCGACGTGCTCGTCCGGGCGAACGCCGGCGGCCGCCAGGTGGTGGCCCACCCGGCTCGCGCGTTCGTCGAGCTCACGGTAGGTGCGGCGCTCGTCCCCGGCGACGAGTGCGGGGCGGTCCGGTCCGGCGGCGGCAAGGATCTCGAGAAGGTCGGCCAGGTTGTAGCTTCGCGCCATGCCACGTCCTCGCGGTCGGGGGGTGGGTGGTATGCGGGTGGGCGGAGCGTCGGTTCCGTCGGGCTTGTCCGGGTTCCGCCGGTGGGGTCATCCGATCATGTCTGGCGTCCGTGCGGGGCTCAATCGCTGCTGACGGATCGTCCAATGGCATCGCTCACAAGGGCGTGAACGCCCCGGTCAATGAGCGATCCGTCACACGACCGCCGCGACCTGGCCCCATCCGGCCACCCCGCCGATCGGGGAAACCGCAGTTCACCAGGGATTCCGCCGGAACGACCCCGGGAGGGCCCGGCGCCGCATCCGGCCGGCCAACGACGTTCTTACACGGCTCTTATCTGGGTACCGGCATGCTTGGCCGTAACGATTTCGCATCAGACGGGGGTAGCGGTGAGCGCAGGCGCGATGGCGTGGACGCCTCCGACATGGGAGGAGATCGTCAGCGAGCACTCCACAAGGGTGTTCAGGCTGGCGTACCGCCTGACCGGTAACCGGCACGACGCCGAGGACCTGACCCAGGACGTCTTCATCCGGGTGTTCCGTTCCTTGTCCTCCTACAGCCCGGGGACCTTCGAAGGATGGCTGCACCGGATCACCACCAACCTCTTCCTCGACCGCGCCCGCCGCAAGCAGCGCATCCGGTTCGACGCGCTCGGCGACGACGCGGCCGACCGGCTGCAGGGCCGCGAGCCGTCGCCCGCCCAGGCGTACGACGAGCGGCACCTGGACGCCGACATCCAGCGCGCGCTGGACGCGCTGGCGCCGGAGTACCGCGCCGCGGTGGTCCTGTGCGACATCGAGGGCCTGACCTACGAGGAGATCGGCGCCTCGCTGGGCGTCAAGCTCGGCACCGTGCGCAGCCGCATCCACCGCGGCCGGGCCCAGCTCCGCGCCGCCCTGGAGCACCGCCGCCCGCCCGAGCCCGCCCCGGCCCCGAGCCTGGACGGCGACACCGTCCCCACCTCCTACTGACCCACCCGGCCACCCCCGCCACCTGCACTCACACCGCCTGGCGAGCAGAACCCGGCCGAGGTCGGCCTGCCCCGACCGTCCACACCGCGCCCGCCGGCGGGGTGCGGGCGCGGCGTGAGGACCGTCACACGTGACCGGCCGGTAACTTGTGGCCTACCCTCAGCCCGTGGACATCGTCTTCGAGCGTCGCGGCGACGGGCCGCCGCTGGTGCTGCTGCACGGGATCGGCCACCGGCTGCAGGGCTGGCGGCCGGTCATGGACCGGCTGGCCGGGGAGCGCGACGTGATCGCGCTGGATCTGCCCGGTTTCGGCGACTCGCCGCCGCTTCCTCCGGGCACCCCGTACACCGTGGACGCGACGATCGACGTCCTGGCGGACCTGTTCGAGCGGCTCGGCGTGGAGCGGCCGCACATCGCGGGCAACTCGCTGGGCGGGCTGTTCGCGCTGGAGGCCGCCGATCGCGGGCTGGTCAGCTCCGCCACCGCGCTGTCGCCGGCCGGGTTCTTCAACGCGCGCGAGCTGGCGCGGGCCGCCTCGATCCTGCGCGCCTCGCGGCTGGGGGCCAGGCTCCCGGACCCGCTGATGGCCCTGCTCGCGCGCTCGCCGCGCCGCCGGACGGCCATGTTCGGGATGATCTACGGCCGTCCCGACCTGCTGGACGCCGAGGCGCTCGCGGGGGACGCCAGGGCGATGCGCACCGCCGCCGGGTTCGAGCCGACGCTGCGGGCGGGGCGCGGGGTCCGCTTCCAGGGCGCCTGCGCGGACGTCCCGGTGACGATCGCGTGGGGCACCAGGGACCGGCTGCTGGGCGCGAGCCAGGCCGTCCGCGCCCAGCGGGCGCTGCCGGACGCCCGGTTCGTCTGGATGGAGGGCTGCGGTCACGTCCCGATGGGAGACGATCCCGAGCTGGTGGCCAAGGTCCTTCTGGACGGCAGCGCCCACCCTCTCCTCGCGGCGCAGGCCAGGTCCACCGCCTGAGCGGCCCTCCGGAGCGGTCTTCGCCAGGCGTTTGACATATCATTGAAGTCTCAACTAACCTCACCGTAGGCAAGTCGTTGAAACTTCAAGCAAATCTGGAGTGACCATGAGCATCGCCACCGCGGCCCCCGGGCTGACCGCCGGCACCTGGAACATCGACCCCGCGCACTCCGAGGTCACCTTCGTGATCCGGCACCTGATGACCAAGGTACGGGGCAGCTTCACCGACTTCTCCGGCAGCATCGTGATCGCCGACGACCTGGCCTCCTCCACGGCCACCGCCGAGATCAAGATGGCCTCCATCGACACCCGCCACGCCGACCGCGACGCGCACGTCCGCTCCGCCGACGTCCTCGACATCGAGAACCACCCGACGATGACGTTCGCGACCACCGGCCTGCGCTCCGAGGGCGGCGACCACTACCTCGACGGCGACCTCACCATCCGGGGCGTCACCCGCCCGGTCTCCCTGGAGGTCGAGTTCAACGGCGTCGGCGACGACCCGTGGGGCGGCTTCCGCGCCGGTTTCACCGCTTCCACCACGATCAACCGCAAGAACTGGGGCATCGAGTTCAACGTCCCGCTGGCCGGCGACAAGGCCCTCCTGGGCGACAAGGTCGACCTCCAGCTGGAGATCCAGGCCGTCCGCGCCTGACCTTCCCCTCCCGGGAGGTCACGAGGCGACGCCCCACTTGCCGAAGGGCCGCCCGCACCACGTGGTGCGGGCGGCCCTTCGGCATTCCCGTCCTTCAGGCGGGTGTGCCCGTGGCCGCCCGGAGGTACTGGCGGGGATAGAGCGACTCGACCGGCCCGGCCCCCAGTTCCCGCGCGGCCCGCAGCGGCCACGACGGGTCGCGGAGGGCCTCACGGGCGAGCAGCACCGCGTCCGCCGAGCCCTCCGCGAGGACGGCCTCGGCCTGCTCGGGACGGGTGATCAGCCCGACCGCCCCGACCGGGACCCCGGCCTCGGCCCGCACCCGGCGTGCGAAGGGGACCTGGTAGCCGGGCCCGACCGTGATCCGCTGGGCCGCGTCCAGGCCGCCGGACGACACGTCCATCAGATCGACGCCCCGCTCCCGCAGCGTCCCGGCGAGGTCGGCGGTCTCCTCGGGCGTCCATCCGCCCTCGATCCAGTCCGAGGCCGACAGCCGCACGAGCAGCGGCATGCCGTCCGGCCAGACGCCGCGGACGGCGTCGACGACCTCGCGGAGCAGCCGGGTGCGGTTCTCGAACGAGCCGCCGTAGCGGTCGGTCCGCCGGTTCGACAGCGGGGACAGGAACTGGTGCAGCAGGTATCCGTGTCCCGCGTGGATCTCGATCAGGTCGAACCCGGCGGCGCCGGCCCGCCGCGCCGCGTCCCGGAAGGACCGGACGACCCCGGCGAGCTCCTCGGCGGTGGCCTCGCGGGGCTCCGCCAGCCCCGGGTAGGCCAGCGGCGACGGGCCGAGGACGCTCCAGCCGCCCTGGTCCACCGGCAGGGGGCCGCGTCCGTGCCAGGGCGCGAACGCCGAGCCCTTGCGGCCCGCGTGCCCGAGCTGGACGCCGACGGCGGCGCCGTGCGCGTGGACGAAGTCGACGATGCGCGCCCACCCCGCCACCTGGTCCTCGTTCCACAGCCCGGTGTCCTGCGGGCTGATCCGCGCGTCCGGGCTGACGGCGGTGGACTCGGTGAGGATCAGCCCGAAGCCGCCCGCCGCGCGGGCGCCGAGGTGGACCAGATGCCAGTCCGCCGGGACGCCGTCGCCCGTCTCGACGCTGTACTGGCACATGGGCGAGAGCCAGGCCCGGTTCTTGATCGTCAGAGCCCGCAGGGTGATCGGTGTGAACAGGCGCGTCATGATCCGTCACCGTGAAGGAAGGTCCGGGCGTTGCCCGTGAGGGCCTCGGCGTCGAGCCCGGCGCCGGTCGCGAACCCGACCGGGTCCTGCTGCGCCATGTCGAACGGGTAGTCGCTGCCGCAGACGACCGCGTCCGCGCCGGCGTGCGCGGCGAGCAGGCGGAGCTGGCCGGCGTCGTGGGTGACGGTGTCGAAGTACAGCTCCCGGAATGTCTCGCGCGGCGGGCGCGCGGAGCTTCTCCGGACGTCGGCGCGCGTGCGCCAGCCGTGCTCCCACCGTCCGAGCAGTCCGGGCGCGCAGCCGCCGCCGTGGACGAAGCAGATCCGCAGCCGGGGGAGCCGTTCCTTGACGCCGCCCAGCAGCAGCGCGGCGACGGCGGTCGCGGTCTCCACCGGGTTGCCGATGAGGTTGGCCAGGTAGTGGTCGCCCCACTCCGGCCGGGGCAGCTGCATGGGGTGCACCAGCACCGCCAGGCCGAGCCGTTCGGCCTCGGTCAGGACGTGCAGCAGCGCGCCCCGGTCCAGGGAGGCGCCCGCGACCAGCGGCGGGATCGCCGCGCCGGCGATTCCGGGTGCCGCGGCCAGGCTCTCCAGCTGGGCGCTCGTCTCGGCGGGATCGTCGAACGAGACCATGCCCAGACCGGCGAGGGTGCCGCCGGCGTCCGCGACGAGGGCGCCGAGGGCCTCGTTGTACGCGGTGACGTAGCCGGTCGCCGGGCCCGCGACGGGGAACGCGAACGGTGGCGCGGACAGCACCCGCACGCCCACCCCTCCGGCCCGCATGTCGTCGTGGATCGCCCGCACGTCGCTCATCGCGCGCGTCTCGATGGACAGCGGGATTTCGCCCAGGTACAGCTCGCCGTCACGGTCCCGCATGGGGCCGTAGGGCGCTCCGGGAGGGAGGTCGAACAGCTCGGGCGGCAGCCAGTGGGCATGGACGTCGATCACGCCGCCGTCGATCACGCCGCTCATGGCGTCCGCCTCTCACGGTGGACGTCCAGGGGCTCGTTCGCGCTGTCCAGGTGCTCCACGGTGGTGAACACGAGCTCCCCGTCACCGATGTTCTCGATGTCGTGCAGCAGGTACTCGCCGGGGCCGAAGGTGAAGTGACGCGTCTCGCCGGCGGTGTAGGCCACCTCCCGCGTGGTGCCGTCGCTGGTGTGCTGGCGGCTGCGGCCCGCGTCCACCGCCGTCCAGAAGTAGTCCAGGACGTGCCGGTGGGCGTGCCAGCGCTCGCCGGGCGCGAGCCGGATCTCCCAGACCCGCACGCGCTCGTTCTCACTGAGCAGGCGCGACCCGACGTGCCCGTCGTGGGCGTACGTCTCGAACTCCTCGCGCAGTTCCTCGGACCAGCCGTCGAAGCCGGTCGCGACCAATTCCCCGGCCAGGGGCAGGTCGCTCAGGAACGAGGTGTCCGTCATGGTGTCTCTCCGTTCGTTACTGGTCGCTATTGGCCGGGGCCGTAGAGGCCGAACCGCAGGCTCGGGTCCCCCGGGATCCAGGTGTTGCTGAACTGCGAACGCTCCCCCATCGCGACGACGCGTTCGAGTAGGCGCGCGCTCAGCTCGAGCTGGGCGGGCTCCCATTTGCGCAGGGCGGCCGGAATGTCGCCCCTGGCCTCTTCGAGCGCCACGACGAGCGCCCACGCGTCCGCCGCGGCCTTGGCCGTGCCCGCCGCGGCGTGCGGGCGGGCGGCGCAGGCGGCGTCACCGATCAGCGCGACCCGCCCGTCGGCCATCCGGGACGCGCGCACGTCCGACACCACCTGCACGTACGGAGCGGCCGTCGCCGTCACCACCTCGGCGGCGGCGGGCGCGAGCATCCGCCCGGCGGCCTCGCGCATCTCCTCGACGTAGCGGTCCTGCACCTGCCCGGGATGGAGCGACACCTTGCCGGGGAAACCGCGCTTGTCGAGCAGCATCTCCGACAGCTCCGCGCCCTCCGGCACGTTCCGGTACCAGACGTAGTTCATCAACCGGTCGCGCGGCCCGGTGCCGCCCTCGCCCGGGATCGGGTAGAGCGTGATGTGGGAGTGGGGCACCACGCTGTATGAGATGGCGTCGCCCAGCAGCTCCCGCGTGGACTCGGTCAGCTCGTGCTCGGGGACGGTCCCGCGCCACCCCACGTACCCCGAGTAGGTGAGCCGGGCGGCGGGATCCAGCCGCTCCCGCCCGACCGAGGTGATGCCGTCGGCGAAGACCACCAGGTCGGCGGTCTCCCGGCGGCCGCTCACGAAGCGGACCGTCGCCCCGCGCTCGTCCTGGTCGAAGCCGCACGCGAACTCGCCGAGCCGGTAGCGGTCGAGCCCGAAGTCGGCGAGCAGCGCCCGGTAGAACGTGCCCCACGAGGTGTAGCTCCAGGAACGGCGGTCCCGGTCGATGATCTCGTTGCCGGGGCCGAGGTACTGGACCCACTCGGTGGTGGTGCTGAGCGCGTCCGGGCGCTGGGTGCTGCGCTCGTTGAACCAGCGCAGCGTGTCCGGCTGCAGGACGATCCCGCTGCCGCGCCCGTCCAGGGCCGCCGGGGTGCGCTCGAAGACCTCCGTCCGGAAGCCCAGGTCGCGCAGGAGCAGGGCGGCGGTGAGTCCGCCGATGGAGCCGCCGATGACCACGGCTCGCGCGCCGTCGTAGACGCTCATGACCTGGTCTCCTCTCCGGTCGTCGTGGTGGCGGGCGCGGCACCGGGCGCCGGAGCGACCGGGGCCGGGACGACCGGGACCGGGTCGGTCGGGAGCGGCGCCCCGCGGGTCTCCGGCGCGAAGAACAGCCCGATCGCGCCGAGCATGCCGACGGCGACCACGCACGTGGTGGCCAGGCCGAGATCACCGCCGAACCAGGACGCCGCGATGACACCGGCGACCAGGGGCCCGGAGGCGGTGATGAAACGGCCGATCCCGTTGTAGAGGGCCATGCCGGTCGCGCGGACGCTGGGCGGGAACAGCTCCGGCCCGTACACGAGGATGCCGGACAGCGCCCCGTACAGCCCGAACCCGGCCACCGGGATGACGAGCAGGAACACGCCGTACGAGCGGTCGAAGGGGAAGAGGAACAGCACGCTCGCCGCGGAGATCGCGAAGCTGAGCGCGAACGTCTTCCGGCGGCCGATGGCGTCGGCGAGGAAGCCCCAGGTGGCGTAGCCGAGGACGCCTCCGGCGTTGAACAGCATGGACGCCGTGGCCACCCGGTCCTTGACGGCGTCCGCGGGCAGGGCCGCCGCCGTCGCCGCCTCGCGCAGCACCTGCGGGTACCAGGTCGACACGCTCCAGAAGGCGAGCAGGGAACCGGTGGCCAGGGCGGTCCCGACGAGGGTCCGGTGCAGCAGCGGCGGGGTGAGCAGGCGGCGCAGGACGAACCGGTCCTCCTCCGCGCGATGCCCCAGCGCCTTGCGCGTCCGCCGGGCCTCGATCGTGTCCTTGATCTCCGGGGGCTCGGGGACGTGGCGGCGGATGAACCACACCAGCAGCGCCGGCGCGACCGCGATGCCCATCATGAGGCGCCAGCCGTAGCCGCCGAGGACCGCGTACGCGAGCGCGGCGACGAAGAATCCCAGGGCGTACCCCGACATCATCACGCCGCAGGCGCGGGCCCGGTGCCGGTTGCGCCAGACCTCGGCCACCAGCGCGGCCCCGACCGGGGCCTCCACGCCGGAGCCGAGTCCCGCGACGAACCGCAGGACGCCGAGCTGCCACCACGTGTCGGCGAACGCCGCGAGCGCGGTGAAGACCGCGTAGGTGACGATCCCGACCGACAGCACCCGGACCCGGCCGAAGTAGTCGGCGAGGATGCCGAACAGGATGCCGCCGGTGCCCCAGCCGAACAGGAACAGGGCGGCGGTGAGCCCGCCGTAGAGGCCGATGCTCCCGCCGTCGACGGCGATGCCGCTGTTGGGCAGCAGCTCGGTCATGGCCGGTCCGAGGACCAGCGTGTAGAGGCTTCCCGCGAACCCGTCGAGGGCCCAGCCCATGGTCGTCCCGAACAGGACGAGCCACTGGGTGCGGGTGATCTCGGCGCGCCAGCCCCGCGGAGGCGGTGCCGGGGTGGGGTGGGAGGGCATGGCGATCCCTTCGTTCGTGCGACGGATCGGTGGATCAGAGGGGGTGGGGGAGGTCAGTTGAGGCGGCCGGGTTCGTCCCGGCCGTACCAGTCGGCGTCGTCGGCGGCGGTGCGCACGACGACCGTCTTGATCCAGGTGAAGTCGTCGAAGCTCTCGGTCCCGGCGTCCCGGCCCGTCCCGGACTCCTTCGTCCCGCCCCACGGCAGCGACGGTTCGAGCCGGTGGTGGTCGTTCACCCACACCATCCCGGCGACCAGGCGGTCCGCGACCCGGTGGGCGCGGGCGACGTCGCGGGTCCAGACGCCGGCGCCGAGGCCGTACCGGTTGTCGTTGGCCTTGGCGACGGCGTCGTCCTCGTCGTCGAACGGCACGACCACCGCGACCGGCCCGAAGATCTCCTCCTGGGCGACCCGCATCGCGTTGGTCGCGCCGGCCAGGACCGTCGGCCGCACGTAGAAGCCCCCGCGCAGCGGGCCGGGCAGGTCGCCCGGGACGCCGCCGCCCGTCACCAGGCGGGCGCCCTCCTCGACGCCGACGTCGATCATCCGCAGCACCCGGTCGCGCTGGACGGCGCTGATCAGCGGCCCGAGGCGCGTCGCGGGGTCGGCGGGGTCGCCGATGCGGATCGACTCGGCCCGGCGGGCGAGGGCGGCGACGAACTCGTCGTGGATCCCGCGCTGCACCAGGAAGCGGGAGCCGGCGACGCACGACTGCCCGGCGGCGACGAACGCCGCGAACGCGGCGCCCTCGGCGGCGGCCGCCGGGTCGGCGTCGTCGAACACCAGGATCGGGGTCTTGCCGCCGAGTTCGGCCGTGACCCGGGCGAACCGTGCGGCGGTCGCGACGGCGGCGGCGCGTCCGGCCTCCGTGCCCCCGGTCAGCGTGATCTTGGCGACGCCGGGGTGGGCCGTGAGGTGCTCCCCGACGTCCCGGCCGCCGGTCACCACGTTCACCACGCCGTCCGGCAGGCCCGCCTCGCGCAGCACCTCGACCAGCGCCAGCGTGGACAGCGGGGTGGTCTCGGACGGCTTGACCACCACGGTGTTCCCGGTGGCGAGCGCGGCGGACAGGCTGCGCGCCAGGATCAGCAGCGGATGGTTGAACGGGGTGATGATCCCGCAGACGCCCAGGGGCGCGCGGCGCTGGTAGGTCAGGTACGGGCCGTCGGACGGGAGGACGGCGTCCCGCTGGGCGGCGAGCAGCCCCGCGTTGTAGCGGAACCATTCGGGGACGCGGGAGAGCTGGGCCCTGGTCTCGGTGATGGGGCGCCCGTTGTTGCGCGTCTCCAGCCGGTAGAGCGTCTCGGCGGCGGACTCGACGGCGTCGGCGGCGCGCAGCAGGTGGCGGGCGCGCTCGCTGCGCGGCAGCGCGGGCCAGGGCCCGCCGGTGAACGCGGCGCGGGCGGTGCGCACGGCGTCGTCGACCTCGGCGATCGTGCTGTCGGCGACGGTCTGGATCACCTCGCCGGTGGCCGGGTTCAGGACGGGCCGGGCCGCCGCGGCGGCGTCTGTCTGCGTCATGCGGTGCCTTTCCAACGCGGGGTGGGACCGGCGTCCCGATGCGCCGGTGCGATCGAGTATGGAATCGGACAGACCAGATTTATATGTATGGCGGAACACTCTTTCCGGTGATCTATGTTCCGCCTACCATTCAGATCGTGACCCCGACGAACGAACCGGACCACCTGCCCAACCACCGGCCCGACACTGAGTCGCTCGCCGAGCTGCGCCGCTGGCTGGACGCAGTCGGAGCCCTCACCGCGGCCGTCAACTCGGGCCGCGGACTGCGCGAGGTCCTCGACCTGATCGCGGAGACCGCGCGGTCGCTGCTCGGCCTCGACTTCTGCGGCGTCCTCGTCCCGGACGCCGCCGGGCGGAACCTGGTCATCGCCGGCTGGAGCGGGCTGACGGAGGAGTACGTCGCGCGGGTCAACTCCGACCGGCCGGTGCGCCTGGAGACCGGCGCGCGGGGCGGGGCTCCGTCGAGCCGGGCGTTCCGGTCCGGGCGGCCGGTCGCGGTCGCCGACATCTCGGCCGAGCCCGACTTCAGCTGGGCGGGCGTGGCCCGCGAACAGGGCTACCGCTCGATGCTGTCGGTGCCGCTGGTCACGGGCCCGGCGGTGGTCGGCACGCTGAACAGCTACCACTCCGCCGTCCACGACTTCACGCCGCTGGAGATCGACCGGCTGCGGCTGCTGGCCGACCACGCCGCGATCGCGCTCACCTCCGCCAGGATGCTCGACGACCTCCGCCACCAGCACGAGCTGGTCACCCGCTCCGAACGGATCCACGAAAGCCTGCTCCGCGTCGCCCTCCGGGCGGGCGGCGTCGACGGCATCGCCGCCGCGGTGTCGGACCTGCTGGCCAGGCCGGTGCTGGTCGAGGACGCCCGCGGCGAGGTCATGGCGCACGCCGGCCCCCTGGAGGACCTGCCCGGCGCCGAGATCCGCAGCACGAGCACGGCCAGGCCCGGAACGGACCTCGTCCGGCAGCACGGGGAGCACGTGGTCATCGGGGTGCTCCTGGAGGGCTCGGTGGTCGCCCGGCTCTGGCTGCCGCGCGGCACCGAGCCCCTCACGCCCCTGGACGAGCGGGCCCTCGAACACGCCTCGATCGTGCTGTCCCTCGAACTGTTCCGGCTCCGCACCGCCGCCGAGGTCGAGCAGCGGCTGCGCGGGGAACTGCTCGCCGACATCCTCGGCGGCACCGACCCCGCCTCAGGCCCGCTCCGCGAACGCGCCGAACTGCTCGGGCACGACCTGTCCCGCCCGCATCTGGCACTGGTCTGCCGGATCGAGCCCGCCCAGACCGCCCTGGCCGAGCGGGCACTGGCCGCGGTCACCCACCTGGCCTCCGGATTCGTCCCGAGACCCCTCGTCGCCCTGCACCGCCAAGCGCTCGTGGTGCTGTGGCCGGCGGAGGACGCCCGCCCTCGGGAGATCGGGGAGAGGGTGCGGAAGGCGCTGACGTCCGTGCCCGGGGTCACGGAGGCGATGGTCGCGGTGTCCGCCCCTGCCCACCACGGCATCGTCCAGTCCTACCGGACGGCGCTCGGCGCCCTCACCGTCGCGGCCAGAGCGGGACGGCCCGCGTCCACGGTGACGGTGGACGACCTGGGCATCGGCGGCCTGCTCCTACAACTGGACGACAGCGCCCAACTCCTCGCCTTCGCCGACCGCACGCTCGCGGACGTCCGCCACCACGACCGCGAACGCGGAACCGAACTCCTGCACACGCTCCGCGTCCACCTCGACGCCGGGCTCGACCGGCGCGAGACGGCGCGGCGGCTCAACGTCCACCCCAACACCGTCAGCCAGCGGCTGCGCCGCATCGAAACCGTGTCGGGCCTGGACCTGTCCCAGCCGGAGACCGTCGTCAACGTCCGGGCCGCCCTGGTCCTGCTCGACGTGGCCGAGGGCGCCGCCCCTTAGACGAGCATCAGCACCCCGCTGAACACCGCGAAGAACCCCTGGATCCACGCCCAGTGCTGGACGGGGATGCCGTAAAGCGTGTGCTCGTTGAACCCCCGGTACCCACCCTGACACGCCGCCCCGCCGTCGTCCCAGACTTCGTGGAGCAGTAGCGTCCTGCCGCAGTGCCTCTTCCCACAACGCGAGCAGCGCTCATGAACACCTCGGCGGAGAGCCCCCTCAGCGGCCTGGAGTCGGTCGGCTGGGCTGAGCTCCACCGCGCCTACGGCCCGGCCGTGGACGTCCCCGGCCAGCTCAAGGCACTCCTGTCAGCGGACGAGGAGGAACGCCGCCAGGCCCATCACCGGCTCCGCGGGAACGTCTACCACCAGGGAACCCGCTGGCAGGTGAGCTGCCATGTCGTCCCGTTCCTGACCGCACTGGTGGACGACCCGGCGACCCCGGACCGGGCGGCCGTGCTCGACCTCCTCCGCATCATCGCGCTGGGAGACCGCGACGACACCCACCTCCCCTTCGCCCTAACCCCGGCCGAGAACGTGACCGGCACTGCCGTAGCGGCCGTCGTCGCGTGGCTCTACGGCGACGACGACCGCGACGAACCCGAGGAAGCCGAAGCGGTCGCGGCGTCCTGGGACCGCGACGCCTACCTCGCGGCGGCCGTGCTCAGCGACCGGTTCGCCGCGTGGACCGACGACCCCGACCCGCTGGTCGCCGCGGGCGCGGCCGAACTCCTCGCCTGGTTCCCCGCCACCGGGCTCACCGTCTCGCGGCTCCTGGAGATCCCGGCGACCCAGGAGATACCGCGCGCGAGCGCCAATCTCACCCTCGGCTACCTCGCCCCGGCCGAACCCGCCATCGACCACCGGCTGACGTCCCTGCTCACCACCGAAAGCCTCGCCGTCCAGCTCACCGCCGCCGTCGCCCTCGCGCTCCGCCTCGGCGACCGGCTGCCCGACGCCGCGCTCCAGATACTCGCCGAGGCCCCCGACCACCCCGACGAGATCACCGCGTTCCCCATCCCCTGGGACCGCTCACTCCTCGGATTCGCCGCCCTCGCCCTCTACCGCATCGGCTTGTCCCCCTAATCCTCTAGGTTGCTCTCCATGCCGCTTGACGACGGTCTGAAGGCCCGGATGGCCGAGCCCGGCTTCTGGTCCGCCTACCTCTTCGAGGACGATGCCCCCGACTTTGAAGAGGAGGAGCCTTGCCGCGCTGAATTCGACGTAGGCGACGGCCACGCGCTCGTCCTCGACGTGGACCTCGCCTACGGCGCCTTCGAACTCGCCGTCGCCGTCCCCGGCACGGCGGAGCCCATCCAGGTCGGCTGGGATGACCAGGCCCACTTCCACCCGCACGTGATGCGCTGGTCCGAGCTGGACCTGCTGGCCCGGGCCGCGGCGCTGCGCGATGCCGAGCTGCGTCACCCGGGGCCATTCCTCGCCCTGCTGGCCCGCTTCGCCGTCCTGGACGAGCAGGACGACCCGGACGCGATGGCCCCGCTCGTGGACGGCGCCTTCCACCTGGTGCGTCCTGGCACCGTCAGCGGCCTCCGCCCTGAGACCCGAGAGTGGTACGAGCTGCGCGATCTGCGCGGCACCGGCCTGCTCTGGACGACCCGCCCGGACGGCCATCCCGCCGTCGACCAACCCCTCGACATCTCGATCGAGCGGCCGCTCTACTCGCTGCGAGCCCCCGACTCCGACGACTTCCCGTTCGCGGCCTGGGCCGCCCTCCTCGACCGCGCCCGGCATGCCCTCGCCGCCGTGGCCGCCGACCCTGCTCTCCAGGACGCCGCCGTCCGTTCCGCCCTGCAGCGCTGCTCCACCGCCCGCGGCCACCACGACCTCGTCCCACTGGCCCGGGCACTGCGCACCGCCGGTTTCGCCCAGCCCGTCCTGCTGCGCGCCTTGGAGGACCCGGTGAGCCGGGCGGAATCGTGCTGGGCGATCGAAGCGTTGGCCGGCCTCGACCAAGGCTCCCTGGTGAAACGCTGGTTCGGCCGCAGCCTCCTGGCTACGGCCCGTTTCTGGGAGCTGACCCTGACTCTGGCCGTCGAGGGCCGCCCGCAGGCCCACGCCCGTACCGTGGCGGCCGATCTCAGCGATGCCCTCAAGCAGGCCGGGCTGGGCCGTGCCGAGATCGGTGGCGGCACCTTCCGCCAGGCGCCGGGCGGCGGCTCCGTCGCCGAGAAGGTCATGATCGAGGTCACGGTCCGCGACGACCTGGACCGCGGAGCCTCCCTGGTCCACGAAACCCTGCGCCGCCACGACGCGACGGACACCGCCACCCTGGCCCGCTCCGGCCCGCCCTACGACCCCGTCCCCCTGGACCGTTGATGGGATATCGCTGAAGGGCGCGATGTGTCCCACCACGCCTCCTGGGGCGGCCTGTGGCCATTGACCAGCACCGACATCTCCCATCAACGATCTAGGGGCGGCGGTTCACGCGCCGGCACTCCGGGGGGACGTCGCGAGCCGCTCGCCGCCGGTGCGGTAGTCGAGCAGGACGAGGCGGTCGTCGATCACGGTGGTGCCGACGAGGTCCAGATCGGCCACGGGCAGTTCGTCGAAGACCGGCGCTTCCCCCTCCACACCGTGGATCATGGGGAAGAACATCACCCGGACACGGTCGACCAGCCCGAGCCGGAAGAGGCTGCGGACCAGGGACGCGCTGCCGATGGTGCGCATCGGCAGCCCGTCGTCCAGGGCCTTCAGCGCGGGCACGGCCGTCTCGACCGGCTCGTCGACGAGCGTGGTGTTCGCCCACGTCAGCGGCGGCCGCAGCGTCTTGGAGAACACGATCTTGGGGAGTTCCGCCATCCGGGGGAAGGTCGGGTCGTCGACGCTCGCGACGATCTCGGCCATCTGCCGGTACGACGTCGCGCCCATGAGCATGACGTGCTCCTCGGCGAGCTGGGCGTCCATCCATTCGGACAGCCCCGGCCCGATGTACCCCCAGTACGGGGCCGACCGCGGCCCGCCACCGCCGTACCCGTCGACGGTGCTGAACATGTCGACCATCAGCTCACGCATGCGCTCTCCCGGCCATCGGCTGGAGCCGGAGCACCCGTTGCCCCGACTTCTCCCCTGTAGACCTCCCCGGCCCGGAGAACTCATCGCCCGCACCTTCCGTCGTGCGCACCACCCTTGACACGACACACGAACGCACCCCGCGCGGCCGCATCGAAGGCCGGCCGGGGACCATCCGGGTCCTTGGAATCACGCAAACCGATCACAGGAGCCAGGTCCGCCACCTCGACGCACTCACCACCGTGATCGTCGCTGCGGCTGCTCTTGCGCCACCGGAGAGCTTGAGAGTCCATGCGTGCAGGCACCCCGCCGAGTCAATGTGGTGATCGCCACGGCGGGACCGAAAAGCAGGGAGAATGGCGATTCTATCCCCAAGGGTGCCGCGATGATCAGGCGACTCGCAGTTCGGCACCACGATCGTAGGATGTGCCGGACGGTAAGTCTTCCGGCAGACCTCGAGGGGCGATCGCCATGACCCAGAACGACCTGTTCGCAATTCCCCAGGAAGACCGGCGGTTCGAGGACTTCGTACCCGGCATGACCTATGAGCACAATGGGCAGATCGAGGTCACCGAAAAAGAAATACTCGACTTCGCGGGGGCCTTCGACCTGCAGTCGTTCCATACCGACCCGGCCGCCGCCTCGGACGGCCCCTTCGGCGGCCTGATCGCGAGCGGCTGGCACACCACCGCGCTGATGATGCGGTTGCTGACCGAGCACTATCTGCCGAGGACCGCCGGTTTCGGCAGTCCGGGCGTCGACGACCTGCGGTGGCTCGTCCCCGTACGGCCGGCCGACACGCTGCGGCTCCGGCTCACGGTCACTGACGCGGTCCGATCCACCAGCAGGCCCGACCGCGGCCTCGTGCACTTCCGGCCGCAACTGATCAACCAGGACGGCAAGGTCGTCCTGGACATGAAGGCCCTCATATTCCTGCGGACCGCGGAGGGATGAGATGAACGAGCCCGAAGTCCTCTGGCGGCCCCCGCCCGGTGTGCTGGACGCCTCCCGGATCGGCGCCCACCTGAGCATGGCTCCGCCATGACCGCGGGCTCCGCCTCGACGATTACCTCTCGCTGTGGGAATGGTCGGTGCGCGATCTCGAAAACTTCTGGACGTCGATCGCCGAGCACTTCGACGTGAAATGGCAGGTGCCGCCGGAAACGGGCCGGTCGCGACTCGACGATGTGGCCGGCGCCGTCTGGTTCCCCGGGTCGCGGCTCAACTACGCGGCCAACGTTCTCCGCCTTCCCGGTGTGGCCCCCGACGACATCGTGGTGCGCGCCTACAGCGAGACCCGGCCACCACAGAGCCTCACCGCGACCCAGTTGCGCGACACGGTGACACGGGTGGCGGCCGGGCTGCGCCGCCTGATCTTCGCTTGGGCTTCCTCAAGGTCAGCTTCTCGGCCGTGAACGGGCCGAGCTTGCGGCTCGGCCGTTCACACCTTGTTGCGCTCCCGGCCGCCACTGGCCGTGGTGCGCGGGTCGCATCACCCTTCTCCCGCCACGGGGTGGGGGGAGGGGCGGGCATGCTGACAAATACCGACGCCGTGCGCGCCCTTCGGTGGACCTTCACGGCGGCGATGTCGTCGGCCAGGCCAGCGAGCCCGCACACGACGCAACGCAACCCGCCCCTGGTGGGGCGGTTCATTCGGGAGACGTGCCCACACCACGGGTTCGGGCACCTCTGCGAGGTGTGGGGGTGCTCACTTGTTGGTTTCGTCCAGGATGTATCGCGCGAGGATGACGTCGCCGATCAAGCATACTTCGGCGACTTTCATCCGGTTGCCGGGGTGGTGAGGGAAAGCTCCGCCACCTACGAAGCGGGGGGCGTCGGTCTCACCGACGAAGAAGGGGGCGATGACGAGCTGGAGCTCGTTGGCGAGCCCTTGGGTGAGGAACTGGGTGTGGACGGTGCCGCCGCCTTCCACCATCAACCGCTGGACGCCTCGCATGGCGAGATCGTCCAGGACCTTCTCCAACTGAACTGTGTCGCCGGCGTTCACCACAGTTGCGGCGTCGCCGAGGCGGCCACGGCATTTGTCCACCGCGGCACCGGCGCAGTACACGATCTTTTCCACCTCGCCCGCGGCGAAGAACTTGGCCTCCGGGTCGAGATCGCCATGGTTGGTGAAGGTGACCTTGATCGGGCTTTCGGGGAGGCCACGGGCGAGACGGTCTTCACGGCGTTCCCGGGCCCGGACGAGCAGCCGGGGGTTGTCACGCCGAATGGTGTTGGCGCCGACAAGGATCGCGTCGCTGCCAGCCCGGACTTCGTCTACACGGTCGAAGTCTTCATCGTTGGACAGCAGCAGCCGCTTGTCGGTCGAGTCGTCGATGTAGCCATCGATCGAGGCCGCGCAGGACAGCAGTACGTAGGGACGTTCAGTCACATGGGGCTCCATGGTGGTCGTGGATCAACTGCTCGACGATCCGAACGAAATCCTCGGCGGAGTCCTCGCAGGCGTTCAGAGAGGCAAAGTGCTCGTGGGTCATCCATGAGCACAGGCGTTGGTCTCGAATCGCCTGCTGGTAGAAGCGCCGCGCCCTACCTCCGCTCGCGGGCAACACGATGATCTTCTTGCCCAGCGAGTGGGCGAGGTCGATCTCGGTTTGGGTGCCGGCCGCGCCACCGAGCACGATGACGAACTCGGCGCCCTGGACGACGTGGCGATGGCCGAAGAGTCCTATGGCCAAGGTGATGTCGGGTGGGCGGTACTGGTCAGCGATGTAGGTCATGACCTCGATGCCCACGCCGACCGGGCCGTGGCTGACCTTGTAACCGCGGCTCATGACCAGTCGTGCCAGGCACCGGACGACCGCGTCGATCACAACGGCGTCGGTATCGGGTGCCCGGCTGCCACAGATGGCGATGTGTACGGGACCAGACCTGGTTCGCACTTCAGTGCCACTGTGCGTGGTGACGCGCGGTGGCATGGGCGGCCGGTCGGCTCTGGGATCGGGGTTGTGGGCTGCTGGGGCGAGCCCGAGCAGGAGGCGGCTCTGGTCGGGTATGTGCAGGCCGTCGGCGATGCGGGAGGACTTCGATGTCGGAGACTCGGCCTTGGCGGGTGCCTCTGACCCAGTTGGAGATGTCGGAGCGGTCGTGTTGGGTGAGAAAGGCGAGCTGGGTCTGTGTGCAGTCGGGGAACTCGTTGAGGAACAGGCGGAACAGGCTCGCCACGTCCCTTTCGGTAAGGCATCGCTGAACATCGTCGCCGCACCAGAACCCCATGGGAACGGCTCCGGGATCGAAGACCCTGCGCCTGGCCACGTCGCCATTCGTCCTTGATTGGTTTGTCACCCCGGCCCCAAGCCTAGCGACCCGCAGGCGGCGGGCAAGCGCATTCGTTGGGAGTGACCCGTGGGGCGGTTCCACGGTCACAGACGACGTGCTCATTCCCTGCCGCAAAACGCGGGACGGACCACAGAGTAGGGCTCGGCAAGTCCGGCCGCAGGGGGCGGTCGGCCAGGAAGGAGTCCCAGTGAAGGACGAGAACGGCAGCAGCGGCCTGGTGGTGGCCGTGGAGAAGATCGTGGCGGCCCGCGGGCGTGCCACTCAGCCCTCCGACGGCGGATCCACCGGCAAGTCCGACCTGAACGACGGCTGAACCACGATCATGATCGACCTGATCGTCGAGGTCCTGGGCGGGGAGAGATTCCTCGCCCAGGACCTGGGCCGCACCCACCGCGTCTTCCCCGCCCCCGCTGCGGAGCGGGACCGGTTCGCCGGGCTGCTGAGCTGGCCTGCGTTGAACGAGATCCTGAACACTCATCGTCTGGAGCCGCCCCGGCTGCGGCTGGCCATCAACGGGACGACCGTGCCGACCTCCGATTACTGCGAGCAGCGCACATACCGGCGGATGCAACCCTGGAACGCCCCGCAGCCGCACCTCCTCGCAGCACAGCTGCGTGACGGTGCAACCCTGGTCCTGGACGCGATCGAGGAGATGCACCCGCCGATCCGCGACATGGCAAGCAGGCTGGAGCGGCACCTGCGCACCGGTGTGCAGGTCAACGCATACGCCTCTTGGACCTCTAAAGAAGGCTTCGGCGTTCACTGGGACGATCACGACGTCATCGTCATCCAGGTGGCCGGAGCGAAACGATGGCGTGTCTATGGCCCGACACGACTCACGCCGCTCTACCGAGACATCGACTTCGACGACACACCACCCGAGCACCCCACCGACGCCTTCACCCTCGAGGCAGGAGACGTTCTGCACGTCCCCCGCGGATGGTGGCACGCAGCGGCCGCGTCCACCGGACGGCCTTCGCTTCACCTGACCTGTGGCCTGGCCACGCACACGGGCATCGATCTGCTCTCCTGGCTGGTGGATGAGCTACGAGCCCACCAGTCCATGCGCGCCGACCTTCCGCGTTGGGCTGACGAAGCTACCCGATCAGCCTGGCGCCGACATGCCGCCGAGCTGCTATCCGAACGACTCGACGACCCATCGATCATCGAGAACTACCTGGCCGCGCGAGACGCCGCCTACGGGTCCCACGGCGGCTTCTCCCTTCCACACGCCGTCAGTGCGCAGCCCTCAGACGCCGACCTCAGGGTCCGGCTGACAGCGCCACGTGCCCTGATCCGCGATGCTGGTCAAACCGTGGCGTTGGAGGCCGCCGGGCAACGCTGGATACTTGCAGCCGAGGCGGCACCCCTGCTGGACATGCTCGCCTCCGGCCGGGAGACGGGCGTCGGCCGCCTCTCCGCGGCTGCGGGAATCGCTCCGGAACAGGTCGCCGAATTGCTGCACCAGTTCCTCCAGGCCGGCGTCGTGGCCGTGAGCGACGCGTGATGGCACTTCTGGGTTTGGGGACGTACCGCTGCCGTGACGTCTCCGCCGCCGCACGCGTGGCCGTCTCAGCAGGGGTCACTACCATCGACACCGCCCCCGTCTACGCCCAAGGAACCGCGCAAGCCCAGCTGGCCCACATCGTGGCCGCCCATCCCGAGGTGCGCCTCTTCTCCAAGGTCGGGCACATGACCCGCACGCAGGCCCAAGCGGCCCTACGCGCTGGAGTCATCGCGGCGCGGGATGCCACCCGATGCCACTCCATCAGTCCGGCCTATCTCGACTACCAGATCGCCACCACCGGCGCCGAACTGGACCGCCAACGCCTCGACCTGCTTTACCTGCACAACCCCGAGCATGACGCCCACACCGATCCCCGGCGCCTACTTCACCAGATCACACGAGCCTTCGCGACCTGTGAAAGGCGGTTCATGACGGCAAAATCGCCGGCTACGGCGTCGCCACCTGGAGCGGTTTCACCCACGGCGCCTTCAGCGTGCACCACCTCCTCAACGCCGCGCGAGACGCCGCAGGCGGCACCAACCACCACCTACGCGCGATCCAGTTGCCCGTGAACCTCGTACACATAACGCCCCTCGCCGGAGCATTGAACGGGGTCGGCCCAGTGGCCGAGGCCGCGGAAGCGGGCTTGCAGGTTTGGGCTTCGGCCCCGCTGAACGGCGGCGAACTCGTCGACATGGTCACCAACGAACTCGCCGCCCTCATCAACCCATGCCTGTCACCCGTCGCGGCGACCCTTGCCATCGTGGCGTCCACACCAGGATTAACCGGTGCCCTGCTGTCAGCATCCACTGCGGCACACTGGCACGAGGCCCTGACCGCGTTCCGGACTCCGGCCGTCCCGCCCTCGCACCTCAAGGAGATCTGCCATCTTCTCCGAGCCTGACGACCCCGCCTTGGCCGAAAGGATGCGCTCAGCCTTCACCGCCGCAACGACGCGACTCGAGCTCACACCGCTCGACCAGACGCCCAAGGTATGGGGCCACAGTGGCCGCACCCTCAGCGGCCCCGTCACCACGCACTCCGGACGCGCATGGCTCCGCCTGCTCGAAGCCCCAGCAGGCAAGGAGGGCGGCAAGCTATGGACCGGAACCCAGCAAGCCACCACACTGCTCCCCACCCAAATCCCGCGTCCCCGCCTGCTCCGCACCACCCACTGGACGCATGACGCGCACGTCTACCGCGCCGAACTCACCACCTACGAGCCGACCCCCGTCTGCTCACCCACACCCGACCTCACCGAACCGATCACCCTCCCCGACGCGTGGTGGACCCAACTGCGCCAGGCCACCGACGCCCTCAGCACAACTCCAGCCCCGCACGACCGCCAGCCCGTCATCAGCCAGGAGTACATCCACCGCACCATCCCCCGATACCTCGGCGACATCGGCATCGACACCGCCGTCCAACGATGGAGCCTGGCCCACGGCGACCTCCACTGGGCCAACCTCACCAGCCCGAAACTCACCATCCTCGACTGGGAAGGCTTCGGCCCCGCCCCCCACGGCTTCGACGCCGCCCACCTCCACGCCTACACACTCCCCAACCCCGAACTTGCCGCCCGCGTCCATCACAACTTCGCCGACATCCTGACCACACCACAGGGCCGACTCGCCAGGCTCACCGTCGCCGCGATCCTCCTCCAAGCCGCCGACCGCGACCCCACCCACGCCCGCCTCGCGCCCCACATACGAAAGCACGTCCATCAGTTGCTGGCATCAGCGATCTGAGCGGATCAGCCCAGGTCGTGCACACCAGCCTTGACACGGCGCGTGAACGCACCCCACGCAGCGGCATCGAAGGCCAGCCTGGGACCATCCGGATCCTTGGAATCACGGACACCGATCACAGGAGCCAGGTCCGCGACCTCGACACACTCACCGCCGTGCTGGTCGCTGTGGCTGCTCTTGCGCCACTGGAGAGCTTGAGAATCCATGCGCGCATCATCCGCTGGCCCACGGCCCCGGTCCAGACCGTGGGCACAACGCATCCGCCTCAGCCCAGGTCGAGCACACCAGCCTTGACACGGCGCGTGAACGCACCCCACGCGGCGGCGTCAAAGGCCAGCTTCGGACCATCGGGGTCCTTGGAATCACGCACACCGATCACGGAAGCCAGGTCTGCCACCTCGACGCAGTCACCGCCGTGATCGTCGCTGTGGCTGCTCTTGCGCCAGTGGATGATCGCCGGATCGTCCATGCTCATAGCTCCTCCATCACACTCTTGATCAAGTCCTGCGACTTGTCGACGGGGAGTGCGTGACCGCGCACCATGTCATAGCGTACGAGGCGCCTTGCGACTGAGGCGCGGTCATTGATGAGGACGCCTTCGCCCGTAGATTCGGTGTAGGCGACGTTCTTGCCGTCCCTCAGGTCAAGGATGGTGAACGTTCCTCCGAGTCCTTCGTGGTAGCCCGTGTCGAGCGGCACGATGTGCACCATGCTGGTTGGGCGCTCGCTAAATTCCAGAAGGTGGGCGAGTTGCTCGCGCATGATCTCCCGGCTGCCGACGATCCGTCGTAGCACCATCTCATCCATGACGAACCACGCGTGCGGCGGATGCTGGCGAGTGAGGATCCGCTGACGTTCCATGCGCTCCTGCAAGAGACGTTCGGCCTTCTCGGGGACCTGGTTGCTTCCGAGGACTGTGCGGGCGTAGCCCTCGGTCTGGAGAAGACCATTCACGAGCGTCGGGTCTGTCCAGTTAACGGTGTGACTCGATATTGCTGAGGTCAGCTGCCGGCGGTGGTGAGGCGGCCTTCGAAAGCGATGTCGAAGGCGTTGAGGGCGGCCTTCCACCGGGCGATCCAGCGT